>RDZD01000015.1 GCA_004293815.1 Cytophagales bacterium | reverse complement strand
AGTAACACCAACATCAACACTGTCACCAATACAAACCTCGCTGCCGCCGCCTATGTCTGCACTTGGTAATGGATGGTGGATGACCGTGACCGTGTCGGGGAATATTCGTCTACAACCTGTCACGGGGTTTGTAGCTTGTACCAAAAAGCGTGTGGTATCTGTAATGAAAGCCCATGTGGTAAGAGTGATTGTTCCACCAGTGCCCGCAAAGCCCCCGCTTATAGGAAAACCACCAGGCAACATTAACAGGCTATAGTTTATACCAGCATCAGATAAAAGTACTTGCACAGTAGCTGAACCATCTCCGCATACAGAGCCTCCTGACAGTATGGTTTTACTTAGAGGTCTTGGATTGAAGCGTACATTAATGGTGTCATAGCCTGAACAACCCAAAGAGGGCGCAGTAATTTCTACAATGTACACATACGTAGTGGGGATTCCGCCAACAGACGATACTGTAGGGGTGTAAGTGGCTGCAGTGGCTCCTGGTAACAGTACCCCATCTTGATACCACTGATACGTTACAGGGGCGGGGAATAGTCCTGTAGCGTCAAGGGTAGGCGGTGAGTCATCACAAACTACTACGTCAGGATCCTTGGTGACATCCAAAGCACTGTTGATAACAACTGTTACCGTGTCGTCCATGATTACTTCACAGAGCGTAGAATCCATAACGGCTCGGACGCTGAAGTTTGTAGTAGTAGTAATGAGTCCTGTGGGTAGAAGTATAGTGCCGCCATTGCCAATCACTTTTACGGGTGGGACATAAGGCACACCGTTTTTGAGTAGTTCGTAAATGACACTATCTTGAGAAGCAAAAATTTGAATATTGGTACTCCCTTCAGGACAAAAAGAATCGTCTTGAGGTGCTATGAGTCTTGTTTTAATAGGGAGAGGATTGAAAGTAATGCGCATGGAATCACGCACAATACAGTCAGAAACTGTGTCAGTAACTTCCACCAAATAGAGGTATGTTGTGGGTATACCACCTAAGGACTGCTGAGTGGGCAAAAACTTTGGGCGTGTGTGTGTAGGCGGCCCTTGTGAGACACCATCCACAAACCACTCATAGACAAAGTCGGTATCATGCGAAAGTTTAGACGCATTTAAACTATCTACGTCATCAAAGTCGCAATAAACCCGATTGGGACCAAGTTCTGTGCTACAGAAAATAGAGCAGTCGGTGGTTCCAGTGCCTCCTGTTTGCTCCAAGGTAAAAGAGTTGTTTTCTAAGCTAAAATCATTGACTAACAAGACATAATATTGACCAGCTACTGCGCCCACAATGTTTACTGTTTCTGGCACTGTGCTACCCGCAAAACTACAATCAATGGCAGGGTTTAAAGATGCGCCGCAGGAGTCAGGTGAGTCAAAAGGTCCCCAGAGTACAAAATCATAATCACTTGGTGGCGATCCATTTATAGTAAAAACGATATCGCCAGAAGTTTCTATTTTTAGAAAGAACCAACCAGGGTTTCTTTCTCCTGAAGAAACAAAACAAGAACCAGAGCAGCTTGGAGAGCCACTACAGTTGTAATCTACGCCCAAGTCATTATCGTCTATAATGCCGTTACCAGCCCCTGGCGTAAATCTTAAAAGTCCATCCACGCAGAGTGGACCTTTACTGGCACAGTCTTCCGTACCACAGTTTAAGCCTTGGTCGGTAACAGCAACGTTTGTAACAGGCGCGGCGAGGACAGCAGGGCCACCGCCCGCAATGATGTTGCCTGTGGCATCGCCATTTCGGAGCACCTCAATACAGCCGTTTTCATTTCTAATACCCAAATACCAGTCATTAGTGGGCGCGGTGAAGCCAGTAACACCATCGCCGCCAGAATCGGTAAAGCTCATAGTGATGGTGGCTCCTGTATTAAAGCAACCCAAAGAAATGATTTGCTTGGTATCGGGCAAGGTGGGACCGCCTGTCACTGTTCCGCCAGGTGTGAAGGTAGCAGAATAGGTTACTTCGGTGGGATCGTCATCGGTGTAGAGAATAAGCACTACTTCAGACTGCCCCACAGGGCACTGTGCTAAGCTCAAATAGCTCATAAAAACCAAGCACAGAAGGCAAAGAATGGAAAGTATTTTTCTGATTATCATTAGAAGAGTTATTTAAGAGCTGTAAAAAGTGTATTTAAAGGCCAAGTACTGCTCTTTTAAAGAACTCTTCGGACTCGGCAGGGCTGTTGGAGCTGGCTTTGATATTGGCAATATCTTTGTAAATAGCCTGCATTCTTTGGATAAAAAAACTCTTGTCTAACTTAGACCCTTGCGGAACTAACACCTCAGTAAGCCCCTGCTTGTCATTTTGAACTTGCAAAACCTGTTTGTCAGAGTTTTTGAGCCTATGTACCACATAAATCAGCTCGGGCTTAGTCTGGTGCTGAATTTGAATCAGAAAATGCGTTTTCCCTTTAGAACTGAGCAGATAGAGTACTTTTTCGGGGTTATCAAAACTATACTGCTGCTGCGCTAAAGCCACGGAGGACGTGAATAGCATCAAGAATAAAAGAAGGTATCTCATTTTTTAGGCTAACTAGATGTGTAAAAACAATGTACTTGATAGTGTACTGTATAAACTCTTAACAGGGATCAATAGTTATACGTCCTAGCCAAGAATTTAAAGAGCTGTTGAGTATTTATTTTAGTGAAGATGCGTCAAAACATGAAAAATAAAGTTTTAACCTTAAAAAGTTCTTAATTGTTTTATAAACGATACAAAAGTACAAATTTTATATGTTTATTTTCAAAAAAGAGACCTTTTTGTAAATATTAAAGAGGGCAAGAAATAATTTTCGGTTCTACACTGTTGTTTTGAGAGTTTTTGAGTTATTTTGCTGCACAAATCAAAATCTAACTGCGTAAATGCGATATTTTGTTAATTTAGCTGTTAGCTGTACAGCAGAACAAATTGAAATGATACAGGCAGAACTCGCTATGCGCGGTTTTGACACTTTTTTAGATAAAAACGAAGAGAGTTTTGAGACCTCTACGCTTGAAGGCGAGGCCGATACTAGCGATTTAGAAGAACTGGCCTCTCGCTACAACTTTTCTTATGTGCAAACGCGTGTGGAAGAGGAAAACTGGAATGCCATCTGGGAATCTAGTTTTGAGCCTATTGTTGTGTCGGGGCAGTGTGTAGTAAGGGCTGAATTTCATGAGTCTTTTGGCAATTTTCCTTATGAAATCGTCATTACTCCCAAAATGGCTTTTGGAACGGGACACCACGAAACCACGCGGCTCGTCATGGAATACCTCTTGGCTTTTCCGCCTTACCGCAAAAGGGTTCTGGACACAGGGTGCGGAACAGCTATTTTAGGTATGTTGGCTCACAAAATGGGTGCGGACGAAGTGATTGGCATAGATAACGATTCAAACGCTACCGAAAACGCGCTGGCCAACTGCGCACTCAACGCGACACCTATGCAGATACATTTGGGCACGGCTAGTATACTTTCTGAAAGCGAAAAATTTGATGTGGTCATTGCCAATATTACCCGCGAAATTTTGATAGAAGAAATGCCTATTTACAGCCGTTTGTTGCACATTGGTGGCACTTTGCTTTTGAGTGGTTTTTATGATACGGATGTTCCCATGCTCATCAAGGCGGCACAAACGCACAACCTTATTTTTGTGGGCCATAAAAGTTTGGAAGAGTGGGCCGCCATCAAGCTAACCAAAGTGTAATGCCAAACCGTCGTACTTGGATAGGTTTGTTGTTATGTCTTGTTTTTTTAGAATGTATTCTTTGGGTTTTAGTTAGCGACATCAGCCAGTTTTTTGAGCAAAAAAACGGCGTTGTCATGCCTTGGGTTGAAAATTATTGGCCAAGTTTTTATAAAAAATTATTGGACTACCCAAGCGAAAAAATCCTGAGCCGTCTTTGGCAAATGCCTTGGCGGCTGGCTTTTGTGTATGGGGTATCTGTATTGATTTTTTTTAGGTTTCGCTATCTCAGTCAGCACCAAACCATACTTCAGGACACCCATTTACCCACTTGGGCCATACGGGCTTTTTATGCCACATTGCTTTTTTTGGTGCGTGACTGGGGTAATTTACTTCAGCAGCAAGAAGGATATTCAGCATTTTACCAGCCCACTTTTTTTTATGCGTTTTTTACAAAATATCCGCCTTGGTGGTTTTTTGAGGTGCTCTGGTGGCTGGTGGTGGCTGGTGTTTTTCTAATGCTGTTGGGTATTGGCAAATTTAAAACAGGGTTTCTTCTTGCTCTTTTGCTGTTTTTCATGCAAGGTTTTTTTTGGTGTTTTGGCAAAACAGACCACCTCTACGCGCCGTTACTTCTGATGGCTTTTGTGATGCCTCTTCATTTTTTGCAAGGTGTTTCACTAACGCAAATCAGTCTTCTGATAAGTGTAGCGGCTTGCTGGCCTTACGGTCTGGCAGGGCTGGAAAAATGTTTCCACAGCGGTTTGATGTGGCAACTCCGTGGTTTTTCGGGATTGACAAAAAACTTTGGCGTAGTATTGGTGATGTTTCAGCTGAGTGGCTTTATAGCTTCTTTTTGGCGGTTTTATGCACGGTTTTTTTGGCTTTTGGCTTTGTGTTTCCATTCTCTGGCATTTTTATACCTAGCAGTGGGACATTTTATACACCCATGGTGGCTAATGGCGGCAGTTTGGGCCTTGTATCAGCCTAAAACTAAAAAGCTTCGCCATGTGTGAGCTGAATTAGCTGCCTGCCTAGCATGGGAGTTCTTGAAAAGAATCGAACTAAATAATCGGAAAGTTTTTCGCTGCCAAAAAAACGCTGAATGCTGCGCCCTACACGCAAACGCATGGCGAAGTGTTTATTCCAAATTTTTTCATAATTCTGAGCCAGTTGATGGCTAAAAACCACTCTGCCAGCTTGCGCCTGTTCTGCCAAAAGTAAGTCTGCCAGCAACATAGAACCATGTAAAGCCATAGACATGCCGTTGCCACAGAGCGGTGTAATCATGCCTACTGCATCGCCGCACATCAAAACTGAATTTTCGTGAAGCGTTTTCTTTTCAAAAGAAATTTCGTTGATAACAATGGGTTTATCCCAAACAAATTCAGCCTCCTCAAAAATCTGCTTTAGAAAGGGATTCTGAGAAAGTAGGTTCTGTTCCATATTTTTAATGGTTTTAAAGGCTTTTTGGTTTTGTCTCGTGGTCAGATAGCAAAGGCAATAAAGCCCGTCCTCTACACGCGAAAAACCACAGTAACCATCCTTAAAATTATGCAGCGCAATCTGATTGCTAGGGAAGTTTTGTATCCTGATATGATGTTTTACGGCCATGTAAGGCGTATTTTTGCTATAAAACTGGCGTTTGAGCTTGGCATCTATGTTTGAGCGTTTGCCGTGAGTGCCTATGGCCAAAGCTACGACTACTTCGCCTTGATTGTGTGTATGAATGAGATGTCTGTGCTGCTCTGAGCTTGTAATATCTAATACTTGAGTTTTTGTAAAAAGTTTTACGCCTAAGCTTTTTGCTCTTTCGGCTAACAAAGAGTCTAGGCAATAACGGCTTAATCCAAAACCGCCCAAGGGAAGCATTTGAGATAGGCTACGTCCGCTAGGCGCACTAAGCACCAATTCATCTATGCGCTGCGCACCATGTGCAAACGGGTCAACACCAAGTCTTTTGATGTATGGCAAGGACTCCAGAGACAGATATTCGCCACACATGCGGTGAAAGGGATAGTCCTGCTTTTCAAAGAGAGCTACTGAAAGTCCTGCTTCTGCTAGCCGAATGCTGAGGCTTAAACCAGCAAGCCCCCCACCTAAAATGCCCACTTCGTAGTTCATACACTATATTTTTGTGAAAAAGTTTAGCAAAGCTAACGCAAAAAAATTGCTCTAGGAAAACAAAAAAATAAGTGTTCAGAATTTAATAATTATTTGGCACAAAGCATTTTTTTTTAGCTTTGCAAAGGTTTCTGTTACATCATTTTAATCTATCGTTTTACACTTCAAACAATCTGTAATTATGAAAAAGTTAAAATCGTTTTCAGTAGCTTTCGCGCTCTTTGCAACGTTATTTTTGAGTAGCATAAATGCCTCAGCAATTCCTATTACATTTAATGCCTATATTGGGCCATGCCTTGGTATGTACGTCACTATCGATATTGTGTTTGAAAATGGTCAATGGCATCCCAACGGAATGATTAGTTTTGGTGTGTATGACCCATGTGATGAAGAACAAAGGGCTCCTGATGGCATAGGTGTGCCCAATGAAAAGGGTTATCAAAAACTTTCACACCCTAAGTATGATTTGTCCCCTGAGCAGCTTAAAGATTTGATGAAGAATCAGCCGCTTATATCGAATCAGATGCACATATCGCCCAATCCCGTTAAAAATGACTTGAACATTAAGTTTGGGGCTGATGCGGCAGGTCAAAGCGTAAAAATTGATATTGCAGATGTCAAAACAGGTGCGAGCTTGCAACAAGTGGATACTATACTCGATTCAGATGGGTCATGTACAATTCAAGTGGGACAACTTCGCTATGGTGTTTATCTGATCAAGTCATCTATTAATGGAAAAACAGTGTCTGTAGGCTCTTTTGCCAAAGAATAGCTTGTTTTTGTAAGCTTTGCTGTCAAATACCCCCCAACTCTTTCAGCGGTTTTGTTGCCAGAGTTGGGGGTCTCCTTTTTATGAGATATCCAGATTGCTATTTTTTGCTTTCAAGCATCTGGCTATTATAGTCTAGTTTTTGAAGTATATTTAACCAAATGAGTTGCATACGAAAAGGCTTTGATTGGCAGTACTAACTTTTTGATTTAACTATTCAAACAATGAATTGCACTACAATTTGTTAAGAAAGATGCTATTTTATTTGGAGTTTGAATTTATAACTACCATATTTGGAATCTGAGAATCCAGACTGCTTGTGTAAGACTCTACTTAGGCAAATAGCAGATTATGATTTTTCTAGCATAAAACTCAGTGTACTTTCAAGTCAAATAACATATGCTCTTTTCTTATAATCATCATAACGAAAGATTACTTTTTGCATTCAAGCGCATTTTTTTGTCAGTGTTTGTGTTTTTTGCAATGCTTCTTTCTGCCCATGCCCAGCTGCCTGACAAGGTTAAAGACGGCATGGTAAACTTTAATAAAGCAGAGGAGTTTCGCAAAGCTAAAAACTGGGCTTTAGCCATACAATATTATCAAAAAGCGGCAGGAGAAAACCCTCTGAATATCAACTTTTTTCTGCAACAAGCCAAATGTTATTACATACTCAAAGATTTTGAAAATGCCCTGAAGCAGTATGCCAAAGTGGCGGATATGCAAAACGACCACATAGAGGCTAATGCTATGCTCGCTCGTCTGTATTTACAAAGAAGAGACTTTCCTAATGCGATCAAATTCTTGGATAAGTCCTTTACTTATGAAGCTGATAAAATTAAACGAGTGACATACAAAATACAGATAATCAATATTTTATACAAAGAAAAAAAATTCAATGAAGTGGGTAAGCATATACAAGATGCTTATCAAATAGCCCCTAACCAAGTAGATGTTTTGTTCTGTAAAGCACGCTACCACAATCAGAAAAGCGAGTATCTGAAAGCGGTAGAGTGTTTGGAAAGAGTCGTAGAAAAACTTCCCAGAGATTCTGTCAGCCAAGAAAGAGCCAAGTACTTTTTTCAGTTAGGCTTTGCCTATTTCCATTCAGGGCAATACGATAAAGCTTCTGAAATACTCAAGTTGGCTAATATCGGCCCTTTCAAAGGCCCTATCCTGCGGATGCAACCCGAGTATTTTTTGCAAATAGCCAATGCTCACTACAAAATTTTTGACTATGCAACAGCTAAGAACTACTTGGAGCTTTGTCTCAAAATTCGCAAAGACTTTGTGGGTGCTAATCAGTTTTTAGCTAAGCTCGGCGAAGATTTAGCAGACAAATCGGCTACTATTCATAAAATTAAAGTCATGCTTGAAACTGAAAAAGATCCTATCAAGCAAAGTAATTATAACAAGGAGTTGGCTAGCCTGTATTTTAAAAATGCCAAGTACAGTGATGCGCTCACAGCAATTGACAACGCTCTTAAAAATCAGCCAGTTGCAGTACCGCTTTTGTTTCTCAAGGGTCGTATTGTCTATGAATTAGGCAAGAAAGATGAGTCTTTAAACATCATCAAAGCCCTTTTTGACAACAAAACCATAGACCCCGAAATGCGATCGCAATTTGCTTTTGCGCTAGGTGTCATGTTGATTAAGGCCAATAAAGGTGCTGAAGCCGTTGTTTATTTGAAGCAAGTGCAATCTTACCAGTATAAAACTGCGGCTTCTATGGAGATAGAAAAAATTGAAGGTGCGCAGCTTTTTGCAGGTGAGACTGAAATTAAAGTGAACGAAGGTTCTGAAAACTAACCGCTTCTTTATCAAAAAAATTTCAATAACCAACAGGCAGTTTGTTCTTTCTGTTGGTTATTTTTTTTAGTCAATCTGAACTCAAATTAAACAATGAATAGTACAAAAAATCCCATTTTAGCACCCCAAGCTCCTCGCAAACCATTTGTTGTAGATTCACCACACGGTCACAAAAGAGAAGATCATTTTTATTGGCTTAGAGAACGCGAAAACCCAGAGGTTATTAATTATTTAGAAGCCGAAAATGCCTTTACTACCGCACAAATGGCTCACTTGAAGGACTTTCAAGAAAATCTTTTTCAAGAAATCAAATCCCGTATTAAAGAGCAGGATGAGTCTGTGCCTTACAAATTGGACGATTATTGGTATTACCAGCGTTATGAAAAAGGCTCAGAGTATGCTATACATGCACGCAAGAAGCAACACATGGACGATCCCGAAGAAATCCTCATAGATCTCAACACAAGAGCTGTCGGACATGAGTTTTATGAATGTGGTGGTATAACTCTCTCGGACAACCACCAGATTATGGCTTTTGCCGAAGATAGAATAGGCCGCAGACTTTACACCGTGCGCTTCAAAGATTTACAGACTGGTCAAATTATTGAAAATGAAGAGATTGATTTGGTGGAAGGTGGAGCTTTTGAGTGGGCACATGACAACAAAACCCTTTTTTACGTTAGGAAAGATCCTCAGACTTTGCGTTCTTATCAAGTATTCAGGCATACGCTTGGCACACCAACGGCAGATGATGTACTCGTTTATGAAGAAAAAGACGAGTCCTACTACACGGGGATTTACCGAAGCAAATCTAAGGCTTTCATAGGCATTTCGCTTAGCAGCACCACAACAACAGAAGTTCATCTTATTGATACATTTAGCCCAGATAGCAACTTTTTACCTAGAGTTTGCTTGCCACGTGAACGCGATCATGAATATGGGGTAGCACATTTTGAACAGTACCTGTATATAACAACCAATTGGCAAGCCAAAAACTTTAGACTCATGCGCTGTTTGATTGAGGAGATTTCTCATAAAGAGCGTTGGGAAGAGATAATTCCGCACCGCGATGATGTGTTGTTGGAAGATTTGGATTTGTTCAAAGACTTTTTGGTTTTGACGGAGCGCAAAGCGGGGCTTCTCCACATCAGAATCATGCCTACAGCCTCAGAAGAGTACTATCTTGATTTTGGCGAACCAGCTTACACCGCTTACTTGCACTACAACCCTGATTTTAATACTGATGCACTTCGCTACGCTTATACATCGCTCACAACACCCAACTCGGTTATTGAGTTTGATATGCGTAACCGCACAAAGGTATTGCTTAAGCAACAAGAAGTTTTAGGCAAATTCAATGCGGAAGACTACACCAGTGAGCGACTTACCGCCACCGCGCCAGACGGTACTGCCGTCCCAATGTCCTTGGTGTATCACAAAAAGCTCAACCGCACAGAAACCCAACCAGTTTATCTTTACGGATATGGCTCTTATGGCCACTCTATAGATCCTTATTTCAGTTCGGCACGCTTGAGTTTACTGGATAGAGGCTTCATATTTGTCATCGCTCATATCCGTGGGGGTGAGGACATGGGACGCTACTGGTATGATGAGGGCCGTTTACTACAAAAGAAAAATACTTTTTCAGACTTTGAAGCCTGTGCGCAACACTTGATACAGCAAGGCTATACGGCAGCTAAGCAGATTTATGCCGTAGGCGGGAGCGCGGGGGGCTTGCTCGTAGGTGCGGTGGCAAACATGTATCCTGACACGTATGGCGGGATTGTTGCACATGTCCCATTTGTAGATGTCGTTACCACCATGCTCGATGATACCATTCCTCTCACCACCAATGAGTATGATGAGTGGGGCAACCCTGCTAATGAAGAGTTTTATCACTATATGCTTTCTTATTCGCCTTACGACAACATCAAGGCACAAAACTACCCACACATCTTGGTTACATCCGGACTCCACGACTCACAGGTACAGTACTGGGAGCCTACCAAGTGGGTAGCACGGCTGCGCGAGCTGAAAATAGATCAAAACAAGCTGCTTCTGCACACAAACATGGAGGCAGGACATGGCGGTGCTAGTGGGCGGTTTGCACGCCTTAAGGAAGTGGCTCTTGAGTATGCTTTTATTTTGGATTTGGCGCAGCGAACAGATTTTAGTCTATCATAGTTTATGGAGGTCGTAGAGCTGTAACACACCAAGTAAAATACCATTGTCTTGTACCAGCAAGTGGGTAATTTGGTGTTTGTAGAATAGCTCTTCGGCCTCTGAAATGCTGCTTTCTGGGCTAATAGATTTCGGATTTTTAGTCATGATATGCTCAATGCGCTGATTTTTGATACCATCTAGCCTAAAAACAGTCAGCGCACGGCGCAAATCGCCATCAGTTACCAATCCGTATTTATTTTCTGGAAGCTCCACCACTGCTAGGCCGTAACGACTCGCTGAAATTGTAAGAATCAACTGCTCAATACTTGCCTCTACACCAATGAGAGGTAGATTTTCTCTGCGCATCATATCTTTTACTTTAGTCAGCAATTTGCGACCAAGACTTCCTCCTGGGTGAAATCTGGCAAAATCTTCTGCCTTGAAATCTCGCATCTTCATAAGCACCACTGCCAGCGCATCGCCCATAGCCAAAGCCACTGTAGTAGAAGCTGTTGGTGCTAAGGCTAAAGGACAAGCCTCTTCTTGCACCGATACATCTAAGAAATAATCAGCGTGAACAGATAGCGTGGCTGTTTTTTTTCCACAAAGTGCAATAAACTCGTTCTGGCGCGCTTTGAGCAAGGGCAAAAGTTTAATAAGTTCTTCTGTTTCCCCAGAATAAGATATTCCTAGAATCAAATCGCCCTTAGAAACCATTCCCAAATCACCGTGAAAAGCCTCTGCGGGATGCATAAAAAAACTAGGCGTGCCAGTGCTGGCCAAAGTAGCAGCAATTTTGCGGCCTATATGGCCAGATTTGCCCATGCCAGTTACCACTAACTTGCCTTTACAGTTTAAAATAGCATGGATTACGCGCTCAAAGCTGCCGTTGAGCTGGTTTTTGAGCTGTAAAATAGCTTTTGCCTCGATGTCAAAAACAGTTTTTGCTGCTTCAAGAATATTCATCATTGCTTTGAGAGTTGTCTAGGGAGCTTTATCACAGGGTAAGGGCTGATCCAACACGCTGTATTTAATTTTGTAGTCGTAATGCCACCACTCATTAGAAATATGTTTGAAACCTACACTCTCCATTACAGACTTGAGCTTTTGTCTGTTTTTGAGAACTTTAGCTGGCAGGTTAGTATAGGTATGGTGCGCTTCTGGCCCAAAAAAATCATAAGGCGTGCCCATATCCAGCTCTTTGCCGTTAAGGTCGGTAAGGGTCATATCTACGGCACAACCTCGATTGTGGTTAGAACCTTTGCGTGGATTGGCTACATAGTTTTTGTTAGAGGTTCTGTTCCAAAGCTCCCACTGCACAGACAGAGGTCTATAACCGTCATAAATCTTAACCATGAAACCATCTTTTTTGAAAAGATCATTGGCTTTTTTGAGGGCTTCTGCTGCACATTTGCGGAGCAAACATTTATCGCAGGGGTACACCTTTATTTTCATAAAGTTGTTGGTGGTGGCGTAGCGAATGTCTAAAATAAACGATTTATCCACTTTTAGCACTTCTACCAGCGTAGAGTCGTGAGCAGATTTCCAAGCGGTGTCCAGTGGGGTGGGATTAGGCTTGTTAACTACCAAAGATTGTTGCTTGGTTTTGCTTTTAGGCATTTCTTTTGAGCTGCTTGACGAGCAACCACCCAAAAACAGCCCAGACAAGCAAAAAGTGAGCACCCAAAAAGCTGTATAGATGAGCTGAGGAACAAAAAACATGGTTATAGAAGCTTAAAGATCAAAAGACGAAAACACAGCCGCAAAAGTACAGAAAAAAACACAGCCGCTGGTTTACCTACGCAAAAATGTCTGCTTAAAGATTTGAGCTAAAGCATAAAAAAAGCGCGATTACTTTCTAAGTAACCGCGCTTCTGGCGGAGAAAGAGGGATTCGAACCCCCGGAAGTTGCCTTCAACGGTTTTCAAGACCGCCGCAATCGACCACTCTGCCATTTCTCCGCTGCAAAGGTGCGAAGGTTTACAATATTTACCAAATTTTAGAAGCAAAAAAAACTATTTTTTTAAAAAAAGTTCGTCTTTGTTTTGTAAAAGCTTTGTAATCAGGCACAAATTAGATGCTTAATGCTACACGCTTTATTGTAAATTATTTTGTATTGTGTCATTTTAGGCTTTTAGATTAAGATACCTAATCGCGTTTGAGCAGAATGAGACAGTACTTCAAATCTTAGAGCTATGAGGTGATTGGGATAAGAGCTAAGCACTCAATGAGGTCATACTTAGTTTTATCTCGGTCAGTTTTTGTTTGGTGTCTAGCGGAAATTCGCCATTCATCACCCAGTCATAATAAGTAGGCTCTTTTTGAAGAACATCTATCACCAATTTATCTTTGTGCTTTCCAAAGTTAAAAACCGCTCTTTTATGTTGGTCATAGACCATGCGCCCCGCCAGGTCTATTTTGTTGGACATGGCCAGTTCGTGTAAAACAACCATATCATTCTGAATAGGGAAGTATTGTAGGCCGTTTTTATCCGTTAAACTGGTGTTTTTGTATAGTTCAATCTGCGCTTTGAGCACTTCATAAGTAGCCTCTGTATCGGCTTCAGCCGTATGTGCATTAGTTAGCTCGCGTTGGCAGTAGAAGCGATAGGCTGCCGACAGGGTACGAGGCTCCATGAGGTGATAAATACGCTGTACATCAACAATAAGCCTTTTACTTACATCAAAAGTTACACCTGCACGAAGAAATTCTTCCACAAGGAGCGGCACATCAAAGCGTACAAGATTAAAGCCCGCTAAGTCTGAGCCTTTGAGAAACTCTGCAAAAGATTTGGCTATTTGTTTAAATGTGGGTGCATTGGCCACGTCTTTATCATAAATGCCGTGTAGGGCACTCACTTCCAAAGGAATAGGTATGGTAGGATTAACGAGATGTCTTTTGCGGATTTCCTCGCCATTGGGCATTACTTTGATGAGAGCCACTTCTACAATTCGATCACGCATAATGTCTATACCCGTGGTCTCGAGGTCAAAAAATACAAGTGGGTTTTTGAGATGAAGCTTCATAGATAAAGATTATAGCTTTAAGCCTTATTTTTTGTTGAATAAATTTCTGAATCCCTCCCAGTTAAAGCCACCAGTATTGGTATCAGCATTGTAAGTAAAGTGCTCAGAGAAAGAGTTTTTATAACTTTCTTTGGCTCTCTCAAACTCTTTGCCTATTGGATTTTCGCCTCGGTTATAGCTGCCATTCAAAATATTGTCATATTCTCCTGAACGTATCCAGTTGATAATTTCGCTGGCGCGGAGAACAGCAAAGGGATGTTTTTGATTTAAGAGGTTCAGTATTTTAAAAATGCTATCTCTCATGTTATCGTTTTGAGCATATTCTTCGGCCTGTAAGATAAAATCGCCTACGCTCATTTGATTGATGTTATTACCTCCCGCCTGTTTCATGACGTAGCGTAAAAAGGCATCTGGTTTTTGACACGCCAAGAGGCCTGCACGATCGCAGGTAAGCTCAGATTTACGTTCCCACTCGCGCAAGGCACTCATCAGTGCGCTGTAGGCGGTATTGGCAATGGGTATAGATACCAAGAAACGCGAAAATTGATCCATAAACACCAAGAGCGATTTATAGAGCATGTGACCACATAAAATATGGCTCAATTCACGTCCAAGAACTGCTCTTAACTCATTATCTGAAAGGTTTTGCTCCTCTGTATGGGTGAGTACAATGAAAGGTTTTTCCCAGCCCATCGCTCCGCTGCCCATGATAAGCTCACGTGTAACGAACACATGCGGGATATTTTCAGCCTCTAAGCCAAATACTTGGCTTACTTCGCGCATAAGTTGATGAAGCCTTGCGAACTGTGTGGGGCTAGTACGCACCGCCGAAGCCAAATGTAGCAAGTAAATGGAGCGTTCGGAGGTCATTCCCAAGATATATTGCAAGACCTTGTCTAAAACAGGCACTTTCTTGAGAGCATTCAAGGCCAAAAGATCAGCTGGATGTCCCCACGCACTGTGATGAATGCCATTCAAAGCCACAAGGTTAGCAGCGTTATTGGATTTGGATTGCTCTGACATAGTTTGATGAGTAAGTTTTTGTGTGTTAAAGTCAATGTTTGATTCGTTTTACAAAAAACAGACTAGCAGGACAGCCGCTAGTCTGTTTTTGTTTTTAAGAACTTGGGGCGTTATTTAGCTTCAGCGGCAGATGCGGCAGAAAGCATACGGAGTTCTTTTTGAAGGACAGCCAATTCCTTTTTGGCATCGCTGATTTTAGCATTGAACTCGCTGCGGAGTTTATCAGCAGTTTTGGAACTTGCAAAAAACTCTATGTTGTTTTGCCATAGGTTGATATCATTTTCCAAAGCTGTGATGCGGCGTTTGATATTGCCTTCGCGTTTGCGGAATTTGAAGGCATATTTAGGATTGGTTTGCACCAAACGCTCTTGCAGCTCAGTTCTAGCTTTGATATATTCCTCTTCGGTGGTGCCAAACTTGCGCAGGAGAGCATCGGAAGCGTCTTCAAAACGCCCTGAAATGCTATCCATGTTCTTCTTGGGCACTTGACCAGACTCATGCCACTTAACGTGGAATTGTTCAAGGACTTCGAGGGTAATCAAACCATTGTTTTTAACCAAATCTTCCATTTGTTTGCAAAGAGCTTCTTTTTGTGCAAGGTTGTGCTCTTGTGCTTTGTCTTGTTCTTGGTGGCGGTTGCGTTTGCGTGCAAAGAACTGATCACAAGCGTTTTTGAAGCGTTCATAAATGGCTTCGTTTTGGTTATCAGGTACAGGGCCAATTTTTTTCCACTCGTTTTGTAAGTCTTTAATCTTGTCGCTGTCTTCATCCCAGTTGAAACTCCCTTTCAAAGCTTCTACTTGCTCACAGATGGCTACTTTTTGAGCCAAGTTAGCATTGCGCTCTGCGCTCATCCCTTCATAAAACTTGGTTTTGTTTTGAAAGAATGATTTCAAGTCTTTCCAAAACTGCTTATTCAAGCTTTTAGAAACCTCTTTTGGGGCTGCTCCTACTTTGTCCCAACGCTCCTGAATGGCCAAAACTTCTTTTGTTTTGATGTTCCACTCTTTCATGCGGTCGGTTTGAAAATCAGCATATTTTTCTATTTCCAAACAAAGCTCTTGCTTGAGCTTCATGTTGTCTTCTAGTGTTTTTTTGAAATCTTCAGAGGAAGCTTTCTTGTGATTATACACCACATCTGAAGCTACTTTAAACCTAGACCAAATTTCTTCTTGACGATCTTTGGGCACAGGGCCAAACTTCTTGAACTCTTGGTGCAAAATATTGAGCTGTCTAACGGCTTCGTTCACATTGTCGAGTTTGGATAACTCTTCTGCTTTTTCACAAATTTTTAGCTTTGCGTCCAAGTTTCGTTTACGGTCAAACTCTCTGGCCTCATTGTCAAGCTTTTTGCGGCTGTGGAACTGGTCTGTGAGTGCGCGATAACGCTTGTTGAGTTCGTCTGCTGACTCTTGTGGTACAGATCCTGTAGCCTTCCACTCTTGGAGAAGTGCCTTGTAGCTCTCCATATCCTTTTTATTGCTCTCGTCGCTGGCATCAGGCCCATCCATTTTTTCAGTGAGTGCTTTTATCTGTTCCAAGATGCTACTCTTTTTACTCAAATTTTGTTGCTTGTCGCTCTCAAGTTTTTTGATATGCTTGCTTTTTCTGTCCTTAATGTCTTTAAATATTTCGTAAAAGCTTTCTACTTCTACTGAGCGTTTAAAGTCAAATCCTTCAGAATTGCCTTCATTGGCAGTCTTGAATTTGTCGAGCGCGGCCTCTCTTTCGCTTCTGTTATGTGCGTCAACGGCCTCTTTGAGTTTTTGGAGGGTACGATCAGTTTTTTTGAAATCTACGCTTTCGCTTTGTTTCACTGATTCATGTAGCTGGTTAGCATTTTTGAGCAATTCACTTAGAGGGAGTCCACTAAAGTCTTCTTCAAGTGCAACAGCAACGGTTTCAGCCGTAGTTTCTGTGGCGGCGAGCTTTGCAGAAGAATCTTCAGCATTGGGGAGGGCTTGTTCGAGGTCTTTTTCGTTTTCCATGATGTGGTTCAGAACAATGGTTAAAGATACAGGAAAAATCTCGCAAAACTAAGGGCGACTAAGAGCATACCAGCAGAGTTTTGGGAGACCTATTGGGCTAGAGCAGGACAAAAAGCTGTTTTGGGCAAGCACTAAGAACTGCACTAAAAACGTTGCAATATACGCAAATAATCGCAAAGAGTTGGTAGAGAATTTCAAAAAATATTCTCAAATCTTGTTTGAGATGCGCAACTGTACTTAAATATTTTGTTTACGCTTGAGTATCTTTTGAGAAGCTGTGAGGTGGTTTAGTCTCTAAAAGAAGCAAGGGTACATATTTGAGTATATTTGACGATGAGAGCGAATAAGCGAAACATAAACGACAATTTTGGCCTGTTAAACTTAAAATCTGATGCTTCTGTGGAAAAAAACTGCTCACGGCATTGATTTTGTTCACATCCTTTATATCAAAACATTGACAAGTACTTACAATTGTGCCCTCGCCAGAAACTACGCATTGCTATGACCAACAATAAAATCACTCAGCTCTATTACCAGTTTAAGGAAGAGACTGGCTCTAAGTTGCAAGAAAACCAGTTTAAAACCTTCGTTACATTTTTTCCTGCTCTTTTGGTGGTGATGGCAGACGGCCAAATAGACGAAGACGAATGGTTTTATATAGAGAATTTGGCAGAATTTATGGCACGTGCCCACTTTGATGACAGCCCAAGCCAAGATTTGCGCCACGAATACACCGAAATGTTTTTGGGAGAACTTCGGCACACACTGGAAAAACTCAACGGTTGGGAGCCACTTTTTCTGGACGCACTAGCTGAATATTTGACTATTCATCCTGAGTATAAAGAAGATATTGTAGAACTTTTGGAAGTTTTTGCGGAATCCTCAGAGGGAATCTCTAGCACCGAACAGCAAAAAATGGATAGTATTTCGGCTCTTCTGCAACTCAATGACTGATTTTTAGAATAGCCTTTTAGAAGATTTTTATACACATACATGTCTATTTGATGGTTTGTTAGCTGTTTTGCTAAAGATTTTTTTTGGAGAATTATACCTCTAATAGCTTGTAAAAAGTCCCATTTTTAGTGTGTGTCCATACGCCTTTGGGATTAGTCCTTTATACTCCTAAAAAAGCAGGACTAGACATTCCTTTGTTTTAGATAACGATTTATGGCAAAAGTTTTATTTCTAGATGATTTGTCTTAGATTTAGAGCGTTTTTATACGCATGATCATTTTACAAACAGCACTAACCTATGAAATCTTTTTTGCTTTGCTTGATTCCTCTTCTTTTTTGGGGATACTTTTCAAAGGCCAATGACACGACAGTTGTTTCGGCTCACACACGCGTAAACATGGTCTGGAATGAGGGCTATGAGGAGCTGGTAAATTTTCCTGCGGCAGGTAAAAAATACCGTAAAATGCTTATGCACTTTAGTTTAGGCTGTGCCTCTTCAGGTTGTAGCGACTGGGACTACACCGTTCGTATTGACGCTAAGAAAGCTAGTAAAACAGGGGATACCGTTTTATACGAGCTAGGCCGCCTCATTACGCCTTATGGAGGTTATATGGCTAGGTCGCAGCAGGGTTTTAGCAACAAGTGGAGCATTACGCATACCTACGATGTGACGGATTTCGCTCCTATACTGAATGGCGATGTTCCCATTAGAGTATTTTACGATGGTTGGTCTAGCGGATTTAGTGCCACGGTTTGGTTTGAACTTATAGAAGGACAGCCAGTTAGGGAAGTTTTAGGGATTGAAAACGTGTACCGAGTGAGTGATGCTTACAAAACCGCTGATGAGTTTGAACGCCTTTCATTGCCAGAAAGAACAGTTAAGTTGGCAGATGGCACTAAAGATGCCCGCTTTAAAGTATTGGTTACGGGACATGGCTTTGACAATAGCAATAATTGCGCAGAGTTCTGTGAGCGCAACTATCAGCTTAAAGTCAATAATCAAAATGTAGCAAAAGTAAAAATGTGGCGTGATGACTGCGGTTCTAATCCTATTTGGCCACAGGCTGGTACGTGGGTTTTTAATCGCGCCAATTGGTGTCCAGGTGACAAAGTGGGCGTTTTTGATCATGAACTCAAGCCCTTTTTGAAGTTTGATACAGACAACACGATTGACTTGAACATAGAGAAGTATACATGGAGTGGTACGCAAGCACCCTCTTATATTCTTAGTGCACAGTTGGTAAGCTATGGCGACATCAGTGCAAAAAATGATGCAGCTATGGAAAGCATCATCACGCCTAATCAAAAGTCCAATGTGCGCTTCAATACCACTTGTACAAATGCTCGCATAGCCATTCGGAATAATGGCTCAAATGTTCTCAAAAAAGTAAAAATAGAATACGGAGTACAAGGAACAGGCCAAACCTCTGTTTACGTATGGTATGGAAACTTGAATTTTGGGGAAGTGGCTGAGGTGGAGCTGCCAAGCAGTAACTGGGGGACATGGACAGGTGTAGACAATGTTTTTTGGGTAAAGCTTTCTGAACCTAACTCAGAAACGGATGAGTACAGCAAAGACAACAGCATGGCAGTAAACTTTAAACTTGCACCAGTGTTGGACAATACTTTAAACTTTTTTATTAGATCTAACAATAAATTTTCTGAAAATTCGCTTGAAATTATTCATCTCAATACAGGCGAAAAAGTACTCTCTGTAGCCAAAATGGCCAATGAGGTATACGATATTCCGCTCAACTACCCACCAGGTTGTTATCGCTTGTTGATCAAAGACAGCAACGGCGACGGCTTTTATTGGCCCTTCAATGGAGCAGCTGGCAGAGGCTATGTTCAGCTGAGAAAAGACGGTAACCCTATCAGATCTTTCAATCCTGACTTTGGTAATGAGTTTATCTACGATTTTACATTAAATTACACACTTGGGCAAACCGCCTCTCCATTTGCCAGTTTGGTTTTAAGCGAAAGCGGGCAAACTCTCAGTACTGGTGATAACCTGTTCTTTGGTATCATGGAGGTAGGGAAACCTCTTACAAAAAGTCTCAAGCTTGAAAACAAAGGACTTGCCACTCTCAAACTGATAGAAAGCAGTATTTTAGATGATAAGCGGTTTAAGTTCTCTAAAAAATTGCCAGCTACACTGGCTGCGGGCGAAAGTTTTGAAGTAGATATTGTGTTCAGTTCTGGGAAGGAAAAAGATGCGCGTGCCAAACTGGTCTTTCAGTCTAACGATGCACTGATGAACTCTTTTGAGCTTGATTTGAGTGCTTTAACTAAGCTTACCGAAATAAGTGTAGACTTACCACAACAAATATTACTTTACCCCAATCCCACGCAAGACCGTGTACGCGTAACTGTTCCACAGGCATCAGAAAAGGGTTCGATAGAAGTATATGATTTGATGGGCAAAAAAGTGGAGGCAACCATCTTAACTTTTGACGCACAGAACTATGAAATAGACCTTAGTGCTCTGCCAAGCGGTGTTTATATCATCAAATGGCAAAACAAGTGGCAGTCTGCAAACAGCAAAGTCATAAAAAATAAACTCTAGTCTGCTCTAAAAGCTGGACAATTTTAATGTAGATTTGCAACAAAATTCAATGTTTTTTTATAAAAATTCAATGTTTTAGCTTATGGTTTATTTATACGCCATAAGCTAAAACATTCATAAATAACTGCTTAATATGATAGCATACGTTTTTCCAGGACAGGGCGCGCAATTTGTGTGTATGGGTCAGTCGCTTTATCAAACTTCTGATTTAGCAAAAAAGTATTTTGAACAGGCCAATGATATCTTAGGTTTTCGCATAACCGATTTGATGTTTTCGGGCACAGCCGAAGAACTTAAACAAACCCGTGTTACGCAGCCCGCTATATTTTTGCATTCAGTCATCGCGGCTCTCTGTCAACCCAACCTCAAGCCAGATATGGTGGCTGGACACTCTCTAGGCGAATTCTCAGCATTGGTTTGCAATGGTGCTCTAAGTTTTGAAGATGGACTAATGCTAGTTTCAAAGCGTGCTGAGGCCATGCAAAAAGCTTGCGAGGTGGCTCCTAGTACGATGGCGGCCATTCTAGGACTTGAAGATGATGTTGTGGAAAGAATTTGTGCGGAAGTAAATCAAACGGCTGTTGTAGTAGCTGCCAATTTCAATTGTCCTGGTCAAGTGGTCATATCTGGTTCGGTAGAAGGTGTGCAACTGGCTTGCGATGCGATGAAAGCAGCTGGTGCTAAACGCGCAATGTCTCTGGTTGTGAGCGGAGCTTTTCACTCGCCCTTTATGGAGCCGGCACGCGCCGAGTTGGCCAAAGCCATAGAACAAACCACACTTAAAGCCCCTGTTTGCCCTGTTTATCAGAATGTTTCGGCAAAACCTTTTTCAGAATCATCTCAAATCAAAGCCAATTTAATTGCACAGCTCACAGCTCCCGTTCGCTGGACACAATCCGTGAGGCAAATGGCGGCAGATGGTGCAGTCAAATTTGTGGAATGTGGACCTGGAAATGTTCTTCAAGGGCTTATTAAAAAAATTGATAAAACCTTAGAGGCTAGCGGTTTGTAAATTGATTAAAACATTTCATGTCTGCAGATTCTCTCCTAAAAGCTTACATGCAGCGTAAACCCGCGCGACGTGTGAGTGACATACCCGCATCCGTTCTAGATTTACTCAATCAAGGACTTTTAGAGTCAGGTAACTTGGTGGAGTGGCTGGCTATAAACCATGCAGTGCTGCTATCTTTTTGCTTTAATGCCATAAACATAAAGTCTTTGGCTGAGCTGATTCAAGTGGAATACGCCAAGCTAAAAAAGCCTACTGTAATGGTATGCTACCAGCGTCTAAGCCCACATATTTTAGACTACGCAGAGCAAAATGACTGTGTAGATAAGATAGAAAAAGCTCTGCTAAACCATCATTCGGATTCCTTAAGAGGCTATGCTGCTTATTTTATTGCCCAAAAAAACAGCTACACACTGGAGCAAAAACTAGAAAAGATTTTCCCTTTGGCAGCAGATAAACATTTTGGTGTGCGCGAACTGGCTTGGTTAGCCTTACGTCCTAGTCTTGTGCGTGAACTGGAAAAAAGCCTCAGTATTTTAAGTCTTTGGGCTAGGAATAAAGATGAAAATATTAGGCGTTTTGCCTCTGAAAGCACACGTCCGCGTGGAGTGTGGTGCGAACATATTGCGCAGCTTAAGGCTACACCAGAGCTAGCATTGCCTATTCTAAATTCTCTGTGTTCTGATGAAGCGGTTTATGTGCAGTTGAGTGTAGGCAACTGGCTCAATGATGCGTCTAAATCTAGCCCAGAGTTCGTGCGCGCGCTTTGTGCGCGATGGCAAGCAGAAAACCCACAAAACAGCCACACAATCAAGATTGTGAAACGCGCTTTGAGAAGCCTTGAAAAAATAGCGGCTTGTAATCAAGGACTATTTTTTAGATAACAAGAATTCTAGGCTCTTAAAATGATGGTTTTAGTCTTTTTGTAAGACTTGTTAGCCGAAAAAGTACAAAAGTTATGTGTTCTGGATTGTCTTAAAACAAGGATTAGTTGCTTTTTTGTGGTCTTTTTGAATGAATACTCATTTTTTATTTTTGCAGCATATATGACCAAAATAACAAAAACAATCTCGCAAGACAACAGTGCTTTTAGGCAGCTTTTTAACTTCAATGTTGTGCGAAGTATAGGATTGCCCTTGATTATTTATTTGGTATACAATTTTTTAGCTTCTTTTTTGCATGTAGAGTCCTATCTCTCTGGCTTCAAAATATCCAGTATGGTATACTCTATTTTAGGTTTGGCTTTAGGTCTTTTGTTGGTTTTTAGAACCAATTCTGCTTATGAACGTTGGTGGGAGGGGCGGCGTTTGTTAGGAGTCCTTACCAATAACTCACGTGCGCTGGCTATGCGCGTTGAGAATATGACACCTCATAAAGACGAACAAATAGAGCTTATACGCAGGCTTGCAACATTTGTGATGTCATTCCGCTGGTATTTGAGAAATGAAGACACCGCTCAAAATACACCTTATCTAAACCACGCAGAGCGGCATCATCTTGCTCAGAAGCAACACCCTGTCAATGCGCTTGCCAAGAATTTATACCAGTATGTGGCTCATCTAAGTTCTAAAGGGTATTTCAGCGACACGATTCAGCTCACATTTGAAGGCTACTTTACAGCTTTTGTAGAAGTAATTGGCGGTTGTGAACGTATTAAACGCACGCCTATTCCTATGGCTTACAGTGTGCATTTAAGGCATTTTTTATACCTTTATCTGTATTCTCTACCTTTTACAATGCTGCATGAAATGGGTTATTGGGCTATTTTTGTCAATGCTTTAGTATTTTATGCCTTGGCAGGGCTAAAAAAAATAGGCGAGGAGATAGAAGATCCTTTTGGACGAGACATCAACGATTTGCCTTTAGACGCGATTTGTATGAACATTTGTGTCAATATCTGTGAGCTTACCAATATAACAACAGAAGAGCTTTTAGAACAAAAAGCGCAATGAATTACTTCAGAAATAAGAAAAAAATAGGGTAAGAAGGCATTTTTTTAACAATCTCATCGCCAAGATGATTTAAACTTCCACATTTTACTTTATTTTTGCGGCTTAAAAATACCCGACCTCACGGACTGCTATTCAAGATGCTTTATTACCTATTCAAATATTTGCGCTCAATCATTGACTTTCCTGGTGCTGGCCTCTTTCAATATATATCTTTTCGTGCGTTGGCTGCAGCTATTCTGTCTGTTTTGATTAGCATCCTGTTTGGCAAACGCATGATTCGCTTTCTACAATACAAACAGATAGGCGAAACTATTCGGAACTTAGGCTTGCAGGGCGAAAACCTTAAGGCAGGCACGCCCACGATGGGTGGACTAATCATTATAGCATCGATTTTTATTCCAACATTGCTTTTTGCCCAAATCACCAATATATACATCATCTTGCTCCTCATTTCATTGATTTGGATGGGTTTGATAGGTTTTATGGATGACTATATTAAAATTTTCCGCAAGAATAAAGCAGGGTTAAAAGGTCGTTTTAAGATAGTAGGCCAGATTGGTTTAGGTTTGTTGGTAGGGATTACAATGTATCTTCATGAAAGCATCGTTATTCGCGAGTTTATAACAGATCTGGATAGTATCAATTTGCGTGAGGCTATTTCGCAGGCTTCTTTGCAATTTCAAGACATCAAATCACTTAAGACAACCATTCCGTTTTTTAAAAACAATGAGCTGGATTACAGCCAGTTGTTGCCTTTTTTTGAAGGCAAACTGAGTGCGATTTTTTACATTCTAATTGTTACTTTTATCATTACTGCGGTATCAAACGGTTCAAATATCACCGATGGTTTAGATGGCTTAGCTACAGGTGTTTCGGCCATCATTGGGGCTGTTCTGGGTATTTTGGCTTATGTTTCAGGCAATATTGTGTTTTCGGACTACCTTAACATCATGTATCTGCCACATACCAGTGAAATTGTGATATTTTGTTTAGCATTTGTGGGAGCTTGTGTGGGCTTTTTGTGGTATAATTCCTTTCCTGCACAAGTATTTATGGGTGATACGGGTAGTCTTTCACTTGGGGCAGTTATTGCCGTGCTGTCTATTATTTTGCGCAAAGAACTCCTCATTCCAGTTCTTTGCGGGGTTTTTCTTGTAGAAAACCTTTCCGTAATGTTACAAGTCAGTTATTTTAAATATACCAAAAAGAAGTATGGCGAAGGTAGGCGCATTTTTAGAATGTCACCTCTACACCATCATTACCAAAAAGGCGGGATGCACGAGTCTAAAATTGTGATGCGGTTTTGGATGTGTTCTTTGCTTTTGGCCATGCTTACTCTTGCCACACTAAAAATCAGATAAAATCTTTTCTGCAAGAAGTCTTACAAAAATCTTGCTTTTGAACCTTTTAGACTCTTGCAAGAGCTTTTTTATATGAAACGCAGAGCTTTTATAGCTTAATGCTTGGAATTGTCATTGCTTTGCTTATTTTTGCATCATCCTATATCTCAAATAAGCATCCAAATGGCCAAAATGAAAGTTCGCTACGAGGGCGATATCAGAACTTTTGCAGAACATTTGCTTTCAGGCAAGACTCTTATTACCGATGGGCCGCCTGATAACCATGGAAAAGGGGAAGCATTTTCTCCCACAGACCTGATGTGTACGTCTTTGGCCTGTTGCCAACTGAGTATCATGGGCATTGTGGCCAAAAGAGAAGGCATCGCAATAGAAGGGCTTTGGGTGGATGTAGAAAAGATTATGCAGGCCAATCCAAGACGCGTGGCAGAGATTCGCATCATTTACCACTCTCCAGAGGGCTTGAAAATCACAGCAAAACAAAAAGCCATGCTTGAAAATGCCGCCAAAACCTGTCCTGTGGGTTTAAGCCTTTCAACTGACATAAAACAACATATTGAGTTTGACTTTCAAACCATTTAGGGGAATTTATTCTCGAATGGTTGATAAATTAAAGGTAAAAAAATATGCACAAAAACTACGTATTGTGGGCTTTAAGCCTCTGTTTTTTGATTTATCTGAGCGGCTGTCGCGAAAAAAATGAAGAAACTATTCCTGCCAACTTTGGTGAGAGCTATTATCCCCTCCAAGTGGGTGCACGCATTTCTTATAGCGTGAAACAGCAAATTTATGAAGCCTCTAATCCCAATCCTAATATTCCACGTCTGTTTACCTACCAGCTCCGCGAAGAGGTACTAGACAAAAGTAAAGGCGAAAATGGTGAAGATTTATTCCGTATTGTGCGCTATACACGCCCCACAGGCTTGGATAATTGGCAAATAGACTCGGTTTGGACGGTAAAAAAAGACAATAGCCAAATTATCAAGACCGAACACAACGTCCCATACGTTAAAATGAGCTTTCCGCTTTATGAAGATAAATCATGGAATGGAAATGCCTTTAACAGCCGTAAAAGGCAACCCTATCGCGTAGTATCACTCGGAAAGCCTTTTGCAGTCAATAACTTAAATTTTTCGCGTGCGGCGGTGATCATGCATCAGGCTGATTCTAATATTTTGTTTAAAGATGTTGGCTATGAGGTGTTCGCAGACAGTATAGGTATGATATACAAACGGCATGAATACCTCAAGTACTGTGATCAGGATCCTTGTGTAGGCTCAAAAGAAATCGTTTCGGGCAGTATTATTTCTGAAATTAGTATTTTTGAGTACAAAAAGTAATCATTCCTCCCAAGGCTTCACGTTATGCGCCAACGCCTCCCCGCCTCAGCCTATATCGAGGGAATTCTTTCAGGAAATAGATATATGCTTAGTCGCGCAATAACTCTGGTAGAGAGTAAGTTGAGTCCAGACAACGAACTTGCCGACCAGATTATTGAAGCCCTCATGCCCCATACTGGACAGAGTCTCCGCATCGGTATTACAGGTGTCCCAGGTGTGGGCAAAAGTACTTTTATTGAGAGTTTTGGTTATAAAATCTTAAATTTAGGCTACAGGTTAGCTGTCTTAGCTATAGATCCAAGTAGCCAGACTTCAAAAGGAAGTATTCTGGGTGATAAAACCCGCATGGAGCTCCTTTCACAAGACGAACGCGCCTACATACGCCCCTCGCCCGCAGGCAGTTCTCTTGGTGGTGTGGCTGCGCGTACGCGGGAGGCCATGTTGCTTTGCGAAGCGGCTGGCTATAATGTGATTTTCATTGAGACAGTGGGCGTAGGGCAATCTGAAACAGTGGTACGACAGATGACAGACTTTTTTTTGCTGCTTATGCTGGCCGGAGCGGGGGACGATTTGCAAGGTATCAAACGTGGTATCATAGAGATGGCCGATTTGCTGCTTATCAATAAAGCTGACGGCGACAATTTACGCAATGCTCAAAAGGCTCAAAATCAATACAAACAAGCTTTACATTTATTTCCGCCCCCATCATCAGGTTTCTTTCCCCAAGTTTTACTGGCTTCTGCGCTGGAAAAGAAAGGCTTAGACGAAGTCTGGGACACCATAGAACAGTTCAAATCTATGGTTTTAGGGAATGGTTTTTTTGCATACAATCGCGCAGAACAGGCTGTTCACTGGTTGAATGAGCAACTCACATTTCTGTTGAAAAAGCATTTTTTTGAGAGAGAAGATTTTGATATTCACTTCCAGAAGGCCGAAGAGGCTGTACGCAATCAGCAAAAATCACCACAAAGAGCAGCTACAGAGCTTATTCAGAAGTTACTTTAAAGGTTGTTGTATTAGCCTTGAAGAAGAGCCAAGACTTCTTCTATAAATAAGCGATCATTGGCTAAACGCGGTACTTTGTTTTGCCCGCCTAATTTCCCCTTGCGACGCATGAGTTCATAAAAAGTGCCAAATGGCAAGACCCTCACCAATGGCGGAAGCAAGGCAATATCCTTACTGCGCTTGGCCTCATAGTCGGAGTTGACACGCTGTAAAGCCTTGTCTAGCAGGTCTGTAAAGAGATTAATATCTGATGGTTGTTGATCAAACTCAATCAACCACTCATGGCCGCCACGTTTGCCATTTTCAATAAAAATAGGCGCGGCCGTAAAATTGCTTACACGCGCACCCGTCTGTGAACAAGCCTCTACAAGTGCATGATCTGCATTTTCTATAACTAACTCTTCTCCAAAGGCATTGATAAAATGCTTGGTTCTGCCACTTATACGGATTCTATACGGGTCTTTGCTCACAAATTTGACCGTATCGCCTATCAAATACCGCCAAAGACCAGAATTGGTGCTTATAACAAGCGCGTAATTTTTATGTAGCTCCACTTCATCAAGAGAAAGAGTTGCTGCATAAGGATCCTGTAAGCTGTCTAAGGGCAAAAACTCATAGAAGATGCCGTAGTCAGTCATTAGCAGCATATCTTGCTGGCCTATCACATCTTGAAGACTGAAAAAGCCTTCGGAGGCATTATAAGCTTCTAGATAACTCATTTGAGGTGAGGGAATCATACTTTCAAACAATGACTTGTACGGGCCAAAGGCAACTGCGCCATGAAAAAAGCATTCTAAATTAGGCCATACCTCCAAAATACTTTGGCTTTGAGTAAGTTCTAATACTTTTCTGATCAAGAAAATAGTCCAAGTAGGTACGCCATGTATGCAGGTAATATTTTCCTGTATTGAAGCTTCTGCCATCTTTTGAATTTTAGCCTCCCATTCTGCCATTAGGGCAATCTCTAAGCTCGGCGCACGAAAAGATTGTGCCCAAAGAGGCAAATTTTTCATAATCAGACCAGATACATCTCCTATGATGGTGCTTGAGGCTTCGGGGTTGGCCTGTATGCTGCCGCCCACTGTCAAAGAACGCCCTTTAAAGAGCTTTGTTTCAGGGCGGTTTTGTATATAAACTGCCAATAAATCTTTGCCGCCTTCAAAGTGGCAGTCTTCTAAGGTTTCTTGCGAAACAGGGATAAATTTACTGCGCGCATTGGTCGTGCCAGAAGATTTGGCAAATAACTTGATTTCTGATGGCCAAAGTACCTCCTGCTCGCCTTTCAGAATGCGTTCTATGTAAGGAAAAAGGTCTTCGTAGGTAGATATAGGGACACGTTGCTTATATTCTCTAACACTTCTCAATTGATGATAAGAATATTTTTGCCCCCAAGCGGTGTAGCGACCTTTGTGTATCAAATAGTCAAATACTTTTTTTTGGACATCATGAGGGTTTTCAGCACAATGCGTAATGTGCGACAATCTTTGTTTGATGACGTTTACACTCAGCCAGTTTAATGCAGATTTCATATCAAAAAGAGCTTATCCAAACTTTTAGTAATGGTGATAAGATACCAGCAATAACGCCCACTGCAATAATGAGTGGCGTGGGGGCTTTTTCTGTTATCTTTAGCACGATAGTGATGGCAAAGATAGTCATATTAAGCCAATCTAAAGAAAGACTGCGCAGCATAACCAATGCGCCCGCCACCACCAAGCCTGCGCCCGCCGCATTGATACCTTCTAGTGATGCGCGTACTACTCTAAATTTCTTGAGTTGATCCCAGAAACGTATCACAAAGAATATCAGTAAAGTACCAGGTAGAAAAACACCTACAGCAGCCACTAGACCGCCCAGTATCTCGCCCCAAAAACCGTGTTCACGCATGCTAAGCGCGCCAACAAAAGAGCTAAACGAAAATACAGGGCCAGGCATACTTTGCTCTAAAGCATAACCCAAAAGAAACTCCTCTTTAAGCAAATATTTTTTAAAGCTCACAAACTCGTAATACAAAGCCGGAATAAGTACCTGCCCTCCCCCAAAAATAAGCGAGCCATTTCTATAAAAATTCTCAAAAAGGCGAATAGGCAAAGAGTGAGTCAGCGCACCCAAAGAGGCTGCTAAGACGAATATGCCCACGTAAATAAAAAAATATTGCCAAGCTAAATTGAATCGCTCTTTTGGCATCTTCTCTTGTTTTTTGAACTTATACGCGCTGCTAAAACCACCCATCACGAGAACTAAAGGGAAGGCGTAAGGGGTACGCCAAACATAGCAAAGTAGCCCCGCCACAAAAAAGATAAGCACAGCGGTCTTTGTATCTACCGACTTTTTTGTAAAGATGTAAGCTGAATAGCTGACCAATCCTAGTGCTATAGGCTGTATATAAGTGGTAAAATCCATGGAAAGTCCCTTTGTCTGAAAATAGGTTAGCACAAGTGCAAAACCTGTCATTAAAGATACCGCAGGGAGCGTCCAAACCAATAGAGCCAAGAAAGCTAAAAAAGTACCACCCCGCTTATAGGCTATTGCTGTAAGTGTTTGGGTGGTACTAGGACCAGGTAAAACTTGACAAAGTGCGTGAATTTCTAAAAGATCCGACTCTGTGATGTAGCGGCGTTTGTTGACAAAAACTTCTAAAAAAAGCGCAATATGAGCTTGTGGCCCCCCAAACGCGGTTAGAGCAATCACAAGGGCATCTTTAAGAAATATGTAGTGCCTTATTTTTTGAATAGGTTTTTCCAATCTCTCAAGTAAAAAAGCGCTATTGTATCCTAATCTTTAGGTAAAGGTCTTTGTTTGAGTTCGTCCAAACAAGTAGCCACTGAGTGTATTTTGCTTACAAGATTATTCAGCTCGGTGTTGGGGGTGTCTAGGCTATTCCAAGAAAGAAAGGCTTTTTTTTCATTTGCAGACTCAAACAAAATTGCGTGTGCAGAAGTACCAGTAGCCATTTTGTTCTGTTTATCTTCTTTAACTTTCGCACCCTGCGTAAGTGCCCAAATAGCTTCAAAAGTGGCTTTGTCAGATTTAAGAATGGTGTCGCCCAACACCTTTTCATAACTAGAAACGCTGATTTTTATTTCAGTTTCACTAACTCCGATAGTGTAACTGCGGTAATACTGAGGTGCTATGGGCGCATCACGATATACATACTCAATAACTTTGGGCATTTTGCCTGAAGATTTTGAGCTAGAAGGTTTTTTACAACTGTTCATAATAAGCCCAAAAGTTAAAAATGTAAAAACTAAGACGCTAGAATATTTGAACATAAAGGGATTGTTTTTTGTGGTAAACAGAAAAGTGTAGCATGTACAAAAGTTATTAAGAACCCTTGTAAAATGATATGCAAGATTAGCTATTTTTTGTTTACAGTCAAAATACAAGCGCGCTTTGTTTTGAAGTGTAATAAAAAAATAAGGCTTTCTATACAAACCATTAAAGTTATCATTTGATGGATATGAATAATAGATTTTAAAAAAAGTGATTTTTTAAAATCTATTAGAATTATTCCAGACAGTTTCTAACTTTGTGGCTAACATCACTACAGTTGACAACACTTTCAAGCAATTAGAATCATACCCAAAATATAAACACCATGTACGGAACCTCATTTAAGAACACAATTGCTGCTGAATTGGAACAAATCCAAAAAGCGGGACTTTTCAAAAGAGAAAGAATCATCACTTCGCCTCAGGCGGCCGCTATACGCACCTCGGATGGAAAAGAAGTTATCAATTTTTGCGCTAATAATTATCTAGGACTGTCTTCTCATCCTGAAGTGATTGCGGCAGCACACAAGGCCGTAGAGTCGCATGGCTACGGGATGTCATCGGTGCGCTTTATTTGCGGCACACAAGACATCCATAAAACACTTGAGCGAAAACTTTCGGAATTTTTGGGCACAGAAGACACCATCTTATATGCAGCCGCCTTTGATGCCAACGGTGGTGTATTCGAACCACTATTTTCTGCCGAAGATGCCATTATTTCAGACGAGCTTAACCATGCGTCTATTATTGACGGCATCAGACTCTGCAAAGCTCAACGCTTCAGATACAAGCACAACAACATGGAAGACCTTGAAAATCAACTCAAGGCCGCTGCTGCTGCAAAGTGTAGACACACCATTGTTGTAACGGATGGCGTATTTTCTATGGATGGTACTATCGCACAATTAGACAAAATTTGCGATTTAGCCGAAAAATACGGTGCTTTGATTATGATAGATGAATGTCATGCTTCTGGTTTTATGGGCAAGCGCGGACGTGGCACACACGAACACCACAACGTTATGTCACGCGTGGATATCATCACTGGAACACTTGGCAAAGCCTTGGGTGGTGCTTCTGGGGGCTTCACGTCTGGACGAAAAGAAGTCATAGAGTTGCTCAGACAGCGTTCTAGGCCGTATTTATTCTCTAATACTGTTGCACCTAGCATTGTGGGCGCGTCTATTGCGGTTCTAGATTTGCTATCTGCCTCCACTACTCTGCGCGATAAACTGGAGTGGAACACCCAATATTTCCGTAAAGGCATGACGGAGGCTGGACTGGATATTCTACCTGGCACACACCCCATCACGCCTGTCATGCTTTACGATGCCCCTTTGGCACAAAAGTTTGCCGAAAAGCTTTTAGCTGAGGGGATTTATGTGATAGGCTTTTTCTATCCTGTTGTACCACAAGGTAGAGCGCGTATTCGCGTGCAAATTTCGGCAGTGCATGAAAAAGAACACTTAGACAAGGCCATTGCTGCCTTTAGCAAAGTGGCTAAAGAGCTAAACGTGATCCAGTAAATCACCTTTAGGGCATGCCATACGCGCTTTTAAAAGAAACAACATCTTATTTGCTGGCTGGCTGGACTATTCAGGAAACACCAGAAGAACTCACCAGTAGGCTGCCTGAACACTTGCTAGAGACTTTTCTGCAAGATGTGACGTTAAAGCCTGCTTATGTTCTACAAAAATTGGCAGTGCGTTGTTTGTTGTTAGAAATGGCTGCTCACTGGCATATTCCATACGAAGGTATCCAAAAAGGGGTTTGGGGTGAGCCGCTCTGGTCGGCTGACCCCAAACTGTTTTTATCTTATAGCCATACACAAAATTTTGTAGCGGCTATTCTTCACACCCAAAAGGCCGTTGGCATAGACATAGAGGCGGTTTCTGGCCGCGCTCTCCGCGTGTTTTCGCGTTTTGCTGCGCCTTCCGAAAAAGAGTTCTTAGAAAACGAGTTGGATGCTACCATGCTCTGGTGCGCCAAGGAGGCTATGTATAAATGGTACCGTAAAAGAAAACTGACCTTTGCAAAAGATATCTTGCTATCTAAAAAGGAAGGGGCTTTTTGCGGCACAGTACTTGGATCTCATGCTGTGGAGGTGGATAGCCTTTTGCTGAATGGATACTGGGTTGTGTGGTGTATGTAAGCTTAAAAGAGCATTAAGAAAATAGTAAGACAGGCCAAAGCTAATCCCAAATAGTTGATAGCATTGAGTCTTTCGGCAAAAAAAACAGCTCCTATGAGTGCAGAAAGACCAATAATACTCAAATTATAGACTGGAAAAACTAAAGCACCATTGTTATTGAAGTCTTTGAGCACAAGTAGCATGACCTCCACAGAGGCATAGTTGGGTATGCCCAACAAAGCCCCCCAGAGAAACTCCTGCCGTTTGGGTCTGGCTTTAGGGTCTTTGTAAAACATGATGCCTAAGGCTGTGCTTCCCAAGAAAGCAGACACGCCGAATATAGATATCACAAAAAAAGGATTGCTCTCCGCAACAAAAAAACGCTCGTTAGCAATATTCAGGAAGGCATCTACTAAACCACCCATAACAAACACTAGCAAAGGCAGCCACCAGTTTTTGGGTATTGAGCTGTTTGTTGGTTCTGTTTGATTTTTAGTTTTGGGCTGATAAACACTGCAAAAAACAGCAACAAAACCCAGTAATAGTCCTAACCATTTGAGCCATGTCATTTCAGCCAGTGCAGAGGGTATCAAAAAAAGACTCAGCAAGCTAGGGATAACAAAAGATAGCTTCGATGCCAAAGTGACCACGGAAAGCCCCAGAGCCTTAGTGGCTAAGCCAGTCAGATAGAACGTGCTGATGAACATCACACCCAAGCCCAAAGCCCAGACCAGCCAATGATCTGCTCCTGCGGTGTATCGGGTAAACTCAGAGGCGTGTAAGCTAAATCCTAAAGCACAGCAGGCCCAATAATTAACCACTATGACCTGAAAGGTGCGTGCTTGATAACGCTCCAAGAGCCTAAAACAAACAAACATCCAAACAGTGAGCAGTATCCAAACAATAAATGCAAACATATAGTGGACTTTTTGGATGTAAAATTAGGGTTTTATTTTCTGAACCCCAAAAAAGAGATGAGTTAGTCATTCTTCATATCAATGTTATTTCAAAAAAGACTATTTTTGCGACACCAAAACGCCAAAACGCCCATCAATTCATTTTTGGCTGTATAAATATAGTTTAAGCAGGGGTGCGCCACCTCCTAAAAATGAATTTAATGAGTAAAAACAGTTTGGCCTGGTTGTTGTTGATTATCTTGGCCTTGATTTGGGGGTGTTCGTTTATCTTAATCAAAGAAGCTCTAATAATTTTTGCTCCAGACGAGTTGGGAGCCATGCGCATAGCGTTCACGTCTATTTTTTTATTGCTTGTGGGCTTCAAAAAGCTTAAAGATATTCGTTTACAAAAAGCGCATTTGTATATTGTGGCTGGGCTTTGTGGAAATTTGATTCCGTCATTTTTGTTTGCTTTTGCTCAAACTCGTCTTGAAAGCTCAGTAGCTGGCGTACTAAATGCGCTTTCACCTTTGTTTTCTCTACTCATAGGCTGGGGAATTTTTAAACAAAAAATGCTTAAGCTACAGGCTTTGGGTATCTTTTTGTCTTTTATAGGAGCCACGTGTCTAAGTGTGGCGGCTTCTGGAGGTCTGGGAAGTTTTAATGTTTATGCCTTGTTGGTCGTATTGGCTACTTTTTGTTATGGAATGAATATCAACTTTATCAAACATAAAATCAAGAGCGATGATCCTATTCTTGTTTCTGTAGCAAGTATTCTTTTGGTGAGTCCGCTAGCTTGGTGCTATTTGCTTTTCACTGATGTATGGCAACAAATGGATGGCAGCCCACAGCTGTTGGTGTCTCTTGGAGCAGTGGTTTTGCTGGCGGTATTCAGCAGTGGTTTAGCTCTGATTTTGTTCAATATTTTGCTCAAATTGACCAATCCTGTTTTTGCGAGTATGGTTACTTATCTGATGCCAGTGGTATCTATCAGTATAGGGGTTTATGTGGGAGAGCCTTTTGATTTGCTACACTTTGGCAGTGTTCTTTTGATAGCAATAGGGGTCTATGTGGTACAAAAGAGTAGCCCACTTTCTCAAAAGCCTCTTACAGACAAAGACGCTGAAAAACTAGGTCTTGTGGATTGATTTTTGATTAATGCCTCAGAACTAGTAATGCAAATAAAAGTTGGTAAGAATAGATTCTACCTCTTGCAATATAACTCGGACAGGCACACGGTAATGATTGTTCATAAAAGAAAAGGCTAGTTTTTTGCCACTGCGTGCATAAAGGTAGCCACTCAAACAAAAATTATTGCTGAATGTGCCTGTTTTTGCAAATACCATACCTGGAATCTGTTCAAATCTATTGCGAAGCGTACCGCTCTTGCCACCTTCAGCAAGCACATATTTGAGTTCTTCCTCGCCCACTGCTGCACGTAGCTTGATGAGCAGCTCCACAAATGATCGGGGCGTAAATAGGTTATAACGTGAAAGCCCAGAGGCATCTACCCAGCGCGGCTCACTGGTCAGGTCTTTAAGATAACGCGCTTGACCATAGTCAATAATAGAAGAGGTTTCCATAGTTCCGAAAGCTGATTCACTACACATAAGTAGGATTTGCTCGGCCAGAAAATTATCACTTGTGTGCATCATTTGCCTAAATAGCTTGCGGATAGGGTAGCCACTCAGTAGTTTGGTATTGGCAGGCGGTGGAAAGTTTATCAGGCCAATGGGTTTGCCCAAGGTGTCTGATAAAAGGCTAGCTGTAAACTCTGGACTCGCTCTGAAAGGGATTTTTTTACTCGAGTTGCCGCTCAAATTGCCGATATTGTATGTAAAATCGTTTTCGTCTAAGTCGCGGTCTATCATAAAGGAGCGTGTATCCATTTCGTTGTCTTCACGGGCATATTTGGCAAAAACAGCAGGATAGGCACGCAGCTGACAAGACTCATCTCCCTCAAAAACAACCATATTACCATAAATAGGCAAAGGTGATTTCTCCATTGAATGATCCGTGTTAAAATCATCCCAAGCCCAGCCCTTGCCTAAATGATCATCTGAGTAGTTTGAGGTAGAAAAAAATAGCTTTTTATCACTATTTTTAAGAAAATGAAAGGCTTTGGTGTTTTTAAAAACAGGATGCATAAAGGTGGGGTCGCCTGTGCCCCAAAAAATCAGCGAGTCACCTTTTTCAATGTAGCGCAAATTTGCGATAGAATCTTTAAGCATTTTTACGCCCAGATAATACGTAAACAATTTGGCGTTGGAGGCGGGCGTAAAGTAGCGGTCAGCATGGTGCTCAAAAACTGTCTTTTGTGAGTCCAAATCATAAATGTGCAACCCATGAAAACTGTTGTCAAAGTTGCCACTTTCAAGATAGACTTTGAGCTTTGCCTTGTAAGTGTCGTCAATAAGAATTGGAGTCTCTTTTTCTTTCTTCTTCTGAGCTTTCACTTGCAAGTGGCCTATAAATAAGGCCAAAATCAATACAGAACACTGTAAAAATACTTTCATATCATCTTGCGCAAGATGTAAAGTTTGCGCTTATTAAAGAGTTATACTTTCTGATAACAAACCTAGATATTTTAGCGGAGATATCCAAAATATTTTTATAAACGGCCAAAATACTAAACTAAAGGCTGTCTGGGGCTTTCTCAAACAATAAAAGCGGTATTGGCCAAAGGCTAATACCGCTTTTATGTTGAAATATGTTTGCTCAAAAAATTAAGATTCTTTGATAATTTTACCGCGTATAGACTTTATCAAGCTGGTAATGGTGTCTACATCTTGGTCTGAAATGGTCACTGTGGTAATATCATTAGACACAAAAACCAAGTTGCCGTCAGCGTCAATGGTTGTTTTAGGCTGGCCTTTGGTCACAGAAATATTGATATTGTTGTAAATCTTATCCAATTCGTTGAGGTCGGTAATAATCTCATTGAAATTTGGTTGATTTTTAAAAATGTCCAAAACCAAAAGAATTTGTTTGAGAACCAACTTTTGCTCGCCAAGTTTTTCTTTAAGCTTAGGGTCTTTGCTAGAGTTATAAACTTGTGCTGTTAAATAAACCGCTTCAAGCCAACCACCAGTCAAAATCAAAATACTTAAAGACTCTCTTTTTTGCTGACGGAGGTGCTGATTGATTTTTTCAAAGTTAGTTTGGGTAATCGTGAGCAAAGAGTCAATGTTTTCGTTGCTGGCTGCCAAGCGTTTGATGGTTGCATAATCAAAAAACTGGCCTATAGCCAAGCCGTCTGCCAAACGCTTAACGGCATTGAGATACTCCAAAGATTCTTGGCTTTTGCCATAAATGTTGCCGTAGCCAAGGTCTGTGCTATACACACCCAAGTTGAGAGCTTTTTGATAGTTAGTAGTATAAGAGTCCGCAGATTTTGGGGAGTTTAATCCATCTTTTCTATACTCTTTTTCCACCGATTTGATGAGCATAGATACCTCAAGAGGCGAAGGAATAGACTGAATAATTTCATCAATGACTTCTGGTGAAACAGAAGGATCGTTGGTTGCGGTAGAATCTGTACCTGTTTCTGTACCATCGCCTGCATCTGTTTGGTTTGTACTATTACAAGCAAACATTGTAACAAGAAGAATAGCACCAATAATTTTGAGAACACCGAGGCTAAGTTGCTTCATAGTTGTTTTTAAAAATTTCGGAACTTAAATTTTATGTAATTTTAAACAATATCGTGCAAATATACATAAATTCACACACTACAAACGTTTCTATAAAAAAAATATTCAAAAAAAACATTAAACACTACCTTTTATTCGTTATGTGCAATATCTGAGTACAAGTTTTAAAATTCTCATATTTGTTCTGCGCTCTACGCGTGAATCCTATTGATTTTTGCTGAAATAAAAAGTGGTTCGTAGGCCAGTTTGAAGTTCGCTCAGTTCTTCTTGTTGCAGTTGCATGGAGCGACTATTCAAATCTTGAATCTTAAAATTGATCAACTCTGTACCACTCACTAAAAAAAGGGAGTCTTGAGGGATATTCATACGCCAGATACCGCCTGAGCCTGGCTGGTCATTCGTCAATTGTACATAAGTATTATCTGGTAAAAAGAGCAAAGCGAAATTGTCTGATTTTGTATTAGTTGTCTCGCTATCAATCAATTGGCCTTCTTTTAATTCATCTTGCTTAAAACTGTCTAACAACCACTCACCCTGCACCAGTTCGGCGTTGGATATGAGGGGCTCTTTTTTACAGGAAGCTAAGGCGCATATCAAAACAATAAATGTCACAAGCATTGTTACTGTCTTCATATTCAAGAGTTTTTGGGTTAAAATACTTATAACTTTATGCCAACAACAAGGATATCATCGCGTTGTTCCATGTTTTTTTGATGATTATTTAGAGCTTGTGCAACGGCTTGTTTTTGTTGCGCTAGGGGTTCTGTGCGAATACTGTTCAAGAGTGCTAAAACTCGGTTTACTGTAAAATTTTGTCTTGTTGGGCTGTTTTGATCTGCCAAGCCATCTGAGCAGAGATAAATGCAGGTGTTTTTGGTTAGTATGAGATGTTGTGATTCAAAAGCCATGTGCTTTTTGGACAAACCGCCCACGCTGCGTCTAGTGCCAGAAAGTTTTTTGATTGCATGGCCATCTGTGTAGTAAAGTGGCCGCTTGGCTGCAGAAAAATTCAGAACAACTTTATTGTCTTCTTCATGCCATTTTGCAATGGCGATGTCCATGCCTTCAGCATTTTTATTCTGTTGAAGTACTAGCTGAATTTCTTGATGTAGCTTCTCAAGTATTTGAGCAGGCTCTGTGACACCAAGCACCATCACGATGCGATCTAAGAGACCGATACCAATCATGGTAAGCAAAGCTCCCGACACGCCGTGTCCCGTACAGTCGGCCACTGCCAAAAATTTTTTGCCACTAACTTCGGTAACCCACCAAAAATCGCCCGATACCACATCTTTGGGCAGAAACAAAACAAAGTTCTCAGAAAAAAGCTGCTTCATTTTGCTTTCCGAAGGCAAAATAGAAGTCTGAATAGTTTGAGCAGCCTCTATACTTTTGCTAATTCTGTGCGAGTATTCACCCAAAAGTCTATTTTTGGCTTCAAGGGTGTCGCGTTGTGCCATGATTTCTTCTTGTGTTTGCTGAAGTTCTTCATTAGAAACCTGTAGGGACTCGGTTCTTTCTTGAACCTTGTGTTCGAGGAGTAGATTTTGTTCAGCCAAAATTCTTTCGTTTTCCTTAGTTTTTTCTAAAAGACTGTTTTGTGCCAATTCTTTCTCGCGGCGCATTGTGTTAATTCTATCTGTCAAAGCCAAAGAAAACATCAAAACTTCTATCGAAGCGCCAAAAACTATAGCATTAGCAGTAAAAAAATTGGTAGGAATCAATCCAAAATTTTGAACTAAGTAAATAATTACAGCAATTAAATAGAAAGCGAAGCCATACACCACAAAGCGAGCTTGAGAATTACCCTTCAAGTAGTGGTAAATAGCATAAACCAAGATATAAACATAAACCAATAACATGATCCCCTGCACAAAATCTGCTATTTGGATATAATGCCCTGTGATGAGATTAAAAAGAGAAAACATAAAATTCAAGACTACCCAGACTGATAGTATTTTATAGAAGATTTGCTTTCTAGACACTTGTAACAAAATTATTATAAACAAAGCTATGCTTACACTACCAAGCCATACAAATACTATAAAATATTGAGAAACGTAAGAAATTAGATTTAATTTATAGGCATAATTTCCTGATATGAAATTAATGATAAAAAGTGTCGCAAGAAGATAAAAACAATAGTACAAATAAAGTCTATCACGGAAGGAAAAGAATAAAAAGAAATTGTAAAAGAGCATAATAAGCATAAGTCCCGAAAATACGCCAAAAAATAGATGATAAGCATTACTTTTTTCCATCAAAGCCTTTTTATTGGCTATGGTCAAGGGAATAACAAGCGGAAAATCGGATTGAATAGAAAAATAATACGTTTGAGATTTAGGGTTTTTAGCCAACTCGAATAAGAAGAAATTATTATCTACCTCTCTATTCTTCATAGGGCGCATCATGCCTGTTTGAGTAATCAACACCAGTTTTCCTGTAGTATCGGGTTTATAAAAATCAATGTACCAAGCCACAGCTTGGGCTACTTCTACATAAATTTTTTCTTGGCTAGTATTGGCCACCGTAAACTTGACCCAGATAGTGCTTTTGGTACTGTTAAAGTTGGGAATATCTTGCTCAGATTTTTTGAAAAGTTTCTGATATTCAGGCTTTTGTATGTCGTTTATATTTAGCTTTCCCTCTTTGTCTTCAAGCAAATAAATTTGCTGGCCTATAGGAAATAGAGCATCTTTTGAACTGAACTGAATAACCTCATCTTGAGCCAATACACTATTATGTACGGTAAGGACTAGCAACAAGAAGCATAGCGTCAATTTAAAAGCAGTTCGAGCCTTATTGATATTACCAATCATAAGATAAACAACTTAAGCAAATTAGGAACAAAGTATATTTCAAGCAGAAGCAAAGTAAAACAATTTTTGCGTGCAACAAATGTGCTCATGCTATAAAAATCAAATCTGGTTTTCAGCGTAAAAATACACTAATTTTTTTAAAAATAGTTGATTCAAGAAAATATTTTTTATGCATCTAAACTAAAAAAATGAATAAACATTTTTTGTGGCAAATAATTTTGGATTTTAGGCTTTGATGTTTAGTTTTGCAAATACACCAGATAATAGTTTTAGCGGCCAGACTGTTTTTTTAGATGAAAAAGAATACTATTTTTTTAGAGCTTTCGCTTGAGGAGGCCAACATGATATTAAAGTCATTAGGACAGCAGCCTTTCAATCAAGTTTATGAACTCATTGGTAAGATAAACGCCCAAGCTAACGACCAACTCCGTCAGCCAGAAGCGCAGCCAAGCCAAAGCAGCAAAATTGTTAAACCCTCAAACAGATTAAAAAACAGCTAACCATAATGGCTCAAGAACTTAGTTTTATTCCTTTTGAACGCACGCATTTAGGTTCTGTTTTAGATTTTAAATACCTCAGACAAAAAGCATTGGACTACGCTCAAGCTTTGGCAGGTGACCATTGGACAGACTATAACGAGCACGACCCTGGCATTACCCTCCTAGAGCAGTTCTGTTTTGCGCTTACTGAGCTTGTTTTCAAGACTCAAACGCCTATCCAAAATCTGTTGGCCGACCCTAAGCTAGGGCGCATGAATAAGGCCCTGCTAGCTTTGCTAGAACCGCAAGATATACTTTCCTGCTATCCAGTTACGGTAGACGATTATCGCAAAGTCATTTTTGACGAAGTAAAAGGAGTCTTGAATATATGGCTTGAACCTCTTCAAACAGCCGCATATAGCCAGAAGGGGCTTTATGTTATCAAACTTCAGGCGGCTCCCTATCTCAAAAACGATGAGGCAGGTTGTGCACGTATTTTGGAAGAAAGTAAGAACGTCTACTTAAAATACCGTAATCTTTGTGAAGATATTAGTGATATTCATGTTTTGGACGAATTGCCCATAGCTTTTAGCTGCCAAATACAAACGAATGAAAAAAGAACGGTAGAAGATATTTTAGCCGATATTCTGTTTATTTTAGATAACCATCTGACACCTGAACTTAGATTCTATAGTTTTGAAGAAATTTCTAAACGTTACAATGACAATGTGTTAGAAATCTTCGAGGGGCCTTTCTTAAAGCATGGCTTCATGGATAATGCCGACATGAAACCTAAAGTTAAAGAATTTGCTGCATCTGATTTGTCCAAAATTATGATGACTGTTGAGGATGTTATAAACATCACAAACTTTAAAGTGTTGGTGGACGGTCAGGTTACAAAACAAGAACTTATAACACTCAATGACAATCAGGTACCACGCTTAGATATTGGTTTAATTGAGGAGCTATTTAAAAAACAAATCATTGTTTTTCTCAAAAACGGGATTGTTTACCAGCCAGATTTCAAAAAAGCCTTAATCAAATATTTAGACAAAAAAAACCTGAACCGAAGCCTTTATATCACCGAAAATGCGCTAAACGGACTGGCTACAGCAAAAGTAAATCGCAAAATTGATTTTAACTACTACTCTATTCAAAATCATTTTCCAGAAATATATGGCTTAGGAGAGTTTGGAGTGTCGTCTTCGGCTTCAGCCGAAAGAATCGCTCAAGTCAAGCAACTTAAGGCTTACCTGATGTTTTTTGAGCAAATAATGGCCAATTATTTGGCGCAACTGGAGGCTCTGCCCAATTTATTCTCTGTAAATCACTCCACCAAAACATATTTTTCGCAAAACATCAGCACCAAGGTGCCTAGTGTCAAGAGTTTCAATTTGGTTAAAAAAGACTACGGCATTTTGAGCTTTGATCAAATAGCAAGTTCATACAATTATGCAGAGGCACTTGAATCTCTCAATCAAAAACTAGAGGATAACACAAACCGCCGCTCCCGATTCTTGGACTATATGCTCGCTATCTATGGCGAAAATTTTTCGCAATACGATTTGGCTAAGTTCAATTGTTATCATTCAGAAGCGGCCTACGAAGAGCATTTGCTCAAAGCAAAGTCTAATTTCTTGAAGCGGTTAGCAGACTTTTCGCGTGCTAGAGGGCAGGCACTAGACTATCAACACTTCAAGCATACGGCTGGTATCGAAGCCAGACTTATCTTGGCTTTGGATTTGGCTGATTCCGCTAGCGATGCGCTTCAACAGTCTATGTTTCATGGTTTTACCGAAGCTGGTTTGGAACTTGTTCAAGCAGGAACTAATGAACTCTGGAACGACAATGCAATCATAGAGAATACGACACTCACAGCGGAGTATATAGAGAAAAACTTTATTCTGGCCGACCCTGAAACCGAAATGATGAGTGCCGATGCAGCCTATGAAGAATTTCTGTTGCGCAAGACGATTCCTTTTCTCTCCAACTGCATAGAAGATAGCTTTTTGAGGCTTTCTTTAAATAGCATGAACTTCCGTATTGGTAATGATGGTTCTGGTACTGGCCTTCATTATTTGGTTTATAAAGATACTAACAGCCAAGAGTGGTGCGATGCCGGGATGTTTCCCTCTCTCAATGATGCTTTTATGGCTCTCTCTGCCTTAAAGAAATTGTCTGCAAAGCTCAATTATCTTTCTGAGTCCATGCACCTTGTGGAGCACAACCTGCTAAGACCTAGTCCAGACGAAGAAGTGTTTATGTTTGCTTTTCACTTCAAAGAAATTGGTCTTGAGTTTGTCTATGATACTCCACTGAGCGCGAAATCGAGAGAAGACAGCATTAAGGCTATAAAAGAAGAAGTTTTGCAAGAGCTTAACTATTTTATCAGGCGGGAGTCTGACAATGCTTTCTGGCTATGCTTCCAAACGTCCAATACGCTGTATTCGCTAAGCCATATTAAACCTTACGAAAGCCGCGAAAAGGCCCAAGTAGACTTGGACGCTATCCGCAATGTATTACATTCCCATGTACAACCACGCTTTGAACGGACTATAAGGCTCAAACATCATAGCGAGAGTCTAGATGTCCCTGAAGTTTTCTATGCTTTCCGTCTCAGTTTTGTGTTTCCTAGCTGGCCAGTGCGTTTCCAGAGTAATGAGTTTAGAGTTTTTGTGGAAGGAGCTGTCAAGAGGCACACGCCTGCTCACATACAACCCTTTTGCTATTTCCTGAACTGGAAGGAAGCTAAAGAGTTTGAGACTGTGTTTTTTGATTGGCTAAAGAATATTGCAGAGCGAACTAGCGAAGCTTATAAGGAGCATAGCTTCAACATGACGCGTCTTTTACACGCTTTATACTGCAACGGCTTAGCAAAGTAAAATACGTCAACGTTTTTTAGCGAAAGGCAAAGACTACATGTCTTTAACGAAGGACGAGAGACTTTAAGGAGTCTCAACTCTGTTTCTGTCGAGTTTTTTGGATAGAGTAGACGAAAGTGGAAACACGTTTGTTGCCGATGCCACCATGAGGTCTTAAGCTCGCTTGCGACTTCAATGCAGTTTTGGTTTCGGTGTTTTTGCAAACGTGTTTGCCACTGATTTCTTTTAGGAGTGACTTAGCCAGCTCTCCACCTCTTCTTGGGTGGGATTAGGCACATTCTCAAGCTTCATTTTTTTACGCATACTACACAAATCGTTGTGCAATTTATTGGCGGTGTTTTTCTTAAAGTCTTCTATAGTCCAAAATCCTAGTTTTTGGATGATAGGCACATACATTTCGGCCACGCCTAAGGCTTTGAAGTCTGCCACCGTGGCATTATGCACTTTTTTTTCAGGGCGCATCTGAGGAAAGAAGAGCACGTCTTGAATAGAGGCGGAGTTCGTCATAATCATAGAAAGGCGATCTATACCTATGCCTAAACCTGCGGTGGGCGGCATTCCGTACTCCAAGGCACGTAAAAAGTCTTCATCGAGCGTCATAGCCTCTTCATCGCCGCGCATGCCTAGCTCTACTTGGCTTTCGAAGCGTTCGCGTTGATCTATGGGGTCGTTGAGTTCTGAAAACGAGTTACAAATTTCTTTGCCATTGCAAATAGCTTCAAAACGCTCCACTAAACCAGGCTTACTGCGATGTTTTTTAGCTAGAGGCGACATTTCTACTGGATAGTCGGTAATGAAAGTGGGTTGAATGAGCAAATGTTCGCAATGCAGGCCAAAAATTTCGTCAATAAGCTTGCCTTTGCCCATAGTGGCATCGGTTTCTACACCTAGCTTTTGGGCAGTGGTGCGCAGTTGTTCTTCGTTCATCTGCGAAATATCCACGCCTGTGTAATGCTGTATGGCCTCAAACATGGTCATGCGCTTCCAAGGGCGAGCAAAGTTGATATCATTCTGACCCACACGCACTGTGGTTTGTCCATGAAGCTCAATGGCTATCTGCTCTACCATTTCCTCTACCAAATCCATCATCCACTCATAATCTTTATAAGCCACATAGAGTTCTATCTGCGTAAACTCTGGGTTATGGAATCGGCTCATGCCTTCGTTACGGAAGTCCTTTGAAAACTCATAAACACCATCATAGCCGCCCACGATGAGCCTTTTGAGATAAAGCTCGTTCGCAATGCGCAGGTAGAGCGTCATGTCAAGCGTATTGTGATGGGTTTTGAAAGGTCTGGCAGCAGCTCCGCCATAGAGCGGCTGTAAGATAGGGGTTTCCACCTCCAGATAACCGAGCGCATCTAAATAGCGTCGCATGACATTCACCAGACGTGTACGCTTGCGGAACACCTCACGGACGTGTGGGTTGACGATGAGATCTACATAACGCTGCCTGTATCGGGTTTCTGCATCAGAAAAGGCATCGTAGGTGATAGCGTTTCCGCTATCGTCTTTAGCTTCTTTGACAACTGGCAGGGGTTTGAGGGCTTTTGTAAGTAGTTTGAACTGGGTAACGTGTAGGGTTATTTCACCGAGTTGTGTGCGGAACAAATGGCCGTGCACCCCCACAATGTCACCAATATCCAAGAGTTTCTTAAAAACGTTGTTATAGAGAGATTTATCCTCTGTAGGACAGAGGTCGTCGCGGCGAAAGTAGAGCTGAATTCGTCCTTTTTCGTCTTGAAGTTCAGCAAAAGAAGCAGAGCCTTGAATGCGAAAGCTCATCAAACGGCCAGCCAGCACTACCTTTAGTGGGTTTTCTTCCTTTTGAGCTTCCCATTTTTCAAACTCATGTTTGGCTACTTGAGAGTGGTGTGTGAATGGAAAAAGCTCAGCCGGAAAAGGCTCAATGCCCATATTACGCAGTTCTTGGCATTTTTGGCGGCGCAATAGTTCTTGTTCGCTCAGTTGCATAACAAAACAAAATTAGGATTGGTGTAATAGATTTTTATAAATCTGATTTTATCTTAATAAATCAAGAGTAAGACCACAAAACTAGCCATTCTATTCCTGAAACCCAAAAAAACATTAAATTTTAAGATAAGAACACAAAGAGAAATACGGGATACAATGAAGTGTTTAAGAACTATCATGGCATTGATTGTATGCAAACGCCCAAGCATTAAACTTCTTGGGTCTTGATAAAAAGAAAACAGCTTTTCATAAAAACAGCTCTCTAAAACACATCTAATTTAGTCTCTAAGGCGTTAAATTTGTAAAGTATTTAGCTATAAGTATTGTTTCTAAACTCTAAAAAACACAAACAACATGCGTATTATTTTCACTTTCGTATTGGCTATCTTAATATCTGGTTTGGTTCAAGCTCAACAATATACCTTCAGCGACATTACTAAAATAATGGCTTATAATCCTGGTACAGTAACCAATGATTATCAAGTAAAAAACACATCCAACTATCTTCCCGACACCAAATGGAGGCAAGTTCAAGTTGTGGTTGGGTCGGAATTTAAAGATGCAAACGTAGTAACAAATATTGAAAAAATAGAAGCAGAATTGGGTAAAGGTAATGGCGGTATATGGGAGTTTGGCTCTTTCACCGCTCCTGAATATCTCATAGGGCAGTTTCAAATTACCGCGGCAGATGGTCAACAATCTGTTCAGGAATATACCCTGAACCAGTACAGTAATAACGTGGAGCTTGCCATGGGCTCTGAAAAATGGAGCGGTTATTTGTACGAAATCAAGCCCGGTGTGATGTTATACGCTTTTGGCTATAGCTATTTTCAGATAGGTATCATTTTTAAAAAGATGTAGTTTGCGGCTAAGTTTTATACGGCATGCACTTCAATGATATTTACTAATGCCTCATGCAAATATCATAGTACGGCTTACAACAATGTTATTGTAGAAAAACAAAAAAAACGAAAAAGCTAAGCTTTTTCGTTTTTTGATTTTAGCAAGATAATTATAAAAGTAACAGTATTTTTGCTGCATACTTTAAGATTAAAATCATTCTTTGGCTTTAGAGATGACTTTCATGTGTTTGATTAACAGCGGTATAGGTTAATTGTTTTTGTAGAATCTCTTGCTCGTGCGCCACAAAACAAAAGCATAATTCATTGACAGAGATGAGCTAGCAGAACTCTGTTGTAGAAAGCTGAATTGACAATTTTACATTTCCAAGTTGTTTTTATAGAGAAAAAAACGCTACCTTCGCAGACTTAAAAAAACATAATTATGGACTCCCCCAATTTTATAGACTATGTCAAAATCATGTGCCGTTCTGGTAAGGGCGGTGCTGGCTCATCGCATTTTATGCGTGCCAAATTTGTGCCTCAGGGGGGGCCAGATGGGGGTGATGGGGGTAATGGTGGGCATATCATCCTGCGCGGCTCGCGTAACAGATGGACACTGATACACCTTAAATACCGTAAACACGTATTTGCCGAAGATGGTGAAAAAGGCGCAGGAGCCAATAAAAAAGGCAAGCAAGGCCACGATGTGATTCTGGACGTGCCTATAGGGACTTTGGCTAAAGATGCTGAAACAGGCGAAGTATTGCTGGAAATTCTAGAAGACGGAGAGGAAAAAATCCTTTTGAAAGGCGGCAGAGGTGGATTAGGAAACACGAACTTTAAAACTTCTACCAATCAGGCACCTATATATGCGCAGCCAGGCGAGCCTTCTATTGAAAAATGGATTATTTTGGAGTTAAAGTTACTGGCAGACGTGGGTCTTGTAGGCTTTCCTAATGCTGGCAAATCTACCTTACTTTCTGCGGTGTCTGCCGCTAGGCCAGAAATTGCTGACTATGCTTTTACAACTCTTGTACCTAACTTAGGGGTGGTACAGTACCAAGATTATCAGTCCTTTGTGATGGCCGATATTCCTGGGATCATAGAAGGAGCAGCCGAAGGGCGAGGGCTTGGTTTGCGATTCCTGAGGCATATTGAACGCAACTCTATTCTGCTTTTCTTAGTGCCAGCCGATGCCAGCAACGTTTATGAGCAATACAAGATTCTTCTGAACGAACTGAACGCTTACAATCCAGAATTGATGCACAAGAAACATATCTTTGCCATTTCAAAATCTGATTTGATTGATAAAGAACTGCAACAGCTCATTTTGGAAGAACTTCCCAAACGCCTCAAACCTGTGTTTTTCTCTGCCGCAACAGGCCAAGGCATTACGGAGCTTAAGAATCTTATATGGCAAACTATCCAAATAGCCAACGAATAAGCCAACTCTTCTGATTTGCTTATGAAGTATACCCAAAGCATACACTGGGATAAAGCTCTTTTGCCTCAACTATTGGCTTGGGCTAGACTATGGCCTCATCACTGTTTTCTCAATCCTATTACTATGAATTATCCTTATGGCGGCTTTAAAAAAATGCTAGCCGTGGGGAAGGACAGTCTTGTTTCAGAACCTGTGGGGGGATTTGATAAGTTATGGGAGTTTTGGAACGCTAAGCCTGGTTGGCTATTTGGCTTTTTGAGCTATGAGATGAGACATGATGTGGAAAACATTGCCACGCGTTTTCTTCATACCTTAAAAGAACCCGCTTTGGTATTTTTTAGACCGTCTGTTCTCATAGAATGGGAGGATGATGAATCTAAAATCAAAATATCTGCCCAAGAACCCATAGACAAACTTTGGAAAAGCATCTTAGAACAGCGGATAACACCCAAGCCCGTGCCAAAGCCAGTGCATTTGAAAGAGCTGGTTACCAAACCTACCTATTTTGATGTATTTAAGAGCTTTAGGCAACACATCTTTGAAGGAGATATTTACGAAGTGAATTATTGCTTGCCTTACGAAGCCTCTATAGCCGATTTTGATGCAATGGCATTCTTTGAGGCTTTGCAGGCGGCTTATCCTATGCCTTTCGGCTGCTTAGCCAAGCTCGGTGAATGGGAGATTGTGAGTGCCTCACCCGAAAGATTTTTGAAAAAAATAGCTCAAAAACTCATTTCACAGCCTATAAAAGGGACTATCCGTAAAAGCTTAGATCCCAAAGAAAACGCAGACTTGCAGGCTATTCTGCGCAATAGCGAAAAAGAACGCGCTGAAAATATGATGATTGTGGATTTAGTGCGAAATGATTTGGCCAGATGCTCCGAGATAGGCTCTACGAAAGTAGAAGAGCTTTTTGGCATTTATGCTTTTACAAACATCAATCAAATGATTTCTACAGTTACGTCTCAGCTTTTGCCTAATATGCGGTTTACAGATGCGCTGCGCATGGCTTTTCCTATGGGGAGTATGACGGGTGCGCCAAAGATCCGCGCTATGGAACTCATAGATACTTACGAACATCAGGCTAGAGGTATTTATTCTGGTGCAATAGGCTATGTAACACCTGATGCTGATTTTGACTTTAGTGTCCTTATCCGCTCGGTGTTTTATAACCAAAATCAGAGCTATCTTTATGCGCAGGCGGGTAGCGCACTCACCTACGATGCGGAAGCTCAGGCAGAATACGAGGAATGCAAGCTAAAAATAAAACCACTTTTAGAGTTGCTGGCAGGTATCAAACCATAGATTGTGCTAAAATTTGTCCAAAACGGACAGAAGTGTATTCATCTTATGAAGAGTTTCCTCCCATTCTTTGGTAGGATCTGAGTCGGCCACGATGCCGCCACCAGCATAGAAAATAAGGCCATGCTCCAATAATTGTACACAGCGTAGCATCACAAAAAGGTGGGTGCTATGCTCAGTGACTGCTCCTAAGTAGCCTGAATAGAGACGACGATCGTGTTTTTCGTGTTGATTGAGAAAGCCTAAAGCAGCTTCCTTGGGCATACCGCACACTGCCGAAGTGGGGTGCAGTAGTTCCAGCATCACGCGAGGAAGCTCCTGAAAATTGGTTTTATTCATGTCCACCACAAATTCACTGCACAAATGAGCTAAGTTGCCAGCAAAGCGCGTTCTTGGGCCTATTTCTTCAAACTCCCTCAAACGAATCTTTTTGAAGCAGTTGATAATGTAACGACTTACAAGAGCTTGCTCTTCTATCTCTTTTTGTTTCCAAGGCACATCCTTCTCATGCTGAAAGTTGTTCTTAGCCTGTGTGCCCGCCAGAGCCATAGTTCTGAAAATGCCCTTCTCATCAGTGGAAATGAGAGTTTCGGGTGTGGCACAAAGCCAAGTGCCATGCTTGGGGCTACTGACTAAACAAACGAATGCCTTCGGATAGGCCGCAGCTAGCTTTTTAAATGCCTCAATGGTGTTGAAACCAACCGGCAAGGGGTGCAAAGCTGCACGTGACGTGACACATTTCAAAAATGTATGTTTCTCTATCTCTATTACAGATTTGGCTACCAAATCTTCATATTCTTCTCGCGAAGCATAGTAATTATGATTTTTGGCGTTTAAACCATGCCAATTTCCTATACTCTTTTGGTTAATAGCTTCTTCAAAACGAGTTCTTGTAGCCTCATCCACCACTAAATCATCAAAAGACCAGCTGCCTAAGCCTTGTTCCTCATACATAAAATCTGCAGGATACCATTCTGCACTCTGCGGCGTGGCAAAGGGTGAGAGTAAAAAACCATCCTTCTGACTTAAATCAGAGTTACTACCCACGCGTTCTGGCATACAGGCTAATGCATGAATACCTGCTTTTTGAGGACTCTGCCAGCATACCACTGCCATCTGTAAATGTAGAGCTGCCATGACAAACTGGTCAAGAGCACAAGAGAGAGTGTAAGAACTAGGCTTAGAGAGTTCAGAAAATTTCATAATCGTAACATAAATAAGCGGTTGTATTAGAACGCAACAAGATATAAAAAAGTTTTAAAACTTTCAATAAAAAATGAAAGCTTGCGTTTTTTTATCTAAGTCTAAAAAAAAGAGGCAGAAGCTTGAATTACTGTATTGAATAAAATCATGAAAATATTTTTGGAATACAAAAAATGTAAATAAAATTTAGGATTCTCAATAGAAAGCTTATATTTGAGCACTTTTAACGCTGGTTTTATGTTCGAGTTTGCCTATAAAGATTTATTTTCCTTCAGGATTAAGCACAGTTTTTATCAATCTGAGCAATGCAATGACTTTATAATTGTGCCCACACCTCAAACTCACGCTTTTATGCAGCGTGCGGATATGCTTTGCAAAATCCGCTCTAACGGTTTAGATGTTCGCTACAATGCACAAAGGCAAGAAGTTTTGGCACTTGTTTTGGCCGAAGAGCCAAGCTTTAAGCTAAGCTTCGCTTGTTTTTTGAAGAACCCTTTATTTTTCAACTTCACTGAACTACCCGTAGAGTTTAAAGGCTTAGGACTTTATTGGCATAATCTAAAGCCTAGCCCAGAAAAGCAAGCGGGTGATACTGTTTATCGGCTTACACCAAGTGTAAAAGTAGCGAGTGAAGATTTATTGCCGTACATCCATAATCTCTCACAGCAAAGATATGCTGACGGCAGACACGAGCTTTTATTAGAAAACTTACAGAGTAAGAAAAAGACTACTATTCAATGGGAAGGAGTGCAAGCACCCTCCTTACCTATGATGCAAACAGGTGTTTATGAGGCGTTTGCAGATGCTCAGAAGCAAGGCCATTTTTTGAATGTGTGGACTGACCGCGCAGCTCTTCCCTTTGCTTGGCTGGATATTAGCCTAGAAGAAGGTACAAAACCTATTTTTAAAGATGGTAAGGTGGAGGCTGTACAGTATGAGGTATGCTTCAATGCCCGATCTACCTTTTGGCGATATTTTATTTTTCCACGCTACCTCAAAGATTTTAGTCAGCTTAATATCACAGGTGAGCGCGATTTGGCCAATGTTTTTGAGTTTAAAGACAAACGAATAGTGGCCAATCAAGAAGCCTATTGTTTTGAATCCAAAAAGAGCTTTTCTATGGCAGAACGTTCTAGCTTGGCTTTTCAGCTCTTAAAGCTTCAGAATGGTGGCATCCCTCGTAAGGTTCTTGAAAGACTGCCGGTTGCATCTTATGAAGCGATCAAACCTTCCAGTCGCGAAAAAAAATCAATAATTTTCTCTGAAATATTTGTTTATGTGTAAAAAAATGCCTAAAATTATGGCAAATATTTAAACCTCCTCTTAAATTTTTTTATGGCGCAGCGATTAGCAACTCCTGGCGTTTACATTGAAGAAAAAAACGCCTTCTCAAATTCAGTGGTGGGCTTGCCCACCTCCGTGCCCGCGTTCATCGGGTACACAGAAATAGCCTCCAAGGGTGGTAAGTCTGTACTCAACCGAGCTGTAAGAATCACCTCTTTGGCAGAGTACCACACGTATTTTGGAGGTGGCCCCACCGCTAAGTTCAGCATTCAGCCAACAACAGGGGCTGATTTTGACTTAGAAGTGGGCAAGGATCGTTATCAGCTAGAGCAAACAGCTGATACAAGATTCATGCTTTATAACGCCATGCGCCTGTTCTTTGATAATGGCGGTGGACTTTGTTATGTACTTTCTGTGGGGCACTACACTAAACCAGACGGTTCTGCCAATGTGGTTGAGTTTACTCCCATGAAAGAAGCTCTTAACATTCTCATTGCAGAAGAAGAACCTACTCTTTTGCTGGCTCCAGAGGCGGTATTACTTGAGGCAGAAGACTGTTATTCTCTTTATAAGTTGATGTTGAGCCACTGCGGCGACAAAATGAAAAATCGTTTTGCTGTTTTGGACGTACATAGTGGCTTCAATAAGCGTTCTTACGATGAAGAAGACGTAGTTTTAGGCTTCAGAAATGGTGTGGGTGCTAACTTTTTGAACTACGGTGCAGGTTATTATCCATGGATACACACAACCATTGTTCAAGCCAACGAGCTTGATTACCGCAACATAGCCAACCTTGATGTATTGGAGAGTATTTTGAGCGCGGAGGTGGATTTGCTAACTGATGAAAGCAAGCCAATGGAGGTAAAGAAAGCAGAAGAAATTAAGGCTGTTATCAAGCAAATTTCTGACGAAGATTCAAATGCCAATACTTTGAATCAAACGCTTATGGCTGTTTGCCCTTCATTGAAAACTATTTTGAGCCAAGTAAGAGGGCAGCTTAATATCTTGCCGCCAAGCGCAGCAATGGTAGGTATCTACTCTATGGTGGACAATGCACGTGGTGTTTGGAAAGCCCCTGCCAACGTAAGCCTTAGCTCTGTAGTAGCACCAGCGGTGAATATTACTGGCGATGACCAAGAGGATTTGAACGTAACCATTACTGGTAAGTCTGTGAATGCCATTCGTCCTTTCATTGGCGAGGGTGTCATTGTTTGGGGAGCGCGTACGCTCGATGGCAACAGCCAAGATTGGCGTTACATTAACGTTCGCCGAACACTGATTTATATTGAACAGTCTATCAAGTACGCGGCCAAAGCCTACGTTTTTGAACCTAATACAGCAGGTACATGGCTTAATATCAAGTCTATGCTTAACAACTTTCTCAATGAGCTTTGGAAACAGGGCGGTTTGGTAGGTGCTACACCAGATCAAGCCTTTGAAGTAGCTGTAGGCATAGGTTCAACCATGACCCCTAACGATGTACTGGACGGCATTATGAGAATTTCTGTGAAAGTGGCTATTTCTAGACCAGCAGAATTTATTGTGGTAACCTTCCAACAAAAAATGCAAGAATCTTAATTCTAGCATGTTTTATTGGTTCTAAATTCTCAAAAACAAACAAATCTTTTTTTAAACACATCCATAACCTTCTAAATTTTTTGCTACAATGGCAGACGACGGCTCAGCACAGAATACCATATGGCCACTCCCTAAGTTTCACTTCAAAGTTAAATGGGGCGATGTGGCCGACGAACTAGGGTTTCAAGAAGTTTCAGGTCTTGACGTAGAAGCTCAAATCATTGAGTACCGTCATGGCAATAGCCCAGAATTCTCAAATCTAAAAATGCCAGGTCTCAAAAAGAGTGGCAATGTTACCATGAAGAAAGGTATTTTTGTGGGCGACAATCAAATGTGGGATTGGTTTAGCACGATTACCATGAACACTATCAAGCGTGAAGTGGTGGTTATCTCTCTACTGGATGAGAGCGGTGCCCCGACTATGGTTTGGACGCTTCATAATGCTTTCCCTACTAAGCTCACGGGTACAGATCTTAAGTCTGATGGTAACGAAGTGGCCATAGAGACTATAGAGATTGCTTACGAGAGACTAGAAATTAGCATGGAGGCTTAGTTTAGTTGGTAGTGCATTTAAAATTAAACCATCTTGTTTGGTAGAAGCATGCTTTTACAAAACAAGATGGTTTAATTTTTTTAACACCTTTTAGTTCAGTCCGAAAACTTTCTTAATCAGGGTGTAAGACAATGGAGTCCCAACGAGCTTCGGAGGGCGCGGAACCATCATACCACTTGACAAGTGCGCCATGTGAATAAACTTCCTGAATTTTACCTGCATAAAGTTTGCCTTTAGACTGCCAAACAGCTAAGACTTTTATGCCTTCTTTATACATTTCAGGCTTAAGTAGAGGCAAAAATTGAGACTCGTTTGCTTCGCTATTGGTTCCGTCATCGTAGAGTATTCGGTATTTTTTATTGCCAAAATCTTCTCGGATTACAGCCATGTAGTAGTCCGAACCTGACCAAAGCGATGCCACGCGTTTGCCCACACCATATTTGCTGGAAGGTTTCTCAACGATATCTTGCCATGATACCGGAGTTCCGGCTGTTCCATCATCCCAGTTCACAATGGCGGTTTCGTCATTTATTGCAGCAATTTTTCCACCATACAGCTGACCTTGGCTCTTCCAAACAGCCATAACGGGCTGCCCTACTTGCATAGACTTGGCGTTCAGACACGGTAGCATATCGCTAAACTTGGTCCTACTTTTTGTACCATCATCATAAACAATATCGTAGGTTTCATTACCCAAATATGCCAAAATTGTAGCCATGTAATATGCATTATTGTTCCATAAGCAGCCCACACGCTCAGATAATCCATAATAACCGTCGCTGGAGGTCTTGCTGGCTTGTCCTTGCAAAACTGATGATGAAGAAGCCCCATGGCCAGCCGCTTGGCTACTTTGTGAAACCCAAATAGCTGAAGCTGCATTAAAAATATTGGCTCTATAAATTTGATCATGCTTTTTGTTGGCTACATCGAAGCGATACCAGCCGCCATTTGAGGCATTCTCTACCAAAATATACAAAAACTGTCCATCAGAAACTAAGGCTCTAATGAGCGACCAGTTTTGTGTTACAGTTGTAAAGCTAGCATCCTGAGGATTCATACTGTAGATGCTTGTGTCAGCAGCGATGAGCAAAAAACCGTTATGCATAGTCATGGCATGAACATTACGCCAATTGCTGGCAAAAACTGTCCGTCCACCACCAGTTGTATCAGACTTCATAATAGACTGACTCTGGGAATCATAATCAAATAAATAATTCATCTTTTTTTTGTTTTTGAGTGACTTAAAACCAAGACATGCAAGTAACTTGTATGTTATCAAATCAATAGCTAAATATACTGCTTTAAAAGACAATCACCACATAAAATGAACATTTTCTGATTTTTTATAAGATTAATTAATTTTGTTCATATTGAATGTTCACCAATGACGGGCTTTGTCAAAAGTTGTTAAGTGCTAATGTGGTTTTTATAAAATAAGCGCGTATATTTGCCTCGGTTAAAAATGTTATAAAACAACCACTTTAAAATTTGAGACGAACGGTGTTTGAAAGGTTCTTTCATTTGTAAATCAGACATTAAGAAGTGGTTACATTCAGTTCAAAAACATGATGAATATTCAATCTACTACCATCACGCTGCCCGACGGTCGCGAAATTAAGGTAGAAACTGGTCAGCTTGCGCGTCAGGCTGACGGAGCAGTGTTGTTGCGCATGGGCAACACGATGATTCTGGCCACTGCTGTAGCAGACCATAACGCCCGCGAAGGCATAGATTTTTTACCTCTTTCGGTGGACTATCTGGAGAAATTCGCCTCTGGAGGCAAAATACCTGGTAGCTTTCCACGCCGCGAAGGTCGTGCCTCTGAGCATGAAATATTGGTTTCTCGCTTGGTAGATAGAGCTTTGCGCCCGCTCTTTCCTGATGATTACCACGCTGACACACAAATCAATATTTGGCTGCTGTCTTATGATGAAGCGGCTGTGCCCGATGCTTTGGCTGCTTTGGCTGCCTCTTTTGCTCTCTCTATTTCGGATATCCCGTTCCCTGAGCCTATCTCTGAGGTACGTGTTATCAAGCACAACGGAGAGTTTTTAGTCAATCCACCACTAAATCTGCTCAATGAAGCAGAAATGGATATCATTGTTGCAGCCTCTTTTGACAACATCTTGATGGTGGAGGGCGAAATGAAAGAAGTTTCTGAAGCTGACATGCTCGAGGGTATGCGCATAGCACACGAAGCTATTAAAATACATTGCAAAGCTCAAACAGCTTTTGCTGAGCGTCTTGGCCGTACTGCAAAGCGCACATATTCGCATGAAACGAATGATGCTGAACTAGAAAAACTTGTTCACAGCAGCGTTTACGACAAAGTGTATGCCGCTCTCAAAGCAGGTATCAATAACAGCAAGGCCGACAGGAAAGCAGCTATTGCTGTCATCGCAGAAGAATTTGTAGCAGGGCTTCCCTCAGATCATACTTATGAAAAGGGCTTGATAAGCAAATACTTTAAAAAAGCACATAAAAAAGCGGCAAGAGACCTCGTTTTGAATGATGGAATACGCTTAGATGGCCGTCTCAAAGACCAAATACGCCCTATTTGGGCACAAGCCGACTTTTTGCCTGGAACTCACGGCTCAGCACTTTTTACACGTGGCGAAACCCAGTCGTTGACTACCATAACGCTAGGAACTAAACTTGATGAGCAAATTATTGATGGCGTGGTACACGAAGGCATGAATAAGTTTATGCTGCACTATAACTTCCCTGCTTTTGCTACCAACGAAGTACGCCCTAATCGTGCTCCTAGCCGCCGCGAGGTTGGGCATGGCAACTTAGCCTTACGCGCTCTCAAGCATATTAAGCCTGCGCACGAAGAGTTTCCTTATACGATTAGAATTGTGTCTGATATTTTGGAGTCAAATGGGTCTTCTTCAATGGCTACCGTTTGTGCGGGTTCTATGGCCTTGATGGATGCTGGTATTAAAATGAAAGCTGCTGTATCGGGCATAGCTATGGGCATGATTTCAGACAGCAAGACTGGAAAATATGCGATACTTTCCGACATATTAGGTGATGAAGATCATCTTGGCGATATGGACTTTAAGGTAACTGGCACAGAAAAAGGGATTACTGCTTGTCAAATGGATATGAAGGTAGATGGCTTGTCTTATCAAGTTTTGGCTGAAGCTTTAGAACAAGCCAAGCGAGGCCGTTTGCATATACTAGGCGAAATGAATAAAGCCATTAGCGAGTCGCGCCCTGACCTTAAGCCACATGCACCAAGAAGTGTGGTGATTCAAATACCGAAAGAGCTGATTGGAGCCGTAATTGGCCCTGGTGGCAAGATTGTTCAAGACATTCAGAAAACGACAGGTGCTACGGTGGTGATTGAAGAAAGCAATACTCACGGCTTGGTGAATATTTACGCAACAAACGACACAATTATGGCGGCGGCTGTGGCACGAGTACAAGAGATTGTGGCAGAACCAGAGGTTGGTAAAATTTACAAAGGACTTGTGAAGTCTATTCAAACCTTCGGCGCGTTCGTAGAATTTATGAAAGGCAAAGAAGGTCTCTTGCATATTTCTGAAATTACTTGGGAGCGTCTTGAAAATATGGATGGTGTGCTGGAAATAGGAGAGGAAGTTCAAGTCAAGCTCTTAGAAGTAGACCAAAAAACAGGGAAGTTTAGGCTCTCTCGCAAGGAATTGTTGCCACGTCCTGATCATATTCCTGAGCGTAGCAGTACTCCTCGTACCAACAATGGTGGCGGTTCGCGTCCACCTTTCAAGTCAAGACGTTAGAGGCTGTTAGTTAAATTTTAATGACTGTTTACAAAAAAGCGCCTCAGAAAATCTATTTTTGTGGTGCTTTTTTGTGATTATTGCAATCTTTTATCTAAAGTATTTCTTACAAAACGTTTATTCAATAGCAGATGTTAAAAATATCTTATCTCATTGTCTTTTTTTGTGCTCTGTTTTGTTTGGGTTGCGGAGCTTCTGTTAGCAATAATGGCGATTCTTCGCAAGTAACCACGGAAGAATCTGCAAATGAAAACATTGAAGAAATTCAAGGTCCTGAGTATGAACAGTACTGCAACGAGAATTTTGATTTCTGTGTCTCTTACCCTATGGCGGCACTCACGCCTCTAGGCGAGTATCCGAATGGTGATGGGCAGATATTCGAATCAGAGAATGGCCAAATAAGTCTGTCGGTGTATATAGACAAACGTATGGCTATGGATCCAAATCTTGAACTCACATTCAAAGGACTATTTGAACAAGACTGTGCACGCAAAGACTTAACGGTTTCTCAAAAAAGCTTCACAGAGTCCAGCTATGAGATCTCGGGCACAGAAAATGGCAACCCTTTCTACCAAAAGACCATTATGAAAGAAGCTGGACCTATCACATGCTTATTTGTAGGTGAGGCGAAAGAGAAAGAGTTTATTCAGTTCAACTGGCCTAGCATTAAAGAGTCGTTCAAATAATTCTTTTTTGGGGATGCTGCGCTGTCAAATTGGCTAATCTGAAGTATTTGCACTTGGGCAGTTTCCTCTCAGAATCTAAGATTATAGAGCAGCTTTTAACCCATATGCCAGTCGGCAGAATTTGCTTGCTTAAGGCGGAACGTTTTCGAGAGTTTCACTCTGATTGATTAACGTCTATAATTTGGGGTGTGATGTGTAGATCTTGCATACATTTGAAATGCTTTTTGGGGCAAGCTTTAAACCCAATTTTTGAGCAAGGGCGGCAGGAAAGTTGCATATTCTGCACATTCACATGTGTAGCTTTGTAGGGATACATGCCCAGCTCCGGGCTTGTGTTGCCCCAAACAGCCACAATTTTTTTGTTCAAGGCAGCGGCTATGTGCATCATAGCTGTATCGTGCGTCAATACGAGTGTGGCTAAATCCAAAACCGATGCCGACTGGTTCAGATTCCAAACTCCGCAGCCGTGTATGTATGTCTGCGAAGAGTTATGAGCGCGTAAAGCCATCAGGACTTCTTCGGCAATGGGCTTGTCTTCTGGCCCGCCTAGAAAGGCAATAGGCTGATTGAGAACGAGAGCAAATTCTATAATTTTATTGGCTGGCAAACGCTTGGTAGCGTGCTGGCCACCAATGGCAAAGGCCACAAATCCTGAAGCAAAGCTAGGTGGTAAATCGGTTATAGCCAATCTTTGGGCTGCGGGAATAAAAAAGTCTAGACCATCATTGTCTAAAACAGCTCCCAGAGGCGAGGCCGCTTGCATATAACGCTCCACAATATGCTGCACTGGCATGGGCTTTTTGAAATGAACATAAAGCCATTTGGCTAGATTTAGCTTTGGAAAGGCCGCTGATTTTACGCCTAAACGCCATTTGATAAGCCGTGTACGTAGATTATTGTGTAAATCTACCACAAAGTCAAAGCGTTCTTGCTTAAGAGTATGAGCAAAACTTGAAAGACTTTGGTTTTTTTGCAGAGCATGTAAACGCGTGATGTGTGGATTGTGCTCCAATACACCCACAAATTGCTGCTTAGTAGCGTAATGTACCTCTACATTAGAAATTTGCGTTTTAAGTGCTCTCACTACGGGTGTGGTGAGGACAATATCGCCAATAGAGGAGAAGCGTAGAATCAAGACCTTTTTCACAGAGCAAACCCTATCAAAAAAACAGAAGAGAGCATTTTTTGATGCTCTCTTCTGTGTAACTCATTAATAATTAAGAGTGAACTCGGAAGGACTCGAACCTTCAACCTTCTCATCCGTAGTGAGATGCTCTAATCCATTGAGCTACGGGTCCTGATTTTGATGCAAAGATAGGGGTAGGTTTGTTACGCTCCAAATTTTGAAACGAATATTTTCTGTTTTTTATAACTATTTTCATTCATGCGTTTTTTTTATGAAGGATTATTTTTTTTAACATTCTGACAAATAGGTGTTTGCATTTTGATAGTTTATAAAGTCTCTAGCTTTGCATGAGCATGTTCTAAATATTAGAACTGTTTTTCGTATGTTTACTGTTCATTTTTGAGTTTATTTTTTTTAATTTCTATTCGGCAAATGACTTGGATTGACTGGTTAGTTTTAGGTGGTACGCAGCTGCTTATTATCATCTACGGTATTTGGCGCAGCCGTCAAACCAGAAGTATGCAAGCTTATTTTCTCTCAGACCGTTCTATGTCTTGGGGAGCTGTTTGTGTATCTATCATGGCTACTCAAGCTAGCGCAATTACATTTCTGTCTGTGCCTGGTCAGGCATACGATGATGGCTTGCGTCTTGTGCAAATGTACTACGGCTTACCCTTAGCCATGGTGGTATTGGCTATCACAGCCGTTCCTATTTTTCATAAGCTGAACGTTTATACTGCTTACGAGTATTTAGAGACGCGTTTTGACTTAAAAACACGAACCTTTTGTTCTATTCTTTTCTTAACTCAGCGTGGATTATCCACAGGTTTTAGTATCTACGCACCTTCGCTGGTGCTTTCGGCAGTTCTAGGCTGGGATATTTTCTGGCTAAATCTCTTCACTGGTGGTTTTATCACGATTTATACGATGACTGGCGGCGCAAAGGCAGTAGCACAAACTCAGCAGCTTCAAATGCTCGTCATTACAATTGGTATGACCACAGCAGGCGTAATGGCTATTTATTTTTTGCCCGAATCGGTAGGTTTTGGAGATGTGCTGGAGATTGCTGGGAAGTCTGGCCGCCTCAATCCCATCAATTTTCAGTTTGACTGGAATGACCGCTATACCGTTTGGTCTGGAATACTCGGTGGATTTTTTTTATACAGTTCCTATTTTGGTGCAGATCAATCGCAGGTACAACGGTACTTGGGTGGAAGCAGCATCAAAGAAAGTCGCATGGGGCTGCTAGCTAATGGCCTTCTGAAAATTCCTATGCAAGTATTAATTCTTTTGGTGGGTATTTTTGTATACGTATTTTTTCATTTTTACAATGAACCGCTCATTTTTAATAGTTTTGAGCGCAGCAGGCTTCTTCAATCACCTCATGCAGAGACCTATAAAGCACTAGAAGCTCGCCAAGATCAGATAGAAGCCAAGAGACGAGTTTTGAGCTTAAAACTCACTGAAAAAGAGTCTATTAGCGAAGAGTCTTTGCAGCAAATCAGAAGCCAGCTCAGCGAAGCCCAAGCTCAGCAAAAAGCATTAAGGCTTGATGTGGCACGCTTGTCTCAGGGGCTTCAGCTTGGACAGAAGGGCACAGACCTACAAGAAAGCTTAATCAAAGCAGCTCCCAAAAAAGATTTAGATTATGTTTTTATCAACTTTATTTTGAGTTATTTGCCCGTAGGTGTGGTGGGCTTGCTCATTTCTGTGGTACTTTCAGCTTCTATGTCCTCGGCGGCTGGGGCTTTGAGTGCTTTGGCTTCCACAACTGTCATAGACGGCATTAAGCGTTTTCAGAATAGCCCTCGCTCAGATAAAACTTATGTTTGGTATTCTCGTTTGTCTACGCTTTTTTGGGGTATTGTGGCGGTGGCTTTTGCTCAAATGGCCAGTGGAATGGACAACCTCATACAAGCTGTTAATGTGATGGGGTCTCTGGTGTACGGCACCATACTGGGTATTTTCGTTGTAGCTTTCTACTTCAAAAGCATTGGCTCTCACGCTGTTTTCTGGGCAGCCTTGTTAGCAGAGTCTTGCATTCTGTATCTCTACTTTTTTGAAAGAGAGCTGATAGCATTTTTATGGTATAACCCGATAGGCTGTATTTTGGTAATAGCTTTTGGCTATGTAGCAGAGCATCTTTTTTTTAGAAACAAAAAAGAAACGCCTAAAACCTAAACTCAGATCTGCTGACTAAGATTGAACAGCAATAAGCTCTTGAGCTGATGAGATTTTATTAAAGGTGACATAGTACATAAAAAACCAAGCCATGAGCAATATCACCTCAACAATAAGAGCCCAGTGAAGTTGGTAGTGCATGTATACATCATTGAAGTCAATGACCATGCCTACAATAGTCATAATGAGCAAATTAAATACAAAGGCTATGCCTTTAGTCCAGTCATTGAGTTGCTCAAATAACAAGGCTCTTGTTCTGGGATTGGTATTCCAAACATTTTTTTGGGGCAGTGGCAAAAAGCTGAAAACAAGCGGGTATATACGTCCAACAATCATAAAAACAAGATTGGTGAATATAAAAATACCTAAAGAGGCATAGAAAAAGGTGTCTCTTGTAATAGAGTCGCTAAAAAAAGCATCTCTAAATGGCAGAACCATGAGTTCAGGAGCGTTTACATGATTGACCAAAATAAGAGCCAAAAACATGAAAAGAGAAATCAACCAAAATACCTTTGCGAGTTTCATAAAAGCTTTTTTTTGAGCTTATTCTTAATTAACAGCGCAAAGATAATTCAAAAAAGTTTATAGGACACCCTTTGTGGACGGTAAATAATTACTTTCGGCAGAACGTTTACAAGCCATTTTGAGCGATCTTGCAAAAGCCTTGAAAATAGACTCTATTTTGTGATGTTCGTTTTTGCCTTTGGCTTTTATATTGAGGTTGGCTAGAGCTGAGTCAGCAAAGGATTTGAAGAAATGTTCAAACAACTCACAAGGCAGAGAACCTATTTTTTCACGTTTAAATTTAGCCTTCCAAACTAACCAAGGCCGTCCGCCAAAATCCAATGCCACACGAGCCAGTGCGTCATCCATGGGCAGACAGAAACCATAACGTTCCAATCCGACTTTACTGCCAAGAGCTTGCCTAAAAGCCATACCAAGAGCTAAGGCCGTATCTTCCACTGTATGGTGCTCGTCTATATGTAAGTCACCTTTAACATCTATATCCAAATCAAAACTACCATGTTTGGCTATCTGCTCCAGCATGTGATCATAAAACCCTAAACCTGTATGGATACTGGACTGGCCACTACCGTCCAAATCTAAGCGTACTTTTATTTGAGTTTCAAGAGTTTGTCTGTTGATTACTGCTACACGCGCACCCAAGCGCAAGGTCGTGTAAATATCGGCCCAGCTTTGTGTTTTAAGGACAATCACGTTTTGGAGTTCTGTCATATCCACAGACAGTTCGTTGGTGGCCAAATCAGGCTCATTGCAGAGCCAAATGCCTTTTGCACCTAAATTTTTGGCTAACTCCATATCCGTGAGTCGGTCACCTATTACATAAGAGCGGCTCAAATCATAGTCCAGGTTATTGAGATAGGCTCTCAACATCCCTGTTTGCGGTTTGCGCGTAGAGAGTTTATCCTTGGCATAGCTGCGGTCAAAAAACTCTGCTGCAAAGTGGATATTTTCATTCTCAAAAGCCTTACGAACAAACAGTTGTGCACTCCAAAAGTCCTCTTCTGGAAAGGCATCTGTTCCCAACCCATCTTGATTACTCACTACGACCAGTTCAAATTCGCCCTCAGCTTGAATCTTGCTTAAATACTGAAATACTTGAGGGTAGAATTCAACCTTCTCAATGCTGTCAACCTGATAATTTTCGGGTTCTTTGATGAGCGTGCCATCACGATCAATAAACAATACTCTTTTGGCCATATTTTTTGTTTTTAGGAAATGACAAATCTGACATAAAAATCAAAACAGATTTTGGTGCTTGATATCTGCCCCAAGCATAGAAAAAGGCAAACTGCTATTAGAAGTTTGCCTTTTTCAAAGAGTTATGTGCCAAATTACCAGTCAGTACTTCCGCTGCCTGTACTAGATCCTTCTGACTTCTTCTCTTCTTTTTTTGTTTTTTGTTCTTTTTTGCTGCCGCCACCACCGCCGCTTTCCGAACCAGTAGAGGCAATATCAACCCGTTTATTATCTTCATAGGCCACAATCCAAGCGTCTTTAACGCCTACAATGCGAACCGCTTTTTTGAAGCACTCAGCTTCGCAATAATCACGGAAGCTTGCTATTGAATATTTTTTTGCGCCATCTTCATCTGTTTCTGCATGAAAACGGGGATGGTTGACAAATTTAGCCAAATTTTGGTTCTTGAAAACGCCTACCTGCACTCTAAAAACCTTGCCTTTAGTGTAGTCATCTGAGGACAGGTTAGAGCCACCACCAGAGGTTGTGCTGCCGCTGTTGTTTTTTTCTGCTGTTTGGGTGCTTTCTGCAAGTTGTTTTTTGAGATTGTCTAATTTCTCTTGCTTTGCTAAGTTGTCGTTTCGGAGCTGATTGAGCTGTCTTTTGAGCGTGCTAGTTTGTGTTTTAACGGCATCATAGTCTTCCATAACGCTCTTGAACTCCTCCAGTGGCATATCTTTTTTCTTTTTCTTCCAGAGCTTCATTTCTTCTTTGGTGAGCGTGGGCTGTTCATCCTGAGCGTATACGCCCTGAGTAACAAAAAAGAAAAGCACAAAAAGAAGAGTTATGTTTTTAATGATCATAGTTTTGGTAGTTTTGTTGCTGATTCTTGGAAATCTTGATAGCTCTTGCAAATTTCTAGGTGAAATGTTTAAAACTATTTACAAATATGCTAATTTCTAGCCAAATTAAAAAGTAGAACGCAAAAATGTTTAATTTTTTGCAAACTTTCTTAAAAAAGCAAAAGATATTCTCACATAAGTGTTCAATTAAGCTTTATCACCTTTCGGCCATTTGTGTCAGATGCCAGTTCACAAAAGCCTCAATGCCTGCCTCTAAGCTAGTTTTCGGATGATAATTTAAAGCTTTTTGAGCTTTGTTGATATCGGCAAAGGTAATGGGGACATCGCCAGGCTGTTCAGGTAAATGTTTGATTTTGGCTTTTTTATTCATGACTTTTTCTATAGTTCTCACCAGCTCGCGCAGCGTAACGGGTTGGTTGTTGCCTATGTTGAATATCTCATACATCGAGCCTTGATAGTGCATTGCGGCATGAATGGCGGCCACAACGTCATCCACATAGGTATAATCCCTCTGCGTGTTGCCTTGTCCGTAAAGAGTGAGTTCTTCGTCATGGATGATGGCTTTGATAAATTTATGGACGGCCAAATCAGGACGCTGTCCTGGTCCAATAACTGTAAAAAAACGGAGAGCTAAAAAACGCATCTCATACAAGTGTGCATAGACGTGTCCGAGCAACTCGCCCGCTACTTTAGTGGCAGCATAAGGGCTAATAGGCATTAAAACAGAATCTTGTTCGCGCCAAGGTGTTTGAGGACTGACTCCGTAAACGCTGCTAGAAGATGCAAAAACAAACTGTTTGCAGTTTTTTTTGTGTGCTACATCAAGCATATTTTGTGTACCCCGTACGTTCACATCTTGGTAGAGCATGGGGTTGTCTATGCTTGGGCGCACTCCTGCCTTGGCTGCTAGATGTACAACAATGGCATTATCTGGGAAAAACGCCATAAGCTTGTCATAATCCACAATATCTATGGTTTCAAACCTAAAAAAGGGGTTTGAAATCAAAGGGTTTAGATTTTGTCTTTTAGTAGTTTCAGCATAAAACGGGTCAAAATTATCCAAGCCAAATACTTGATAAGTACCTAGTTCTAAAAGAAACTTACAAAAGCGACTGCCAATAAAGCCAGCGGCACCAGTAACTAAAACCTTTTGCATAACACAGAGAAAACGGCACAAAAGTAATTATTTGGTGCGATATAAAAAAATTAGGCTACGAAGTTTGACTAGTCTGAATCAATCAAGCTTTGCTGCTTAGTGGCACCTCTGCCAAATTTTGTTGAGAGATTTCTCCTTTGAAAGGGCTTCGTGGCAGCCACTCCACTTTAGGATTCAAGCGATCTAAGAGAGGTTTAAGGAGCTGATTAATAACAGATCGTTTGTGTCTAACGTAACAGTAGATGTTTTCGGACACTGCACCCACCGAGCTTTTTATTTCAAGAGCTGTACGCGCGTAAATTACTTTTTTGCACTGCTGGGTTATACCTTCCTCCAAATAATCCAACAGAATATTAAAATAGAGTTGGTACTCATGGTTTAGACTAGAAGAATAGCCCACAAAATGTGCCTCAAGCTGATCTAAATTAATAATTGAGGTTCTGAATGCCACTAACTCCGAACCATGGAAATAAGCATAAAAGTTAAATTTATTACCTAAACCAGCTTTTAAGGTCTCAAAGTAATGAGGTGGGAGCTGCACGGCATTAAAATCTGCATTATCTGTAATGTCCGTGTAAAGCTGATGAATTTTTGTGCGGTAGTGTTTGATATCTTCCACAGAAAAATTTTTCTGTTCAATGCTCGAGCCTTTTTTGAAGGCACTTTTGGCACGCACACGGTATTTGGATTGCAAATCATTGAGATAGTCCTCGATACTCGCCCACTGAGGTGCAATGTATAAGACCATATTGGGCTGTGTGCAGAACTCGTGATAGCGTGTTTCTATGAGAGGTAGGGCATGCGATTTTTTGTATTCCTCTATGTCTTTGAACAAGAACATAGAAGTTTTGATACCTTCTGATTGCTCTACATAACTGCGCACCTTACGTGCCACAGAGGCTAACACCTCCAATGCGTAGGATTGAGATACATGCGGTTTAAAATAAAATCCGTGCTGGCCTGTTACGAGCAAGTTGCCACAGACAACACTATAAAACTCTGCTTTGCTAGAGATATACTTGCTCACAAGTCTGTGAATACCATGAAAGAAGCAATGGCTTTCTTTTGAGTCTTCTCCTACCAAATGACTAGCCAGACTTCCTGTTCTCTTGAGACTTTTGTCTGGCTCAAAATAATGAATCTGAAAATAGGCTACACCAATCAAATCTTTTGACTCAGCATAAATCTTGACATAACAAAAGCTCATACGGACTGGAGGTGCTTGCTCCAGACTGCTTAGGTAGGTAGTGCTGAGCAAAAAATTTTGTTCAGCGACTAATGCATCCCATTCCTGACCCACTTCTTGGATACTTGTGTGCACAGTATAGGAAGCATGACACTTTTTAAGATAGAAGATCTCTTCTTTTTGTAAGAGCTTGTTACTAAAGTACATCGTAAAAATTTTATAATCGGACTAGTTTGTTAAAGTGATATGCAATAAAAGTACTTGAGTCTATCTTATAATTTAAAACCCTATTAAAAACGAAGAATTTATAATTTGGTTTCAAAAGTAATCATTTTATTCTTTAAGGTTCAGCTAGCTCTTGTATTGGAAATGACGCTTTAGCAAAGCAGCTAGTTTTTAAATGCTTGTCTTCTCTCAAACAGTGCTTAAATTTAACGCTGCGGGGGTTTTTGTTCTAGTGTTCCTCAAAAAGCTGTCCTTTCCTCACGAGTTTTTGAGCTGGAAATCCCTTTTTTGGTTTTTTTCAACTCAAAAATAGAAAAAAAATCAAGCTTTTTACTAATTTTTGATTTTTTTAGATGTCAAAGAACTTTTTTATTCTTGTAATAATACTATTTTGCTATAAGTTCTATTCTCAATTTTGGGTGATTGACAATTTGTTTTTTACGAGAATGTTGTTTTAAGGATTCGTTTTTTTATTGAATAAATGATATAAACATATTTGTATTATTCTTATACATTCGCCGTATCACCGCCGTATATTCGTCGTATCATCTTCATAGATGCCAGATATTAAAATAATCCAATTAATTGTCACCAGTCTTAACTCGTGAGGTAAATGCTTGTTTTTTTAAATCCCAACAAGATAATCTAGAGTTTTAGAGAGATACTCAATCGGGATTTTGTATAGTAAATGTTATGCATTGATATTTTTTAGCTATATTTGCAGCATCTCATTTAAAAATAACTTTTTACCGAAAAGCAACAAAATTAGTTATGCTAGGTTGGCTAAAAAATATGTTTGGCTCGTCGGAGTCTTCCGTGAACAAAAGTAGCTCAAAAAAACATGAAGCAGTGGATTTGAGCACAGTAGATACCGAACAAAAAAAACTTGCTCTGGATGAATTGAGTCAGCGGTCAGGTTTAAAAATTTATGCTTCCAAAAAGCGATTGGATTACGCTTATACAGAAGATTATTTGGGACAAACTGAAACATGTCCCCGCTGTAATTCTGCTACTGAAACACAGTATGCCGAGTTCCTGTATGCCACCAAAAGTTTGCCCAAATCTATTGTAGCTGCCGCAGGCCATTTCTGCCCAACTTGTAGCACAGTGATTTTAAGCGAAGACGCAGTAGAAAAAGCATTGCCAAGTGAAGAAAGCTTCCAAGGTGTTATTGGTATCAAAAGTACGCCAGAACCTATCACTTTCAGAGCTTTCAATGACAAGGAAACACATTACTTGCGTGACCCTCAAAAAGGACTTATCCGTATGAAACTATTAGACGGCACTTCTAAGCTAGAAACCGAAAGAGACCGACGCAGAGGGCTTTCCCAAAATGCACAAAAACAAGTAAAAAAGAACAAGCGGATTGCTAATCAAACTAAAAAGCTAAACCGAAAAAAGTAAGGTTATTCTTTGTATGTAATGCAAGCATAAAAAAAACTCTAGTGCGCGAGCCTAGAGTTTTTTTGTGTGGTGTCAAGCAGTCCCTAAACTAAGCGACGCATGATGTCTTCATGACTAAAGCCAAGTTTTTGACCCAACTCTACGATGTAAGTATTTTCTTCTGTGGTAATGCTGCCATCTATACCTGACAGAGCGATTAAATCTGAAAGCAAAGCATCAGCACTGTCTCGGTCTTGTTTAAGTGCTTCTAAATCGAAAGTGGCCTGTGGGTTTTCCAGTGCTGTATTAACCAGAGCCAATTCTGCGTCGTCTAAATCTGAATTAGCCATGAAAGTATGAATATTCTCTTTTTCGTTGTCCGCCAGTAAACCGTCTTTATGTGCCAAGCTAATCAATGCCAGTAAGTAGTTGAGATTGTCACGGTCGTTGTTGCTCTCTGTTGGCTCAGGAACTACCTCTTCGGCAGTATTCAAATCGGTATTCTTGAGCGCAGAGTTGTTTTCTAAATGAAACTCATAGTTCTCAGCACAAAGTGCTTTGATTTTTTCAAACACTTTGATATTCATCTGATTGCCTGCTGGACCCAAAAGCGCATTAATCAGTTCGCCAGCGACAGGAACATAGCGCACTAAAGCTGAACGTACTAAAAGCCCAACCAAAACAAAAGCCAATATTTGAGCTATTTTTTTGCTCACTTCTTGACCTTGTAGCTTCAAACCAATAGTTTTATTTTGAGTAGAAATAACTGCCAACCCCAGATTTTTGCGGCTTAGCGCATCAAGAATCACATAAACAACAGCCTCTTTGGGGAGCTTTTCCACATTGTAGCCATTTGCTACCGCCACTTCCAACACAATGCGTATCTGTTCTTTAAACTTAGCGTGAAGCTTGAGTACCAAATCTGCCGTTTGCGCAGCCGCTGTGCCTTCTTTAAGCAGGTCAGTGCGTACTGTTTTGATAACGTTTGCAAAGCTAAGCGACGAAGCTTGCATGGGCTGCTTCTGAATGTACTCTGTACGAAGCTTCTGAAATTCAGAGTCAAGAAATCTATGGATAAAATCTGTGAGTCTGTTAGCTAACCCGTTACGACGTTCTCTGCGAGCGGCGCGTCTTTCAGCGCGACTAAGTTTTGTAGGCATAAAGCAAATGGATTTGTTCGTTATAAAAATAAACTATGCCTAAAATCTGAACCTTGGTGTGCGCAATGGCGTAGGAACAGGAGGTTTGGGCATAGGAATGCGGTAGAAAACAGACACTTCGTTTGAGGTGGGTTGCTTGGCAGCCTGTCCGCTCAAAACAAGGTCTAGGGAATAAACAAATCTAAAGGCACGATCTTTCATAAAATAAGCTCCAGCCATGAATATCAAGTCGTCCAGATTATTGGAGGCTCTTGCGCCCAAGCCCAGTAGATATTGGTCATTAATGGTACTGAGGGCATTCACATCAAAAGACAAGGAGTTGAAATCTGTTTTGATGATAGCAGAGGGTGAAAGCTTGACGCTCTCAGAAACATCAAAATGTGCACCACCTGACAGATAAACGTGTGGCACAAGCGTGGTAATACTATTGATAAAATCGTATTTGAACTGAGTGTTTATGAGGTGAGTTGAAGATAGTCCAACCCAGTATTTCTCTGTGCTATATTGCATACCAAAAGAAAGATCTGGTTTAAACTCGCTCACACGCCCCTCAGGGATAAGAGGGTCTGGCTCAGTGATTGCCCTCAATTTAGTGCCATCAATGCTGAGGTTATAAAGTCCACTGCGTAGACCAAAAGACAAGCGGCCCCCGTTTTTTAGCGGCGCGTGATAGGCATAGGAAAGCTGCACTTGAGAACTGCTTGTGGCTCCCACCCTGTCACTGACCAACAAAAGACCTATACCACTTTTAATACCAGGTATGGGGCTTGTGAAGGATGCGGTAATGGTATTGGGTGCTCCACCATCGTCAAAAGTGGCGTTGTATCCCGACCACTGACTACGAAAAAAGCTCGAGAACTCCATAAATTCGGGGTTGTCGCCCGTAGCAGCAGGGTTCACATAGTGCCTATTGAACATAAACTGGCTAAACTGAGGGTCTTGCTGAGCATGCACTAAGCCAAAAGGCAAGAGCATAAGCATTACGGACAAGAGATGTGTTTTTTTCATAATAAAGCAAGTTTGGAATATAATCAGAATCTGATTTGCCAGTTTGAGTAGTAGCTTTTGTATTAGCCTGGCTCCAGGTGGTGTACCAAGTCAAGACATCAATGCACAAATTTATAGTTTTATCCCATTAAAATAAAAATTTTGCTAGTAATATTCTCAAAAAAACATCAAAGATTTTTAGAATACTTTTTTCTTTTCTTGAGCGGTGTTTGTGGTTTTGTTCACTCCAATAAAAGCAATTTGAGGTCTTCAAGTAAGCCCTTTTGGCTAGGTCTTTTAGCTTGCGAAGCTGCCAGTTGACCTTTTTTGTTAATGATGAAGTAGGCAGGTAGTCCATCTATAGCAAAAAGTCTGGCCACTGTCCCATAGAGTCCACTTTCGTGAAGATGTACGCCCTCCACATCTAAGTCTTGTACGCTAGCGCGCCACTCAGCGTCGTTCTCATCGAGTGAAATGTACAGCATGATGAGGTTATCATCAGCTGCCGCTTTTTTGAGCCTGTTGGCGAACAAAATTTCATCGCGACAAGGCTCGCACCAAGAAGCCCAGAAAGTGATATACACCACTTTGTTTTTAAAGCTATAAAGCCCTTTTTTTTCTCCTTTCAAATCAGGAAGCGCGAACTGAGGAGCTTTTTGCCCCGATTTGAGAGTTTCTAGTTGAGCCAAATGTTGTTTGAGAATGCTTTTGTAAGCGTTAGAGCTAGCTTTGGATAAAAAATCGTCAATCAACGCGCTCACAGAAGTTGCTGCTCCGCCTTTGAGGGCTTCTGAAATCAAAAACGCTTGGGTGTGTTCTAAGGCAGACCCCTTGAGCTTGGTTTGAGCCAAGTCATACAACTTTGGATAAAAAGAGGGGTAAACTGTTGCTGTAAGCGATTTAACATCAAGGTCTTGCAAGTGATAGATGTAGTTTTTTAAGAATTGAGCATATTCAAAACATAATAACTTACTGGAATCAGAGGCTACCATTTTATCCAAAAAATCGTAGTATTTGAGGTCTTCAGGCTTAAAAGTTTTGTTCTCATAGTAGCTTTTGTAGGCAGGAAAGGTGAGCAACTCATTGGCCCATGTATAGTTGATGAGGGTAATGATATAATCCTCAAAAGTTTTTGAAATGCCGTTTTTCTTTTTGAATTGAGTCAAAAACTTCATCTGTTCTTTGCGTTTTTGTTCAGTTTTTTCTACAAAGCTTTTTTCGGTGGCCTCTTTATACTGCTCTGCAAGTTCGCTAGGGCTATTTTGACTTAGAAAGTCACGATTAAAAATAGCAAGTAAATTGTTATCATTGTTGCTGCGGCCTGCAAACCGCACTGTGCTAAGCAAATCGCGGGCATCAGCACTCAGAAAAAGCGTGTCCTGAGGATTGAGAAAAATTTGTAACACCTGCTGACCGCAATGTAAATAAGCTAGTGAGGGTTTGGTAATGGGTAGGTCTTGCGAGAATCGGTTTTCGTTCAGTTCAGCAACTTTTATAAGAGGCTGATAACAAAAATATTGCTGATGTAAGACAATGTAGATATCCTTTTGCTCGGCATTTTTGAGCTCGCCCATGAGCACTGTTTGGCCAAAAAGCGGCACAGAACCCCAAAGCATTCCCATAAAATATAAGCAAAAAGTACAAAAGATGATAAAACGAAACATTATAATGCTATCTCTTAGAATTGGTGTAAAAAAGTAGGTCTATGCGTAATTAAAAGCCAAAAATAAACATTAAATTTTGCATAAGGTTTGATAGATGGCGTTTTCTTTTATCTTTTTTGTAATAGAATGCACAATTGATGCCTGAAACACCTGTAGATTCTAGCCCAAAACTAGTAGGATTTGCATGTTTATGATAAAAAATGTAGTTTTGTGGCTGCTGTATGACCTTCTCAAAAAATATACTCTGGTTTATGTTCGTTTTTTGTCTCAAAAACTACCGTTTATACTTGCAAAGCTTTGTTTTTGCAGTGTTTAGTTTGCTTTTTATCAGCGCAAACGCCCAAGATCTAGTGGTTACGGATAAAGGCGACAGCATTAATTGCAAGATAAAAAAGGTAGATGATACCTACATCTATTTCAAGTATGCGCTAGCGGGTGAGAGACCGCAGCAGAGCGTTTTGAAGCTTGCTCAGGTCAAGTACTATGCCTATAACTTTTATGGTACTGCCGACACCGCCCCAGATGCCACTCAAGATACGGTATCGTCTAACTTGGGACGCGGCGGAAATCGTAAAAAGAATAATAAACCTGAGCGTACGCGCGACTACGAAGCATTTTTTTCTAGGGAAAACTACCGATTGTTGGGTTCTGTAAAAGCGGGCGGAGCTTTTGTGCAAAGCCTTAATAGCCTTACTACTAGCCTCTTTATTTCAGGTGCTGTGCCTAGAAACGTGGTCGAGCATTACGATAACCTGCGCTTTGGCTTGGGGCTAGGTGCTGAGTGTACGTATATGTACCGGCCAATGTCAGGGCTTGGGATAAAGCTACTCTACATGGGCAGAAGCACATCTTTAGGTGATGTGTCATTTTTAGATACCACCACCCAAAGCGTTGTAACGGGCAGTCTTGTAGACAGAATAAGTATTAGAAGTGTAGGCGCGCATTATACCACTTATTTTCCAGTTTTTAATAACGGAGGGGCTTTGTACACTCAAATCAACGGCAATGTTTTGGGCTTTCGCAATAAAATGACTCTGGTTAATCAAAAAATCATGATTGATGCAGTAGACATCAATTTTGGATTTGCGATTGGGATTGATTATCCGCTCTCACAGGGTGGAGCTATTGGACTTGAGTTAAGCAATACCTTCATGCTCGTCAATAGTTTTACACTAACAGATGCCACAGGCAAATATAGATTAAATCTGGGTAATCGACCAGAGTCTCTAGCGCGTTGGGAGCTGAGTTTAGTATATCATTTGGGGCTTTGGAAACGCTCATAGTCTTGCAGTTGAGTACATGAAAAAGGATTTTGAGCTACTTTTAAAAGACTACCAGCACGCACTTGGATTATTCAGAAATCAGCAGTTGAGTAGAAATTATCTCTTTTGTTTGGGTATGCCTTGCCAAATATTGCAAATGAACGGCATTAGTCCCAGCCCTTTTTGGATGTTCCAGCGCACTCTCAACAAGATGCTCAAAAAGCATGAGTTAATTTGGAATGAAATTGCCCTGTTGCCGTATCTTTTGAGCCAACCCTTAGCCGTATATCGCTCACGAAGCGATGATTTTTCGCGGGTGGTGCTGGCTGAATCTGAATATTCCGCCACCATCGTATTGGTAATAAGCAGTACAGAACACAATGGTGTTTTGATTAACGAAGTAAAAAGTGCTTACCCCAAGGAGTCAGAATCTCTTGCAGTGTGGGAGGCTCAAGGGCTTAAAATATGGCCAAAAAAATAAAGGAATAAGCCTTCACTTGTCTGCCTCTAATTGGCGGAGGGAGCGGCCTATTCCTTTGCCACAAAATTAGGAATAAAAGTTTAGACGATGCAACAATTTAAACTATTTTTTTATTTTTTATGATTTTTAGTAAGCTTGTCTATTCGTGTGCGGTTGAGAATAACCAATTCTAGTAGATTTTGTAACACCTTGCAAATGTGTTAGGCAAGGCGTTATTTAGTCAGAACGCCAATATGTTGGTTCGTAGTATTTTTTTGAGAAGAAATACTTGCAAAGCTTATTTGTTTAAAGCTAACACAATTAGGAAAATATTAAGTAAAGCTCACAAAACATTTTTAGGATATTTCAGTAAATGTATTTTGTTGGGTCATAATTCTGTTCTAAATTTATGCCGCCTAATCAAACAAAATAAGACTGTCATGCTAACTCTCTTAATACCAACGGACTTTTCAGATGCTGCAGCCGATGCCTCTAAATTTGCTATAAAGCTAGCAGATCAGCATCGAATGAACCTTGTATTTTTCCACGAGTACCATGCTAGCCGCCCTCCTGCGATGTCGGGGAAGGAACAAAAAAAATTGCATGACAACACTAAAGAAGCTCATTCAGAACGTCTTGTTACGCATGTTAAGTCGCTTTTTATAGAACTTAACAAAGAATATCGCAACGACCGTGTGGAGTTTTGTTTGGCTGAGAGCTTCAATTTGACCGAAACTGTTTTGGAGGCCGCCAGTAAGTATAGCGCAGATTTGATTGTTACGGGTACAACAGGAGCTAACTCTTTGGGTAAAAAACTTTTTGGCAGCAATACGGCCAATCTTATTGCTCAGTCAAGAGTGCCTATTTTGAGCGTTCCAGCAGGCTTTACGGCTGACAAACTCAACTACTTGGCTTTTGCCACTACGCTCACGCACGTAGGCAGTGAGTTGATCCGCGTGATGGATATTGTCAAAATGCTCCAAGCTAAAATTGATTTGTTTTTTGTTTACCCAAATTTCCCTGAACACATTGACGTAAGCAAGTTAAATCCACACATCTTAGAAAAAGGTTGGCAAGAAAAGTTCCAACACCCTCATATCAAATTGTATTTTATCAAAACAGACGGAGCTAACGAATCCAGAGAAGGTATACAAGAGTTTGTAAGGCTCTATCAGCCCGACGCGTTGCTTATGTTTACGCGTGAGCGGTCACTTTTTGATAAAATCTTCAATTCAAGCCTTACATCTGATATGGCAAGTTATCTAAAACTCCCCATCCTATCATTTAAGGACTAAAATTAAATTACTTTTTATAATTTTAATATTGAAACAATGGTCTTGCTTGACGGCAAAAAAATAGCAGAGGATATAAAAGCTGAATTAAGTGCTGAACTAGAGCATATTAAAAAAGCGGGCGAAAAAATTCCTCATTTGGCCACGATTCTAGTTGGGGACATGGCCGCAAGTCAAACCTATGTCAAAAACAAGATGAAAGCTTGCGAAGAAGTGGGCATTAAAGCCTCCTTGTTCAATTTTCCTGCCTCTGTTACCGCTGAGGAGCTTCTTGCCAAAGTAGAATCTTTGAACAAAGACAGCGATATTGATGGTTTTTTTGTGCAGCTCCCATTGCCCTCACATCTCAACGCCGAGCTTATTACTCTCTCTATTGACCCTAAAAAAGACGTAGATGGGTTTCATCCTGAGAATTTAGGTAAAATGATGTTAGATTTGCCTTGTTTTCTGCCCGCAACCCCTTTTGGTATCACAGAAATTATAAGGCGTTACAATATTGAAACTTCAGGCAAACGCTGTGTCGTGATAGGGCGCAGCCATATTGTAGGCATGCCTATGGGGGTGCTCATGTCGCGCAACCACCCACAAGGCAACGCCACCGTAACCGTTACACACAGCAAAACCCGAAATTTAAAAGCTATCACTCAGGAAGCTGATATTTTGATTGTTGCTATAGGTAAACCAGGTTTTGTAACTGCGGACATGGTCAAAGAGGGTGCTGTTGTGATTGATGTGGGCATCAACCGTGTGCAGAAGCTCGATGGCAAGTTTCAAATAAAAGGGGATGTAGATTTTGAGACCGTCGCTCCCAAGTGCAGTCATATATCGCCCGTACCAGGGGGCGTGGGCAGCACTACGGTTATCGCTCTGTTAATGAACACTTTCAAAGCTGCTCGCGGTAAGAAAGCCCAAATTGCTTAAAAGGATTTCTGTGATTGAGTGTTTTGAAATTTCTTTTGTAGAAAAATCTCACATTTTTTAAATTGCAGATTAATTGCATAGTCTCGAAAACTAAATTGTTAATACACAAATAATTCCATAGACAATCAGTTTTAGAATAAACTAAGCAAGAGCAAACCACGCTTAATGATAGTTGCATAATGCCAAATTTAAGTAAAACATATTTGTTTAGAATGACTCATATTGGGAATATTCCGCATATTCTACAAAATGGTATCACACATTCAACTTCGGCAAATGCAAATCCTAATTTTGTTGCTATTGGGGATAGTAGTTTGATTTCTAAACGTAATGGTTTTTTATTAGACAATGGTAGGTTGTTGGGCGATTATATTCCTTTTTATTTTGGGTACAGAACGCCAATGTTATTTAAGATGCAAAAAGAGTATGGAATTTTACCTGAAAATATTGTTTACTGTGTAAGTTCTGTTCAAAAAATGGTAGATTTGAAACTGGATTTTGTTTTTACAGATGGTCATGCAATAGAAAAATTTTCATTTCAATATTCTCTTTCTGATATAGAAAATATTGAAAGATTATTAGACTGGAAAGCTATTAAAGCTAAATATTGGAAAGATGAAAATGACCTTGATTTGAAACGGAAAAAGCAAGCAGAGTTTTTGGTTTTAGGCGATATTGCACCTGATGGAGTTTTAGATTATTTGACTTACAACGAAAATGCAAAAAAACGAATAATTGATTTTGGAGTAGATGCTTCCAAAGTAGTTGTTAAACCCGATTGTTTTTTTAAATTATGATACATTACAAAATAGGTAACTTATTAGAAAGCGAAGCAGATGCTTTGGTAAATACCGTGAATACCGTTGGTGTAATGGGTAAAGGCATTGCCTTGCAGTTTAAGAATATGTTTCCCAACAACTTCAAACAGTATGCTGATGCTTGTAAAAATAAAGCATTAACTATTGGACAGTTATTAGTAACAGAAGAAAAATCACTGTTAACAGGCGAAAAAACTATTATCAATTTCCCTACAAAAACTGATTGGCGATTGCCCTCTGAGTACCAATATATTGAGGCAGGGTTAAAGGCTCTTGTAAACATTATAAAGGAAAAGGATATAAAATCAATAGCCATTCCTCCACTTGGCGCAGGAAACGGCGGTTTAAATTGGAACAAAGTCAAACAGATTTTAGAAAAATATTTAACAGCTATTGACTGCGATATTTATATTTATGAGCCAAGTGCCACAATTCAAGAAGCCATAAAAAAAGAAAGAGTAAAATTAACCCCAGCAAGAGCAATGCTGCTCTCTGTGTTATATGATTTAGTTAATAATGGTGAGTTTGTATCAGAGTTTGCCTCAGAAAAAATTGCTTATTTCCTACAACGATTTGGTGCGCAAGATACCTTTAAGTTAGAATTTCAACCAAATTTTTACGGACCCTATTCGGGCAAAGTAAAACACGTTTTGTATTATTTGAATGGAAGTTATATAATGGGATATAGTTCAAAAGATAAAAAGCCTTTTGACGAATTGGAGTTAATTCCTGATGCTGAAATAGACGTAAATCGATTTTTAGATAAACCTGAGAACTTAAAATACAGAAATATTGCAGATAAAACTAAATTATTTTTAGCAGGATTTTATTCATCATTTGCGTTAGAATTAATTTCAACAGTAGATTTTATTGTTTCGGAAAAGAATGCCAATACAGAAGAAAAGATTATCAAAGAATTAGAAAGTTGGAGTGACAGAAAGAAAACCTTATTTACCAACCAAAAATATATTCAAATAGCACTGAACAACTTAAATTTACATCTAAACTAAAAAAACTGAACCTCCAATATGGGATGTCCTACCTTTGGCCAATATCTTTCCGCAGGGCATTGAAAATTGTTATCGCGAGGTAATGTTTGAACATCAGAATTTGGTGCTTGCTTGGTTTTTTTCTACAAAATAGGTTTGGGAGTGACTCAACAAATAGATTGAATCAAATTCATGTGTCAAGCTGTGACTATCGTTCTATGGAAGGGCTTGTTTCTATACTAGAAATTCTCATTAATATTCTGATAAAAAATTTGTTTTTATCTAAAATTTGTTTAAAATTGCCATTCAAGATTCATTTTGTAATGTCTAAATTTTATGTCTAGCAAAGAGGCAAAGCTCAATAAATTATCTCTCATTGCTTATAGCGACGAAGGTTTCTCATCAAAAGTATCAGAATTTTCAGTACTCATTAACCCTGAAAATTACAAGCACACCCACTCTGTAACTTACAATGAGCGAGACTCTATTGGCGAGGCAAAAGGCCCTTTGCAGTACTGGCGTACAGATCCAGAAGTCCTTAGCTTTGATCTCATACTGGACGGCACTGGACTTGCCAACAAAAATACACAGAGTCCTAAGAGCGTGGACGAACAGCTCAAAAAGCTCAAAGCAGTGGTGATAGATTATAACGGCCAAATACACAGCCCGAATTTTGTAAAAGTGGCTTGGGGCTCGTTTGAATTTAAAGGGCGTTTAGAAAGTATGGATGTTGAGGTTACCCTTTTTAAATCTAGTGGTATGCCTCTCCGCGCCAAAGTAGCCATGTCTTTTAAGTCGCACACCGACATCAAAGAAGCACAGCGTTTAGCCAAGAAAAGTTCCCCCGATCTCTCGCATTTGCGGCTTATCAAAGTGGGTGATACGCTTCCTCAGTTGTGCTATGAAATTTACAAGGATCCCAGTTACTATGTGGAAGTGGCAGCCGTTAACAACATCACCAATTTCAGAGAGTTGATTCCTGGTAGCACGGTGTATTTTCCTCCTATCAAAAAAAGCTAATTGAGCAAAAATAACTTTGTATAATGCTTCGCTAGCTGATTTTTATTCTATTGTTCTTAGATAGATGCGGCTTAAGGCCAGAGTTTTTTTTATAGAGTTGTGTTTTTTTGGCAAAAATGTACTAATTTTGCGCGTGAAAAGAGCTAGTCAGTGATAAAAAGTATTGACAATAAGCTTTTTATGACGTGAAATCATGGATAGAAATCAAATTACGGGTTTGGTGCTGATGTTCCTACTGTTAGTAGGTTACGCGGTTTGGTTTGCGCCCGAGGGCACACCCGAGAAAAAGCCAGAAACCACTACCAAAACCCAAGCAGCCACCCAGTCTGGTGTGTCTACGGCTAAAGCCCTTCCTGTTTTAGACTCAGCAGCCTTACAAAAAGCAGGGGACTTTGCGAGTGCTATGCGAGGAACTGCGCAAGAAATTGCACTAGAAAACGCCGATGTAAAACTTAAAGTCAATACTCAGGGCGGTTTGATAGCTTACGCGGAGCTCAAAAACTATAAACGCTTTGACCAAAAACCATTGATTTTGGTCAATCCCACAAGTAGCCAAATGAACTGGACACTTGAAACGAACACAGGGCTTGGCAAAATTAATCTGAATCAGTTGTTTTTTACGGTGAAGTCTTCTAGCCCTAAAGAATTGATATTGACAGCGAATTTAGGTAATAATCAAAGTATTGAGCAGTCCTATAAGCTCAAAGACACAGGCTTTGATGTAGCTTATAACATCAATCTGGATGCCGTAAAAGCCTTACTCACCCAAGCACCAGTTTTTACATGGCAAGATCGTCTTGTCCGCAATGATTTTGATGTGGCGCAAAGTAGGCAGCACTCTGCTTTGAACTATTTTGATGTGGAAGAAAACTTTGAGCAGCTAGATCCTACTTCAGACTCTGAGGAAGAAAAGCCAGAATTTGCGCTCAAATGGTTTGCTATGAAAGATCGTTTTTTTAATGCGGCTTTTATTACAGAGAAAAAAATGCAGGCCAATTTACTGACTGCAAAGGCTGAAACAGACGCTGAAGGCATTAAAAGTTTTGCAGCGAGTGTTCAAATTCCTGTTGACGATTTAGTGGGTGCAAACTTTAAGTTTTATTTTGGACCCAACGATTACGATATTAACCAAGGCATTACAGCTGGTTTCGAGAAGAACGTCTATTTAGGCTGGGCCGTGGTTGCACCAATTAACCGTCTCATTATCATGCCTCTCTTCAATTTATTGGAAAAGGGCGTAACGAATTATGGCTGGTTGATTATTATTTTGGTAGTCATTGTCAGAATTTGTATGCTTCCTCTGAGTTATAAGCAGTTTCAATCTGCTGCGTACATGAAGGCTCTTGCGCCCGAACTTGAGGAATTGCGAAAAAAGCATGGCGACGATGCGGCGAAGCTGCAACAAGATCAAATGAAGCTTTATAGCCAGTTTGGCGTGAATCCTTTAAGTGGTTGTTTGCCAATGCTTTTACAAATGCCAATCTTTTTTGCTCTGTTTTCGTTTTTCCCGTCAGCTATACAGTTTAGAGGCGCAGAATTTGCTTGGATTGATGATCTTTCTACCTATGAGTCTATCATTAACCTGCCTTTCAACATTCCGTTTTATGGCCAGCATGTGAGCTTACTGACACTCTTAATGACAGGGTCTCAAATTTGGCTTTCCACCATGACTGCGCAACCCAACATGTCGGCTAATCAGCCCATAAATCCTAAGGTGATGATGTATGGCTTCCCACTTATTTTTATGTTTGTGTTGAACTCCTTCCCGTCGGCTCTAAGCTTGTACTATTGCATAAGCAATCTTATTTCAATAGCTCAGTCTATTATTATTCGCAACTTTATTGTGGACGAAAAGAAAATTAGACAAAAACTGGAGGCAAATAGCGAAAAATTTTCTAAAGGCGAGGTTAAAAAATCTAAGTTTCAAGAGCGCATGGAGCAAGCTCTGCGTATGCAAGATGCCATGCAGCAAGAGCAGCGCAAAAACATCAAGAAGCGCACTTAAATTGACCCTTTTATACAATTCCAAGACGGCTGCTCTAATCTCTAGGGTGGCCGTCTTGCTTATAAGATGAGTCTCTAATAAGAATGCCATGGGCAAAAAAGATTGCTTCACGCCGCTAAAGGAACGTTGCTTTTTTTGTAGCTTTGCAGAATAAAAAATAGTTTTTGCTATGCCTTTAGAAATCCGAGAACTGGTTATAAAAGTCAGGGTGAATGACTTGCCTAAAACAAAAAAAAACACAGCTAATCTCAGCCTTTCAACCAAAGAAAAAGATGCTATTGTGCGTGAGTGTTACGAAAAAGTGCTGAATAAGATAGAAAGCCGCCTTGAGCGATAAGTCATGTTGTGGTTTTGGCTGCTTTTGCAAATAGGGTTGCTTGGCGCGGCTTTTTGTGCTTGCGTATTTTGGTGGTTTAGCGAGCAACGCAAATTGCTAACCTTAGCTCTGGCAATTAAACTACTAGCGGGTCTTGCTTTAGGGTTGTTTTATGCGCGAACTGGCGGCGGCGACAGCACCAATCTTTTTGGAAGTGCTTGTCAGCTAGCCAGCTTGTTTTGGCAAAATCCTCAAGCATACTGGCAAGTACTTCTGGCAGCGTCGCCCAAGGCTTACCCCGAGTGGACGAGTAGCCTTAGCCAACACGATCCCAGAGCCTTTTTCTTTATCAAGTACTTGAGCTTTTGGGCTATTTTTACAGCCCAGAGCTACTATTTGACTAGCCTTTGGCAGTCTTTTTTTGCTTTTTTAGGGCTTTATCAAACCGCACGCTGTGTGATGTGTTTTCTTAATAGCCGTTCAAAGTCTTGGTATCTTGCCTTTTTATATACACCCTCGATAGTTTTTTGGGTGTCTGGCGTGAGCAAAGAAAGCCTTTACTGGGCTTGTATGGGTGGTTTAGCTTATGTAGCCCGACAAAGTAGCAAAGGGAATCTCAAGTTTTGGCACATGCTGTTTATAGCTGGTTGTTTTTGGCTTTTGTGGCAAACTAAATACCATTTAGCGGCCTTTTTAGCTTTAGGAGCTATGATTCAGCTGTTTGTACGGTATTTGAATAAGCTGCGCCCACTAAAGCATAAAGAGGCTTTGGTTTTGGTAACTTTGTGCTGGTTAGGTGCAGTTTTTGGCAGCCAAATGTTGTTACGGCAGCTTTCTTTGGAGCAATTGCTTTACACACTAGACAGAAACCGTGAAGTGATGCTGGCCAAATCAGACCTAGCGGAAGTCTCCTTGCTTTATTTTGATCGGTTTTCGCCTCTATGGTTTTGGGAGGCTTTTCAGCTTCTTTGGGCTTCATTTTTTGCTCCTGCGTGCTGGCAGGCACAGAACATGATACAGTTTGTAGCTGGTTTAGAGCAGACTGCGGCTTTAGCTTTTCTGGTGTGGATATTCCCTTGGCCTAGCAGTAAACACGATTTTTGGCCGAAAAAGACCGCTTTAGAGTGGTCTTTTGGCCTTTCTATGTTATTTTTTGTGCTGCTTTTAGCATTTTTGACAGGTCTCGCCACACCCAATTGGGGCACTTTAGTGCGTTACAAAGCGGCTTACTGGCCGTTTTGTATAGGCATTTTGTACAGTTATTGGTCTTATCAAAGCCGCACAAAACCTGCTTAGCTCTTGGGTAACTCTGCTTCTATGACAATTGGGGTGTAGATTTCAGCAAAGATTTCGTCTAGTGCTTTTTGTAAATCTAACTCTGTGAGTTGCGTGTGTACGCTGTGCTTACAGAGCAATCGCATGGCTTGCTTTTGCCCATTTTCTACAAAAGGTAGTTCAAAATGTATTTGAGGGCAGAGTACCGCACCAAAACGTTCAAAAAGTGCGATTTTAGCCAGCTCTTTGGCTTTAGTTTGAGAAAATTCCGGGTTCACCACTTCTAGCAATAAAGCTTTTTTACCACTGAGAACACCGTCGTAAAGTGCTTGCAAGAAAGCTTGAGCCAAACCTTGTCTTCTGAAATCTTCTCTGACCACAAAATACTCTAAAAGCACAGCCTCAAGAGTCTTGAGCGCGTACACCACACCCATAACACGTACTTGATTTTGTTCACAGACATCGTAGTAAATCTTGAAATGCCCCTTTTTAAATCGTTTACGCATGTTATCTAGGCTGTCACGCTCTTTGGGCGGAAATCCCTTTAAGTATAATTGGGCGCACATAGTCCAGTGTGCAGAGTTATCAACCGAAAGATCGAGTAGGTTTTGCATAGTTTTTTAAGAACTTAAAAAAGACAAACCCCAAATGTATGCATTTGTTGCCAAGCGTAGATTTGGGGTTTGTCGATATTTCAAAAAAGGCGTTTGTTTTATTCCTTTACAAAACGCTTACTGGCTAGACGGTTTCCTATGTTGATATCGAGCATGTATACGCCTTTGGGCAGCTCGCTTACATCCAAAATTACACCAGTTTCAGAGCTTTGGTGAGTGATGCGTTTCAGCTCTTGCCCTAGAGTATTGAGTATTCTTATGCTGACGCTTTCTTTGCCTAAATCAGGGGCACTTAAAAAGAGCTTATCTGTAACTGGGTTAGGGTAGAGTTTAAGTTGGGTCTCTAATTCTGCATCGCGTACAGCGGTAGGGCCTGGGTCTGTACCTTTCGGGACACGGGTAAACACCTCAAGGTCGTCAATGTACACACCGTCAGCCTGATTATCTAGGTCGCTGTTGAAGTAGAGTACGATGTTGGTAAGGCCGCCCGTAAACTCTGAAATGTCCACCGTTTGCAAAAGCCAAGAATCTTGTTTACCAATATAGCCTTTGTCAAAGGTTTCATTACCAGTGGAATGGTTACCGTTCAAAATTTTGTAGCAGTCGTCGCCATTGCTCACAATCACCTGAAAATAATCGCCTAAATCGGTTTTGTCAATGTCATACTTGATTTTGAAGCTCAGATAAGCATTTTTGTAGGTACTCAGATTAATGCTGTTTCGCAAGGTTATAGAGGCACTTGATCGCTTACGATAGCTGCCAGAAGGCGAGTCGGTAAGGCTAGAGGGTGCAGATACCGATTGCGTGTTGGAAAGTCCCCATTGCTCGCTCAAAGCCCAGTATTTGGTGTCGTTAAACTGATCCAAAAAAATGGTTTGGTTCTCAAACTTGGGTGTATAAATCTTTGTAGCCTTGTAAGAAAAATTTGTTATACCGTCTGTAACAGTAAAAACGAGCGGAATAACTTCGTTTTCTTTAGCGGTATTGAGAATCTCTACGCTGATTTGTCCAGCCACACTTACAAAATTTTCAAGACCATTCCATTCCACAGGTGCGCCACAAACCACGTTTTTATTGGGTGAGGTTAGGCTCACTTTCACACGTGATGAAGCCTTAAAGCCTGCAGGTGTGATGCTAAATGGCAAATCTGTTTTACCTTCGCCAAGCTCGTTTGCCGAAAAGTTGTGTTCAAATCGTGTATAGCCGTCTACCATGAGTGGCATGGCTAAGTTCTTCCAAACTAATTTTTTGCAAGTAGGTTCAATGGCATCAGAAGTAAGCCAAAAAGCTTCGCCCACCTCGGGTGTCATGCCCATGATGCCCATTTGGTCATAAAGCCAGTCGTCTGTAACACCACTAGCTAGATAAAGCGCGTTAGCAGGCTGGTTGGTATAGCCACATACATCCACCATGATTTTACTTACTCTTAAAAAAGAGGCATGATCCTTACACTGACTATCTGTATAGCCGTAAGGGAACAAAAGCAAATTGCTGAAAGTATGGTAATTAAGTACAAACTTAAATTCGTGTTGTTCTATAAACCATTTATAAGCTTGGGTTTCTGGCTCTGAAAATGCTCCACTACCTCTATAAATATCGCTAGAAGGGTCTTCGGAGCTGCCCTCGCCGCCCCAGCCTGCGCCAAAGTTACGGTTCAAGTCTACACCTACGTTTCGGCCTATGGGTCTTCTGTTTTTGCGCCACATACCGCCGCCCGAAGGTGCAATGGTTTCGTTATAGACATAGCCGTCAGGATTGAGGCAAGGTGCAAAAACCAACTCAAAATTATCTACAATGTGCTTGACTAAGCGGTCTTTTTCGTAGTTCTCGAGCAAGTAGTACATAAAGAATACTAGCTGAGAAAGTCCCATTGGTTCACGTGCGTGGATGAGGGCTGTGTAAAGCACTTGTTTTTCTGTGGCTCTTTCGTTGGTGTTTGGGTTGTCAGAAATTTTGACAAACTCCAAAACGCGGTTTTCTTGGGTTTTGAAAGTGCCAATTGGAGCTCTTTTGGTGATAAGCTTAGGGTATTTTGCCGCCATATTATCCAAATGTCCTTGCAAATCAGAGAGCGTGAAATAACCACCCATTTTACCCAGTTTAAAATCTTTGGGTGTTTTGATGGTGTCGGCTGGCGAAGCGCAAGGACGGCCTGAAAATGAAGGCTGAGTATTTGTTGCCAAAAAGTCAGCGAGCATATCGTCAATGAGAACGTCGTAAGTACAGCCCACCGATTTGATACGGCGTAGCTCGTCTTCTGAGAAAAAGCCAATGAGCGCGTTTTTTTCTTGTTCTACGTGATCCATGGCCACACCCGCTCCGTAGAGAGCTTTGATGTGTGTAACGCCATCTTGAATACGAATTTTGGAGTATTTAGGCTGTTGAGCAAATGCTTGAAAACTCAACAACAAAGCAAAAATAAGAATGAGTAATCTTGACATAAGATAACTAGGAGAGAATGATAAGGAATTATTTTGTAGTAAATTGAGTTTTAAACCACTATTCTACAGGCTTTTGGGGCTTTAATTGAAACCACAGAATCTGTAGTTACGCAAATATCTAAACTAATAACTGATTGCACAAACTTTATGTTCATGATAATGCATCGAGAAATCATCATGCGTAAGATTTAAAAAGATACTGCGTGTTCTGCTATGTAGTTTTATTTATTTTCTGAATGTTTTGAGGCTTGAGCCGTTTTTATCAAAGCAAGATGCGAATGCTGGCTGGTTTTGTTGTTTGTATTCTTTCTAAGAGATACAAAGTTGCTGTTTTATAGAGCTTTAGCTATTGACGAGTTAATCAAAGTAAAACACAAACAATTTGATGATTCTTAATTCAACGTTTTGATGTCAGTTTGGTATACTGATTCTAAATGTTTACTTTTGCAAAATTTTTCTATGGCATGTCTTTTTTAACATCTCTCAACTGTCTGCAAAACAAGTATTTATTATGACCGTTATAGCTCTCATTCGCGAATGGAAAACCCCGCCAGACAGGCGTGTGGCGCTCACACCCGAACAGTGTGCACAAATACAAGCGCAGTACCCTGATGTGCGTATCGTGGTGCAGACAAGTCTCATTCGCTGTTTTTCGGACGAAGAATACAGTGCTAAAGGCATTGAGATAAAAGAAGATGTGTCTGATGCAGATATTTTTTTGGGAGTAAAAGAAGTGCCAGTCCAGAAACTGATACCTCATAAAACGTACTTGTTTTTTTCGCACACCATCAAGAAACAGCAGCATAACCGCAAGCTTTTACAAGCTGTTTTGGCACAAAACATTAGACTCATAGATTATGAGACACTCACCAATGAACAAGGTGAGCGCGTGATTGCTTTTGGTCGCTATGCGGGTTTGGTTGGGGCTTATAACGCCTTCAGAACGTGGGGAGAACGCTACAAGACATTTACTCTGAAGCCTGCAAATGCGTGTTTTGATTTAGAGGAAATGTGGTCAGAGTGTGCTAAAATCAAGCTTCCCGCCATCAAAATTGCGCTCACAGGCAGTGGGCGCGTGGGTGGAGGTGCGCTAGAAACGCTTCAAAAAGCCCGTATTTTACAGGTCAGTCCTGCTGATTTTTTAAGCAAGCAGTACAACGAGCCTGTGTTTGCGCAGCTCAACTCAAAAGACTATCACAAGCACAAAAATGGTGAAAGTTTTGACAGGATTGAGTTTCATCAGTCGCCAGAGAATTTTAGCAGTACTTTTATGGACTATGCTAAAGTTTCCGATATGCTCATTGCAGCAGCCTTTTGGCATCCTCGCGCGCCTATGCTATTCACAAAGCCTGATATGCGCTCTAGCGATTTTAAAATAAAGGTTATTGCAGATATTACCTGCGATATTGACGGTTCTATACCTTCTACATTGGCTGCTAGTAGCATTGCAGAACCTTTCTATGACTACTGCCCTCATCACGAAAGTATGGTTCTGCCTTTCTCTAAGGACACACACATTACGGTGATGGCCATTGACAATTTACCTTGTGAGTTGCCGCGCAACGCGTCTAATGATTTTGGCAAGCAGCTTGTGAACAATGTATTGCCTGCCTTATTGTTATCCAAACTCAACCCTACTGATGGCATGATTAAGCGCGCCACCATAGCCGAAGATGGCCTACTGACTAAGGATTATAGCTATTTACAAGATTATGTAAATGCTTAATAATCAGTATATTTGATATAATTTATCTTTCTTGCCATCCTCGAATAGCTTATTTTCAAAGCTTTTGATAAGCTCAACTTTGCGCTTGTTCAAAATGATATGTTCTATTTTGTCGCGTACAAAGTTGAGAGGGGCAGGATTTCCGCCCGCTATGTAGTCAAGGACTTTAAGCCTGTAGTCAAACTCAGCGTCTTGACTTTTCATAACATTTTTGTTGTAAGCGATGCTACTTTTTTGAAAAGGGGAATTATTGGTGATTGATTCTAGAGGCTCATAGCTTTCACCTACACTGAACTGCTTACTATAAGTATAACAAAAAGACTTAAATTCATCTAAATTTTTTATAGGACTTGCTTGCATTAGCTTATCAAGCTGAGAAATATTTGAAGCATTTTTTGGTAACTTGATATACAAACACTTTAAAACATCTTGTTTTAGAGTAAATTCATCTAGATTACTTTCATAATAAGATTTGATATCTTCTTCTTTTAGAACTGTATCTAAATTTTTTAAAACAAAATTTTTTTCTAGCTCATAGATTAAAATTTGTTGCTTATAAGCATCTAATTTTTTTTCTAGCTCCTCTTCAGAAATAACTTTTTCTGAGCTTGCTTTTTGGTAAAGTAAATGTTTTTTTATCCAAGAGTTAGTATATCTATTAGCAAAGCTTAAACTATCTTCCATAGAAGAATTTATAGGAATAACTTGTTCTATTTCGGATAAATAAAGCTTTTCTTCTAATACTTCAGCTACTAATTTATCATTGGATTCTTTACTAGAAGTACTAGAAGAATTACAACTAAATAAAATAAAGCTTGTTATAAATAAACTGAAGCTAAAAGAGAAGAAAAAATATTTTGACATATCATTCATATATTTAAAAATATAGAATCAGGATAAACTACTTTTGATAAGTAAAGACCATGAGGAGGTGCAAGAGGAGCTGTAGTCTTTTTTAAAGACTCAAATATCTTTCTAAATTCACCTAGAGACATTTTATGAAACCCAACCTCTAAAAGTGAGCCAACTAAGGCTCTTACCATACCTCTCAAAAACCGATTGGCCTCCACATGGAATTGCAACTCATAATCAGAAATTTTAACCCATTCAGCTCTATGAATTTTGCATAGATGATGTGGTGTATCGCTACCTTCTTTGCAAAAACTACTGAAATCGTGCTCACCATAAAGTAACTGTGCAGCACTGTTCATTAACGAAGAGCAGGGCACTTTAGTGATAAACCAAGCTTGTTCGCTCAAAAAGGGGTCTTTATGAAAAACTATGCGGAATATATAGGCACGACTTATAGCAGAAAAACGCGCATGAGAATCCTCTTTTACTGCCCAGATGCGCTTGAGTGCAATGTCGGCAAGTGGATAGCGCGCCATACGGTGTATGAGCAGTTGTTCGTCAATGGCTTCTTTTGTATCAAAGTGCGCTATTTGACTGTAAGCGTGCACACCAGCATCGGTGCGCCCACTGCCTGTAATCTCTATGGGTTGTTTGAGGAGCATAGAAAGAGCCTTCTGAAGTTCAGATTGCACACTGATAGCGTTTTGCTGAATTTGCCAGCCGCTAAAACATGTGCCCTTGTAGGCTATTTCAGCAAAATACCTCATTTAGTCTTCTTTATATTCCTCCATGAGCAACTGCGCCTCAGTGATTAGCCTGTCTACCTCCACATCATTTGTGCCATCGTAGTAGCCTCTAATCCTGCCTTCTTTGTCTATGAGTGTAATTTTTTCTGTATGGATATAGTCTGTGGCTGCTGCCTGTTGTTTGGGTTCGGTTACGGGGAGGAAATAGCCACAACGCGCTTGTTTGTAAATTTCTGTTTTTGAGCCTGTTACAAATGTCCACATTTTTTCATCTGCGCCGTAGCGTTTAGCATATTCTTTTAAGACTTGAGCCGAATCGTATTCGGGATCTACAGAATGTGAGAGAATTCTGACATCATCACGTCCTTCAAAAGCCTCCTGTACGCGCACAAGCTGGGACGAGAGCGTAATACAGATGTCCGGACAGCGCGTAAAAAAGAAGTCTGCTATGGTTATTTTGCCCAAGAAGTCCTTTTCTGTTGTTCTTTGTCCATTTTGATTGATAAACGAAAATGCTGGAATGCGGTGTGTGCTGTCTACAAAATTGGGACTGCATCCGCCTGCATTAAGTGCACCAGCGTCAAACTCAGGGTTAGTGGCATCGTAGAAAATGGGCAATCTTTTGAATTTGCTTTCGCCCAGACCTGTTAGCAGAAGATAAATGATGGCAGGGATAAATAAGAGTCCAAAAAGGAGAGCTGTTTTTTTAAAATTTTTCATGTTAGAAGAACTCAAATGATAGAGCTTTTGTTTTGCAAGACTTTTACTGTGGTTTGGCTACTTTTGCAAATTGAGGTCTGGCACGATAAAGTTCCATAACGTATTTGGTATCATCTGCCGCCTGTTTCATTTTGTTTTTGTGTACAGCACTGAGCTTCAAAGGTATTTTTTTGGCATAGTCAGCGGTCATGGACAGAGAGTCTAACCAGCCGTGATAAGCCCATTCCGCAGGAAAAATTTTGAAATACCTTTTGTCTTGAACTCGGTCGGAAAAAACCCAAGTGGGCACATACTCTGTTGTGAAGCTAAACTTATTATTTTGTGCGTTTTTAGTAATGTTGAGTTTTATAATAACGCCTGCGTCGGTATGTCGCCAGTTTTGAGCCGAGAAAAAATTGCCCAGAGAATAGGCTACTAAGCCAGAATCAAGGTTGGTGTTACCATAGCTTTTGTATTTTTCCACAGGTTCTATAACGTGTGGATGTCCTGCAAAGATAAAGTCTGCGCCCAGCTTGATGGTTTTTTGTGTGATGTCTCTTTGGTAGGGATTAGGCTCTCGTTTGTATTCATCGCCCCAGTGATAGTGTACTATAACAAGCTCTGCACCTTTCTTACGAGCTTTTTTGATGTCCAGCTCTACTTGCGGTAGATCTATGAAGTTCATCAAATAACGTTTTTCGGCAGGCAGAGGAATATTTGAAAATTGAGTGTAAGCGAGGATGGCTATTTTGATGCCCTTGATATCCCAAATCTTTATAGAATCGCGTTGGGCAGCAGTTTCAAATGTGCCATGAAACGGGATGTTTCTAGCCTGCAATTCTTTGATTGTAAGCCTTATACCTTTTTCAAACTTGTCATAGCTGTGGTTGTTTGTGGTACTTAGCCAGTCAAAGCCCGCATCCACAAGCGCATCTGCATAAGCGTTGGGGCTGCAAAAGCCCGGATAACCAGAATAAGTGGTACCAGGTCCTGAAAGAGTGGTTTCTAGGTTGCCCAAAGCTAAATCTGCCCCACTCAAAATAGGCTTAACAAATTCATAGGCACTATTGAAGTTGTATGAGCCATCTGCCTGTCTTGCAAAGTTATACTGAGATGAGTGACACATCAAATCTCCTACCACAGCTATTTGAATTTGCGTGTTTTGTGGACGTAAGGGTACGGGAGGCGAAGGGCGATAAGAGGGCAAGGATTTGATATAGGATTGGTCTGGCCCAGTAAAAAAACACAGAAATAGAACACCCAGAGTACGCAGAAGAAGCATTAGAAATTTCATTTAAAAATATTGTCTGAAATTGAATCGCAAAGCTAAGCATAAATTTACATACACCCAACTATGTCAAATTGCACAAAGCTGTGCACTTTGGAGCAGGTATGATAATTCCAGACAAATTTTTGGATACTTTTGAGGACTCGCTTATTCACAATGAACACAAGAGCGGTCAGCTTCTAAGAAAGACTTAATGGGTATCTTTACTAAATATGCACCTTAACCCTAAGAATGCGGTAGGGAAGTTGATTCGCAGCCTCTTACGCCTTCTATGGGTACACGAGTGGAAAAGTTGCAGATATTTTGCTCTGCTTCTCGTTTAAAATTAATATTCTCTGCTATTTTTTTGAACAAAATAAGACCAATACCTCCATTACACCTGTGTTGAACAATGGTGCTTATGTCGGGCATGTCATAATTGGCTAGATTGAAATGATTTTTGTTAGAATCCTTGATTTCAATATCAACGCGAGCAGTGCTGCCTTCTAAATGAGGGCGAATAGTAACGTGGATAAAATCTTTGCTGTGGTCTTGTTGATGATCGGAGTGTTCTATGGCATTGCAGCAGATTTCTTCTACAGCCACCACCACAAGGTTGATATGTACAGGGTCTACACGTAGGGGTACAAGCGTACCTTCTACAAAATCTCTTAGTTTTTTGAGTTGGGTATTAAGATATGTGATTTTAATGCTCGGCATTGGCGATTAGTTTTTGTGCATCAGTTAGAGTTGGCACTATGGTTAGTAGCTTGTCTAAGCCAAGGATCTGAAAAACTTTTAGTACTTTAGTGCTCAAGCCAAACGTAATGAGTTTGATTTTGAGCTTTTCACAATCTTCAAGGCGAGAAGTGAAAACTCCTATACCTGGCGAAGAAATGTAGTTAAGATTGATGCAGTCAATCAAAAGATGCTTATTTTGGCTTTTAAGAGCCGACTCTATGGCATCATCCAGATTAATAGCAGAGACTGCGTCTAAATCACCTTCTAAGGTAAGAAGGTAAAAATCATCTTGTGTGGTCGTAAGGACTTGCATTACTGACAATTATTTTAACGGAACTTATGGCGTTTAGGTTATGCAATGTTAAAACTTTTTGTCTAAAACTCCTAACAGCGGGCAAAAAATATTTGGAATCTAGCTTTCATCCGTCCAATTATCTTCCAAAGGTGGCAAGTTATCGGGTACCATGATGCTGTTGGTGAGGAGCACAAAATCTGCCACCGAGAGCGTCTCGGCGCGTTTTTCGGCAAACTGAGGCAGTACAGAGTCTGTCAAGGGCTTAAGCGCATTACGCAAAGTTTTACGTCGCTGATTGAAAGCTGTTTTAACCACTCGTACAAAATCTTGTTGTTTACAGCCCAAATCCTTTACATTCTTGCTGGTCAGTTTAATAACAGCCGAATCCACTTTGGGCGGCGGTACAAACACATGAGGCAGAACCGTAAAGAGATAATCGGCAGTATAGAAGGCTTGCAAGAGAACACTCAAGAGACCGTAAGTTTTGCTGCCAGGTGGGGCGCAAATTCTCTGACCCACTTCTTTTTGCACCATGCAAACCATTTCTGGAACATGTGAATGCCATTCAAGCAATTTAAAAAAAATAGGTGAGGAGATATTGTACGGTAAATTGCCGATCATTGCAAAGGGTTTGGGCAAACTGCTTATAACATCTGATTTCAGAACATCGCCTAAAAGGTTCAGTTCTCCATAGTGCTGCCGCAAATAGATAATAGACTCGGTATCTACTTCAGAAAGAAAGAGTTGAAAATCAGCACGTTTGAGTAAATATTTGGTCAGTACACCCGTTCCTGGTCCTATCTCTAACACCGCGTCGTAATTGTGTCCAGTTAGAGCATCTGCAATTTGGTTTGCTACGCTTTCGTCTCTTAAAAAATGCTGCCCCAGATGCTTTTTTGCTCTTATGGCGTGGGATTCATGCTCAGCTCTTTGCCTTGGAAACTTGTGTTTGGGTTTCATGGCTAAGCCAGTAAGTCTTTAATGAGTTTATAGATGTCATTACCAAAGATAAAGACCATAAGAGCCAGCAAGATAACCATACCTACTTTTTGAGTATTCTCCAAAAACTTATCTGAAGGAGCTTTGCCACGAACCATCTCATACATTAAAAACACCACATGACCGCCATCCAAACCTGGTATAGGTAGCAAATTCATAAAGGCTAAAACCATTGAAATCATACCTGTTAGCCCCCAGAACTTGACCCAGTCCCAGCCGCCGCCATAAGCTTTGACAAGACCAATAGGGCCAGTGAGTGACTCACTCGGATTGATGTCTCCTGTAAACATTCTGCCCATGGCGCGTACATTTAAAATCACGACGCTAAATGCGCGACTTGGTCCTTCCACAAGAGCTTCGGCAAGGCTGTAATCCCGATGTACTTGTTGTAAGCTCAATTTAGGCATAAAACCAATTGTTCCATCAGGCAGCACATTAACTGTCAACTCCTTAGGAGATCCATTGCGGTTGATGCCCATTTGTATTTGTTTACCCTTGTTTTCAAGCAGTTTAATTTTGAAGTCCTGAAAACTACTGATAGGATAGCGGTTAACCGTCGTGATCTGGTCATAAGCCATCAAGCCAGCCGTAAACGCAGGAGTTTTAGGCTCTACGCTTTCCACCTCAAACGTAATGAGCGGCTCTATAAATTTAGGGTTTTGGTTAAGAGAAGACAAGAGTTCTGGTTGTATGCTAATTTTTAGTTCCTTTCCTGCTCTCTCCACTGTAAAATATGCTCCCTCTTCAAATAAATTGGCTGGTGAAATCAAGTCATTGATATTATCCGATGTTTTGCCATTGACATTAATAATTTTATCGCCGTTTAAGAAACCTGCTTTCAGACCGTTTTCATAAGCGTAAATACCATTTATATTAACTTCTGAGGTTTTATAAAAATACTCACCCTGCAAAACTGTCAGACCTGTAAAAATAAAAATGCCTAAAATAACATTCATTGTGATACCGCCTAACATCACAATAAGCCGCTGCCATGCGGGTTTGGCTCTAAACTCCCAATGTTCAGGCTCTTTAGCTAAGCTCTCTGTATCCAAAGACTCATCAATCATGCCCGATATCTTGACAAAACCACCCAGTGGCGTTGCGCCAAAGGCATATTCTGTTTCACCATACTTAAAACCAAACAGACGAGGCGGAAACCCTATAAAAAACTTCTCCACACGCATACCAAACCATTTGGCAGGTAGCATGTGTCCCAACTCGTGTAATCCGACTAAAATGGTAATGGCCAGAGTAAATTTGAGTAACATGGCCAGTATTTCAAGAACTTGCATAAGAAATCTTTGGGTGAATACTTTGATTATTTCTTTTTCCCTCAACTAATGTCAGGCTCATACGTCATGTCCAGACAAATTGACTCAAACAAAAAGCTAAATTTGAGTCATAGTTGATTGCGTTTAAAAAAAACTGCCTTTAAAACGCAAAATGAAAGTTTAAGGTTTCAAGCTGCAAAGGTAGAGCTTCGACTTGAATATGTTGTTGTTTTTGGGGCATTTTTTGTAGTAAATAATTTTATCAATATCTGCTTTTTTGAGAGCCTTGCATTCAGAAAGGTTGTAATGTCGAATAAAATTTTTATTTTTGATTTTCAGTATTCAAATACGCCCAAATGAAATTTTGAAGACTGGCTTACTCACACAAAACACTTTATTCATCGTTTTACTATAAAAAGATTACCAAAATGAAAACCCGTTTAAAAATAATTTTAGCAGGCTCTCTAGCCTTTGTAGTGTTATCTTTTTCAGCTTTTGACAACAGCGACAAATACTTTGAAATAGCCAAAAATCTTGACATTTTTGCTACACTTTTTAAAGAAATTAACACCTATTACGTGGACGATGTGAACCCCAATAAGTTCATGGAAACTGGTATAAACGGCATGTTAAGTGCGCTAGATCCTTACACCAATTACATCCCAGAAGACCAAATTGAAGAGTATCAACGTGCCACTACTGGGCAGTACGGTGGCATTGGTGCTTCGGTAGGCAAGCGCAACGGTGTAACAACTGTTCTCATGCCTTATGAAAGCTTTCCTGCTTTCAAAGCTGGTTTACGAATTGGCGATCAAATTTTAAAAATTGATGATAAAGACCCTAATACAGCCGATACAGAAGAAGTAAGTAAAATGTTGCGCGGGCAGGCAGGCACAGACGTTACGTTGCTTATCAAGCGTATGGGCGAACCAAAACCTTTTGAATTAGTAATTAAACGCGACAAAATTCAAATCAGCAACGTGACCTTCTACGGGATGATTACCGAAGACATTGGCACTATTCATTTGACTGACTTTACGCGCGACGCAAGCCGTGAGGTGCGTGATGCTCTTATAGCCCTCAAAGAAAAGGGCGCAAAAAAGATTATATTGGATTTGCGCGGCAACCCGGGAGGACTCCTGACCGAAGCCGTGAATATTGCCAATATATTTGTTCCCAAAGGCTTAGAGGTAGTTAGTACAAAAGGCAAAGTGAAAGAATGGAACAAAACTTATAACGCACTCAATCCTACCACGGATGCTTCCATTCCGCTAGCAGTTATCGTAAACCGTTCTAGTGCTTCTGCTTCTGAAATTGTGGCAGGAGTCATTCAAGATTATGACCGAGGCGTTGTGATTGGCGAAAATAGCTATGGTAAAGGCTTGGTACAAGCTACAAGGCAGCTTTCTTATAACGCAAGACTCAAAGTAACTGTGGCTAAATACTACACGCCAAGTGGCAGATGTATTCAAGCCATTGACTATTCAAGCCGCAACGAAGATGGTAGCGTCGGAAAAGTTCCTGACTCTTTGAGAAAGGCTTACAAAACAAAAAATGGCCGTAATGTTCTAGATGGTGGTGGCATTAAGCCTGACTTAGAAGTAGCCAGAGAAATGTTTGCTCCCATTACACAACAGCTTATAATCAAAGGATTGTTCTTTGACTATGCGGTCAAGTACCGTTACGAGCATCCAAATATTGCAGATGCTAAGAACTTTAAACTCACCGAAGAGGAATATGCTGCGTTTGATAAATGGCTAGACACTCAAAACTTTACCTACGCATCAAGACTAGATAAAATGATAAAGGACTTAGAGGATGCGGCCCAGAAAGAGAAGAACAATGAAAAGATTTTGGCTCAGATACAAGGTCTAAAGGCTGCCGTTGTGCAAAACAAAAATGCAGATATGCAAACTTACAAGGTAGAAGTCAAAGAAGAACTCGAGAGAGAAATAGCTTCTCATTTCTACCTCGAGAAAGGAGGCATAGAAGCCAGTCAAGACGATGATCCCGATTTAAAAGCCGCTGTACAAATTTTGAATGATTCTAATAAGTATCAACAAATTTTGAGCGGAAAATAAGCGTTTTTAGGACTATAACGTCATAAAAAAGCCCCGAAACAGCATTTTTAATGTATTTCGGGGCTTTTAAGCTTTAAAAGCTAATATTGAGGGTATTTAGCGGCTGTAGTTGGGAGCTTCACGGGTTATGACCACATCGTGTGGGTGACTTTCGCGTACGCCTGCTGTGGTAATGCGTACAAAACGGGCTTTCTGAAGCGCGGCGATGTCTTTTGCGCCAACATACCCCATACCTGCTTTGAGGCCCCCCACTAGCTGATAAACCACCTCCGAAAGCTTGCCTTTGTGTGCCACACGTCCTACGATACCTTCAGGAACGAGTTTTTTGACATCGTCTTCAGCATCTTGGAAATAACGGTCTTTTGAGCCTTCCTCCATAGCCTCTAACGAGCCCATGCCTCTGTACTGCTTGAATTTTCTTCCTTCAAAAAGAATCACATCGCCAGGAGACTCATCTGTGCCAGCCAGCAAAGAGCCAACCATAATGCTAGATGCGCCTGCTGCGAGTGCCTTAGCAATATCGCCCGAAAAACGGATACCGCCATCAGCAATTATGGGCACATTAAGGTGTTTGACAGCTTCGGCGGCTTCAAAAACCGCTGTGAGTTGAGGCATACCAATGCCCGCCACAATCCTCGTGGTACAGATGCTGCCAGGGCCTACACCAACTTTTACAGCATCTGCTCCTGCCTCTGCGAGTGCAAGTGCGCCCTCGCCTGTGGCTACATTGCCCACAATAACCTCTAAATCAGGGTATTTACTCTTTACCGATTGCAGTGCACGTATCACGCCCGCAGAGTGTCCGTGTGCGGTATCTATGCTTACCACATCCACACCCGCCTGCACGAGAGCCTCTACTCGTTTGAGCAGGTCGGGCGTAACACCCAAAGCCGCACCTACACGCAATCTGCCAAGTGTATCTTTGCAAGAATTGGGACGGTTTCTTTTATTTAAAATGTCTTTGTAGGTGATAAGCCCCACTAGTTTGTTGTCCTTATCAACTATAGGTAACTTTTCTACGCGGTGTTTTTGAAGAATTTCTTCAGCCCCTGCCAAATCTACGCCCTCGCGAGCAGTGATTAAGCTTTTTTGGGTCATAGCATCAGAAATAGGCTTCTTGAGATCTTTTTGAAAGCGTAAATCACGATTGGTGATGATACCCACCAGATAGCCCTGCTCATTGACTACCGGAATGCCACCAATTCTAAACTCGCGCATAAGATTGTCTGCGTCTGCCAAGGTTTGAGTGGGTGTAAGTGTGATGGGGTCTTGTATCATGCCGCTTTCGGAGCGTTTGACACGACGAACTTGCTCTGCTTGTTTGGCGATGCTCATATTTTTATGAATGAAGCCAATACCGCCTTCTTGTGCCATAGCAATAGCCATTTCAGACTCTGTTACGGTATCCATAGCCGCCGATACGATAGGCACATTGAGCTTGATTTTTTTTGTCAAATAGGAAGCTGTGCTCGTGTCGCGGGGAAGCACCTCTGAGTAGGCGGGAACAAGAAGCACATCGTCGTAGGTGAGTGCTTCAAACAAAAATTTGGAGGAGGTTTGAAAAGACATGGCAAATACCGATTGGTAGGGTTATTTGCGGGACAAAGTTAGCGCAAAACAGTATTAATTCCAATTTATTAGAAAAAATTTATGCAGAATTACTCTTGAGCGGAAAAACGGTCTTAAATAGAGCCACTTATAAAGGTTCAGACATATTTCTTTTGAAAGCTTTAGCTTATGCTCATCGATTGAACCGCAAGCTTTTTGTTTAGCGACATAGCGCGTTTGGCTTGGAGATTGCAGTACTAGCCTTATCAATGAACACAAAAAAAATCCAAAAAAATGCAATCGTACAAATACTTTCTAGCTCTGTTTTTTTTAATGTGCTTTGGTGCTACTGGTCTACTTTCTGCCCAAAACGAAATTCAGAATGGCGGTTTTGAAGAAGTTTCCAAAGTACCCTGTATTATGAGCCAAAACGGTTCTGAGTTCAAATATGTGAAACCGTGGTACTCACCAGCTTCAAACAGCTCTCCTGACCTCTACAGCACTCTAGGCAAAGACAAATGCCCCGCTTACTTTTTCTCAAATATCAACTCTGTGAAGCCTCATGGAGGCGATAACATGGCTTATTTGCTGGTCAATGCCTATGACTATGTGGCTATAAAGCTCAAAAATCCTCTCAGAAAAGGGAATACTTACCTCTTGGAGTTTTGGGTGGCTAACGAAGCCAAAGCAAGCACAGGCGTAATGAATAATGTTGGTGCTTTGCTAACTACACAAGCTATACAGATTCAGGCTAAAACTGGTCAGAAAAACGAAGAGGCTACCATCAAAGGCCGCCCACAGGTCAACGAGTCTGCTATGATAGAAGGCACAGAATGGAAGAAAGTGAGCGGGACTTTTGTGGCTGATTCCGCGTATCAGTATTTACATATTGGTTGCTTTTTTGATAAGGCTCAGACTCAGGTAAAAGCCTTAGATGGTGCAAGCAAATTTCCGCGCTGTTACTACTACATCGACGATGTAGCACTCTATCCCTCAAACGGTTCACCTGACGTAGAAGATAAAATCACCATTAATAGCTTGGCTTTCGAGCCCGGAAGTTCAGAACTGAGTAGCACCAACAACTTCAAGTATTTGGACAGTCTGGCCACAGTTTTTAGAGGCAAGAAAACCTCTTTTAAGATTTTGGGACACACCGACAAAACTGGCGAGGAAAAAACAAATATCAAGCTGTCACTTACTCGAGCAGAGTCCGTAAAGGCATACTTTGTATCTAAAGGCATAGACCCCAGCCGCATAGCTACCGAAGGTAAAGGCAGCTCAGAGCCAGTGGGCGACAACAACACAGAAAGTGGCAAAAAGCAAAACCGCCGAGTAGAGCTGATTATCTTGAAATCTAAAGAATAGATTTTTTGAGCAGCTCTGGCCGCAAATGAGCTAGATGAAGCACGCCAGCCACCGTTATAGCGTCTGTGATGTGTCCTTGCATACACCACGCAAAGACCTCTGAAAAATGTACTTTTCTAAGATATAATTCCTCGGTGTCTTCAGTGTGAGGTTGTCCTTCTTCTAGCTCTTCGGCCAAATAAACAAATCCGACCTCATCTGTAACAGAGTTAGAGGTGTGTAGTTTGCATAGCAGAGTCCATTTTTTAGCCGTAAGGCCAGTTTCTTCCGAAAGCTCGCGTTGCGCAGAAAGCAAAATATCTTGGTTACGCAAGCCACCGCCCATAGGAATTTCCCAGGAAAACTCTTCTAAAGAATAACGGTACTGCCCCACCAGATGTGTATACCCCTTTTGGTCAATGGGGATAATGCCAATAGCATAGTTTTTGAACTCTACTACACCATAAATACCATTGGTTTTTTTTGGTGTAAGTACTTGATCCTCTCTTATTTGTATCCATGGGTTGTCATATACTTGACGCGTACTGAGCAGAGTCCACGGATTATGGTTGTTTTTGGGCAGCATAAAACGATACGGTTTGAATAGGACGTATTTGTAGAAATTTAAAGCAAAACTAGTACAAAAATCTGATAAGCTCTTATTTTTGTTGCTCAGCAAAGCACCAACAGTTTGATGAAAATTCACCATAAAACAGCACCAGCAAGATACAGCCAAACACTGCTAGAAAAAAACTGCTGGTTATTTCTGTGGGGGATAGGTTTACTGGCTTTTTTTACGGCTCTTGCGCTGTGGCGTTATGATTACACAGACGCACTACAGCAGGTAATTACCAGCTACAACATAAGCAACAAAGCTGAACTGCTCAGAACAAAGTACTTTACACCAGTTATTTATCATACTCTGAGAGGTTTATTCCAGAGCTTATGCCTTGTCTATCTTCTGGTTTTGCTAGCTGTGTATAGGCAGCGGCTAAGACTATATAGATACATTTACCGACAAGCTCGCTACATACGTTTATACTACTATCATTATTTGTCCAAGTATTTTGTGATATCTAAAAGAGCATGGTTTTTATTTTGTTCTGTTTGCTTTTTATTTATCTTGATGAGAATTTATCACTATTCTATTTATAAAATAAGAGTAGACGAAGCATTTACATTTATCTACATTGTTAAAAAAGGATTTTTAAGCTGTCTTTTTTACTATCCAGGGCCTAACAATCATATACTTTGGTCTATTTTTATTTTTTTATTTTATAAAATAGGATTCAATCCTATACTATCACTAAAGATACCTTGTATTTTAACAGAAATTTTAACACTATTTATTATCTTCTTATTTTACAACTATAACAAGAAGCATAAAGAGTTTTTAATTTTTATAGTACTATTTTATTCATCATCTTTTATAAATCATTATTATACACAATCAAGAGCTTATATAGCTTTAAATTTATTATTTATTATTCAATTATTTTTTGCAAATCTTATAATTAAGAATAAATTAAAACTAAATATTTTATTATTTTCTATATTTAGTTTTATAGGTTTTTATTTAGTTCCCACATATCTCATTTATTATTTAATTTTATTTTTATATATTTTTTCAATAAATAAAAAAATTATACTCAATAAAAGTATACTATTAAATATTTTTATAAATTTATTATTAGTTATAATATTAATATATATACCTATTATTTTATTTAATGGAATAGATGATTTAATTTTTAATAGACATATTATAAGTAAAGATGTTCATAGTAAAAATTATCTTATTAATAGAATATATAATTTTTTAAATTTGTATAAGATAAATCTATTTAGTTCAGATAAAACAATACTCATTTTATCTTTAGATAGCTTATTTTTAATATTTTTAGTTTATAAAAATAAATTATTTAAAAATTTAGTACTTATCTTTATATTATATTTTTTTGTTTTATTTATGTTTTATGTTTTTTTAGGGTTAAATATTCCATATAGATCTATATTAGTAGTTATATTTTTTTATTCTTATTTATTATCAGAAATTGTTATATATTTTTTTAATATAATTTTCAATAAAATATTGATTAAGAATATATTTTTGTACTTACTTATAATTTTTTGGTTTCTATTTTTTAATATTTACGAAATGTATAAATATTCTATTTCAAAAGATATTTATAATTCTGTTTATAAAACAAATTATATTATAAAAAATAAAAAATATAAGAAGATCTGTATTTTAGAAGATACCTATCAGGTTTTATTCAAGTTTAGTTGTATTGATAAACCAGACTATGAAATTTTAGATACTCATGCTTCTGAGTCTTTTGAAAAGTATGATGTATTAGTTCTTCCGCTTGCAATGAGGCAAAGGCAGCATGAAAAGCTTAAAAGAGCTAAACTGAACTTTTGGTTTGAGGATGGTTTTGTTGAGGTTTATCGCCGAAATGGGCTAGAATAAGCGAATGATTTTGCAGGCTTTTCAAGGCGTAATTGTCAGTGTTTTTTGCACTGAATAGTTTAACAAATTTAAACAAAAGCGAACCTATATCTAACTACTGGGCTGTTTGCACTCGAGATTAACCGATTGAAGACCAATTATTTTTACTAGAGAAATGCAGTTTGTAAGGCTCTGAAAATATTTTCTGAGCTTAGCGGTTAATAACTAAAAAAAATATTTTTTTTGGATAAAACTTTGTAGTGAAAAAAGTGTTATTTTTGTATGGTCTTTTGTAAGGATTGTTTTTTGATAAAATATGCAAGTTTTATGAAAGCACCCCATTGATTGATACCTAAAAAAATTCAACGCAATTTTATGATGACAGTAGAAACTGCACCCAAGTACAAAGTAAAAGACATCTCACTTGCAGCGTGGGGACGCAAAGAAATCCGTTTGGCAGAGGCAGAAATGCCTGGCTTGATGGCTTTGCGCGATAAGTATAGACACACTAAGCCGCTCGCAGGTGCACGCATCGCTGGCTGCTTACACATGACCATTCAAACTGCTGTACTTATTGAAACGCTCGTGGAACTTGGCGCAGACGTACAATGGTCTTCTTGCAACATTTTTTCTACACAAGACCATGCGGCTGCTGCTATTGCGGCTGCGGGGATTCCTGTTTTTGCATGGAAAGGTATGACTGAAGAAGAATATGAGTGGTGTATTGACCAAACTCTGTTCTTTGGCAAAGATCGTCAGCCCTTGAACATGATTCTTGATGACGGTGGTGACCTTACAAATGTTGTGTTGGATAAATATCCTGAACTTGCAGCACACGTCAAAGGCATTTCTGAAGAAACTACGACTGGTGTACACAGACTTTATGGACGCGTAGAAAAAGGCACTTTGCCAATTCCTGCCATCAACGTCAATGACTCGGTTACGAAGTCAAAATTTGATAACAAATATGGCTGCAAAGAGTCTTGCGTAGACGCTATCCGCCGTGCTACAGACGTGATGATGGCTGGAAAAGTGGCTGTCGTAGCGGGCTATGGCGATGTGGGCAAAGGCTCTGCGGCTTCACTCGTAGGTGCGGGCGCACGTGTCATTGTTACAGAAATTGATCCAATTTGTGCTTTGCAAGCGGCTATGGATGGTTTTGCTGTTATGCCTATGAGCAAAGCTATTCCTCAGGCTGATATTGTTGTTACAGCCACTGGCAACTGCAACATCATTAATGAGAAGCATTTCCGTGCTGCTAAGGATAAAGCAATCATCTGTAACATAGGCCACTTCGATAATGAAATCGACATGGCATGGTTAAACAAAAATTACGGTCACACACGTAATGAGGTGAAACCTCAAGTGGATATCTACACCATAGAGGGTCGTGAATTGATTATCTTGGCAGAAGGTCGTTTGGTGAACTTGGGCTGCGCTACAGGTCACCCGTCTTTTGTGATGTCTAACTCATTCACAAACCAAACTTTGGCTCAAATCGAGCTTTGGCAAAACCACAAAAACTATGAAAATAAGGTGTATGTGTTGCCTAAGCATTTGGATGAAATGGTGGCACGTTTGCACCTCTCTAAAATTGGTGTGGAGCTTGAAGAGTTGACCTCAGAGCAAGCAGACTACATTGGCGTAAGTGTAGACGGCCCATATAAGCCTGAATACTACCGCTATTAGAATTTGTCAATTCTAAGACTCAAAAGCTTGCTGCATTGCCACGATTTATTGGCTAATGTAGCAAGTTTTTTATTGATTTTAGAGTTCAATGATAATGTCCAATACTACAGATAAAAAAACGCTACATGATTGATGTAGCGTTTTTTTTATCAAATATCAAAAATTTAAAGGTTTCTTAGCCTTTTATCAATTCAAAGCTACAAGAAATGCGTACCATTTGGCCTAAAGCGACACCGCCTGCCTCAAGAGCAGAATTGTATTTGAGATCAAAAAGATAGCGGTCTATTTCACCACTAATCAATAAGCCCGCCCTGGTATTGCCCCAAGGGTCTTTTACGATGCCATTAAAAACTGCATCGAGCTGAACGCGCTTAGTGATACCGTGCATAGCGAAGTCTACAATAGCTTTGTATTTTTTACCAGATACTTTTTTGAACTGCACGCCTTTTATAACAATGTTTGGATACTTGGCGGCATCAAAGAAGTCTGGGCCTACCAAGTGTTCATCGCGCTTTTTATCTTTAGTGTTGATGCTTTGAACTGGAATGTTTACATCAAATTTTGCGTCTGTAAAGTCGGGCTTGTCTGCCAATACATTCAGTGTAAAATCGTCAAATTCGCCTTTGGTTTCTGAAATCACCATGTGATCTATAGCAAAACCAATAGAGGAATGCGATTTGTCCAACTTCCACACTTGAGTTTGTGCCAATGCGTTAAAAACAGAGGCTAAAGTGATTAATAAAACTAAAATAAAGTGCTTTTTCATGAGCTTGAGAGTCGTTTGTATGAATAATGTTAAATGAATGCACAAAACAAACACCTTTTGCGTGAAAAGCTCTTAAACTAGATTAATATCTGATAAAAAAATATTTTATGGTGTTATAGCGTCTTACTTATCGGTATCGTCTTTAATAGCTTTAAGGATTTTGGTAATGAGTGCTGGGCCTTCATAAACAAATCCTGTGTAGAGTTGCAGCAAGTCTGCTCCTGCATCTAGTTTTTCTAAGGCATCGGCTGCACTCATAATGCCTCCCACACCCACAATCACTTTGCCACTGCCCAACATCTGGCGCATTTGTCGTATGACCTGTGTGCTTCTCTGGGTTACAGGCTGCCCACTCAATCCACCTGCGCCAATTTGCTGAACCGTTTGAATAGACGTAGAGAGCTGGCTGCGAGCGATGGTGGTATTGGTGGCCACAACGCCCCTTAATTTTGTAGCGTGTACAATATCTGCAATGTCGCTGAGCTGTTCTTCGGTGAGATCTGGTGCGATTTTGAGAAGAATAGGGCGTTTTCTGCTTAATTTTTCATTGGCTTCTTGAAGTTTTTCTAGCAGTTTGGTAAGAGGCTCTTTGTCTTGAAGCTCGCGCAAATTGGGTGTATTGGGCGAGCTGACATTCACCACAAAATAGTCTGCAAACTCATGCAACTCATTGAAACAAAAAAGATAATCTTGATCGGCGTTTTCATTGGGCGTATCTTTATTTTTACCAATATTTACGCCAATCACAGCATCTAGATGCGGCTTGGCTTTTTGTAACTGCAGTTTGAGAGCTGCCACACCCTTGTTGTTAAAACCCATGCGATTGATAATTGCACGGTCTGCTTTGAGTCTGAATAAACGCGGTTGAGGGTTGCCGCTTTGTGGGCGTGGGGTTACAGTGCCCACCTCAATATGTCCAAAGCCAAGAGCCTGCATACCCAAAATATGTTCACCGTTTTTGTCAAGCCCTGCCGCTAAGCCTAGTGGATTTGTAAAGTATAAACCCATCAACTCGCGCTCTAGGCTTGGGTGCATCCATTGGCTTTTTACACCCAAAAGAGTTTCAAAAAGGGGTAGCTTGTGTGCAATATCAAGTGCGCTGAGCGACAAATTATGCGCCTTTTCGGCATCAAGCCCAAATAAAAGCGGACGAATGACTGGTTTATACATAGCTCAAAATATTGGTTGTGAGGCACTAAAAGATATAAATGCCCGCTAGAGCGATGCAAATTAAGCCCATTTAGGTGTAATCACCCAACAGAGGTTTAAAAATATTGTAGCAAACGTATTTATACTTGGAGGAGTGTTTCTAAATAATGTGTCTTAATGCCAAAAAAGGCTTTTGTATCCGATATCTTTTGTAAAATTTCTGCTTTCTTGTGTTCGCTGGGGCTATTTTTCTTGTGCCCTACTATCATCACATTTTTAGGTGTATGCAGGTCTGAAACAAATTCAAAGATTTTGGTCTGATAGCCATGCAGCTCTAGTAGTAAGGCTCTAATGCTATCTGTAATCATTTCAGCTTGACGCTCCAAGAAGATGCCGTGTCTAGTCATGTGCTGCAAGAGGTGTTCTTGGTTTTGCTGCTCCATCTGTCGGCGTATTTGTTTATGACAGCAAGGAGCCACCACAATAAGTTCGGCATTGTGTTTTATGCCTTTGGCTATAGCATCATCCGTAGCGGTATCGCAGGCATGTAGAGCTATAAGCACATCAATGGAATCAGTTTGAAAATCTTGTATGCTATTTTGTACAAAAGTAAGCGACTCAAAACCATTATTCTGGGCAATCTGATTACAAAATAGAACTAGGTCTGGTCTCATTTCTACACCTGTTAGGCGGAATTGCTTTGCAAGCGTATTTTTTATATAGTCATAAAGCGCAAAGGTGAGATAGCCTTTACCCGCGCCCATGTCCACAATGTGCATTTCTTCGCAGCTTATTTCACGAAAGGAGTTGCTGAGCAATTCGATATAATGGTTTATTTGTTTGTATTTGTCTTGAGCATTTTTATAGACCTCGCCCTTTTCGTCAGTGATGTTGAGGGCGTGCAGATAAGTCTTACCAATGGGACTTATCTTTCTGTTTTTCTGTTTATTGTGATTTTTTTCGGGGGCTTCTAGGAATGAAGGTTTTTGCTTTTTGAAGCTCAAACTATTGTCTTTTTTGACCTCCCCAGCCCAGTCATGCTGGGTTGTAAAAAGTGTCACTACTCGGAACTGGTTGTAGGCTAGTGCTAGGCGAATCAACTCTAGTGCTTGTGGGAGGGGATAGTTTTTGACAATATCCTTTGTTTTATAGCGGTATGTAAAGCTCAGATTGAGTTCTTTTTTGATCTCAATCACCTTGATGTAAATGTTTTTTATATCGGGTTCTGAACCTTTGTAGTTTCCTAGGCTAATTTTTACGAAATAATTGTTTTGAAGGCTTTTTTGAATTTCTTCAGCCAGAAAAGAAAAGGTGTCGCTCATGTGGAGGAAAATAAAGATGTTTATTTTTTAAGTGGGGCTTTTTCAACCCAAACGCCTATTTTTTGTACCCCCTCATGGTTTGTATTGGCCACTAGCTCTAGTGTATAAATACCCATTTCAGTAAGGCGGAGGCGTTCTGCCACTAAGTAAGATAATTCATAAAAGTCTGTGCCGCTTTCGCCTTGGTACTTGCCCGCTGAATCCAACAAGCTCAAATTAAGAGGTAATTCTTGAATAACACGGTTAGGAGACACAACCATTAATTTCATAGATACTGCAAAGGTTTGATGTTTATTGTTATGATGTAGATTGACACCTATGTTGTATTTAGTTAGGGTGTCTTCTACTTCCATCTCAAAAATTTTTACATCGTCTGCGCCCCAACCATCAGGGGCATTTACAGGCTCAAGTGTGTTAATGATTCGGCCAGAGAACCAGCCGCAAGAAGATAATGCAATCAAACTAAATAGGCAAGCGATGCGAAAAAAAATAGACATGGGTACTGTTTTTCAAGGCTAACTTTTCTTAAAAAATTTCACAAGTTCTCTAATACTATCCAAAACAGCACTATCCTGTGCTATCTTTTTCATACCTTCTTTATGCTGAAGATCCAGTTCCTCTGTACGTTTTTGGGTATTTTGTGCCAACTCTTCAATTTCATACTGTAAATCATGGTGCATTTTGTCCACATCTTGCCGCCAAGAGTGCTTTTCTGGATCTAGTGTAAGCGTATTTTCTAGGGTTTCAATACGTTGTTTAAAGTCCTCCAAAAGGCGTTGCACTTCATAAAGATCTTCGCGTGGGTATCTAAACTCTAGTTTGATGCCGTCCAGTTTATGCCTCACATATTCATAGTAACGAATAGAAGGGCGCAGACCTGCAAAAAGTGCAGTGAGCGCAGCCGCATAATAACCTACGACGCTCCAGCCCGTAAAAGCAATAGCTAACAGAATTAAAGCAGTGACTACATGCAAGAGAATGGCTACGCGCAAAGAGTTGCGAGCTACTTTTTTGGCATATTCTAAAGTCTCTTCCACCACCAAAATATCTTTTCTTTTTGAAATGGCGGCATCGTCTAGTACTTCTTTAGCTTTGAAGTGGGTGTTCCATGGCACAGTGACAATAACCATGAGCCAAATAAAGGCAGCAGTGCCTACCACCCAATCCTGCCATGTGCCAATTAGAACTGCATCAGTAACAAACACATAGCCTAAATAAGCCATCAATAGCAAACAAATAAGACTAAACCCAAACGACAGAATATTGCTCATAGTAGATTGGCTTTGATAACATTTTTTCAAATATAGAAATAAAAAAATAAGCAAGCAAGTTCAGTAATGAATTTAAACTTTTTTTATAAAACATTATTTCAATATCTTTTATAGATGTAGATGATATGGTGAATATACGGCGATGATACGGCGAATTTATGAGAATGATATAACAGCAAATCTGTAATCAATTTTTTGTTTAATGTTTAGTGATAAATATGAGTAGCCAATGTTAGAGAATACGCCCATTGTGTGTACCAGAAACAACACCGACGAATACTTTTATTAGGTTTAAGAGAAAAAAACAGGCTCATTATGCACTATTCAAGAATATAGTCCTAATTTTGTGCTCAGATTTTAGCCAGTGCTTAAAGTCGAAAACCTACTTTGTCTTGTAAAATGAATAAGTCTAGCTGCTTTGAACTGGGTTACATTCTAAAACCTTTTGGCACAAATGGTGAGCTGGTGGCGGTTTTGGATACCGAAACCCCTGAAACCTACCTCAAACTCAAACATATTTTTATTGAGCAAAAAAATACGTTGTTGCCCTACGCCGTAGAAAAAGCCAAAATGCATAAAGAGCAACTCTTGCTCAAGCTAGAAGATGTTAATACAGAAACGGTGGCTTTGAGTTTGAAGGGGGCTGCGATTTTTCTGCCGCTCCGCAGTTTACCACAATTGGCTGATGACGAATATTATTTGCATGATTTAGTAGGTATGCAAGTGGAAGACCTCAATCTAGGCTTTATTGGCCAAGTAGAGAGTATTTACGAAGCACCTCAGTACAACATTTTGGCAGTTAATCATAAAGGGCATGAGATATTGATTCCAATCAACAATGTATTTGTGCCTCATATTGATTTGGCTACCAAGCACATCAGAACAAATTTGCCTGAGGGGTTTATCGAAGTCTATACAGGCGGTGACGATACCGAACGCGACGACTAGAGTTGAGGTGTTTTTTGCAAGTCTATGTCCAATAATTACTTTCAATTCAAGGAGTTTCGCATTCAGCAGGCCAAAGGCGGCATGAAGGTTACTACCGATGCCTGCCTGTTTGGCGCATTGGCCAGCCCTCATTACTCAGACTTTATCTTAGACATTGGCGCAGGCACAGGTTTGCTCAGTCTCATGCTGGCACAGCGTACACAAGCGCAAATATATGCTGTGGAGCTAGATGCGCAGGCCGCTGCTGAAGCTACCGAAAACTTCAGAGGCAGCCAGTGGTCAAATCGTCTTAACTTGTTTCATGCAGACGTGCGGAATGAAGAAGTACAGTACAGGCTTGGAAGCCAAAAGTTTGACTACATCATCACCAATCCACCTTTTTATACTCATCAATCGCAGTCGCCTGTTAGTCAGAGGCAACAGGCGCATCACCAAGTGACGCTTACTTTTGAGGACTTACTGAAGGCAATTCGCTATTTATTGACAGAAAGAGGCCATTTTGATATACTGCTGCCACCCAACGAAATGAATTTATTTGTTTCAAAAGCTAAAAACAACGGTTTTACGCTCAAAAGATTGATATCAGTCAGAAATTTTACAGATAATCCTACTGTTTTTAGGCAAATAGCTTCTTTTTCTGCACAAACCATGGCTGCTGAAATCAACTCTGTAGATTTTGTTATCTACGATGCGCCAAAGCAATATACGACAGAGTTTGTACAGCTACTCAAGCCTTACTATCTTTACCTATAAAACAAAAAACACCACTTGATTTCGCAAGTGATGTTTTTAATACATTTAAATCAGCTTTTTACAGCGCGTAAACTGCTACCAGATAGAGTATAAGCCCCAAAACAAAAAGACCTGAACCAGAAGCTATATTAACACCACCTGTTAAAACGCTCAGGACACTTAAAAGGATTAAGACTAAGCCTACAATCATAAAAATCAAGCCGAAGGTTTTGAGTAACGATTTGATATCACCTGCTTGTACTTCTTTGCCTTCTTTTTTGGCTTTCACTTGAGCTTTTTCAATTTTTTTACTAACCATTTTCAGCGCGGTACGCTCCACAAGATTAAGTTTTTTACCGCCACGTGCCGAACGAACTTTTTCACCAAGTTCCTTGGCTGATAATTCTGTTTTTGGGGCAGTGCTGGTTGCTGTCGCGTTTGGCGCGTTGAATTCTGCCGCAAAAGAGCTAGAGAATGTGAACAAAAACAAAAACACGAATCCAAGTAAGTGACGCATAATGAGAGAGTTTAGAGTTTAAATAAACGAATAGTTAGAAATATAATATTGTTAATTATGCAGTAAAAGAAAGCTTTTTTTTATATTATCCAAATTTTATATCAAAAAAAAGCCATAAAACCTATTTTTGAATGTAAAGACGGCTAGCCTCTTGCCAGTTGAGTACCTTCCAAAAAACAGACACATAGTCCACACGCTTGTTTTGGTATTTGAGATAGTAGGCGTGTTCCCATACGTCTAACGCAAGGATAGGTTTTAGTTTTTTTCGGCCTAGTATTTTCTCCATCAGAGGGTTATCTTGATTTGCAGTGCTTAAAATTTCTAAACGTCCTTTGCTGAGAACTAACCAGACCCAACCTGAACCAAAATGCGAAAGAGCAGCTTTCTGGAATTGCTCTTGGAAGGTTTCTAAGCTACCAAACTGATTCTTAAGAGCTGCTAAAAACTCAGTAGAAGGCTCGGAAGGTGTTGGTGAAAGAAGTTTCCAGAATAAACTATGGTTGTAATGCCCACCTCCATTGTTACGAATGGCGGTTTCTTCTGCTGGGAGTTTCTGGAGAAGGGCTTCTATGCTAAGACCTTTGTTTTTGTAAGGAGAACCTTGCAGAGCTTCATTAAGCTTTTTGACATAGCTTGCGTGGTGTTTGCTATGATGAATTTCCATCGTGGCTGAGTCTATATGAGGCTCTAGGGCTTTGTAATCAAAGTCCAGTTTAGGAAGAGTAAATTCTTCGTTTATAGACACTTGAGGCCATGCGCTAGAGAGTGAGACTAGGCCAGCAGATGCCAGCAAGGACGTTTTGAGGAAAGTTCTTTTATTCATACAAAGCAAAA
>RDZD01000044.1 GCA_004293815.1 Cytophagales bacterium | reverse complement strand
TACCTTGGCACCGACAGTAACCAACCCTACTTTAGCAGCAGGGATGTGGGTATTGAGTGGCACAGGCACAAGTACCATCACTTTACAAAATGTAGGGGCAGGACCTACTACAAGTTCTCTAATACACCAAAGCAACGCAGGAGCCGCTTGGGTAGCTATAGCAACGAACCCTCCTACCTTGCCTAACTTCGTTACTACCAATACCATCACGCTTGCCGCTGACCAAAGATTTACGGTATTAACACCACTTACCTTGTATAGTATTGCTTCAGGAGATTGGGATGCGGGCACTACTTGGTCGCTCACTTCGGGCGGTGCTGCTTGTGGTTGTACGCCTAATGCTGCTGATAATGTAGTTATAGAGGGAGGTTTTACGGTAACACAAACTGCTAATAATCAATTAGATGGGGTAAATATTACTATAGGTACTAATACGCATGCTACCAATGGAAGTGGCACATTAGACTTGCAAGGCTTCACCAATGGCTCAATCCCTAAAATTGCCACTACTGCTTCAACAATTGCACAAACGGGTACTATCCGTCTTTCGGCTGGTAATGACTTAAGCGTAATAAATAATGCATTCACTACTAATAGCTTCGCTACAGTGGAGTTTTATGGCACAGGCGTTTATACTTTACCACTTACTTTTGCAGGGGTCAATTACCCTAACGTGATTATTTCGGGAGCAAGTAATAAATCTATCGGAGCAGGCTCTACTACCATTCAAAGAGATTTAAAAATCAATACAGGAGCTACTTTACAGTTAGGGGCGAATAGCTTGAACATTATAGGAAATACCCTCAATGAAGGAACTTTTGATGACAACACCTCTGGCGGTACTACTACTTTCAATGGTACTTTGACCAATAGAAGCATTATTAGGGCACTCACTACAGGCAATACTTTCAGATTTAGAAGCAATGTACTAAATGAAGGTGCAAATGCTGATTTCAGTTTTGGTGCCAATACTTGTACTTTTGAAATAGGACCTATCAATATTACAAATAACTCCTCAAATCCTACTAAACTCGATATGCTATTTGCTGATGGGGGGGCTGCTTCTATTGGTAATACTACTACTGTAACCGTAACCAATGGTTCTTCTACTGGTTTAGTAATGCTGAATCGTTGGAATCAAAGCTTCGGAATGGGCTCAAATGCTACCTTACAAAATGACAATCTTAATGGCTCTACCAAAACAGGAAATATGAGTGGTGCATTGGCTGGAAGTAGCTTTATTAATAATGGTAACTTTCTCCACGAAGGTACTTCTGTACCCTCTACTACGAATTTTGTCAATAACCCCTCCTCATCATTTTCATATTTTTCGGGCAGTAATACTCCTGTGAGGGCTGGCACTTATCATCATTTGATATTTGCGGGGGGTAATACTACATTGAATGGCAATGTGGTAGTCAATGGAAATTTGACTTCAAGCGTTATTAATATTTCAGCAGGTGTAGGACCCTACAACATAGATTTGAAAGGCAATTGGACTTGTAATGCCAACATGAGCCCTGCTTTCGGTGGAACGGTAACATTTAGCGGAGGGGCTCTTCAAACAGTGAATGGCACAGGAAACATCAGTGTAGCCAATATGGTGATTAGCAATGCGAATAATGTTCAGTTTGACCGCAGTGCCACAGTAACTACCATACTTACCTTGACCAATGGTAGAGTCATTTTAGGAAATAATAACCTAACCTATGGGGGTACAGAAGCCAACCTAACGCGCACTAGTGGCTGGATAGAAACCAATGGAACG
>RDZD01000035.1 GCA_004293815.1 Cytophagales bacterium | reverse complement strand
TGTTGTTTTTCAAAAAAAGACCAATACCATGAGGCGGCTATTAAAATGATGTTTCAACAAAGAAATTATGCCTATCATACATTTTGAACCACAACCCGATAGTTTACTCATAAATGCTTTTTTACAAAAGTATGCTATTTCTCAACGAAACAAGTCCATTCTGAAAAACAGATTTATAAACTTAGACAGCTCAATTGAGCAAAATAATTTAGGCAGGTCTGAAATTATTAGATTACAAAACGAAATAGTTGACTTACTGACGAAAACAAAGTGTATGGACTTAAAAAACTACTCGACAAATAAAAGCCCGAACTGCTAACAGGGGTTTGGTAATATGGCGACTGAAGTACTTCTATGAAATATTTGTGCAAGATTCAACAGCAGTAATTCTATTGAGCTTTTGTGTAAAAAATCCGCCTTCATCAAGACTTGTTCGTTAGTACCTATTTTTAAAAATACACCATTGAAACGAGAAAAGTACTACAAAATTTGTAACTTTGCAGCATACGAAAACCCTAAAACAATGAGTAAAGTTAATACAATAATAGATTTAGTTTCCAAAAAACATTTTTTGCTTCTTGGCGCAGCTTTTATCTTCTTAGCTACAGCTTGTGGCGGTGGTGCAAGCACTAACTCTACAGCCGACAGCACTGTCAGCACAGAAAACGCAGATCTGGAAGCGGCTGCTAGTGACCAAATAATTTCAAAAAGTATCACAGAACACTTCGAGGCTTTCAAAAAGACCTTAAAACCAGGCAACAGCGTTGAGGTGATAAAGAAAGACGATGCCAATGGCTACATTGAGTTTCAAGAAAGTTGGAAAGACGCAGATGGCGGTACTAACTATAAAATGGCTGTTTGGAAAGGCGACAACATAGATGATGTGATAGCCGTCTTTGCAGTAGATTGCAGCGGTGGTGGCTGTGATTTTGACATTGCTGGCTTCAAAATCTATGACGCGAGCTTTAATGAGCTGACAGCAGACTACATAGATTTGCCTAAACTTACTAAACAGTACCAAGATGCCATTCCCGAAAAGAAGAAAATGGGTTTTGAAGGTTACAACGGTTTTTATGCCACTATCCCTCAAAAAGGCACACGTATAGAATTCTGCTTGGCTAGTGCCGCTGAAGGCAATAAAGACGGTGGTACGTTGAGCATATTTGCAGAATACGACTACGAATACGACTATGATAAAAGAGTAGGCCGCTTCGTAGAAGTGCCTTCTCAATATCAAGAAGGTATCAACTAGTTTAAAAATTTACTGAAGCCAAAAACAAGGCTTTGATGATATCATGTCATCAAAGCCTTGTTTTTTTGCTCATCTACAAAAAATTACGTTCAAGGACTCTTCTCTTGTCTAGGCGTTCAATAAGTTGGGTAACGCATTGTAGTAAAGCTCACGGGAAGCTTCTAAACTACACAGCACTTGGCCATCAAAACAAAAATCTGTTTTGGTTTTGACCTCTCCCAAGAATTCTATTTTCTGCCCTTCTTGTGCCATAAAGCTTTCAAAGGCTGCTTTTTGTGAAGGCTGAACAGTCACTACCACACGGCTTTGCGCTTCGCCAAAAAGGAATGCATCTGAACGAATATCTGTGCGATTCTTATGAACATCAAAACCCAGATTTGCGGCCATCGCGCTTTCGGCCAAGGCCACAAATAACCCGCCATCAGATACGTCGTGAGCAGAACGAATCAACTTTTGGGCTATGGCTTTGCTCAGACTTTGTTGCATCTGATACTCCTCGTCCAAATTAAAAGCTGGAGAAGGAGATTCTACCACACCGCAATAAGAATACAAGTACTCTGATGAAGATACGCAGTTTTTGGAGCTGCCCACCAAATAAATCAGGTCTTGAGCTTGTTTGAAGTTGAGTGTTGTATGGGTATCAAAGTTGTCCATCAGCCCTAGCATACCAATGGTGGGCGTAGGGAACACAGGGCCTTCGTCAGAGGATTGATTATAAAAACTGACGTTACCACCTGTTACGGGCGTACCAAATTTTTCACAGGCTTTTTTCATGCCTTTGATAGCACCCACAAATTGCCAGTAAACTTCTTTGTTGTAGGGATTACCAAAGTTTAAACAGTTGGTAATGGCCACAGGCATACCACCAGAGCACACAATGTTACGCGCCGCCTCTGCTACTGCAATGGCACATCCCTCTTCTGGATTGGCGTGTACGTAGCGTGAATTGCAGTCGGTGGTAATAACTATACTCTTATCTGTACCTCTTACATTCACCACAGCCGCGTCAGAAGGGGCGTTAGTGCTGCAATTGACCGTTCCAACCATGGAGTCGTATTGTTCATAAATCCACTGCCTAGAGGCAATGTTGGGGTGTTTGAGCAGGAACCTTGCCACAGTGCCTAAGTCTTTAGGCTCTGCTAAGCTACTGATGTTAAATTTCTGATAAGCTGCAAAATAGGCTGGTTCACTGTATTCTCGGTGATAAACAGGTGCGCCACCACCCAGAACCAGATCCTGAGCAGGTACATCAGCCACCAGGGCGTTGTTTTGATAAAAACGGAGTCTCTTACTATCCGTCACTACCCCAATTTGTGAGCAGTTTAAGTCCCACTTTTCAAAAATACGGTTAATTTCTTCCTCTCTTCCTTGCTTAACCACCAAAAGCATACGCTCTTGCGACTCAGAAAGCAAGATTTCGAAAGGCTGCATATTTTCTTGACGACAAGGCACCTTGTCGAGCCAAATTTCCATACCATGTTCCCCTTTGGCGCTCATTTCAGAGGTGGAGCAGATGATACCTGCCGCGCCCATGTCTTGAATACCAATGATAGCGTCTGTTTCCAAAGCCTCTAGAGTGGCCTCTAGGAGAAGTTTTTCTTGAAAAGGGTCACCTACCTGCACAGCAGGCAACTTAGACGCGCTTTCCGCAGTAATATCTTCGGAAGCAAACGTCGCGCCATGGATGCCGTCTTTTCCTGTGGCAGAACCCACAATAAAAACCTTATTGCCCACACCATAAGATGTGGCCTTGGCTATGCGATCAGCACGGACAATACCCGCCGAAAAGGCATTGACCAAAGGATTGATATTAAAAGAATTGTCAAAATAGACTTCACCACCCACAGTAGGAATACCAAAGCAGTTGCCATAATCGCCTATGCCTTTAACCACACCTTTTATCAGCCACTTAGTTTTGGCCAGCTCTGGATTACCAAAGCGCAGCGAGTTGAGAATAGCAATAGGGCGGGCTCCCATCGTAAAAATATCACGGTTGATACCGCCAACGCCTGTGGCAGCTCCCTGATATGGCTCGAGAGCAGAAGGGTGGTTATGAGATTCTATCTTAAAACTACAAGCCAAACCGCCTCCTATATCTACCAAGCCCGCGTTTTCCTCGCCTGCCTTCACGAGTATACGAGGCGAGTCTTTGGGTAGGGTTTTGAGCCATACAATGGAGTTTTTATAACTACAATGCTCTGACCACATCACCGAAAAAATGCTTAATTCGGTAAAATTGGGCACTCTACCCAAAATTTGTTTGATTTTTTCAAATTCTTCAGGCAGCAGCTTAAGTTTTTTTGCGGTTTCTACGGTGGTTAATTCCATGATAAAAAGCAGATATTTTTGGGCTAAACGATTCGCAAAACTATCATTTTTTACGGCTTTGCCATAATAATTGGTTTGTTTTTTTTCTCTAGCGTGAAATCACGAGCCTCCTAAGAGATCCAGCCTTCTTCTAGCAGTATAGCAGGTTGCTCAAAGCTCATATCCTTTAAAAAAATTGAGTCATTTTTTGCACTATTTTATTGAAGAGTAAAAAAATAAAATCGTTTTATTGCCTTTATTTTAACAAAATTTAGCTTTTGGGAAGAATAATTTTGCAAGCAAAGAACTTTTTTTATTATTTCGCGTTTCTACTAATGGCTTTTATTGTTTAGCTACCCAACAGACCCATTTTATTAGCCTTTTTTGCCGATGACTGTTCTAAAAATCACGATTCCTTCTCAAACAGAGAATATCCGTATTGTGGAAAGTTTCATAGACAATGCGAGAGACCGTTATTCGTTGAGTGATGACATATACGGTAACATTATGGTAGCCGTCACAGAAGCCGTAAATAATGCCATCATACACGGCAATAAGTGTGATAAAGACAAGAACGTACTCTTATCTTTGCAGGTGGATAACAACACCCTACATTTTGTGGTACGCGATGAAGGTAGCGGGTTTGACCCAGACAAACTGCCTGACCCCACTGCACCAGAAAATTTGCTTAATCCTGGTGGTAGGGGTATTTTTTTGATGAAGCATTTGTCTGACAGATTTATAGTGGCTGCTGGTGGCAAAGAAATGAGACTGACCTTTGCTGCGCAAACTCTCAGTTCTTTGAGCTAGGCTTGGTGCACGACGAATAACCTGTAATCTAACCAGATGTTTTAAACATTGGATGAGATTTGGTGTTTTTCAAACAATTATCAACGAAACAATGTTCTTAAACTCATAGTGGGGCTTTTGGCCTGTTTTTTGGGTAAGTATAATTGTTTTGAAAAAATATACAAAAGTTATGGTTAAGCATATAGCTATTAAGAATTTCAAATCCATCAAAGATGTCTCTTTTGAAGCCAAGCGCGTCAATTTGCTTTTAGGGACACCCAACTCTGGTAAATCCAATATTTTAGAGGCTTTAGGTTTATTTTCGGCTAGCTATGTGCGCAATCTCAAAGACTTTATACGTTTTAAAAAAACCGAAAATTTATTTTTTGACAATGACGTTACCCAAGATATACAGATTGCGGCAGACGATTATCTCTGCCATATAACCTATGACAAAGGCATTTTTAGAGGCAAATGCAACAAAGGAGAAGAAAATTATTTAGAGTTTAGGCTTAATTATGGTGGTGAATATGACCGACAAGTGCAAGATAATAAATTGCCCTTCAAATACTACCGCTTCAAATTGGACTACACAGCCTCTGCGGGTTATGATTACCTCTTACCACCCTTTGGCAAAAATCTGTTCTCTATTCTTTATACCAATAAGAGCCTCCGCAAAGAGGTGTCTCAGCTTTTATTAGAAAAAGGGTTTCGTTTAATTATTGATACTCAGGACAAAAAAATAGAAATTCTTAAAGAAGTAGACGATATTTTTTATACTTATCCTTACGAATCGCTTTCGGATACGATTCAGAGGGTGGTGTTTTATCTAACGGCCATGTCTACTAACTCCAACAGTGTACTGCTATTTGAAGAGCCTGAGGCGTATATTTTCCCTTACTACGTTAAGTTCTTGGCGGACAAAATCATACAAGACAATAGTAATCAGTATTTTATCATCACCCACAACCCTTATTTATTGTTTTCTATGATGGACTCGCTCGCAGAGTCTGATTTGGGTGTTTTTATGACCTCTATGCGTGACTACCGTACCGAAATAAAACCGCTCACGATGGCTAACCTCGAGAAGGTAAGAGAGTTAGGTAATGATTTTTTTCTTAATCCTGGACAAATTATCTAACCACATCAGCTTAAGCCCCGCGTGTGGCCGTTTTAGATGAATAAATCCCACAATGTACAGCCCGAAAAGCCATTGAGGCTGAGTGTGAATCATTTACTTTCGCATGTTTTTTGGATTATTTTGGCTGGTACACTGCTTGGATTACTGCTTTGGGTCGCCACCATGCCACAGGTGGTGAGCGCGCTTTGGCCTCATTCACGTGGGCTGGTGCGTATAAGCTCTCAAGAAGATTTTTGGGCAGACCAGAAGCCTAAAGCAGAAGAAAAAGCTTTTATCGCTTATTGTGTTGAAATAGCTAAAGCAAGAAATCAACATCTTTTTGGTGACCTAAAAAGTAAACCAAGATGTATTTTTCTGTTTAAGCCCCAAAACATAACGCATTTTCTGTATAAAGCCCCCGTCAAAATCGCTAGTACATTCTATTTCGGGAGACCTTTTATAATTTTTTCTATGTATAAACTTACGCCTGATATTAGTAGCCATGAATTTTGTCATGCAGAACTCTATCATAGACTTGGCGGAAGCTTAAAACAACCTTCTTTACCGCAATGGTTTGATGAAGGTTTAGCACTGCAGGTGGATGGTCGCTACACGCAAGCCGAACAGTATTACAACCTAGAGCATAAAAATCTTCCTCAGCCCAAAGAATTGGCTAGCGCACAGGACTTTTACAGGAATCCTGACGAAACACATTTGAGAAATCATTTACTATCCTATTTTTGGGTCAAGCAGTGGCTAAAAAGACATAAGCAAAGCGGTTTAAATAAACTCATTCAGAATATCAAAAAAGAACAAGTCAATTTTGACACACTTGTCCTCAAAAATCACTCGGTCGGTAGCCATGTCACCAAGCCTAGAAAAGTAAAGATACTTTAGAACAGTCATTAAAACCCAACACATGAAGATTACTTATACTAACAATCCGCAAAACATGCTTTTTAAGGATTAGCATCAAGAAAATTTGGGTTAAATACTGTAAAAATGCTATGTTTGCAATTCTTCATACTTAAAGGACATTTTTAAGCTCATCAATATAAACCGCATGAAGCTCATCCCCTTCAATAAGCCCTATATGACAGGGCAAGAAACCAAATACATACAAGAAGCTGTAGCTTCAGGTAAAATTTCGGGCGACGGGAACTTTACCAAAAAATGTCATCAGTTTTTTGAGCAAAAGTATGGCATCAAAAAAGCACTTTTGACCACTTCTTGTACTGATGCACTTGAAATGTGTGCTATTTTGCTCAATATCCTACCTGGCGATGAGGTCATTATGCCCTCTTATACCTTTGTCTCCACATCAAATGCTTTTGTGCTACGCGGAGCAAAAATTGTGTTTGTGGATAGCAGCCAAGAGCATCCCAACCTAGATGTTAATCAAATAGAGTCTCTCATTACGCCCAAAACAAAGGCTATTGTCGTGGTTCACTATGCAGGTGTGGCCTGCGATATGGATGTTGTGATGGCCTTAGCAGAAAAATATAACTTGAAAGTGGTGGAAGATGCAGCTCAGGCTATTGACAGCTTCTATAAAGGCCGTCCTTTGGGTACAATTGGACATTTGGCCGCTTTTTCATTCCATGAAACTAAAAATATCATATCGGGTGAGGGTGGCTTACTGGCAATTAATGATTTACAATTCGCTGCAAGAGCTGAAATTATACGCGAAAAAGGCACTAACCGAACGGCATTTTTTAGAGGCGAAGTAGACAAATATGGCTGGGTAGACATTGGATCCTCATTTTTACCTTCTGAAATCATTGCAGCCTTCCTTTTTGCGCAGCTCGAGAATTTGGATCAAATACAGCAACGCCGCAAAGCTATTTGGGCCAGATACCACCAAAAACTACAGCCTTTAGCTCTGAAGGGCATCCAGCTCCCTGCTCTACCGTCTTACGCCACCAATAACGGCCATATTTATTTTATGCTCTGCAAAAATTTAGAGCAAAGAAGTGAGCTGTTGGCCTATCTGAAAGAAAAAGGCGTTTATGCTGTGTTTCATTATCTGTCGTTGCACTCTAGCCCATACTTTCACCAAGTCCACGACGGAAGACCTCTCACACAAAGCGATGAGTTTACGAACACCTTGCTGAGGCTGCCTCTTTTTTATGAGCTTACAGACCAAGAAGTAGACTACATTACAGATACCCTACTCCAGTTTTTTGAAGAGTAAAACTGTATTGTTAGTTTCATTAAAAAAAATGGTGCAATTGTTAATCAACATTGTTTTTTTTGATACATTTGGCCTATTGCTCTTAATCAAAACACATCGACTGACATGCGCTATACTCCCATTTCATCTAATCTATTCAAAAAAAATCGCGAAAAATTTATTAGTGGGCTAAGAAACAATGCTTTGGCTGTTTTTAACTCTAATGACACCATGCCCACGAGCGCAGATGGCACTATGCCATTCGTGCAACAATCTGATATATATTACCTTTCGGGAATAGACCAAGAGGAATCTATCTTGGTGCTCAGCCCCAACGCCATGAATCCCAATCACCGCGAAGTATTATTTTTGAAAGAAACTAGCGAACATATTGCCGTTTGGGAGGGTGCAAAACTGACCAAAGAACAAGCAAGAGAGCGTTCAGGTATACAAACTGTATATTGGCTTTCTGAATTCAGTACAATTTTCAAAGATCTCATGCGGCACGCAGAGCGCGTCTATTTGAACCTAAACGAGCATTATAGGGCTTCTGTGGAAACAGAAACGCGTGATAAACGTTTTTTTAAATACTGCAAGGAGCACTACCCCCTCCATACCTACGAACGCTCTTTCCCTATTCTAAACAGAATACGCACCATTAAAGAAGCAGAGGAAATTGAGGCCATGCAAACCGCCTGCAACATTACCGAAAAGGGCTTTAGACGTTTACTGAGTTTTATCAAACCAGGTGTATGGGAATATGAAATTGAAGCCGAACTGATACATGAATTTATATGCAACCGCTCCAAGGGTTTTGCTTATACCCCAATAATAGCTTCGGGAGCCAATGCTTGTGTGCTGCACTATACCGAAAACAACAAGATTTGCCGCGATGGCGATTTGATTTTATTAGATGTGGCCGCTGAATATGCCAATTATAAATCAGATCTCACGCGTTGCGTACCCGCCAATGGCAGGTTTAGCCCGAGACAAAAACAGGTCTATAATGCCGTTTTATACGTTATGAGAAAGGCCATGACTTTGCTCAAACCTCAGTACACGGTGGCGCAATACCACCAACAGGTTTGCAAAATCATGGAGGAGCAGCTCATCAAACTAGGGCTTTTTACAGCAGCAGATGTCAAGAACCAAGACCCCAAAAACCCTTTGTTCCGAAAATATTACATGCATGGCACTTCCCACTTTTTGGGTTTAGATGTACATGATTATGGCGGTCTAGAAATGGGCATCAAACCTGGTATGGTCTTTACGATTGAACCAGGCATTTATATTGCCGAAGAAGGATTAGGAATAAGAATTGAAAATAACTTCTTAGTTACAGAAAATGGCCTTATTGACCTAATGGCTAACATTCCTATAGAGGTTGAAGAGATAGAAGACCTCATGAATACGGGCAAATAAACGTTATTGGCAGGTATGAAAAACTCTTATTATGAGTACTTTGACCTGCTTACTGCGGGTGGAGCTTCGCCAGAAAGCAGTATTCTGATTATTTATACAGGCGGCACCATTGGTATGGACACCAATGCCGATGGTGCGCTTGTCCCCCTAGACTTTGAGCGAATTTTAGAAAAACTACCAGAACTCAGACGGTTTCGCTATCGCTTGAGGCTTATTGCGCCTTTTTTGCCTCTAGATTCTTCTAACGTCGGCATAGCCGAATGGCTTATTCTGAGTGAGGTAATAGCTTCACATTATCATGAATTTGATGCCTTTGTGGTATTACATGGCACAGATACAATGGCTTATACAGCCTCTGCACTCAGTTTTTTGCTTGACGGTTTACAAAAACCCGTTATCTTTACAGGTTCCCAAATCCCTATTGGGTTTACGCGTACTGATGCACGCGAAAATTTCATATCAGCCTTGGAGATTGCTGCTTCCCAAACTAACGGACAAGCTACAGTACCAGAGGTTTGTATTTGTTTCTCAAGTGTGTTGCTCAGAGCTAATCGTAGCAGTAAAGTGGCTACAAGCAATTTTACTGCATTTGCCTCTGAGAACTATCCACCGCTGGCACGAATTGGGATACAACTAGACTTCAATTACAGTCATATTCTAAAGCGTCATCAAACCATATTCAAAGCGCACAAAAACCTCGACAACCGCGTTACGATTATGAAGTTTTATCCATCTATGATGCCCGACTTGGTCAAGGCACGTCTTCAGAACCAAACTTTGCGCGGTGTGGTATTAGAATCTTATGGTTCGGGTAACTTACCCACCAGCCCTTGGCTGCAAGACGCTATAAGCGAAGCCGCAGCTCGCGGGGTAGTTTTTCTGAATATCTCGCAGTGTATGGGTGGGGCAGTTGCACAAGGCAAATATGAAGCTAGCACCATGCTCAACGAACTGGGAGTAGTGAGCGGCCACGATATGACAACCGAAGCAGCCATTACCAAGCTAATGTTTGTACTAGGACAAACCACTGATAGCAAAGAAGCTAAACAACTTCTGAGAACCAGCCTTTGTGGTGAACTGAGCTTGTAGAAGTCCTTTTTGATATTCTTAAGAATAACTCTTTGTTTTCAAAAACATGCTAATTAATAAGGCTTTATGTCATTAATACCCTATGTCGTTTTGTTGAGAGGTATTTAGAAGATGATCTTTATCCAATTTTTGTTTCTCCTCAAAGCCATTGCATAGAAGCATAAGTTGTTTAACTTTGCAACACAAAAAAATATAGTTTTTTATATCCCTCAAAATAAAACAGTTAACATGAATATCTTAGTCTTAGGCTCGGGCGCACGTGAACACGCTCTCGTATGGAAACTGGCACAAAGCAGCCGCTGTGAACGTTTGTTTGTGGCTCCAGGCAATGCTGGTACTGCCACCATAGCGCAAAACATAGCCTTAGATATTCTGGATTTCAAGAGCTTAGCTGAGTTTGTGTTGCGCGAAAAGGTGCAAATGATGGTGGTAGGGCCTGAGGCTCCTCTTGTGGAAGGCATTACCGACTATTTTCATAACCGAGCAGACCTCAAACACGTGTGGGTAATAGGCCCCACACAGGCAGGAGCAAAGCTGGAAGGTAGCAAGGATTTTTCTAAAAACTTCATGCTCAAATATGGCATTCCCACTGCCAAGTCTAAGACATTTACCAAACAAGATATCAGTGAAGGTTATCACTTTATTCACACCTTCAAAGGCAAAATTGTTCTCAAAGCTGACGGCTTAGCAGCTGGCAAAGGTGTAATCATTACAGACAACAAAGAAGAAGCTTGGGGAGTGCTCAAAGATATGTTAGTGAATGAGCGATTCGGCCACGCCAGTGCTCGCGTGCTGATAGAAGAGTACTTGGAGGGCATTGAAGTTTCTGTATTTGTACTGACTGATGGCAAAAATTATAAGATTTTGCCTGAAGCCAAAGACTATAAGCGCGTAGGCGAGGCTGATGCAGGTCTTAACACGGGAGGCATGGGAGCCGTATCGCCTGTCCCTTTTGCAGACAAAGCATTTATGGACAAAGTGGAACAAGAAATAGTCATCCCTACTTTGCGTGGACTTAACAACGAAAATATTCACTATCAAGGCATTATATTCTTGGGTATTATGAAAGTAGGTGCTCAACCCTACCTACTTGAGTACAATGTCCGCTTTGGCGATCCAGAGGCAGAGGTCGTCATTCCACGTATCCGCACAGACTTTGTGGAGCTTTTTGAGAAGACCGCACTCGGGCAGCTTAACAGTATCAACATACAAACGACCTCACAAACAGCCACTACCGTTATGTTGGTGTCGGGCGGCTATCCAGAAGCCTTTCAAAAAGGTATTGCTATGAGTGGGTTAGACCTGATAGAATCAGAGGTTTTGCCATTCCATGCAGGTACAATCCTCAAAAACGACCAATTGCTTACAAATGGCGGACGCGTAATGGCTCTGACAGCACTTGCGGACTCCTTGCCAGAAGCTTTGGCACTCTCAAACAAAGCTGCACTGACGGTGCAATATGAAAACAAATATTACCGCCGTGACATTGGGTTTGATTTATAGCAAAGCTTAATTGCCAGATTCTTGCTTGTAGGCGTGTTTCTCCGCTGTCCAATTGGTTTTAGAAGTAAGTCTGGTTTGGGCTGAGTCTAAAGCAGGAGCTTCTAGCTCTGTTCCCATAGAATCATTCCAGCGGTTCAGATAACCAAAAAGCGCAATGACAGCCAGTAGCTCTACAATTTCTCCTTCGTCCCAGTGTTTTCGGAGATTGTCAGCGAACTGGTCTGTTACCTCATTAGGAACAGCAGAAGCCGCCAGCGCAAAGTCTAAGGCCGCTCGCTCTGCCTCCGAAAAAGCGGGGTGCGTTGAGTAAGACCAAATATTGTCTAGTTGTTCTGAACTAGCCTGATAACGCTCCGCGGCGCGTATCGTGTGTGCTTGGCAGTACATACAGCCTGTTCTGAAGCTCGTTAGATAGCCTACAAGTCTTTTGAGTGCGCTCGTCACGCGGCCATGATTTTCCATAACGGCCTTATTCATTTCTACAAACGCCAAAGCGATGCGTGGACGAATATGCATCGTTTTGACGCTATTTGGACAAAAACCTAAAGTTTCTTCATAAAACTGTACCAGTTTTTGAAGTTCTGGGTCTTCTATGGCAGACTTTGGCGCAACAAGAGGTTGTTTCATGTGTTTCAGGAAGTAGCATCAAATGCTTAAAATGTACAACATGAGCCAAAGATAAATCTTAATTCTGAGAATTGTTTGATCAATTCTTAGAAACTCCTTTTAAGCTTTTTTTCTTTTGTAGGCAGAACGTTTTTTACCATTTTTATAGTTTTTGCCGTTTACGAGCTTTCCTCTGCGGTAAGTTTCGCGCCTTGTCAGTACTTCTTCTTCGTTATAGTAGCTCCACTTTCCAAATTTATAGTTGCGATAAAAAAGTCCTTCTGAAGCAATCTTGCCATTTTTATGAAAAAAAACACCTTCGCCCCATTTCATATCCATCTTGTAGACTATTTTACTGACCAAGTTTTGCTCACGGTCATACTCCTTACAAAGCCCTTTCTTTTTTCCATAGGCGTATTCTTCGCGAGTATGCATTTTGCCATTATTAAAATAGGTGGTTCTTTCGCCGTGTAATTTGTCGTTTTCAAAGTTTTCTTTGGTTTGTGGCTCGCCATTGTTGTAGTAATATGTCCACGCTCCCACGCGCGCATCACCCAAATAAGCAGATTCCAGTTTTTTCTCGCCGTTGTCGTAGTAAAGATTAACAGTTTTTCTGCCTTGTTCACCTCTGAAGTTAGTTTTCTCCTTGGGCTTTCCGTTGGGGTAGTAGGCCACAGAAGCGTCTGCTACACCTTTATTGTAGTCAATTTCAAAGCGTAATTTGCTGTTGTCATAATAGCTATAGCTCTTGCCATGCATTACACCGTCCCGATAGTGGCCTTCCTGTACTAAAACTCCTTGTGGATTGTAACGCTTGAAATAGCCATGACGGAGGCCAAAGAGGTTGGAGGTTTCAAACTCAAGCTGCCCATTATTATGATACAACTTGAGATCGCCATAAAGCTCCCCGTTTTTGTAGTTAGATTCGGTTTGAATGATGCCATTTTCGTAATAGGCTCTTTCTATCCCATGCTGAAGGTTTTTATCAAAATTACTTTCTCTTTTAAGTCCGCCCTGAGGATAATATTCTTTCATAGTACCATTAAGCATCCCCGTATCAAAGTTAGCTATGCTTTTGAGATTACCATTATCGTAGTACACACAAAAGGTGTCTTGGAGCTTGTCATTGCGATAAGTGCCTTTCTGAACCGCTAAGCCCTTTTCATTGTATCCCGTTACTTCACCTTGCTTTATATCATTGACACAGTTGTATACCACTTTAATAGCACCTGAAGGATAATATTCTATAAATTTACCTTCTTTGCGCCCATTTTGGTAGTCTCCTTCCAGCTTAAGTGTGCCTTCTGGATAGAATTCCTGCACTTTGCCTTTGATAGAACCCCTTTCAAAATCACATTTGTACTTAAGCTGCTTGGTAACGTAATAGCTGGCATAAGGGCCATCTATCATACTAGAGTCATTGCCGATAATAAAAAACTCTTCCTTAAGAATAGGCTCATCTGCATCATAATAAAGTTTAACTGGCACTCGCTGGCTATCGTCAGTTTGTGCAGCAGCATAAAAAGTTTTTAGTTGGATGCCTATACAAAGACCACACATAAGCAAAAGCAAGCGTGTTTGACGACTTAAAGCAAAATGCACAAAAGGGTTCATGGCTTTACAAGGTTGTTTTCTGAAAGAATTCAAACAGAGATTATTCATTGCAATGAGGCAAGTATCATAAAAACGGCTGGAGTAAATATTTATTTTGCAAAGAATCAGACTCTGATACAAAAATTGTATTTATTTTTAAATAAAATGTTAATATGGCATAATTTCAATTATTTTATAGGATTTTACTCAGTTTTCCACCAAGAATTGTTTGACAAGCTTTGCTTCTTTTATTTTTCGCTGAGACAATTCAAAGCCTCTACATCTTATGTTGCGGACTCAATAAACCATAAAAACTAAAAAAAATGCGGCTGGATTCAAACTCTTTTTGTTAATGTGTCGCTTTTATTCTACTTTTGCCTATTGTGAAGTTTACATCAAGGCCCTAGATTTGAGATGTACTTATTGTGTTTTGGGGCAGTAGAAATTTATTTTTCAGAATTATAGAGATATAAAAAAATGGCTTGTAATACTTGTAGTACTAAATCTGCTGAAGGTAGCAGCGCAGGCGGCTGTAGTAGTACGGGCGGTTGTGGCTGTAATAAAAAAAACAGTTATGACTGGCTATCAGAAATGGATATTCCTGCCCCTCAGTTTCCGATAGTAGAAGTTCGATTTAAGGGCGGTAGAAAGGAGTTTTTTAGAAATCCAGAGAATTTGGATCTGACTACAGGTGATTTTTTAGTTTTAGAAGCTTCTAAAGGCTACCATATTGGTGCTTTGACTTTACAAGGTGAGCTAGTTCGCTTACAGATGCGAAAAAAGAATGTTTCTTCTGCTTCAGATACCTTGTTGAACGTCATCAGAGTGGCTACAGTGCGCGATATGCAAAAATTTGAACAGTCGCGCAACCGCGAACTGCCTACGCTTTACAGAACAAGAGAAATTATTAACACCATGGGCTTGAAAATGAAGCTCTCGGATGTGGAATACCAAGCAGATAACACCAAAGCAACATTTTACTATTCAGCCAATACCCGCATTGATTTTAGGGAGCTTATCAAAGAATTGGCTTCTGAGTTTAGAATACGGGTAGAAATGCGGCAAATCAATATGCGCGAAGAAGCTGGACGCTTAGGCGGTATAGGGGCGTGTGGCAGAGAACTCTGCTGCTCCACTTGGATAAGCGGTTTTAAAAATGTGGCCACTAGTGCGGCGCGTTATCAGAATCTAGCCCTTAATCCAGCTAAATTATCCGGACAGTGTGGTCGACTCAAGTGCTGCCTTAATTACGAGCTAGATACCTATATGACGGCTCTGCGCGATATCCCAAAGGTAGATACGCTACAAACTGAAAAAGGTATATTGACGCATAGAAAAACCGATATTTTTAAGCAAGTGCTTTGGTTTAGCTATCCAAATGAAGAAGCTTGGTATCCTCTAACTATTACACAAGTATCAGAATATGTGAGCATTAACAAAAAAGGACAAAAAGCTCCCGCACCACAAGCAGAAGCAGTCAAACACACCCACCACCTTGAACAACCTATCTCTTTTGAACTTGATTTATCAGAGCTAGAAGACGAGCCTTCAGAAAAAAGCAGCCAGCATAGTGATAAACAAGATAGAAATGCCCATAAAAACCGAAAAGACAACAAGCAAAGACGACACGAAGGCCATACAAAGGACGACAAGAAACCAGCGCTGAGCCATACAAACCTCTCAAAAAGCGGTCAGCCTTTTCATAAAAATAAGTCCCTAAAACCTTCAGAGGAGGTGACAGAGAAAAAACTAAAACCGGTGTCAGACTCTAGACCTAACTTCAAAAACGCGCCAAACACCGACAACGTCAAGCTTCCACCCCGCCAGAAGGCTCCCGAAAAAACGGCAGAGGGAGCAATAGACAAAAGACATCAAAAACCTATTCAACCGCAAGAGCAGCGCACAAACAAGCCACAAACAAGGAATGACCACTTCGTTCCTAAGGACTCTTCTAAATCTGTGCCCAAAACTCCGCTGCCCATCAACCCTAAGCTAGAAAATATCAAACCGAAACCAACTTCTGATACACCAAAGTTTAAAAAGCCACATCACAAAAAACCTTTTAACAGACCTCACAAGAACAAGCCAGAAGAATAAACTAGCCCTTTAGCATACAAAGAAATATGGATAACACGCTTATCAAATACTTTGGGGTTAGGCATCACGGGCCTGGCTCGGCACGCTATCTTTTGGAAGCTCTACAACAATTTGAACCAGATGTGATACTCTGTGAAGGGCCTGATGCAGCATCTGAACTTATCTCATGGTGCAAATCCAACGAAGAGACAGAACAACTCAAGTCGCTTGTGCCACCTGTGGCGGTTCTAGTTTATGCTACAGAAAAACCTCATTTGGCCAATTTTTATCCTTTTGCAGAATTTTCACCAGAATGGCAGGCCATACAGTACGCGCTCAAAGCCAATGTTCTGTTCAAGTTTATGGATTTGCCACAGCAAAACATGCTGGCTCTACAAGAACAACCACTTGAACAAGGTGCTCAAAATAGCGATGAGCTAGGTTTAGATTGGTATGCAGAGCAGTTTGGCTATTCTGATACAGAGCACTGGTGGGACTTTTGGATAGAATCTAGACCTGAACAAAGCGACGTTTTTGAGGCGGTTTCGCAGCTGATGCACATCATACGCGAAGGCAAAGTGCAGGAAAGTACCCTGACGCTCTTACGCGAAAGTGCTATGCGACTTGCTATTCAAGACTGTCTAAAAACACAAAAACCCAAAAAATTGGCTGTCATTTGCGGAGCCTATCACCTACCTGCTCTCGAGGGGCAAAAGGCCAGCAAGTCTGACAAAGAAGCTCTTAAAAGCTTGCCCAAAATCAAAGTGAATGCTACTTGGATTCCTTGGACCTATGAAAGACTGGCCATTAGAAGCGGATATGGCGCAGGTATTCACTCACCACGCTGGTATGAATTCATTTGGCAGCATCAAAAAGAAGCGATACTCGTTTGGACAGCTGCCGCCGCTGGCCTAATGCGCCAAAAAGATTTGCCAGCTTCATCTGCTCACGTACAGGAAGCCGTAAGATTGGCATACGCGCTAGCTTCCATGCGTGAAAAAGCGATGCCCGGACTAGACGAACTCAAATCGGCTGCTCTGGCTGTACTTTGCGAAGGTCAAGAAACCGTCTTCAACTTCATAGAAAAAGAGCTACTCATTGGGCAAAAAATCGGTTATGTTCCAGCAGAAATGCCTTCATTACCTATTCAAAAAGACTTTTACGCCCTTATCAAAAAATACAGGCTCAAGCTTTTGCCTGGCAAAGAACTTTTGGAGTTGGATTTGAGACAAGCTCTACATCTTCAAAAAAGTGCCTTCCTAAATCGTTTACTGATTTTAGATATTCCCTTTGGCTATAACAGACAGACCTACAACAAGAAAGGTACTTTTCATGATCATTGGGAGCTTCGTTGGCGACCAGAGTACGAAATAGGACTGGTAGAAGCCAACAGATGGGGTAGCACCATAGAAAATGCGGCTCTGGCCAAGGTTCTTGATGTGGCCAATGAGGCAGACTCCTCTAAGCAAATCAGCACCTTGCTCACTCAGCTGCTGCTGGCAGACTTACCCAGTGCAGTACCTTATTTGCTAGAAGCTCTCAGAAACAAAACGGCACAAAGCATAGACCTAACGGCACTCATAGATACAGCCAAGCCTTTGGCAGCTATTTTGCGTTATGGCAATGTGCGACTCACAGACCAAGAAGCTGTTGCGAGTATACTAGCAGACCTCTGCACCAAAATTTGTATTGGCATACCTGGCATTGTTAAAAATACAGACGAGGATTTTGCAGCAAAAATCAGCTCTAGATTAGAAGATCTTCAGCAAATTGTGAGGAAACTAGAGAATCAAAATGTTGATAGGCTTTTTGAGGAGATGCTCCTGCATTTAGCACTTTCGCCCCTTACACATGGTCTGATTAGTGGCAAAGCTAACCGTATCTGCTATGATGCCTCTCTGACCTCACCCGAGAGCCTGCAAGAGCAAATGTCTTTAGCTCTTAATACACGATTAGACGCGCTCCATGCAGCCAACTGGCTAGATGGCTTTCTGGACGGCAGTGTGCATTTGCTCATTTATCAGGATAAACTCTTTGAGATATTAGATACTTGGCTGATGAACCTTTCAGAATCTCAATTTATAGAGGCTTTGGCTATTTTGAGACGCACCTTCGCACGCTACAGCCATGCCGAACGCGATAAGATAAAGCAAAAAACTTTTTCTAAAAAACACACGACAGCAACCAGCAGCATGGAGCTAGAACCCATGCAAATAGCTGCCTTAGAGCCACTTTTGCGCAAGCTGGGCTATGTACAAAGTTAGCCATCCTGGGGGCTATACCACCAAGTTTAGAATTTTATTGGGTACAAAAACACATTTCTTAATCGTTTTTCCTTCTACCCAAGTTTGCACTTTATCTAAGGCAAGTGCCTGGCTAAGTGCAGTTTCAGCGTCTGTACCATTAGCGAGCCAAAGCGATGCGCGCAGCTTGCCATTAACCGAAACAGGGTAATCAAAACCACTCTCTTTCAAATACTTGTCGTCATACATAGGAAAGGGTTGATCAATCACGCTGCTAGAGTTGCCAAGCAAATGCCACAGCTCTTCGGCAATATGAGGCGCAAAAGGTGAAAGCAAAATCAAAAACTTTTCAAAAACTTCTTGCTGTTTGCTCTCCAAACTATTAAGCTCATTAAGCGCAATCATATAGCTGCTCACAACCGTATTGAAGCTAAAGCGATCCAGGTCCTCGCGCACACGCTTGATAAGGTTATGCAAAATTTTATTCTCCTTATCGCTTATGGGCTGATTTTTAGATAACAAAGATTCTCCTTCGCGACCAATACAGGTACGCCAAAGTTTGCGCAAAAAGCGAGAAACCCCATCAATACCACTCGTATCCCAAGGTTTGGAATACTCCAAAGGCCCCAGAAACATCTCATACATACGCAAGGTGTCTGCTCCGTAGCGCGCCACTACTTCGTCTGGATTTACCACATTATACCAACGCTTAGACATTTTTTCTACTTGATAGGCACATTCAAACTTACCATTATCAAGCACAAATTCCGCATTGGCATATTCTGGCCGCCACTTTTTGAAAGCTTCCACGTCTAGCACGTCGTTAGTGACCAAGCTCACATCTACATGCAGTTCCTGACAGTCCTGACCTTTGCTCAATTTATGACTCAAAAACACCTCCGCATTTTTCTGTTTGTAAATCAAACTAGAACGCCCCTGTATCATTCCTTGATTGATTAACTTCTTGAAAGGTTCAGCATGAGCCACATAGCCTAAATCATAAAGAGCTAAGTTCCAAAAGCGGCTGTATAGCAAGTGGCCTGTAGCGTGTTCAGCTCCACCCATATATAAATCCACCTGCCCCCAGTAAGTGGTAGCGTCTTTACTTGCAAAAGCTTGGGGGTTTTTGGCATCTGTATAACGCAGAAAATACCATGAAGAGCCAGCCCAACCAGGCATGGTGGTCTGTTCGTAGGGATATTTGCCTTCGTGAAGCCAGTTTTGAGCACGCGCTAAAGGCGGCTCACCGCTTTCTGTGGGCTTAAAATGACTAATTTGAGGCAAAATAAGGGGCAGTTGTTCTTCTGAAATCAAAAAAGGCACACCATTCTTGTAATAAACAGGAATAGGCTCGCCCCAATAGCGTTGCCTACCAAAAACTGCATCACGTAGCTTGTAATTGATTTTTTTGAGACCAAAGCCTTGTGCCTGTGCGTGTTCTATGGCTTTCAAAATCGCATCTTGATAATTAAGACCATCTAAAAAGCCTGAATTAATCATTTTGCCCTGCTTCTTTTCAGTAGGGTTTTCCAGCTCTTCCGTGCCCTCTATCACGCAGCGTATAGGCAACTGAAAATGTTTGGCAAATCGGTAGTCGCGATCATCAGAAGAGGGTACTCCCATGACTACACCAGTACCATATCCAGCCAGAACATAATCTGCCACCCAAATAGGAATGCTTTCACCTGAAAAAGGATTGATAGCATAGCTTCCCAGAAAAGCTCCCGAGACTGTTTTTACATCAGCCATCCTTTCTCTTTCGGATCTATTTTTGGCTTTCTGTACATAGTCAGCCACCTGATTGGCTTGCTCTGGTGTGGTAAGCTTTGTCAAAAGGTCGCTTTCGGGCGCAATGGAAACGAATGTAACGCCAAAAATAGTGTCTATTCGTGTTGTAAAAACGGTTAGTTCTAAGTCCGAATCCTTTACTTTAAACTTAAGTTCTGCCCCAATAGATTTTCCAATCCAGTTGCGCTGTATGTCTTTGAGAGCGTCAGACCAGTCTATAACGTCTAAGCCTTGCAAAAGTCTTTCCGCGTAAGCTGTGAGGCGCATCATCCATTGTTTCATTTTTTTGCGCTCCACAGGATGACCACCTCGTTCAGAAAACCCGTCTTTGACTTCATCATTTGCCAACACAGACCCCAAAGCAGGACACCAGTTTACGACCACGTCGGCCAAATAGGTGAGGCGATAATTGAGCAATATCAAAGCGCGCTGCTCCTCATCATAGGTGTGCCATTCTTGAGCAGAAAAAACAGGTGTACTGTCGCTTTGAGCGGCTTTTACATGTTTATTGCCCTCTTTTTCAAACACCTCCAAAAGTATTTTTATAGGTTCGGCACGGTCAGTAGCCTGATTGTACCATGCATTAAAGAGCTGCATAAAAATCCATTGTGTCCAATGGTAGTAATCTGGCTCAGAGGTAATGACTTCCCTATCCCAATCGTAGCTAAATCCAATTTTGCTAAGTTGATCCTTGTAAGTTTTAATGTTCTGAGCTGTGGTAATGGCGGGGTGCTGGCCAGTGTCTATGGCATACTGCTCGGCAGGCAAACCAAAAGCATCAAACCCCATAGGATGGAGCACGTTATAGCCCAAATGTTTTTTGTAACGCGCTACAATGTCGGAAGCAATATAGCCAAGTGGGTGTCCCACATGGAGGCCAGCCCCACTGGGATAGGGAAACATGTCTAAAACGTAATATTTAGGCTTATCAGAAGATTCTGAGGCGAGGTATTTCTTATGAGTTTTCCAATACTCTTGCCATTTGGTCTCTATACTTGCGGGTAGGTACTCCATACTTACTTGAATAAATTTTGCTTTTAAACGTCTACAAAGGCTCTAATTCTAAGCTTAAAGCCTCACCTTATGCCATTTCAGTTGCAAAGTTAGTCATTATTTTCTAAAAAAGTCTTTAGACTTCTATAAAAACAGTTCTGGAGTATTGAGTGATAAGGGGCGTTAAGCCTATTCCACCAGTTGGATATTCTCTCTCTGCCTCAGAAGCAAAATCTAAATTATCTAAGTACTTCTACAGAGAGCAAAAAAAAGAGACGCGGTGGTCGCGTCTCTTTAGGTTACTGTGTTATGAAATGTTTGATCAGAATGGCCGTACCAGTCAATATCACGTTGGCAATAGAAAGAGGAATGAGTGCTGTCCAGCCCAAGCCCATGAGTTGGTCATAGCGGAAACGTGGGATTGTCCAACGCACCCACATGAAGAAGAAAATAAATGCAAATATTTTCATAAAAAATACCGCAGTACCAAGAAATGCCGCCATATTCTGCCCTAAGAGAGTAGCCGCCTCGTCCATAAAAGGATAGTTGTAGCCGCCAAAATACAGAGCAGCCATTACCGCAGAGGCAATGAACATATTCACGTACTCGGCAAAGAGATAAAAGCCGAGCTTCATGCTGCTATACTCGGTATGATAGCCACCCACAAGCTCAGTTTCACACTCAGGAAGGTCAAAAGGCGTGCGGTTTGTTTCAGCAAAAGCGCAGATACAGAATATAACAAAACCCAAAGGCTGATAAAAAATATTCCAGTTCATGCCATGCTGTGCCTCCACGATGTTGTTGAGAGAAAGAGAACCTGTTAACATGACCACAGCAACAATAGACAAGCCCATGGCTAACTCATAGCTAATGTTCTGAGAAGCTGCTCTGACAGCACCAAGCAAGGAATATTTGTTATTAGAAGCCCAGCCGCCCACCATTACACCATAAACACCCAAAGAAACAACTCCAAAGATGTAAAGAATACCAATATTGATATCCACAGCCTGAATGGTAAAGCTTTCGCCAAACATAGACAGCTCGTCGCTGAATGGGATAACAGCACTCGTCATACAAGCCGTAAGCATGGCCAAACAAGGCCCAGCAATGAATAAAAGTTTATTGGCACTTGCAGGAATAAACTCTTCTTTGAATATCATCTTCACGCCGTCTGCTAATGGCTGTAAAATACCAAAAGGCCCTGCACGGTTAGGACCCAAGCGATCTTGAAAAAACGCCGCAATTTTGCGCTCTGCAAAAGTAGAATAAGCGGCTATACCCAAAGATATCGCAAAAATCAGGAGTATGATAACCGCTTTTATGAGAATGATAGTCATAACGACATTTGTTAAAAAAATTATTTAATTCGCTCAGAGTACGGTAGCTTGGAAGGCGTGCGCGTATCATCTATTGGCTTATACTCATCTGCCGTTTGCTCTGCAAACTTGGGCTTGACCGTTCCTTTTGTGTAATGATTCTGGCTAATAACCGATGTGTGAGAAATATCGCGTGGCCCTTCAATGGTCCAATCTGATGTTTTTTTCTTCTCAAAACGGCAGGTGTTGCAGATAAACTCTTCCACTTCTCCCCATTCGTTTTTACGAGCCGTGACGCGCAATACTTCATCGCCTTTATACCATATAACGGCTTTACCAGAGCACTTGGTACAGCTACGGCTTGCATTGACTGGCTTAGTAAACCACACACGGCTTTTGAAACGGAATGTTTTGTCAGTGAGTGCGCCCACAGGACATACGTCTATGACATTGCCAGAAAAATCGTTTTCTATAGAATTTTGAATGTAGGTACTAATCTCTGCCGTATCGCCGCGGTGCATTACGCCATGTACGCGCTTGTCCGTCAGCTGGTCTGCCGTATAAACACACCTATAACACAGGATACAGCGTGTCATGTGCAGCTGTATGTAAGAACCTATATCAATTTTTTCAAATGTGCGTCTTTCTTCTTCGTAGCGCGTGGCCACTTTGCCGTGCGAAAACGAAAAATCTTGTAGATGACACTCACCCGCTTGGTCGCAAATAGGGCAATCTAGTGGGTGATTGATTAGCAAAAACTCTACTACACCTTTGCGAGCTTCTAAAACCTCTGGATTTATCGTATTTTCTACCACCATACCATCTTGCACACTAGTGATACAAGAGGCCACCAACTTGGGCATGGGACGGGGATCTTTGGCCGAACCTTGAGTTACCTTCACCAAACAAGCGCGACATTTACCGCCTGTTCCTTTCAAAGACGAATAATAACACATGGCAGGCGGAGCTACGTGCCCACCTATTTTCCTAGCAGCCTGCAAAATGCTTGTGCCATCAGGAACTTCTACTTCAATGCCATCAAAAGTTATCTTTGCCATGATAATCAAATGTTTAAGTGCTCAGTCTCTGAAGAGATGTGCAAATTTTACCCTAAATAAAGCATGTATTTATGTTAAAAGCAATTTTTAAAGTAATTTGTTTCTAAAAAATTGACTTTTGTTGCGCTTTGGCCGCCTGCTCTTAACGTCTGTTGGGTACGCGTGTGTCTATGATGTGTGCTATACACCAGCCATCCTTTGTTTTGAAGCAAGTGAAATTATTGATGCCGCTGTGTGAGATTTGGCCATCCAAAACAAACTGGTAAGACATATAAACATTCGCCATTGCGCCATTCACTTTATACTTGTACGACTCTATTTTCTCTTCAAAAGAGCGTCCTTTGAGTTTGGCAATGGCCTCTAGGAAATCCTGTCGTTTGCCAGTGCTCAAACGAGTATTTTCTCCTTGAATAAGAATGCTTTGCATCGCGAGCTGCTGATCCATAAGCATGGAAAGACGTAGAGTGTCGGATTGATGAAATGCCTTAAAAAAATCTTGAATTGTGCTCTTAAGTGCTTTTTTTTCTGCTTTCTGAGCATGAGCGAAAGAAAAGACACCCTGTAAAGCAACAAAGGCTAAACATAGTACGGTGCGATGTAGAACAGAGAACATAAAACTTTGTTTTTTTGTGAGCTGCTAGTTACTCAATTTTTTGTTGATATCCTTAACGTTTTTATTCATTTATTCTAAACCAATCAGGTCTAAGGTGACACGAGATGCGGTTTTACTTTTTGCCGATGTAAAAATTAAGTAAGAATCTATCTGCTGTTTTTTGTTTATTACTTGCTTAGCTGTATTATTGCTAGCCAGAGAGCTAGCTGCTACAAATTTTGTATTTACTCTTTATAATTCTTAAAAAAATGGTTCTGCTAGTTTTATTCCATAAAATATTTTACAAGTCGTCCACTTTTTAATAAAATATTGACAAGTAATTCTTTTCTTTAAAACAATTTCAGATTCAAAATAGTTGTTGAAGTAAATAGTTTAACTTTATGAAAAAAAATTTCACACTACTCGCCCTTATTGTTGTGTTTTGTCTTGCTCCCCGCCTCAGCACGTGGGCACAAGACGATGACTTCAATATGTCGGATTTTTCGGCGGCAGACAGTCAAAAAGTAAAGAGCTTCTGCACTAACAAAGTACTGAACTTAAGCCCCTCAAAAATAGTCAGCTTGTCTTACGATTTTGTATCTGGGTTTCTTGTGACAAATGAGCAGAATATAGATTTATTCCCGTATCGCTTTTCCCCTGTATCGCTCAAACACGGCCTTCGCATTGATGCCACTGTTCCTATCATTTCTAACCGCAAAATCATCGTGAGCGGTACTTTCAATCACTGGGAAACACACTACCGTTTCAAGAAAGAAAATAACGGGATTCCTTTTTCGTCAGTAGTAGAGAATACTCCACTTCGTACTTCTGCGCTAGGTTTTCTGGTTTTTAAGCCGCTCAGTGTTAAACATTTTATTATAGTTCAGGCAGAAGCAGCTCTCAATGGTACTTATGATTTTAATGATACCTCGCCTGATTTTGGTGCTTTAAAATACAGTGCAGCAGCCTTGTTTGGCTGGAAGTTTAACGACTACACCAACTTTGCCATAGGAGCTGTGCGTACCTATAGAGGCGGACGACTTCTACATTTACCTGCTTTACTTTATAATAAAACTTTCAATGATCGTTGGGGTCTAGAAATGTTACTGCCCGCTCGCGCTATGGTAAGGTATAATTTTTCAGCTAAATCACTCGTTACGGCTGGTTTTGAGGTGGAGGGGCATAGTTATCGCTTGCAAACAAGCAATACCGCCACCTCCCCAAAGCTAGAATTACGCCGTTCAGAGGTTCGCTTCCGCTTAGGCTGGGACAAAGCTTTGACTGACTTTATATGGTTGAATTTACAAGGCGGTGTTCGTTATGGTTACCGCTTTGATATAGATGAAGATGCCAGCTCTACAGAACCGCTTTTAAGTTTTAATGTAGGTCTGCCGCTTTATTTCAGATTTGGAATTAGTCTAGTTAGCCCTTAAAAGTGATTAAACATCTTTCATATCAATCTAAACTATTTAAAAACAAACCTTAAAAAACTCATGCAGAAGATAAAGCTCCTCAGTTTTGCATTGCCTGTTTTGCTTTTGCTCATGTCAGGCAAAATGATAGACCATAAAAACGTCCTTAATGCGGATCTGATTATAGGCAACTGGCAGCCAAGCGACGGGCGTTCGGTTGTCAATATTTATAAAGGTACAGGCAAAAACGGTGAAAAAACTGATAAGTATTACGGCAAAATCGTCTGGCTTTTAGAGCCAAATGATCCAGACGGTAAGCCCCGCACGGACAAGCTCAACCCAGAGGAAAGCAAACGCTCTACACCACTCAAGGGCTTAGTCATTGTGAGAGATCTTGAATTTACGGGCAGTGGCAACGAGCTTATATGGGAAGAAGGCTCGATATATGATCCCAAGAACGGCTCTGATTATAGCTTTGAAGCTAAAATGACCAAGAAAAATACCAATCTGCTTGACGGACGTGGCTACATCGGCATTTCGTTGATAGGCCGCACCGACACATGGAGAAGACTAGTCAAGAAATAATCTCTGACAATAAAACTTACTCCGTGCAATTGCCTAGGCTCTTTTTTGAACTTTACGGAATCTAAGGTAAAACAGGAGTGCTTGAAAAGCTATCATTAAATGCAGCAATAAAATTCAAAGCAGTGCTAGCCTTTAGTACTGCTTTGATGTAAGCGATTATTTTTTAGCCATTACCATTTTGAAATCAATTCAAGTTCAATCCAAATGCAAGTCCTAACCAAGGTTTGTTTTCATATATCCATATTTTTTTATTTCTGTCAAGTAAGTTATCAAAACCAAGAGTTATACCAACACTAAAACTGTTTATAGCCACTATTCCAGCAATTCCTTTGCTCCAAACTATTCCATCGTATTCTTGTTGTAGTACATTATGAGTATTGGTAGGCGACATAAAAGTGTTCCCTAAGCCTGTAAAAAATCCAACAGAATAACCGAAGTGGTCAACATGACGTACCGCCTTTTTCATCGGAGTGCCTCGATAATTTATTTTGTAACGATCGATTCTATAACCGATATAAACAGCACCATTTATATTGGCATTGAGCTGTGTAGGAACATCCTTCTGAGTAAATCTTAGCTTTAATGGGATGGTAAAAAAGTCTAAATCAAAACTATTTTGTGAAAGTTTAAAATTATTTTTTCCCAAGGTGTTTAACTCAGAGAAATAAACACTATAAGCTTGGGTAGTGTCTATCTCTATAGTTTTTTTTTCTATTGTTTTGTAAGTGTATATATTCTCATCAGCAATGTGTACATAAACTCTGGACTTTTCTGAGTTTTCTTTTTTATTGTAAAAACCATCAGAAAGTTCTTGCTTTGCAGTATTTCTTATTGCTGAACAACTACACAAAAACAGAAATAATAGAGAAATAATTCCTATGCGCTTCATCTTACAAATATACTACTTTAAATATTTAACTATAATCCAGTCATAATCTTCAATTCTTACTATCTTGATTATTTCTAAAAACCTTCGTTTTGTTAATTCTAATTATCTACAATAAGCCGTAAATTTATACAACTTAAAAAGAAATAAAAAGCAACGCAAGTCTATTTTTTATTTGCAACTCATTAGTTCTTCTCCTCAAAAGCCAGCCAAGATGTCACTTATGGGTAGTTATTCTGTTAATGCAACAGCGTATTGTGTTGTGTACAAAGCTTAGATAAAATTATTCAATAGGCCACTGCATTTTTATGAATCTATCAAAACTGACAACTTATAACACATTCAGCCTTAAAACTACGTTTTTAGTATCCAATTCAAACACGAAACTGGCTTAGAAAAAAGATTTTCAATTGCTTGACATGTTTTTCTTTAAGCAAAAAAATGAGTACTTTTGCAGCCAATTATGGATATGAGGCCACATATAGAACAACACCCCGTCTTTAGGTTGGTGGCAGACAGTGCGCAAAACCTTGATATTGAAGCGTATGTTGTGGGCGGCTATGTGCGTGACTTGCTCCTGAAGCGAAAGAAGCAAAAACAAGACTTAGACTTCGTTTGTGTGGGCAGCGGCATAGAGCTGGCGCAGAAAGTAGCTCAGCTATCGCAAAAAAACCCTCAAGTGCACTCTTTTCAACGATTTGGAACAGCCATGATACGGCTTTTTGACCTAGATTTAGAGTTTGTGGGTGCGCGTAAAGAATCCTATAACCAAGATTCTCGCAAGCCAGTGGTGGAGGACGGCACACTTCAAGACGACCAGAACCGTCGTGATTTTACAATCAACAGCCTTGCTATTAGTCTCAATGCCAAGGATTATGGGCAACTCCTAGATCCTTTTGATGGCGTAAGAGATCTTCAGCGCAAACTTATCAAAACACCGCTTTCTCCCAACCAAACTTTTTCGGACGACCCTCTGCGCATGATGCGTGCGATACGCTTTGCTTCTGAACTCAATTTTGATATAGAAGCACGTACCTTTGAGTCTATTCAACAGAATAAGGAGCGCATCAAAATTATTTCGCAGGAGCGCATCACAGACGAACTCAATAAAATCATTTTGTCGCCTGTGCCCTCTTATGGCTTTAAACTGTTGTTTCACTCGGGGCTTTTGCCTATTATCTTTCCTGAGTTTTGTGAGTTGCTGGGAGCAGAAGTCCAAGACGGTAAGTCACATAAAGACAACTTCTACCACACACTTCAAGTACTTGACAATTTGAGCAAATATAGCCATGATTTATGGCTGCGCTGGGCGGCCATTCTACACGACATTGCCAAGCCTCAAACCAAGCGTTTTGATAAAAAAGTGGGCTGGACTTTCCATGGACACGAAGAAAAAGGAGCTAAAATGGTGCCTTTTATTTTCCGAAAAATGCGTTTGCCTCTCAATGAAAAAATGCGTTTTGTTCAAAAGTTAGTGCGCCTACATTTACGTCCTATAGCCCTCGTCAAAGAAACCATTACCGACTCTGCTATACGCCGTTTGGTGGTGGAAGCGGGCGATGATGTGGAAGCTTTAATGATGCTTTGTAGGGCAGATATAACCTCAAAAGACCATAACCGTGTGGCGCGCTACCTTCAAAACTTTGATAAGGTGGAACAGAAAATTCTTGATGTGGGAGAAAAAGATCGGCTCAGAAACTTTAAACCCGTCATTGACGGCGAACATATCATGGAAATTTTCAACTTGAAGCCCTGCCCTGTTGTGGGACAAATCAAACTGGCTGTTCGTGAGGCCATACTTGAGGGGCTCATTTCCAACGAATGGGAGGCAGCCTTGGCTTTTACGCTCAAGGTGGGTGAAAAAAATGGGTTGAAAATCGTCAATAAAATAAGTAAACCTATATCAACGCCCCAAGAAAACGAATTGGAAGATTAGATACAGGACAACACTTTGCTATGTCACAACCGTTTATCCCTTAGAGTCTGGCGGCGCGAACTATTCCCTTTCTCTAAGTACTTAAAACCCTAAGAGACTCATAAAATGAGTTAATATTTTGAGGCATGTGCCGCTCCTTGTAAATAATTGAATAAATTTGCGGACTTTTAGTCTTTAGTTTAAATTCCAAAAAAGATGATCAGATTCATTGTAAGCACATTATGTTACTTTCTATTCCTGTCTGGTATAGCACAGGCTCAGGTTGAGTCTATGGTTGTAGACAAAATTGTGGCTGAAATAGACAACCGAATTATATTGAAATCTGAAGTAGAAAATGCCTATTTGGGCTATTTACAAGAAAATAAGCTTTCGCCAGACCCTAATCTGAAATGCGAAATCTTGCGCCAGCTCATTCTCAATAAAGTAATGGCAGCCAAAGCAGAAATAGATTCTATCGTAGTCCCTGATGCCTCTATTGATTTTGAAATGGAGAGGCGAATGATGGCTATGGTAGATCGTGCAGGTAGCCAAGAAGCTCTGGAGCAGGCTATTGGCAAAACGCTTACCGAAGCCAAAGACGACTTAAGGCCCTTGGTTATTGAGCAGCTGACTATTGGCGAAGTGCAACGCGAAATTACGCAAGGTGTGAGTGTGACACCTGGTAAAGTCAAAAAATTTTTCAATGCCTTTCCTAAAGACAGTTTACCGCTTTTTCCTACCGAATACGTTTTGGCTGAGTTAGTCAAAAAGCCTATTGTTAATAAAGCATCTAAAAATAAAAGCAGACAAGCTCTTTTCGATATCAAAGCTCGGATTTTGGCAGGAGAAGACTTTGCTACACTGGCTTCTAAAAACTCTGAGGACTTAGGTTCGGCTGCAGAAGGTGGAAACTTGGGCTTTAGGGCGCGTGGTGAGCTGGTGCCTGAATTTGAAGAAACCGTTTACAAGCTCAAAGAAGGCGAAATATCCGACCCCGTAGAATCAGAATTTGGTTTTCACCTCATTCAGCTCATAGAAAGACGCGGTAACCGATTCAACTCTCGCCATATTCTACTCACCCCTAAACCTGATAAAGGCGATTTTGACTTTACACAGAAGTTTTTGGATAGCCTGCGTCGCGACATACAAGCTGGGAAGTACACATTTGAGGAAGCCGTTAAAGCACACTCAGACGATAAATCCTCCAGAACTCAAGGCGGTGTGAAGTTAAACCCACAAACAGGCAGCAACAAACTTACCATTGAAGATCTGGACTATACACTCTTTAAAACCATAGACACCATGAAAATCAATCAGGTGAGCAGTGTCATAAAATCTAGGACGGTAGACGGCAAAGATGCTTTTAAGCTCATTTTGTATAAGAAGAAAATAGAAGCCCATGAGGCCAGCTTTGAAAGAGACTACGAAAAAATTTATCAGGCAACTCTTGAGAATGAGAAAAATGATAAGATAAACCGTTGGTTCGAGAACGCTATTGAAAATCTTTACATAGACATTGCACCAGAATATAAAAAGTGTGATGTTTTGAACTTTTGAGTAGTCTTGTGTGTTGTGTAGGTGTATCCGATTTCTGTTTGCAGTATGCTTAGAAATACACCATTGCTCTGTCTTTTATTCATTCCTTTGCTGTTTTGTGGTTTTGCTCTTTTTGCTCAAGACTGGCAGCATCGTCCTGATGTTGTTGTAAGGTCTAAAACGGGTAAATTATTGACATTGAGCGGTTCTTCTGGCCTCAACTCGCCACAAATTTCTACGTTAGACCTCAATGCAGATGGCTTGGAGGACTTGGTAGTTTTTGATAGAACAAGTAGTAAAGTGTCTGTTTTTAGGTGTCAGGGGGCTTCTTGGATTTATGATCCGCGCTACGAGTCAGTCTTTCCACCCGTACAAGATTGGTTTTTATTAGTAGACTTTGATGGTGATGGTCAAAAAGACCTCTTCACGGCAGGTAGGCTAGGTTTTAGAGTCTTTAAGAATATTCCAGAAGGAAGAAAACCTAAATTTGTGCTCTTTCGCGATCCAGTGCGCACAAAAGGTATTAGCGGTGCGTCTATCAGTCTGCAAATAGACGTAACAGATATTCCCATCATCAAAGACTTTGATGCAGATGGTGATTTAGATGTCCTTTCTTTTACAGCTTCTATTGGGCAGTTTATTGAGTACAATCAAAATTTTAGCGTAGAACGTTTCGGAAGAGCCGACTCTCTTATTTTTGAAAAGGTAGAAACCAAGTGGGGTAATGTTAAAGAATGTTTGTGTGATGCCTTTGTATTTGACGGCAGTGATTGTCGGTTGAGCCGTCTCCAGCATGCTGGTTCATCTATGATATGCTTTGATGATGGTGGAGACGGCGACTTAGACTTGCTCGTGGGGGATGTGGACTGTCCAAGACCTACTTTTCTAGAAAACTTTGGCAGCAACCTCAAACCGCTTTTTACCAGGCTTGACAATACCTTTCCAAATGACAGCCCTATTTTTTTACCTAACTTTCCTGCCTTTTTTCTGGAAGACATGGACTTTGACGGCGAAAAAGATTTACTAGCTGCTCCTAACGTCTATTTTAATGATGCCAATAAAATTAATTTTGAACAACCGCTCCAGCTCTTCAAAAACATGGGTAGCAATCGCAACCCTCTGTTCATAAAATCAGATACCTCGTTTTTGTCTGCTCAAATGCCAGATTTGGGCGAGGATAGTCACCCTGCTGCCGCAGACCTCGACTCAGATGGTGATATGGATTTGCTGGTGGGTTATCGCGGAAAAACCCGTCCCGATGGGCTGTATGCTTCGGGTATAGCCTTTTTTGAAAATACTGGTACTGATACCGAACCTGTTCTAGAGTGGCAAAGCGATGATTATTTAAATCTTCAGTCTATCAGAACCTTAGGTATCAAGCCATTTTTTGGCGATATCAACAGCGACGGCTTATTGGATTTGGCTTTTACAGATTCTTCCACCTCGGCTATCAAGTTTATGCCCAATCGTGCTGCCACAGGGCAACCTTTCCGCTACACACTCTCAGACCTCACACGTGTGCCGCTGGAGGGACAACGCGACCTCTACCATGCTGCTGCGATAGACATAGACCGCGACACCGACCAAGATTTGATTATCAGTTCTAGGCGTGGAAGCCTGAGCGTTTTAGAAAATCAAGGAGACTTGCGCTTTGTCACCAAGCAAAACAACTTTTTGGGCGTGAACGAGGACTTCACCAAACGCGAGCCTGTACTTTGGCTCACCGACCTCAACAAAGACAATAAGCCAGATTTATTGCTTATCAACTTTCAGGGAAGGGCTGAACTTTATAGCGATTGTTTGAGTGAAACGGCTCGTGCAGAATCTGTTCAAGTGCTTGATGCTTGGCGCAATAAACAAAATTATTTTTTTGGTCAGAAAGCCGCTATCTGCGCCATGGGAGACTTTTTGGTGGTAGGTGGAAGAGCAGGAGGTTTGCAGTTTGTTTCACGCCGCAGCCCCGTTACGGCTCTTGAAGACCCTAAAGAACGCTTAAGAACCTACATAAGTCCAAACCCAGCTCAGCATCACGTTGATATCTTTACTGAAGCTCAAGATGGTTTCTATACCCTTTATTCCCCCTATGGTCAAGTTTTTTTAAGGGGAAACCTTTTACCCAACATCCAAAACCGCATTCAAATTCAGCATTTACCACAAGGCATTTATTTTATTCAACTCGTAAGTGCGCAACAAAATCAGAGCTTCAAGCTAGTCAAAGAATAACTTTATTTCAAAAGCACCCTAATTTCATGCCTAAGATATACATCAATCCGCCCCGTCAACAATGGCTCAGCATTTTGCAGCGTCCAGCCCCTGAACAAACACAAAATCAAGACTTTATTCGTCAACTTTTTGAGGAAGTACAGCGTGAAGGCGATCACGCACTCAAGCGTTACGCGCTCGCGCTAGATAAATTTGAAGGCGACTGGCTCGTAACAGAGCAAGAGTTTGAGGCGGCAGAGGCTCTCATTTCTGTTGAATTAAAAAGTGCTTTGGAACTAGCCTATCAAAATATTTACCGCTTTCATCAGGCGGAACTGCCTGAGTCGGTTGGCGTAGAAACCATGCAAGGGGTTTGGTGTGAGCGCAGAGCCTTTCCAATTGAAAAAGTGGGCTTGTACATACCTGGAGGCAGTGCTCCCCTCTTTTCCACAGTGCTTATGCTAGGCATTCCTGCTCAGTTGGCAGGCTGTGCAGAGGTGGTGCTTTGCAGCCCACCCCAACCAGATGGCAGTATTCACCCCGCTATTTTGTATGCTGCCAAGCGTTGTAATATTCAGAAAGTGCTAAAAATAGGCGGTGCTCAAGCTATTGCAGGTATGGCCTTAGGCACAGCCTCCGTGCCCAAATGCTCAAAACTTTTTGGGCCGGGCAACCGCTGGGTAACTGCGGCCAAACAGTACGCTAGCAGCTTAGGCACTGCCATAGACATGCCTGCGGGGCCTTCGGAGGTGCTCGTTTTGGCTGACCAAACAGCCAACCCCGTATTTGTGGCAGCGGACTTACTTGCACAAGCTGAACACGGATCAGATAGCCAAGTACTTCTTGTAAGTACACACAAGGCACTTTTGCAACAAGTGGAACAAGAGCTAGAGAAGCTCTCCGAAAACCTTTCACGACGTTCATACATTCAACAAACTCTTCAACACTCCTGCCTCATTTACGTGCCCAACCGCAAAGAGGCCATTGACTTGGTCAATCTTTACGCACCAGAACATCTCATTATACAAAGCCAAGATGAGCAATGGTATACTGAAAATGTTCGAAATGCAGGTTCTGTTTTTTTAGGAGATTGGTCTCCCGAAAGCGTAGGCGACTATGCAAGTGGTACGAATCACACGCTGCCTACTGCGGGTTTTGCAGAAGCTTGGAGTGGTGTGTCGGTAGAGTCTTTTATGAAATTTATCACCTTTCAAAAGCTTAGCCCTGAAGGTTTACGAGGTTTGGGGACTGCTGTGGAAACTCTCGCACACGCAGAAACACTCGAGGCACACGCCTTAGCAGTTTCTGTACGCTTATCAGCCCTCAAAACAAAGACTTAGCCTTTCAGCAACTTGGCCGCCATAAGACCAGAATCCACAGCTTCAAAGAGCAACGGCAACCTGCTGTTATCCACGCCTGCATAGACTAGTTTTTGATGACTTCTTTGCTTATTTTGGTCATTAAAAAGATAATTAGGGGCTGGCAGAGGCATGGCATGACCCATTAATTTGACAAAAACTTTTTCTATTTGATTAGATACATCTTGCTTGTAATAGTCAGAAATAGCCACAATGGCTCGCTCCACAAGCGGCTTGATACCGTCAGGTTTATGCCAGTCCTGCATCAGAGCACGCTCAGAGGGCTTAAAGCAGAAATAGACAGTGAGTACTTGTTTGTTACCATCACTGGCTTGCTGTGCTCTCGAGTTGACAAAGCCCATGAGTGAAGTATCTGCACTCAGAATTTCGTTTTGCCAAAACGCATTTTTTTTGATATCATTTTTAAGAACCACATTCAACACTGCCCAAGGCACTGATTGTAATTGCTTAAACAAATGTTGATCAGGTTTAAAAATATAAGGAATAGCGTGCTTGTTACCAGCATACACGATTTTTTTTGCCTCCACCTGTCTTACCTGTCGTTTGATAAGATCCAAAACTTCCACTAGAAAGCCTGAACCTTTTCTAGTAATTTTTCTTACCAAGCATTGGTTATTAAGCATTTGATGAGGCAGCTGCGCTATTATTTTTTTCACAAAATAATAGTTGCCTTCTGGCGGCGAAAAAAGTTCTACCTCGCTTTTGTAATAAGGGCGACAGCTGTAATAATGAATACCTGCTAAAGCAGATACTTGTTCTGCTAATCCGCCATAATCGTCAATCATCTGGTAGTCTAAAGCTCTCAGGAACTCTGGCGATAATTTTTTGTTGAGAGTTTGCTCCAAATACGTTTTAAAATCTAGCTTATCCAAGTACCTGAGTTCATGGTCAATGAGCCGCGTGGGCATTTTCATTTGTCCATAAAAACTGTCCATAAGTTGTTCAAAAGCTTCTTTTTCTTCACCTTCTGGCATCAAGTCTGCCCTAAGGCTGCCATTCCAAAGCGTTTGACTTTCTTGCTTGCTAGCAATAAGAAACTGTTTGTCTCTAAAATTCCAAATATTTTTGAGTGTATCAAAATAAATAATCCCAGTTTCTTCCAGCATTCTCAGGGCTTCTTCTCCATAAAAACTTGGGTAAGCCAAATCGTAGTGTGCACCCTGACATAACCATTGCCCTGCATACTCAGTGCTTCCCGATGTACCGCCCACATCGCTGCCTAACTCAAACAACATGCACTTTTTTTTACGCAAAGCATAGGCCGCCGAAAGGCCAGCAATACCACCCCCAACCACTACAAAATCGCTTTGCTCAGGTTTCAGCTTAGGCCAGCTCTGGCTTTCTCGTAATAAATGTCCAGCCTGCATATCAGAATGCAACTCTATAGCATATTGGTTCTTAAGATCAGGGGCTGGAAGAGAAAGAGAATCATCTCCAACAGTTGTCTCTGTAGCAGGCTCAGGCTTGCTATCTTTTATGCCACAGGCACCCAGCACTAGGAGACCTGATGTTCCTGTTTTTAGAAAGTAACGGCGATTCATGTAGAGCAAATTGTGTTTTGATGAAAAGACAAATCAAACACAGTAGAGAACCATTTTTAAAGTATCCCTTTCTGAAAAATAATCTCTTTAATCGTTTGCTAGCTATCCATGAAAGTGTCTGTCCACAGGCTAGATACATTAAATTGTATTTCTGTTCCGTCACCGTAGTTACATCTGGTACGCACATGGAGCGCATAATCAAAGGTGTCGCCTACCCACTTTAGCTCAATTTTGTTGCATCTTACACCATAATAAGCTTGGGTTAGATTGATTTCTGACTTTGATTTTCCGAAGGTACTCAACGCAATGGCATGAATGAGCGCGTATTTACCTGTTCCTTTACGACCAGCTCCAGCCATCACCTCAAAAGCATTACATCCATTGAGTTGTTCTATGATAGGATGCCACTGCCCATCTGCTGGTACACGGCCTGTGGTGTAAGTTCCTATGCGGCCTTGAGAAGCCACTACGCCACGCACATCTAGCTCATATTCAGGATTTCCGTTGAGTATACCTACTTTTCCATCGGGCATACAGCTAAGCACATGATCGCCCGAAAAGTTATTGAGATGCAAAGCAGCTCCACTTTGGTCTAACTCCCAAGACCATGCAGGACTTTTGTCTTCTATACTTTTAAAAAAGCTCAACAGCTTGGGACTAGAGCCTACCAAGGACAGAACAAGGCCATCTTCTAAATTTTTGGCTATACCATCGTCAATTTTGTTTAGAACGGAGTCCATCAAGTCCACAAAATGACCTTCCTGTGGCATACTGCCTTTTTTAAAATAACTTTTGAGCTTGTCTCGGCTTTGTAAAGACATAAGTAAGTTGTATGGTTTAAACAGGTGCGTAAATGCTAATCAAACAAATAATGAGCTGTCTTTCTAAAGTACGCAAACTAACGAGAATTTTAAAAATATACAAAAGTATGGATTTTTTTTTTGCCTTTTCAAAAAAAAATATACATCTACTCTTTTTTTAAGTCTTGCTCAAAAGTTGGTGCTTAAAACAAAAAAACTGGCGCAAAAAACTTTTTTTTAAAACATTAAGGTTCTAACAATCCTTTTTTGAGTACATTTACGCATTCTTTAATACCTGATATTTTAGCTCAAATCAAACAAGAATACCTTAGCAATAACACAGATGAAGATTGATATCAATCACGCAGAGCATTTTGTAAAAAGACATAACAGTCCCTCTGCGAATTCGCATGAAACCCAGGATATGCTTAAATACGTGGGTGCAGCATCTTTAGACGAACTCATTTCGCAAACAGTGCCGCCACATATCCGACTCAAACAAGCCTTGCGCTTGCCTGCAGCCAAAACAGAACACCAGTTTTTGAGTGACCTGAAGAACAAAGCTGCCAAGAACAAAGTTTTTCGCTCTTTTATAGGTGCTGGGTATCATGAAAACATCACACCTAATGTTATTTTAAGAAATATTTTAGAAAATCCAGGTTGGTATACAGCCTACACGCCTTATCAAGCTGAAATTGCTCAAGGCCGTTTGGAAGCTCTTCTGAACTATCAAACAATGGTTTTAGATCTTACAGGCATGGAGCTAGCTAATGCCTCACTGTTAGACGAGGCCACTGCCGCTGCCGAGGCTATGCGTATGCTGCACGTTACGCCACCTAAGGAAAAGAAAAATGCCAACTCATTTTTTGTGTCTGAACTCTGTCACCCACAAACTATTGCGGTACTCAAAAACAGGGCAGAGCCTGTTGGCATTAAGCTGATTATTGGCAACCATAAAACGGTGGACTTGACCAATCCAGATCTTTACGGTGCTTTACTTCAGTATCCTGCAACAGACGGCAGTATAGAAGATTACAGCAACTTTGTAGCAGCAGCTAAGGAGCAACACGTCCGTTGTGCTTTTGCCACAGACTTGCTGGCACTCACTATGCTTACGCCTCCTGGTGAAATGGGAGCTGAGGTAGTGTTTGGTTCTTCACACCGCTTTGGCGTGCCTATGGGCTTTGGTGGACCTCATGCTGCCTTTTTTGCTACCAAAGAAGAGTACAAACGCTTTATGCCAGGACGCATTATTGGTGTTTCAAAAGATTCTGCGGGCAACACTGCTCTTAGAATGGCTCTTCAAACCCGCGAACAACACATTAAGCGTGAAAAAGCCACCTCAAACATTTGTACGGCACAAGTCCTGCTGGCCGTCATGGCAGGTATGTATGCGGTGTATCACGGCCCTGATGGCTTACGTAAAATAGCCAGTAAAACACATGGTTTGGCTAAGCTAACAGCCACAAGTTTAGAAAAATTAGGATTTAATAATACCACAGAACATTTTTTTGACTGTCTTTGCATAGACGCACACGACAAGAAAATGCAGTTCGCCATTCGCGAAATAGCCGAAAAACATGGTTATAACTTCCGCTATTTCCAAGACCAAAGAATAGGTATTTCTTTTGGCGAAACCTCAAGCATAAATGATGTGCGCCTTATCACTTATATTTTTGCAGAGGCTACAGCCAAGTTTCAGAGCAGTGTTCCTGGGGTAACATCCAATGTGTTGCCAAGCTTAGGACAAAGCACACCTAGTGTACAACATGGTGAACCTATGCTTGCTCAAAGCGTAAAAAATGAGTTAGATAGCCTGATTAAGGCTGCTTCAAACTCTTTGGAAGTGGAGTGGCCTACAAGCCTGCGCCGTCAGTCGGATTTCCTCACTCACCCAATCTTTAACACTTGTCAGTCAGAGCATGAAATGCTTCGTTATATGAAGCGTCTGGAAAACAAAGATTTATCTTTGGCTCACTCCATGATTGCGCTAGGTTCATGCACCATGAAACTGAACGCTACCGCCGAGATGATTCCTATCACATGGCCAGAGTTTTGCAATATTCACCCTTTTGCACCTCAAAATCAAACCGAAGGTTATCAAGAAATTCTTGACGAACTTTCAGCTTGGTTGTGTGAGGTAACGGGTTTTGATGCCATGTCTTTGCAGCCCAACTCGGGCGCGCAAGGCGAGTATGCGGGTCTTTTGGTCATACGCGCCTACCACCTGAGCCGTGGCGACACCCACCGCAACATTGCCTTGATACCTTCGTCTGCCCACGGCACCAACCCTGCCAGTGCGGTTATGGCTGGTATGGAAGTGGTCATTACCAAGTGCGACGAAAATGGCAACGTGGACATTCAAGACCTCAAAGAAAAAGCCGAAAAGTATAAAGACAACCTCTCTTGCTTGATGGTTACCTACCCCTCCACGCACGGCGTGTATGAGGAGGGTATTCAAGAAATTTGCGACATTATTCACAAAAATGGTGGTCGCGTGTATATGGACGGCGCGAACATGAATGCGCAGGTGGGCCTTACGAGTCCTGCCCGAATTGGCGCAGATGTTTGCCACCTCAATTTGCACAAAACCTTCTGTATTCCGCACGGCGGAGGCGGCCCAGGCATGGGGCCTATCGGCGTAGTGAAAGATTTAGCACCGTTCTTGCCTGGCCACCCTCTGGTGAAAACTGGCGGAGCCATGGCAGTGGAGCCAGTGTCGGCTGCTCCTTATGGCAGTGCTGACATTTTGCTCATTTCTTATGCTTACATAGCCATGATGGGAGGCGAAGGACTCACCGAAGCCACCAAATACGCCATTTTGAATGCCAACTACATTCAAAAGCATCTTTCGGCACATTATCCTATTCTTTATGTGGGCAAGCAAGGTCGTTCGGCACACGAAATGATTGTGGACTGCCGTGCATTCAAGAAGATTACCGTAGAAGACATTGCTAAACGATTGATGGACTATGGCTTCCACGCGCCTACGATGTCTTTTCCGGTGGCGGGTACCATTATGATAGAGCCTACCGAAAGCGAAACCAGAGCCGAGTTGGATCGTCTTTGCGACGCGCTCATTCAAATTAGGCAGGAGATAGAAGAAGTGGAAACAGGCAAAGTGGACGCACTGGACAACGTGATGAAACAAGCTCCTCACACTTTCCATGTGATATGCGCCAACGACTGGACGCGTTCTTATAGCCGCGAAAAGGCCGCTTTCCCGCTTGCGTGGGTACGTGAACGCAAGTTCTGGCCTTCGGTGGGACGTGTGGACAACGCCTACGGCGACCGCAATCTCGTGTGTGCTTGTGCGCCCATAGAAGCCTATCAACAAGACGAAGCCAAAGTTTAAAGCTTTGTCCTATAATTCCACTAGCAGCGTTCTTGCAAAAAAGAGGGCGTTGCTAGTGGATTTTTTTTGTTCAATGTTTTCTGACAAAAAAAACTTTAATCCAATGAAAACTTTAAAAGAAAAATTCGGTAAATTTGAACTCAGCAACACACAAGCTAAAAACGTGGCGGGGGGAAGTGAGAATGCCCAGGTTAATTGTTACACAGATAATCCCGGACAGGGGCGAAGAATTGTCGGGGTGCTTACAGTTGGTTCGCCGAACTTTAATAATAACTACATCAGCAACATGTTTGGTAACCTACCTGGTTTCATAGGCTGCTTCTAAGCAGAAGCTGTTTTTGCGTATGATGGTTGCAACAAATTGTTGTACCAAACACTTCCAAATGCGGTTCGGTCGTTATATGGCATATTTACCGAACCGCATTTTTTTGCAATTTTACTAAATTTTTTATGCGACTTAAACGTAATAAGAAATGGACATTATGACTTCAATAATCCTAAAAACTACTCGTTTGAGCATTCTTGCATGTCTATTCACGCTTTGTGCACTGCCCACCCTCAAGGCGCAAAAAGCTGATACAACAGTAACTCTAACGTATAAACCCAAATACGCTTCAACAACAAATGTTGTTGCATTGGTGTCTTACAACTATGATAGTACTTATGGCTGGTTTGATTACAAACGACTTTCACAAAAAGATAGCTTTTTTACTATTCAACTAGCATTGAATAGCAATGTTTTGGATATCATAGTCTCTTATTTTGAATACCCTAAAAAGTGGGTAGTTCAAGAAAACAGTGTGGAGCACAGCAGTGGAGTTACGATGATTCACTCATTGCGCCCTGATTTCACTGAAAGAAAGATATTTCTGGTTGGGGCCAGGCTAGCCTCAAGAAAAATTCTTTTAGATTGCACAGAAAAAGATATAGCCGCTTTTGCGAATCACAGTGGCACATACACCGCAGTTGGTGTTAGTAATCTGTTTTTTTGTCTTTTGAGGCGGTTTTCAGAATATAAGAGTTTTGACTCGACTACTTACTATTTTGAAAGATACGGAAAAGCAGCTCTTTTGGAGTTACAGGCCAAGCCTAAAACTGACCTCGAATATTTGGCAGCTGTAGCTGTCTTATACATTGCCGCAGGCGATAAAGTACAAGGCTTAAAGTATTTGAAGCTACTTGCAGGACTATACCCTAACTCAACACAATTCTATCTTCTTAGTTCTTATTACAATGAAATTTGGGGTGGGTATCATATAGATTTCCACGAATATATGGCGAAGTATCCATACTCAGCATTTGCTGACTTAGCATCATCTACACCTTATGTTCAAGCACATACTATCAGTTATGAGGCGGCTTTGAGCACACACCACCACTTTTCAAATTACTATAAATATCCGTATTGGCATGAGTATATCAAGCTCACCAATCTTATTCACGCTTATGGAAAAATAGATAGTGCAGCTGCAAGAAAAAAAGAAATCATCAAAGCGTTTGAAAGAGGCGATATTTGTATCAATGCCACAGTGATAGATAGTGCTAATTTCTTTGAACATTATTGGGATGTAGCCCAACACTGCTTCTCTAAACAAAGATACACTGAAACTATGACATTTATACGCCCCGTGTTTGAACTCTATCATGCCAATTATAAAAAATTAAGCTTTTTGGGGAATAATATAACAATTCATGGCAATATCTTAGCGCAGTCGCTCGTCCAAACCAACCAGCCCGACTCAGCCCTCAAGGTATACACAGAGCTGGTCAAGCTCACCCAATTGGATAGCCTTTTCGAGAAGATTGAGGGCACTTACATCAGCATTCACGGCAGCAAGGAGGGCTACCAAGATTATTTGGTACAAAATGGCATAGATAAATTTATTGTGGAAACCAAACACGCGCCCGAAGCCCTTTTTAAGCTTTATGGCAGCGATAAGGAAGTGAGCCTGTCTTCTCTGAAAGGCAAGGTGGTGGTTCTGAACTTTTGGGGTACTTACTGCGTGCCCTGTATCAAGGAAATGCCAGAACTCAACGACCTAAAAAAAAGGTTTTCATACAGCTCTGATGTGGTCTTTTTGGCCCCCACCCGCGACAATGCAGCCAAGCTGGCGGGTTTTTTCAAAGAAAAACAATTTGATTAACAAGGCGTATTTTGTTCCAGTCAATATGGTTATCAACCGCCAAGGCGAAATTGTTTTTGAAGAAGCTGGGGCCTACAAAGACACCCTGCTCAAACTCAGCAATGCCATTGAGGAGGCTTTGTGATATGACTGTGCAAGTTCTCATCGCGCGTCTGCTCACCCTTGCGGGTGTGGCTTACACAGATACGCAGCTCACAAGCTTGTGTAAGCACAGTGACGGCAGTATTCCCTTTTTGAAATATGTGCTTGCAGCTTACCGAGTAGATACCCTAGCGGTAGACCTGACAGAAGAGCAGCTCGAAGAAATACCCTTGCCCGCTCTGGCTCTACTAGACTTGGGGCAGGGCAGAAACAAGTGGGTTGTCCTTGAAAAAATACAAGGGGCTAGCTTTTATATTTTTGCCAAAAAAAATTCTGAAGCGGTCAGTCGCAAAGAGTTTTGTCAGAGTTGGACAGGAAAAGCACTCCTTGTGGAAAAAACCGAACAGAGTGGTGAGCCGCAATTGAAAGAGAATAGACATAAAGATAAATCCTATAAGCGAAATACCTTTCTACAAAATGCGTTTTTCTGTTTGCTTGTTTTTTTACTTTGCGCTCGTGTATGCTTTTTGCTTGTTGGTAATTTGTCTGCCCTAGCCTTTTTTGTACTGTCGCTTTTAGGTGTGGCCATATCTGCTCTGCTGCTTTTAGGCGAAAATTTACCCAAAAATAATTTTTTCCGAAACGCTTGCACAGTTTTGGGCAACAAGAACTGTAGCGAAATAGTAAAAGAGAGGAAAGCATTTTTGGCTTCAAGCTACACATGGGCAGAAGCGGCCTTTGCTTTTTTTACTTTTTCCGTTTTGAGTTTTGTGTTTTCGCCCGACGTACTTTCTGCCAATGCTACTTACGAGCTAGTTCAATTACTCTCCTTGTTGGGCATACCTGTTGGTTTTTATTCACTTTACATACAAGGATTTAAGCAAAAAAAAATGTGCCTATTTTGCTTAGGTATTGTTGCCGTTTTGTTTGCTTACACGATGCCCTTTTTGTACGCTGACACTACTTTTTTTGTTGCTCAAACTTTTCTTTCTGCATCTGTACCTTTGCTATTGTCTGGTTTAAGTACTTACCTTGTGCTCTGTACTATTGCTCTTTATTTTGCCGAAAGGCAGTTGAATGTGTATTCACACACACGATTGACGGCTTTTTTACATGCTCAAGATGCCTTTCTTTTCGCGCTCAAGTCTAGCCCTGCCATAGACCAGAATGCTGCACCTGCTGATTTTCTGTACGGTAACACCGAATCTGATTTTAACATCGTGATGATAAGCCGCCCATCGTGTGCGCCTTGTCAAACAGCACACCGCACAGTGGAGGAGATGCTCAAAAATTTTGGAGGACTCTTTTCGCTTCGCATTTGCTATGCTTTTTCTTCTGACGCATCAGACCCAAACCGTCAGTTTGTAGAAAAAGAGCTTGGTAAAAATGGGCTTGATAAGTTTCAAACAGAAAATGCGCTAGAAAAGCATCACGCATTTTATCAGGTTGCTAACATAACACATACACCAGCATTTATCGTCAATGGTCATATTCTGCCGCCTTCTTACCGTTTAGAAGATTTGATGTTTTTTGCAGTGAATCAATAACCATTGCTGTGTATACACATATTTCAGATGCCACTCAACTCTCAAACCCTTTACTCACCCGCCACAGACTCTCTGCTTTCGTCGCCTCCGTCGTGGCTATTGCGCTCTGGCGGCGGTGTGCTGTTGGGTGCTTTGGCCACAGTGTTGCTGCTCTCGTTTTTTATACGCTACCCTGAAATAGCCTCGGGGACAGTCGTATTGTACAATAACGTTGGCAATGTGGCCTTTACATCACCCGTAAACGCACGCATAGCCCTTGTTGGCATACAGCCAGGCGACCGAGTTCAAAAAAACGACACTTTACTCATTTTAGAAAGCTCGGCAGACTTTCGCAGTATGCTCATCTTTGACAAGCTTGTGAGCAGCATCAATACACAAGATACAGCCACTTGGCGCAAGGATAAGTCCAAGTTTAGAGACATTGCTGCTGTAACAGGCTTGGGATTTTTACAGTCCGATGCCCTTAGTTTTGTAAAAAAGATTGGCGAGTACCACCTTTTCTGTGAGCAAAATGCCTATCTAAAAAAGAAAATGGCATTGGAAAACGAAATCATACACCGCTCAGAGCTGGTTGAAATTCTCGAGCGTCAAATGGAACTGCAAATTGCAGAGCTTGGCATCAATTCACATCACCACACCACCGACTCCTTGCTGGCACTGGCTGGTGCTATTTCAAAAAAAGACGCTTTACAAGCTAAAAGTGTGCTTTTGAGTAAGAAAAGTGCATTTGAGCAAAGCCGCGCAGCCAAAATTAATGGCCAGCTGCAAATTGCACAAACTCAACGCAGCTTGAGCGAACTCGACATTCAATACAACGAACAAGTCTTTAGACTCCTAACCGATTTAAAATCTGCCCTCCTTGATTTACGTAAAAAAACTGAAGAGTGGAAAACGCATCACCTCGTACTTGCACCCTTCTCGTGCCAGGTCAGTATGCCCAAACCCAAAGTTGTTTTTGAGCAACTCAAGGCAGGTGAAACGGTTCTAACATTTATTCCCTCTGAAGAAAACGTCTATGCCATAGCGCAAATAGATGGGAGATCTGTGGGCAAACTCACAATTGGACAATCTGCAAAAGTTAAATTAGAAGCTTTTCCACATGCCCGCTGTGGAAGTTTAATGGCTCAAGTTAAAAATATAGATATGCAAGCAAAAGACAACAAGTATGCGGTGTTTTTGCGCTTTACACAAGGACTAAAGACAGACAGTAAACAATATCTGCCGTTTAGGCCCGACATGCAGGGCGCGGTGGAAATTATTACAGAGGAGCGCACTTTAATTGAAAAATTCTTTGAGCAAATCATTGTATTGGTCAAAAAAACACAATAAGGTCTTCGGTGTAAAAAAACTCTTAGTGCACCGTTAAATGCCTGCAAGGCGGTGGCGGCTTTGCCGCAGGCCTCAAAAAAACTGTTGAGAATCAATGTGAGTGCCCCACAAAATAAACTTAGTCCAAAAAAAGCCACATTTTTATCGTCCTTTAATTTCTGATAAACGTATAAAAGCAAGATTTACTTTTGTACCATTTTATTGTTCAACAAAACTTCTTGCTATGCAAATCAAATCTTCATTGCCCATTTTAGCTACTCTATGCACTTGTCTGCTTTTGTGCTTTGGTTCTTTGTTTTTAAATTCTTGCGGCGGCAAAGGCGGCGAAACTACCCAAGATTCCAGTTTGGTTCAAAACCCTGACTCCTTGAGTGAAGACGTGCTCTGGGACAAAACCCAGCCCGTCAATGACGACACTCTGCCACTGCCACAAAAGATTTTGATGTTGCGCGACAGTGCCGACAAAGCATGGCAGGCCATGCGCAAATGCGAAGACGATAAGTTTGAAAACATCAAAAGCTTTTTGGAAAGAATCAAGAATGTGGACGGTTTTACAGACTCTAAAAACATCAACATCATGCTCAAAGGTGTTTTGGCAGCCAGATTCACCAAAGAAACCATGTCTAACAGCACGCTTGTGGACGAATATGACAAAAAAACAGAAGAATTGATCAAAGCCGTCAATACTTTGGCCGAGCAAACGACCAATTTGCCCAAATACACTGCCTTAACCAAAATACACGACCAGATTCAGGGCTTGGACGGTTCCGATTTGATGAAAAGAGCCAAGTATAGCAGTTATGCCAAGCAATACAATGAGCTTTGGGCAAAAAATAAGACAGAACTTGCAGGCATGGGTGAGCCTTACAAAAGCCTGGTGCAGCTGCCAGATTTTGCATCTACACCTGACATGTAGGCTAAAAATACAGCTTAACATACTAAATGCCAATTTTTTATTTTCTTAAACTTGCTTCTGCACGAGCAAATTGTTGGCTATTAGGAGTATGCTGCTTATAGAAAAATATTTGTCTTTTGTAAAGACTATAAATTTGGGACACTAGAGAGGTCTGTAGTTACGACACACCTCTCTAGTGTTTCAGTTATGTGCTTTCCTATATGATAAGATGTCCTTGCTTGCATCTGGTTTTATAAGTTTTTGGCTTGTTCTCAAAGTCTGTTTGATGTAGCGGTGCAAAATATCCTCGATTGATTATATTTGCACTGGTCAAATTTTGCTTTGAGATACTACCCATGAAGTTTTTTACTGTCTTCTTGTTGTTTTGCGGCTTCTTGGTGTCCTGCCATGCGCAGAACCCTCTTCCTCTAAAACCCAATAAATTTAGTCAGAATCATATTTTGAGACGTATTTACGACTTCCAAGACAAACGAAATACCGATTCTTTACTCTTTTATTTGACTCAACCCATACACGAATATAGGCTAGCTGCCGCTGTTGCATTGGGTTCTGTACAAGACACTTTAGCAATAGCTGAACTCTGGCGTGTGAGTATGCAGGACACATCAGTAGCAGTGCGTTCTGCGGCAGCTTTTGCCATAGGGCAAACAGGCAGCAGTTTAGCAGAGAGTCGTCTTATTTTTGCTTTGGAGCGAGAGCGGAATGCGCTTGTAGCTGCTGCAATATTGGAGGCCATAGGCAAATGTGCTACTATTGCGGGGATAGAATTTGTGGCAGGCTTGCGCTATCAAAGTGATACTTTGCGGCTAGGTCAAGCTTATTGTTTTTATAGAGCTGCCCTCAAAAAAGCCATTATAGACGGGATTTTGCAACCTTTGATTAGCCTAGAAGGTACTTTTAAGGTTTCTGAGCTGCTTCTCTTGAGCCGTAACGAAGTTGTGCGCGTGATAGCATCTGCCTATTTTGCACGCAACCGCAAACTTATTAAAGAACCTGACTATAAGCATCAATGCAGGCAACTGGCGCAGTTTGACTCTGACCCAGTGGTGAGGATGCACATGACTCAGGCTTTAGAGTTTCATCAGGACGATACCTCTTTTGCCGTATTGAGCAATATTTTGAAACGCGAAAAAGACTACCGCGTTTTGGTGAGTGCCTTTCGCGCACTCAAGTCATACGATTTGAGTCCCCAAGAACGTTCTGAGAGAATTGCTCAAGAAGCCGAACGATTTTTTTCTGACCAAAATCTCAATCCGAACGCTTTGATTGCATTGGCCGAAATGTGTCAAAGCAAATCCTTAAATGCCAGCGAAGAGAACCTCCTGATATGGGCTCAGCTCACCGAAAACTACCGCGCAAGGGCTTTGCTATGGGGAGCGGCTGCTACCAAAAACATCAATGCTAAAAACCGTATTACAGACCTCATTTCGCAAACTAAAAAACCTTATGAAAAAGCGGCACTTATTACAGCTCTGCCGCTAGAGAGCGTCAATGCCAATCAGTATTTAGAGTTGGCACTGAACAAAAACAATCCTGCTGTGGTGCGATCCTCCGCCATAGAGGCTCTTCAAAATCTGCATAACGAAACAGATTTTATACAAAAGCTTCAAAAAGATAAAACCTTTGCTGAGCAAATACTTAAACTACTGATATTGGCCGTCCGCTCTCAAGACGAAGCGGTATCTGGTTTAGGAGCCGCCATTCTGAGGGGTAAAGACCTGCCCTACAAGGCTTTGTTAAACGGACAATATACTTTTTTAGAGGAAGCCGCGCAGCATTTTTCTAAACCTCAAGATGTAGAAACTTATGTAGAAATAGCCCAAACCTTAGCCTATTTGAATGACCAAGCTTATGTAGCCGCCATCGCTAAAGTGAATCAAAAAGCTCTTGACTGGGAGAATATTAGCCGTATTAAGCAAGGACAATGTGTACTTATGGAAACCTCCAAAGGCGATATTGTGGTGGAACTGCTCATCAATGAAACTCCTCTTTCGGTGGCCAACTTTATCAGTTTGATACGTCAAGGTTTTTATACAAATAAAAGCTTTCACAGGGTGGTACAGAATTTTGTGGCGCAAGGCGGTTGCCCTAGAGGAGATGGCTGGGGCAGCAGTCCTGACTTGATTCGCTCGGAATTCACCCAACGAGGCTACGAAACAGGGGTTTTAGGCTTGGCTTCGGCTGGTAAGGATACGGAAAGTTGTCAGTGGTTTTTTACGCACTGCCCCACGCCTCATTTGGACGGGCGGTATACTATTTTTGGCAAGATTATCATTGGCCAATATGTTATAGATCAGCTGGAGATAGGTGACAAAATCAAAAAAATAGAAGTTTTAGATAATTAAACACTTAACATTGAGGGGATTGTGCGATTCTGAATGCCGCCATCAGCCATAGTGATTATCTGATGTATAGGCAAAGCTCCTGAAAAAATGCGGGGGTCGTGAGAAGTTATGATAATCGTTTTGCCTTCTGCAAGTAAATTTTGAAATAAGCTGAGTAAACTCTGCGTATTGGCTGTATCAAGGTGTGCCGTTGGTTCGTCTGCCAGCAAGAGGCTAGGTTTGCGAACTAACGCTCTGGCTATAGCTACACGCTGTTGCTCTCCACCTGAAAGCTCTTCAGTTCTGGCTTGCAACTTGTGTGCTATATTGGCCTTCTCGGCGGCTTCTTGTACGTGTTGCTGAATCGTTTTGCGAGAGAATGAGCTATTAAGAAGAGGAGCGGCTATGTTCTGTAACGCAGTGGCTTGAGGTAAAAGATAGTAATTCTGAAACACAATGCCGATGTTCTGCTGTCGGAAGGATGCTAAAAGCGATTCATTGGCACGGCTCAGGGCTTTACCTTGTATAAAAAGTTGTCCAGTGGTGGGTCTTTCTAAACAAGCCAAGATACTTAAAAGAGTTGTTTTTCCTGAACCCGATGCCCCCTGAAGCAGGGTACAGGAATTTTCTACCACACTCAAGTTGATATTTCTCAGAGCATTGACAGTCATATTTTTGCCACTCTGAAAAACTTTGCTCAGATCCGAAACTTCAATGAAGGTCTGCATAGACATCATGAAAAATTGCTAAAGGCTAGTATCTTCCCAGAGCTCTAACTGATTCCCTTCTGGGTCGTGAAGCCATGTAAACTTGCCTTCGTTATAAACTTCTATGTCTTTAACCTCAACTCCTGCATTTCTAAGTTTTTGCACCAAACCCTCCATATCCACCACGCGGTAGTTGATCATGTAAGGCTTAAACTCTACGGGAGGTCTTTTTTTACTTTTAATCACAGACCAAGCAAAATAGGCTTTTTTGCCCTCATCTAACGTCAGATAAGGCAATGACGCATAATAGGCACTGCCATCAGGAGCGACTTCGTAAACAATGCCTAGGTGTTGAGCATACCAGTCAGCTAAGTGCTGAGGATTTTCGGAGTAGATAAAAACGCCGCCTATCTGGGCTAAGTGATTCATTTTTATTATGTTAATATTAATTTATCGCAACAAAAGTAATAGAATAAGTACAAAACACAATTGCTCACATAAAACTATACTTTAACTATTGGACAAGATTAATACGCACCTTTGTATTTGCGCACCCCCCATTCCAAAAAGGCCAAAAGCAAGAGCAGGACAAGCAACCACCACAAATCAATAACCTCCTCGAAAGTTTCACTGCTGTGTATTCGGCTAATGGCTTTTCGTTCACTCAAATTTTTAAGGAGTGCTTCTAGGCTGGATTCTGTATAAAACTGCCCATTGTTTTTGCTGGCTAGGTTTCGCAAAGATGCAAAATCAGCGGTGGTGTTAATAGCCTCTATGTCTAAGGCTTTTACAATGAACTGACCTGTGGAGGTTTCTTCCTTAGCGTTAAGCGTTGTGGTGGCCTTAAACTTGTAAATACCTTGTGGTAAGGCTTGTATATATTGCTTATAACCAGCTGTTCCATTTACAAAGCTGAGGTTTCTTGTGTTTTTATTTTCATCTGTTATCTGCAAATTTATTTTTTGTCCATAAATAGGCTCATAAATATCGTTGTAAACCTCCACTTCTAATACCACTGGTTCTGTGTCGTAATATTCAGTTTCTGAAGGAGTTACTCTAAACTTCCTTTTATCTTCTTTGGTCGAAAGATACTGCACTGTTTTGGTAATCAAGTCATCAAAAGCAGCAAAGTTTTCTTGATCTTCATAGTTTTGTACACGCCAACTCCACGCCCCTTCGCCCAAAAGCAAAGCGGTTTTCCTGTTTTCTGTTTCATTAAGCGTGAGCAGTGGTTTGTTGGTTTGAACTCGCCCCACACGCTGGTAGAGCAAAACATCTGTTTTGCCTTGTACCTGAAAATCACCAAAGGGCACTGTGAGAGGTGGAAAGTTGGCTAAAGCCTCCTTTTTATCATCTTCAAAAACAAATCTATTAAAAGCAGGGTTGAAAGCAGGAACTACTTTATCCGTTTGATTACCAAATGTTTGAATTTTTACACCCGTGTTGAGTCTGTTTAGCTCGGGGTAGTTAGTCAAAAGCCCTGTAACAAATAGAGTTGCCTTGGTTTTGGACAAAAGTTCATTCATAAGGGCAGTAGTCAGATTCTTTTTATCTGGCACTTGATGAAAAATAATTAAGTCGTATTGGCTCTCAAACTTAGTTTGGTGTATGCCTGGAATGTGCAGCGTAAACTCATAGTTGCTGTTTTTAACCACAGCCGAACGCAGAGCTTTGATGTCGGGGTGCGGGGAAGAAGCCACTAATAACACACGCTCTCTGCTGTCAATGACATCAATATAAACGTGTTTGCTATTGTTCTGCGTAGTAAATTCTCCTGCTAGAGGCTGAACTTTCACCACATAATGTTGTGTGCCCTTTTCAGTGGCATCAATCAGAAAATCTAATTTGGTTATGGTGTTATTAGGCGCAAAGCGCAGGTTTTGAGAGGCTATCGTGTTACCGTTTCGGCTCACGCTAACTGTGGTTTGTTGTCCCGAAAAGCCATTTTGAGCTATTTCTAGAGATAGAGGAAATTTATTGCCTAGGTAAGAGATTTTGTTATGAAAAACAGCTTTGAGGCTTACATCACGCTGAGGAACTGTATCACCCAGCCCAAGCGCACTTACTTCAAAAGGATATGTTTGGTAGGCAGGGTCGCTTCCTTGATTAAAAATGCCGTCCGAGATAAGCAGTGTCCCCACAAGGTTCTCGTTTTCATAGCGACTACGCACTTTGCGCATCAACTCGCTTAGGTTACTCCCATCGTGCGTAAAGGGTATGCCTGTGAGTTGCGCGGAAGGAAGCTCAGTAGAGCTGTTGAGTGTGTGAAGATGCACATCAAAACCTGCTTTTTCCAGATTCTGAGTAGCCTTGGCACAAACTTCTAATGCTTTTTTTATCTGAGCAGAATCCATGACTAAACGCAAAGATTCTGAATTGTCTAGTGCAATAGCCCATATTGGTTTTTCAGTGCGATTATTAATTTGCTTAACGAACCAGCCCAATAACAACAGCAACACTAAAAACACCAACACAAATCGACTTCCAGCCAACAGACGGTTAAGGGTAGCTGTCCAAGGAGCCTGACGGCTGTACAGACCCCAAGCATAGGCTAAAGCGACTAAGACGGCGGGCAGAATCCACCACAAAGAATATTCTGTAAAAAAACGTACCGATTCTGAATGCTCAGCAGCCATGAAATTTAGTCAATAATTGGATAGTGTTCTGGTGTGCAATCTTTTTAAGGCGTTTGAGCCTTGAGCCTCAAAAATCATTTGCAAAGTTGCGGAAAATTTATGAATAAAAAGCCCTAGATGAAAAAAACTTTCGTTGGTTCAAATAAAGTTTTTGATTCTACAAAAGTTCCTCAGCTAGTAAAATGCTTTTCGGTTTGAGGTCTGAAAGATCATTTGTATCGAGCTTATCCTTGGTGCTATGCATGACATAAACACACATTGCCAGTCATACAGCTATCAACTTGAAGCATCGCTACTCTTTTGTTAGATTTTTAAGAGTCTCAAACCCATATTTTTAATTCTGAATTAACGAGCTACGCCAACTCAGAATTTTCTGAACCAGTACTGAGCCTATCTTTTCGAAAGAGTCATGCGTGATGCCTGCAATATGTGGAGTCATAATGACGCGGTCATCCTGACGAAGTTGATCATAGAGTAATTTTTGATGTGGCGTATGTGTTTCAATTTTCTCATTCTCAAACACATCTAGGCCAATCCCAAGGAGCTTTTGGGCGTTTAACAAAGGCAACAAACAGCTATGGTCTATGATTTCACCACGAGATGTATTGATAAGATAAATGCTTTTTTTAAACGCGTTGAGGTAAGTTTCATTCACCAACTGGTAGTTTTGTTCGTCTAGCGGTATATGAAATGACACAATATCAGCCTCTTGTTTAAGTTGTGCTAAACTCACAGAGGTAATATAGCTTGGCAAGCCTTGCAGCATCTGAACACGATCATAAGCCAAAATTTTACACCCAAAGTTTTGTAAAAGCTGAGCGGTGGCTCTTCCCATATTGCCCATGCCAATCAAGCCTATGGTTTTACCTTTTATTTCAAAACCTGTATGCTTGTTCCTATCCCACACCCCACGCCTAATATCTTGGGCTGAAGCCCAAATTTTGTGTAATAAGCTTAGCATCAAGCCTAAACTATGCTCTGCTACGGCATCTTTATTGCCTTCTGGTGCGTTTACTATATGTATTCCAGCTTCATGTGCAGCTTCTAAATCGATCAAATCTAAGCCTGCACCAGCCCGCCCAATGAGCATTAGCTTTTGTGGATTCTTAAAAAATTCGGTTTTGAGTCTGCATTTACTTCTAATAATGAGGATTTCATATTGATGTGCCTCTTCCAGAAGTTCTTGGGGCTGTATATGAGGCTTATTGCTCACAGCAAAATCTGCTTGTTCCAACTGCTTAATGGCTTGAGCGGGAAATGTATCAGCCACTAGAATTTTGAACGGTTTGTTTATATTCATGTGATATGGATAAGCCATTGGCTATGAGGGCACACTGGCTAAAAATATTAAAAATTTATCAAATATAAAGGAGTGAATAGAAATACAATAAGTAATTATTGCTTTATCTTTGCATATTACATAGAATTTTAATCAAAAGAACAATATGTGGCTGAAACGTTGCTTTCAAATCATAAGTTTTGGTTTTGCGGTATCTCTTTTTGTAATAGCTTGTAAAGGCGAAAAGGAAATCCCTTTGAGCAATGAGCCCTATAAAATGCGGATTCCTTATTATTTTGGCGATTATTTGATGCCAGTGGATAATCCATTGACCGAAGGGGGCGTTGCTTTAGGAAGGATGCTCTTTTATGAAAAAAAACTTTCAGTAGATAACAGCATTTCTTGCGGCTCGTGTCATCAACAAAGCAAAGCCTTTACTGATGGGCGCGCTTTTAGTCAAGGTTTCGAAGGCCGTCAAACAGATGTAGGTGCTATGAGCATTGCCAATCTACTTTGGGAGGTTCGTTTAACATGGACAGGAAAGGCCGAACAACTAGAAAAACAGGCCATTATGCCTATGGAACACCCTAATGAAATGAACCAAGCCATAGCCAAAGCAGTCAGTAAATTGCAATCTGATTCACGCTACCCAGTACTATTTGCTCGCGCTTTCGGCACAGATAAAATCTCTTCTGACCTGATCACCAAGGCTCTGGCACAATTTCAACGCACGCTTATTAGCCAAGACTCGCCTTATGACAAATTTTTGAGAGGGGAATACAACCCTACAGATGCTGAAATGCGGGGTATGCGCCTGTTTTTTAATCACCCCGACCCCATAGCGGGTATTAGGGGCGCAAACTGTGGCGACTGTCACCTTCCAGTACGCTTGGCAGGCAATAATCTGGGATTCAGTGGCTTTCATAACAACGGCTTGGATACAGACGACAATTTGAAGGAAGGTCTTATGGCCGTTACAGGTAATCCAAAAGATAAAGGTAAGTTCAAAGCACCTACCCTGCGTAACATCATGAAAACGGCTCCCTACATGCACGACGGTCGTTTCAAAACCATCGAGGAGGTGCTTGAGCATTACGACAAGCATGTGAAACGAAGTGCTACCCTAGACCAGCTCATTGTGGCTGCTTCTAATGAGCCTCGCTTCAACCCCGGTGACCCCATTAAATTGGGTCTAACAAAAGAAGAAAAAGCAGATATTCTGACTTTTCTTAAAATGCTAACAGACGAAAAGTTTTTGACAAATCCTGATTATTCTGATCCATTTTAAAGCTAGAAATCTTTGAAAAGCAACAGTAAACTTAGCGGCATACGTAGTAAAGTTAAGGCTTTTCCAAAAATGTTTTGTTAAAATTACGTTTTGTTATGCTTTTGCTATAACTTTGTAGCCTGAAAGAGCATGTTGAAATTTTAGCTTGTTGTTATTTTTTCATCTCTTTCTTTGTTCCATAAAACACTACCCCAAAAAATGAGCATTATTTCGGCAACCGCGTCTATTTTTGACCAAATTACAGAGCAAATTTCTCGCCTCAGCAGTGCCCAATACTCTCAATCGCTTCCTATTCTTTCAGGAAGCTCAATAGGCCAGCACGTTCGCCATATTGTAGAGTTTTACGAATGCTTATTTTCTCAGCAGGGCACAAATTGTGTTTGTTACGACCGCCGCCAACGCGACTTGAGACTAGAAACTGAAATTCCATTTGTAAAAAGCAAGTTAAACACTTATCGCGCTCTACTAGACACTTACCAAATCAATAACCCACTGAGCTTGGTGGTCTATTTCACTCCTGATGCCGACGAAGTACCCACAGAAATTAACTCTAATTGGGGTCGCGAACTTGCATATAACATAGAACACGCTATACACCACTTAGCTATCATCAAAATAGGCATAAAGGAGGCTTTCCATTCAGTGAGCATTATTGAAAACCTAGGAGTTGCGCCTGCTACAGTGAAGCACCACCATATTAAGTAGTATTTGATGATATTAGGGTTTATTGGCTCCTTACAAACACGCATAGCAACTAGTCTTATTGGCCTAGTTATTTGTGTGCTTGGGTTTTATTCTCCGCTTTGCGCTCAATATAGCGATAGCAAAAAAGCTCTTGAAAAAGAGCGTGCAGCGATTATGAGCCGAATCAAAAAAACCAACAGCACCCTACGACAAACCCGCGAAACACGCACACAAGAGCTTGACAAGTTAGCTGAAATCAACGGCCAAATCAATCAAAAAAATGCTCTTATCAGTGTTATTCAGCGTGAAATCAAGCTCATTGAACGCAATGTACAAGAAAACTCCTACATTGTGGAAGCACTAGAGCAAGATTATAAAAATATCAAAAATGAATACAAAAACATGATCTATGCGTCCTATAAGTCAGTGGGAACTTTAGATAGACTTGTTTTTGTATTTGCGGCCAACAGCTTAAACCAGTTTCTGGCACGCCTTCATTACTTCAGAATTTATGATGCCACACGCAAAGAACAATTTTCACAGATTAATCGAGTAAAGGACATTCTGAATAAGCGCAAAGCTCAGCTGGCAGAACAAAAACTACAAAAGCAAGACTTGCTGGGTATGGAGCGCAGCCGTACACAAGAGCTCTCTTCTTTGCAAAGCTCACAAAAAACGGTTATCACAGAGCTAAAAACCAAAGAGTCAGAGGTATTGCAGCAACTCAACTCTGAGCAAGAGTCTCTCAATGAAATGGAAAAACTCATAGCGGAAAGCATCAAAGCGGCTGCCTTTTCGGCCTCGCTTACACCCGATGAGCGTAAGATTTCAGCTAATTTTGTGATATCTAAAAAACGAATTCCTTGGCCAGTGGTTGAGGGCTTTATTTCAGGACGATTTGGCCTTCAAACTTACGGTAACGACAAAGACTCTAAGCTAAAAATAGAAAAACTTGGCGTGGATATACGCACCACGGCCAACCAACCAGTACGCTCTGTTTTTGCGGGCAAAGTAGTGGATATCAGTGATATTCCAGGGCGCGGTTTCATGATTATCATTCAGCACGGAGACTATTTTACAGTTTATGGACGTTTAAAAAATGTGCGAGTACAAATAGGGCAAAAGGTGAAGCAGAAGGAAAACATTGCGACAGCAGGTATGAATGCCAACAATCTACCAGAAATAGAATTCCAGATTTGGCGACATCAAACTAAGCTAGACCCTGAGCAGTGGATTAGTAAATAACAACCTGAAAATCAAACCTTTATTACGCATTTACAATAGACGCTCTCTGAACAAATGCTGCGTTCTAAAGCTGGTGTTGTAACATTAGCCCTCTAAAAATCGTATGAGTGGGCACGAGTGCATTCCCAAACATAATGCCCCAGAGTTATGAGTACCCCTAAAAAATCCGATATTCAAAAGTTTGTGAGTATTCAAAACCGAAAGGCTGCCCACGAATTTCATTTCATTGACAAATATAGCGCGGGCGTGGTGTTGAAAGGCACCGAAATTAAGTCTATCAGGCAAGGCAAAGTCAATATGCAAGATGCTTTTTGCTTGTTTCTCAACAACGAGCTTTTTGTACGTAATTTACATATCTCTGAGTATGAGCGTGGTAATATTCACAACCATAATCCCAAAATAGACCGCAAACTTCTTCTCACTAAAAGAGAGTTGAACAAACTCAACAAGGCTTTAGATGAGAGTGGCATGACTATTGTCCCCACTCGCGTTTTTATAAGCGAGAAAGGCTGGGCCAAGGTGGATATTGCCCTAGCGCGTGGTAAAAGGCTTTATGACAAACGAGAAACTTTAAAAGAAAAAGATGCGCAACGTGAACTAGACCGCTATCACAATTAATTTTTTGTTTATTTTTGTACATAACTTTTAATTTATTTTGATTATGAAAAAATCATTTTCTTGCATTGCATTTATAGCTTTGTTTTTCACTAGTTTTATGGCTTCCGCACAAAGCAAAAACACATTATCTTTTGGAGTCACTGTTGGACCTTCATATAGCACTATACAAAAGGAAGGGAGTTCTTACGGTTCTCGCTTGGCTATAGGCGGTGGCTTACTCCTTAATTATAGTGCAACAAGTAGCTTTGGTCTCGGCGCGGAGCTTAATTATGCGCCTAAAGGTGGAAAGTTTGATGGTAACACTGGGTTCACCAGTAATGTCATCAGAAGGCAGAATCTTGATTATGTAGAGATACCCATCTATTGCAATTTTTTCTTTGGTGAGGAAGGTTTCCGACCTAAATTCATGCTTGGTGGCAGCATCGGGCAACTCCTGTTGGCTAGGGATATTACTGAAGATACAAGCCGAGACACCAAAACGGCTGTAGATATAAAAAAAGACTATAATAGTATGGACTTCTGTATTTTAGGAGGTGCTGGTATGCATTACAGGCTGAATAACAAATTTTGGCTTGTGGGTGATATACGCGCCAGTTACACACTTGTGCCTATACAGTCGCCAAAGTCAGTTGCAGGACAATTAGACAGAGATACGCGTAATCTCGTTATTGCGGGGCGCATAGCACTTACTCTTCCCCTGAAAACAGCTGAATAGTTTTTTGTACTTTAAGATTGCTTTTTTCATACGCCTAGTGAGAGCTAGCCCATGTTATTTAGCACAAGGAAGGCTAATAACATGGGCTAATCCTTTTGTTTCAGGCTCTTGCAATCAGAGAATAAAGCATCTTGTTGTTTCCTTTTTACGTTACACAAAAAATTCTAGGAGCTCTCTCTTTTATTATTATTTTTGACTAGATTTGCATTGACGAGGTTCAAACTATTGTTCGGCTTTGAACAGCAGCTGATAGCTTTTTTTGATAATTGGCTTGCTTTTTAATGCCATTTAGTAGGTTTGCAGCTCTGATAAAGAATATTTGTTGCTAGTTGAAAACTACTATATTTACTATGCCTTTAAGTAACAACAAAAAAAATGAAACATTCCATTTATCTGCTAACCCTAGGGGTATTTCTGCTCTTGTTTAGTCTTTTTTACAGCCCCATACACGCTGGGCATGTGCCTAACAACCAGCCTTCCGAGCAGAAAACTACCAAGAAAGCCTCTAAAAAGCAGCGAAAATCCCATTTCAACAAAGCCCATCATAAACGTTGGGAAAAAATCAAGGAAGATAGCCCCAAAGTGCTTAAATCCAATAATAAAAAAGTATCAAAAGTCATAAAAGACAAGAATCCCAGAACTAAGAACGTTTCAATTCTCTTTGGTTTTGGTATCGCGCTAACTTTATTTTTTGGGATTGTGTTTCTCATGTTCGCTCTTGGTTCTGGTCTCAATGGAGTTAGCTTTTTGTCGCCCTTGCTCCCTCTAATGATTATATTCCTCATCACGTATCTTGTAATCAGGATGTTTAAACGGCTACTCAAACCCAAAAGCCCTAGTGATGTCGCAGAAGAAAAGCAGCGTGCGCTTACGCCTGAAGAGCTGGACGTAGCCCAGAGACGCAGCACCGCTAGCCGCTTTTTGGGCATAGTAATCTTGGCTGCTATTGCTGGACTTATTACTTTTGGCATAAAAGACACGGACTATTGGTGGTAGGGCAGTCTTTGTAAAGTTATTCACCGCATAAGCCGTGTTACTCGTAGCTCTGTTACCCGCCACTTACAGGAGGGAGCAGAGCTACTTCGTCATTAGGGACCAGCTGTGCTAAAAAATCGTGCGTGTAAGTCTGGTTATGCGCCCAAGCTAAGCTCTTGAGAGAGCCTAATGCGGGATAAGAATGAAGCAAATGGGCACGCAATACACCCAAATTGGGAAAGTCTGCTGCATTCAATTCTAGCTTATCTGTCTGGGCAATGTCTTTGGTGATACCAAAAAAAAGAACAGTTATCTTCATGTGTTCATGGGATGAATATAAACGATAAACCCTCGTACATTTTGCGTAGCAAAATGATGACAAGGGTTTATACACTCAAAAACAAGTCAATTAATTTTTTTAGAAGTAGTAACCCAAGTCCAAAGAAATATAGCTCATTTTAATGATAGGCGAGCTGTCTTGTGGTGTCTTTGCCGCTTTCCAAAGTGCGTGGTGATAGCTTAGACCCAAATCCAATGTGCCCACATTCTCAAGTGTCCATTCCACGCCTGCGCCCGCCACAACGTCCATAACAAAGGGAATATAGTCTTTTGTGCCTGCGCGTGTCCCTGCGTTAGGGCCGCCTTTGGTGGTGGTTTTGCCGCCCACTGCCACGTTTAGCGATGTGCCAACCAAGCCACGTATCCGAAGTCCTTCAATAACTTCCGAAGAACGCATTTTTAGTGCTACAGGAATTTCCATATACGCAATATTGGCACGCGTCTCCACATTTGCGCTTGATGAAGTATCAGATTTGTACTTGGTGATATAGCCGCGGCTCACATAATTGATCCCCGAATAAATGCCAAATTTATCTGTAAAGTTGTAAGTAGCCATGAGGCCAATGCCTATCCCAGCACGGCCTTTTTGACCTATTTTAATCGCATTTTTGTCTTGGTCTGTAACTCTGACAGTTGTAACCAAAGGGTTAAGTCTGATGCCAAATCTAAAGCCAGTGTCTTGTGCAGCTGCACGTTGCCACACGCCAACGAACAACATAAGCATTAAAAAGCAAGAGATACCTATTTTTTGCATAGCGTTTAAGGGTTGTTTTAAGCCTAAATTTTATTAAAGCGAATGTCGCAAAAATACAAATTCATTTATCTGTTCTATATACCAGTCGTAAAAAAGTATAAAAAAATTAAATCTTGAGGCAATCAAAAATCAAAAGATTTAGTTTCTTACATCATTGCCCCAGTTCAATTTAGCCCTTAGGGTTTTCAAGAAGCTTTCACCTGATAGCCGCACTAATTTAGCCGTAAAATCACATCTACGCACCGCCATTTGCACAGAAGCATCTACTTTACGTGAGCGAGAATCCAAAGAAATAAGAAAATTTTTGCTTCGTCCCTCTATTTCAAAGGCCACTACACTCTTGTCAGACACCACTAAAGGACGCACATTCAAGTTATGAGGACTTACGGGCGCGATGATAAAGTTGCCAGAATCAGGAATCACCACAGGCCCGCCCACACTCAAACTGTAGCCCGTGGAGCCAGTAGGTGTGGCTACAATCAAACCATCAGCCCAATACGAATTGAGATGTTCGCCATCTATGTAAGTGTGCACCACAATCATAGACGAGGTGTCGCGCTTCATAATAGCAAATTCATTGAGCGCAAAATTTAGTCCATCAAATACATCGCGGTTGATTTCTAGCTCTAAAATAGATCTTTCATCAATGCTGTACATGCCATTTAGCACAGCTTCTATGTTGGCTTTGATTTGTTCACGCGAAGTAGTGGCCAAAAAGCCCAGACGGCCTGTGTTTACTCCCAAAATAGGAATGTCCATGTCCTGAACAAGCGTAACCGTTTCGAGCAACGTGCCGTCGCCTCCCACACTGATGACCAAATCTACACCTTCTAAGTCTCGTGGCTTACCAAAAACTCCGCTGTGATTTACTCGGTGATTGATGGTTTCCAGATGGAGCTGAAAATCTTCTGAAATGACGATTGGAATGCCGTATTTTTCTATTTCAAAAAATACTTGATTGATAAAAGGCAATTTTGCCTCGTCAAAAGTTTTGCTGTGTATGGCTATTCGTTTCAAAGTGCGGTTTTGTTTGTGTTGTGTGTGCTTCAAGCAATATCTTTGAAGCCCGTTCAATTATTCAACTGGTTTTAAGCAGTCATCAAACGGGCTTGAAAGACATGCCGCTATAAGTTGCCGCGCAGAGCCTGCTCGCGTTCTATAGATTCAAAAAGCGCTTTAAAATTGCCTTTTCCAAACGATACCGCGCCTTTTCTTTGGATAATTTCAAAGAAAAGAGTTGGTCTGTCTTCTAGTGGTTTGGTAAAAATCTGAAGCAAATAACCTTCGTCATCTCTATCTACCAACACATTGAGTTTTTTGAGAGCTTCAACGTCCTCATCTATGGCACCCACCCGTGTCTTTAGGTCTTCGTAGTAGGTGTCTGGCACCACCAAAAAGTCTATGCCTCGGTTGCGCAACTCGCCCACAGTATGTATGATGTTATCTGTGGCAATGGCAACATGTTGCACACCCGCCCCTCTATAAAAGTCTATATACTCTTCAATTTGTGACTTTTTCTTGCCTTTAGCGGGTTCATTGATAGGAAACTTAATATACCCGTTACCGTTAGATACCACCTTAGACATCAAAGCACTGTATTCTGTAGAAATATCTTCGTCATCAAAAGTAATCAGGAGCTTAAAGCCCATCACCTCTTCGTAGAACTTGACCCATTTGTTCATTTCGCCTAGCTCCACATTGCCCACACAGTGATCCACATACTTTAAGCCCACAGGAGTGGTCTTCATGCCCGACTTCATGGGTTTAAAATTTGGCATGAAAGCACCTTTATAGGCATTTCGCTCCACAAATACGTGCAAAGTATCGCCATAAGTATGTATACCAGAAAGTGTTACGCTTCCATCTGCATCGCTAATGGTATAAGGCTCAAAAGCTGGCTTAGCACCTCGTTTGACAGTTTCTTCAAAAGACTTTTTGGCATCATCAACCCAAAGCGCAATAGTTTTTACGCCATCACCATGCTTGTGTATATGCGCAGCTGCCTCAGACTCGGGATAAAGTGGCGTAGTAAGCACAAAGCGCAATTTTTCTTGCTGTAAAACATAAGACGCGCGGTCTTTAACACCTGTCTCGGGGCCTGCATAAGCTACTAGCTCAAATCCAAAAGCTGATTGGTAAAAATAAGCTGCCTGTTTGGCATTGCCTACATAAAACTCTATGTGATCGGTGCCTTTAAGCGGCAAAAAATCTGTTTTTACTTCCATAATTCAAGTCTCTTTGTTATAAATGAACTTAAACATTTAGCCTTTTGCAAAGGTATAAAAAAAACTATTTTTTCCATGCTTCTTGGCATTTTTTATTGCACAGCACATGTTTCAGTAATTATTTTGTGTCATTGAGAGATTGTTTTTTTGTGTTTTGTTGAATCAGTGCACGGCTCAGATAAAGCCAAAGACTTCCCGTTTGGCCACCAATCCAATTCATTTCTCTTGTTTCATGTCTCTCATACCGTTTGAGATAATGATCAGGCACTACATAGCCCAGATAAGCTCCATTAAAGCTTGTAAAAACCACTCTCTGCTCCGATTCCGACAGCTCTGCCCATAGCTGGGCAGCCAACGCACCCGAAAAATCAGCGGGGTAGCCTAACCAAAGCCAATCCCCCAAAGCTAATACAGAAATTTGTGCAGACTGACTGGCTGCCATCCGATCAAAAATCCAGCTTCTAAGCTGCCAGTTCTCACTCAAACGCAGCCTAAGCGGCACTCTCCCCAAAGGCAATTGTGCTAGATGCAGCCTAGAGGGTTTTATCTTTGTTTTGGTTTGCAGTGATGTGTGCACTTGCTGCGCTATTTTTTTGCCTAAAGCATCTATCAACTCAAAATCCTTAAGACCAAACTCATTTGGATTTTGGCTGCCCACCGCTCCAGCCATAAAACCCACCATGCTCGCTTTTGCTTTTTGTTTCAGCTCTTGGCTCAAAACGGCTGGATAGTCCGCACAAAGCGCAAGACTGTGACGGCTCAAACAGGTAGCATGTGCGCCAAACACGCACCAAAGTGCTTTTTCTCCTTTGTCTTGTTTGATTTCAAGCGTTTGCAAAAGGCCAAATGTTTCGTAAGGTTTAGAACTTATTCGGTTATTGAGCAAATCGGAGGCATAGCACTGCGCCATAGAGAGTTCCGCCAATCTGGTATGCTGTTCTGCACGCCTCAGAGCCAACATGATTTTTTGTACCAAAAAGCGAGGTAGATTATCTTGGTAAGCTCCCGCCATGAAACGCCCCAGCATGCCGTCAGCCCAACCACCCATCCCTGAGTGTGTATGAGTAGCCCCTACATAAAGCTCTGAAATATCCCAAGAGGTGCTTCTGAGGCTATCGGCTAAAAGCTGGTGTACATTGGGCGGAAAGATGAGCAAATCTATGCTCACCAAAGCCACTTTCTGTTGACCTAAGCGCAAAACGAGTACCTTCACGCAAGGTGTGTCGCGTACAGACGTATACGCATCGCGTGGAGTATAACCTGCAATGGGCGTAGGCAAACTGGGCAGTATGCTCTCCTGTGCCCAACCTGCTTTAAAACAGCTATCTTGGGTTGCTGGCAGAGGAATATGAGCAAGGGCGTTAATTTTTTGCTGATAGCTGGCGTAGAAAGGCTGCAAGGTATAAGGCAGACTTTCTACTGGCTCTAAACAAAAGGCCAGCGAACCTATCACAAACAAAAGACCTATCACGAGCCTGAAAAGCCAGTTTTGCCATCTATTTACTAGTCTCATGGAGTTTGCTAAACGTTTGGCTCAAAAGGCATAATCTTAACACGAGACTCTGGAAGGGCAGGAAGCTCCCACATTTTGAGTAAAACCTGAGCTGTAAGAGCCACATCAAGACTACAATAATCTGCAATGCGTTTGAGATCTTTCTCATGGTAGTAAACGTGATTTACGCGGCTGCCATCTAGCTCAGTTTTGGAGGAAGTGAGTCCAAAAACCGCAGCAAGAAGATCTAAGGATGTAAAATTTTTATAGTCCCCAAATTTCCAAAGCTCTAGGGTGTCTAGATGGTTTTGCTCCCAAGGTCTTTTGGTCTGTATGCTACGAATGGTTTTGGGTATGCTCATGCCATTGGCTAGATAACGTCTGCCCAAGTACGGAAAATCAAACTCTTTGCCGTTATGGGCCACCAGACGCAAAGTCTGAGGATTCAGTTTGTTTTCTACCAACTCAAAGAATGTTTCAAGAATCAGCTTTTCATTATGACTGGCTATAGGCTTGACCTGCAAACAAATTTCTTCGCTTTTGTTCAGATAAAACTTGCCTACACCAATCGTTACAATTTGTCCAAACTCTGCATGAATGGCGGCCATGTCAAAAAATACATCAGAGGCTGTTTGCCCTTCTTTAACATAAAAACGGCTTTTTTTCTCCCACAGCTTTTGCCAAACAGGGCTTAAATTCTCAAAACTCTCTGTCATAGGCACAGTTTCTAGGTCTATGACAAGCACGTCTTTGAGTAGTTTTTGATATAAATCTTTGTCGTTTTTGGAGGTATTGGACATGATAGCCTTGAGCAATTTTCTAATCACAAAGCTAGGAATGTTATACCAATAAGCCAGAGGCACAAGGAAATATTTTTAGAAAATATGAGGGCTTTTCTATAGAACCTTGCTCTTGTGTTGTGCCGTTGTAAGAATAGAGATAGTTTTTTTCTCTCTTAACTGAAACACAACTTAATTTTTCATACCTTGCCTTCTAAAAACTAGACTTTCTCATTTAAATGATAAATCCTCAACAGCTGATAGCTCCCCTTGCAGAAGCGGCACACGCCATTATGAAAGTGTATAACACTGCTGACTTTAAATCGGTCACTTCATACAAGGAAGATCTATCACCCCTCACCGAAGCTGATAAAGCCTCACACCGAATTATCACGTCTTATCTCCAAAAAAACCATGAACACATGCCCATACTTTCGGAAGAAGGGCAAATTTCAAGCTATGAAGAGCGAAAGAGCTGGAAGGATTATTGGCTTTTAGATCCGTTAGATGGTACAAAAGAGTTTTTGAAACGAACAGGACATTTCAGCATCAATTTGAGCCTGATGAGCGGTTCTGAACCAGTAGCCGCTTGGATTTATGTGCCCGTGGAAAACATTTGTTACTGGGCCGTGAGAGGCATGGGAGCTTTTAAGACCAACGCAACTAACGACACCATACCAATACAAGTCCGAAAACATTCCCTACAGCCCAAACCTCAAGTAGTTATACTCTCTAGCGCGAGCCATGCAAGCCCTGAAGAGGAGCCATACTACCGTTCTTTTGAGGTACAAAAAATCATTAAAATGGGCAGTGCTATCAAGTTTGGCCTCTTAGCAGAGGGAAAAGGAGATTTCTATGTGCGCTTTCGTCCCACTATGGAGTGGGACACAGCCGCTGGGCAACTGATTGTGGAAGAAGCTGGAGGTGAACTCCTTGGACTTGACGGCCAACGGTTCACCTACAACAGAGCCTCACTCTACAATAAAGGATTTGTGTGTAAAGCTATTTTTGAGCCTTAAATGTCTACAAATTTACATATCAAACTGAGCCTGAAGTACATTACGAATACCATCTGCTGTTTTTTCAAACTCATCTTTGCTGAGCTTGAGGCGAGGAGATGTAAAAGTGATGTCCGAAAGCTCGTTGAGTGGTACTAGGTGAACATGTGCATGGGGGACTTCCAAGCCTACCACAGCCATACCTATCTTCTTACACAAAACATTGCGCTCTATACCAATGCCCACACGGCGAGCAAACCGAAAAAGCTCTACGTACAGATCTTCTTCTAAGTCTAAGATGTAGTCTATTTCTAGCTTTGGGACAATTAGTGTGTGCCCCACAGCAAGGGGCTGTACATCTAAAAAAGCGAGAAATTCGCTGGTTTCAGCCACTTTATAGCAAGGGATTTCTCCTCTGATAATTTTTGTGAATATACTAGCCATCTTAATCTGCGAGGGGGATAAAATTTGAGACAAAAGATTGAATCATACTTTTCTTTAGTACGAAGTTTTAATGTATCGCAATAAAAAACCAGCTGTTTTGTTACAAGGTTTTAATAATTGCTTTTTTTGTTTCAAAAAGCCTATTTATTTTCATTGGAAAGATTGCATTAAGCTTTTGAATCCACAACGTATAAAAGATTTCTGCATTTCATGCGGTGAATGGCTTTATTTTTAAATCTGCTTGCTATCTTTACCCCCTGAAATAAAGCCTTTGCTAAAACCTTTATTCTTATGAAATCCCTTCTACAAGAGTTTGTTTTGCCTTCTTATCAAGACTGGCTAAAATTGGTGCAAAAAGACCTGAAAGGCGAACGTTTTAAAGACAAACTTTTGTGGCATCTAGAGCCTAATTTGGCCATAGAAGCCATGCCACCTGTACAGGAAATCATGTCGGCAGCTCTTTCTTTTGAGCCAGAACCTGGGCAGCTGACGGCTTTCGATTGGTGCGCCATGCCGTTTTTTAGAGGTGCTGGCCTCCAAAACAAAGAACTGCTCAACGCTCTCAATGCTGGGGCTAGCGGTTTACTGATTGAACCAGAGCCAGATACTAACTGGGAGGTGCTGCTCAAAGATGTAGAACTCAGTTATTGCAAGCTGGGGGTGGTGGCCAATGCTCAAAACGCGGCTTCAGTTTCACGTTTAGAGATATTCTTGAAGCCTCTAAATCCTCTTTGCGTGTTCTTGATTGGCGCAAAAAAGATAAACAATGCAGATTTACAGCTTGTAAAAGTGGCGGCCAGTAAAGAACCTAGCCAAGATATTGCAGACGCTATTCGCCAAGCAGCTACTCTCCTTCCACAAGCCCAAGCTTCTGCTCAAGACTTTAAGAGCATAGGATTTAGCCTCACTCTGAGCAATTACTTTTTTGCAGATATTGCCAAAATAAAAGCGATTAGGTTGTTGTTTGCCATGTTGGCAGAAAGCCAAGGGGTGGAGCAGTTTTCGGAAAAGGATGTGTTTTTACATGCGCAAACAACCCTTTTGCAGGCCGATGCCAACTCAAATCTCATCAGCAATACGGTACAAGCACTGGCTGCTACGCTGGCTGGTGTGCAAGCCCTTACGGTTTTTCCGCACGAAGACAATGCCTTTGGACAACGTATTGCGCTTAATGTCAGCAATTTACTTAGAGAAGAAACCCATATTGGCAAAGTCGCAGATCCCCTTGCTGGAGCTTATTATCTGGAAAGTTTTGTAGAAAAGCTAACACAAAAGGCTTTTGAATTGCTTCAAAAATCGTAGTCTGTTGTGAATTGGTTTCAAAACAAGATTACGCTATATTTGCAACAACA
>RDZD01000014.1 GCA_004293815.1 Cytophagales bacterium | reverse complement strand
CAGACTCACTTCCTTATCGCTGCCATAAAGCTTAAAAACCGCTTCGGGCGCGTATTTGGTTTCTACAACAAATTTATCTATGCCATTTTGTACCAAATAGTCTTGGTAGCCCTCCTTGCTGCCATGAATGCCGATGTAAGTGGACTCAATTTTCTCGAAAAGGCTATCCAATCTGGTGAGCTTGACCAGCTCGGTGTATACCTTGAGGGCAGAGTCGGGCTGGTTGAGCGCGAGGTGGGCGTGGGCTTTCGTGTGTGCGTAAGGATTTACATTAGATGCTATAAAGCCAAGTTGGTGGTAATTGGCAATGTAATGAAAATACGCTGGATTGATAAACTTGAGAGCCTCTACAAAGTTTCCTCTTGCATATTCATAATCACTGACTTCAGAAATGGAGAATGCCCAGTCAAAGGTATGAAAACTTTCCATCTTCCCTGCATAGTAGTTTTTGAGCAGCTCTTTGTGGCGATAATAGGCAGAGTCTAGTTGTTTATATTCAAAATAAAGCTGTGTTTTTTTGTAGTACCGCCTCCAGGTATGAACTTCGGCTAAATTGTAATAATACTCATGGGTTTTGAGCGCGCTGTCCAAGCTGATGCCATAATGGTAAGACAAAGCTGGAGACTCCTTTGCAAAATCGTTTGTAGGTAAAAGAGGATATTTTCGGCATTTTTTAAGGTATGCTTCATGATTACCATCAACATTTTTATTAATATTTTCTTTAAGGTTTCTATAAACGTTCTCCAAATGATCAAGTAGATAAGATGTTGGGCTTTCTACTTCAAACTTATCAATTATAGCTTTCATCTTTTCAGTCTCGCCCGCAAGGCCATAGAGTACTCCCAAGGAATACTGAGCTTCCATACTTTTATCTTTTTCCAGTTCTGGAATCAAAGCTCTGCCGTATTTATTAAACAAAGGCATCAAATTTTCTGACTTCTCAAGCATATCTTTGAAAAATAAGCATCTAAAAAAATATCCGTGAGCTAGTTTGGAGGAAGGGTTGCTTTTTAATTGCTGTAAATAATCGTCCTCCGTACAAAAATACTGAAGATGTCCTGATTTTTGTTGTCCTGTCTGACCTAATATTTTTATGACGGTGGACGAATCCTGATATTTGGAAGTCATAAAAACGTTGCCTATTTGCTGTATGGAACCTTCTTCATTCATGTGTGGAATAAGTTCTGTGAAACCAATCCCTAAAGCAAGCAAATTCTCTGATATTTTTAACTCTTTGACAAAAACACCCTCTTTATTCTTATTTGTCAGGACTTCGTAATCAATAATTTCATACTGATTATCATACCTATAAAACAAAATCAAATTTACCTTTTGGCAGTTGTCATTCTTTGCTTTGTAAGCAATGAGCTGTGTTTTCTGTGCCAAAGCCGCATGAGAGAGCAGTGCTAAAATTAAAAATCCTAAAGCTTTCATCGGTAGTTTAAATTAATTTTCATCAACTCATACGAAAATAGCTTCGCACAAGTTGATGAAAATTGGGGTTAAATAAAGTTGCTTAGAAGCAGCCGATAAAACCGTCCTGCTGGGTGACTTACACAATGATATCAGAGAGCCGACTCAATGGCATTGTTGAGTTTGAGTAGCATATCCTTGAACGCCCCAGCTTCTTCAAAAACAATGATTTAGCCTTATACCTGATTAGCTCTTATACAAAACATTCTGCTCTGTTACAACCTCATTTTTAGGATGCTTATAAAGCTTACACGCTCTCTTTTTACCTAAGTTTAAACACATCAATACTTTGGGTTTGCCCCGAATAGATAGTGAACTTGAAAGTCTTGGTGTAAGCACTGCTAGGCGCATCACGGGAGCGGAACACAAATTTATAGTTGCCGGGTTGCAAGGCCATATTGAGCTTGCCTGTACCCTGATCTGGGAAGTTATAAATCCACTCTTCGCCTTCATCATCACAGACATAGAGACTACCAAAGCCCTCAATTTTATTGAGCACCGTCAACATGCCAGGCTGGGGCACTGTGATAGTGGTGGTTTTACCTTGTTCTATTTTGATGTTTGAAAAGTAAGTTCGTGGAAGTGTCAGAACCTGTAAGTCGTAAGTGCCCACCAATAAATCATGTGGCTCCCCCACCTGCTGCGCGAGAATGGTCTTGGGCTTTCCCGACTCACGAAGCATACCCTTGAGTTCTTTGGAATAATCTGTAAAACTTTTTTGACTGATGAGCAGCTTGCCTCGGGGTGTTTCTACCTTGATCACGTTGTGCCTGCCGCCAATGATGTCTACATTTTTTTTGATGACGTTAGGCAGCGTGTACACGTGCAGGTCGTAGGTGAGAATAGCGTCTATAGAAATGGTATCTGTTCGGCCTTTTCCGTCGCGATAATGTACTAAATCATACATACCCTGCCGCGTAACGGTGTTGATGAAAGAAATATTAACATCTTTTTCGCGCGTCTGTTTGTTATCATCTAGCAGCTCTACACTCACAGTCGTTTTGCATAAACTTTGTTTCATAACCTCGCCCAAAGCACCTGCAAAATCACCAGGTGAGCGTGCATCAAAATACCTACCCATGCAACTAAAAGCATCGCCCCAGTTGCGTTCACCGCCCAAGCCAATGATGAAAGGGCGCAAGAAAATACCCTTTTTCTGCAAGCCAACCGAAATAGCGCATGGGTCGCCATTACAAGATTCCAAGCCGTCCGTAATCATCACAATCACGTTGCGTGTGGTGGCACCTGTAGGAAAGTCGTTAATGGATTGCTCAAGCGAGTAAGCAATTGGGGTTTCGCCTTGGGGCTTAATGGTTTTAAGTCGCTGGATAACTTGGTCGTGGCTACTAGCACTAAAGGCTACCTCGAGTTTAGAATCTTTACAGTTCTTGAGGCGTGAAGGCGACTGGTGTCCGTACACTCTAAGTGCTACCTCCAAACGCGGAACATCGCGCAGCGAGTCTACCAAGCGTATCAATGTGCGTTTAGCAATATCCCAGCGCGTTTCGTTACCTAGTTTGGCCATCATGCTACCAGAGGCATCCAGAACAAAAAGCATTCTGGTAGTTTTCGTAATGCGCTCAGGCGGGAGCATTTGAGCCTGAGTTTGTGAATAAATCAAGCTCAAAAGCAAAGTCAGAACCAAACCAGAATATCTCATATTGTTTTTTTTGTAAGCATCAGCATTTTTTGGGTCAAGACAATGCCCAATACACGCTTGCAAAAGCTGCTCCATGTTCTGCAACAAATGTATAACCTTTGGTAAATGATGCCAAACATCTAGGGCGTAAATTTTGATTTTTTTGATTGGGCACTGAGCAATGATAGTTTCTAAAACGCAATAGCCATGTTTTAGAGAAATAAGTTTTTTTACGTCCTAGGGAATGTCTAAAAACTTATGAATCTGAAGAGAAATCTGCCATTTCGGGTGAGCTTTTACGTAAGCCACAATGTGGGGCAACATGCGCTCTGACTGGTCCCATTCTGGCTGCAAAAATAGCTGGCAATTGGGGTTCATTTGGCTGGCATAAAGCTCTGCCCAGCTAAAATCTGTATGGGTACTGACAATAATTTTAAGCTCATTGGCTTTTTGAAGTATTTCAGGCAATGGCTTTTTGAATTTTTTTGGCGAAAGGCAAATCCAATCCCAATGTCCAGAAAGGGGGTGCGCACCCGAAGTTTCTATGTTCGTGCTAAACCCAGCCGCTTTCAGTGCTGCAGTCAATTCATCTAGCGAGTGCATAAGAGGCTCACCACCCGTGATAACCGCCAAACGCGCTGGTTCAGCAGCCGCTAAGCTGACAATGTCCGTAACGCTGCGCATGGGGTGTGCGGTCATGCTCCAAGATTCTTTGACATCACACCATGTGCAACCCACATCACAACCGCCCAGCCTGATAAAATAGGCGGCATGTCCTTGATAAAAGCCCTCACCCTGCAGCGTGTAAAACTGCTCCATAACAGGCAAAAGCTGTGTGCTGACAACTGATTGCATCTATTTTAACGTGTCCGTTTTTTAAATTTAGGATTGGCCTGACCGTATCGAGGCTGCTTGGGGGCAAACCAAGCGGTGAAGATACCGCCGCGCTTGCCTCTAAACTCCGCGCCCTCATGATAGTGGTTCATGCGCACATGACACTCGGGTAGCTTGCATTTTTTCACCTTCTTTTTTTTCTTTTTCTTTTTCTCAGAGGCATTTAGCTCTGGTTTTTTGCTTTTGCAAGACGGCAGAGTGGAGAGGGGCACTCCTGCCAACATCAAACAAAGTAGTGACAGAGAAAGGTATTTACTTAAGCAAAAGCGCATAAAAGAAAAGATTAAAGCTCCAAACCCACAACAAATATAATACTCTTTTATGGATAAAACGGGATTTATGTGCCAAAATTGTAGCCAAAAGCCATTGCCTTATAAAAACTGAGGCCACACTCTTTTGCTGAGCGCGGCCTCAATTAAAGCTTTGACTAGGAGAATTATCTACGCCATGTGCTTCGGCGAGGATTGCGTCCGTAGCCACCACTGCCGTAAATATCTGGGCAAATAACATCTTGGCTACCAAAGAAATACATCAAAGAAATTTCATGCGCGCCTGCATTGTAGTTATAAAGCTTAGATATTGCTGCATCATAGCTGTAGCCAAAGCTAAAACCTTTGGTTTGGATGCCCGCCATGAACACAAACGCATCCTGCTGCGTTATGCTTTGATACTGTTCTACAGGAAAGCCTCTGTACCATACGCCGAAGGTAATAGGCTCCAAAACCACTTGGCTACCAATGCTGATGGCGTTTGAGGGGCTTTGGTTTCTGTATATGAAGCTCGTTGTAATGCTGCGCTCACTATTGGAGTAGTGATCACTGAAATCATAACGGTAACCGCCTTGGGCAGAAAGCTTCATCTTAAGCACGCTTTTTACATCTTGTGCTTCTGCAAAAAATGACTGGTTGGGCTGTGTGAGGTGGTGAGCAGAAAGGCCAAACCAAAAATTACTAGAAAGTACCACAACACCAGTAGAGAAATCCATAAAACCAATGGTGTTATTTGGAATATTTTCTCTGGTCAAATTACCCGTAAAACCAGCGTTGTTGAGCTGGTCTGGGAAGATTAAATCATTGTATCTCAAGCTTCTTTGCATATAAGTCATTTGCAAAGCAGGTTGTACAATGACGCGTTCGCTGATAGGAATCATGTAAGAGTATATCAAAGAGCCTTCAGTACTATTGATGGGCGTATTACCTTCTGAACCTTGTTGGTCTGTACGTGCAATCACACCTATAGAGCTGCGAACATTCGCAAAATGATAGTCAAAAGAAGCAGACGTTGTTACAAACTGAGAAGAGAGCTGAGGCCACTGGTTGCGGTAATTTGCACTAAATCGGAGCCCTTGTGTAGAGCCCGCAAAAGCAGGGTTGAGCAAAAGCGGAGACGCAAAAAACTGCGAATACTGAGGGTCTTGGGCTTTTGTTTCAGCCAAAAAGCCTAAACATGCGGCCAGAATGAGTAGAATATTTTTTTTCATAGTCTCAATGAAGATGTGTTTTTTGGACCTTATTAAAACAAAATTTAGAATGTAACTTTGAACAGAGAAGCCGAGCAATAAACGTTTAAAGCAGAATCAGAGAAGCAGGGACTAAACAATTGAGATTTTTTAAATGCTTTGATTGAAGGCTTAAAATGCGTTGACAAAGACCTTTAACACAAAACAGAAAATTTCAAGAAATGTTGTATGATTTAGTTTTTGCGTATAAATATTTGGCTTAACGCTGTTTTCACCTTACAAAAATAAAGTACTGATTGAGATTCTCCTAAAAAAATAAAATTTATTTTGAAGCTAAATCTTATTTTGGCTATACTTTATGCGCTAAGTACTAAAGCTTCTTAATTTAATGCTATTCTAGCTCTCTGCCATGTAGTTAAGCTAAAAAGGCAGGGGTACAATTCTTTTAGCCTGTGCTATATTCAAGTTCACCAGCACGTCTTTGAGCAATCCTTTACTCCTACGAGTGGTTTTGTAATAGTTATCCAAACGCTGATCTCCTATCCAGACGGTTTTGGCTTTATTCCTGAGCATTTGGGGTTTAAAAATCTGACAAATAGCTTCAGTGAGCAAGGGCGGTGCAGGGCTGAGCACCAATTGTTCTTTCTTTTTGGGCTTTTGGGCATAAAAAGCCATCAGCTCTATGCCATCGGTCATCATCAAGACCCACACTTTTTTCTGTTTCACGGCATAAAGTTTATATACCACCTTGCCAGGGGTTAAATCTGTATAGCTGAACCTAAACGCACTCATTTGGCCAATGCAACGGATGCATTGCATGGAATCCAGCACAGGCAGTGCTTGAGCCTTGCCATTGAGACAATAAGCCATGCAGACTAGCAAAAGGCCAAGCTTGCAAGCATAATTTTTAAGATATTTCTCAATGAATGCGTTTTTCATAAAAACAGCTCTGAATTATTTGTAAGCAATGTGTATTTGTGAACAATTGGTGATAAAAATATCTTTTTGAAGCACCAAGCGCAAAAGCTCTTGGTTTGTTTTGGCATAGCCTATGAATTGCACATCTGTTTGGCGTTCGTTGACAGCCCATACGTCTTCGTTGGGCATCCAGCGATAGAGACGGTCATCCACACGCATAAAACGCTCTTTGGCTGTCTGCCAGAACTTTACTTTATGCGAGCTTTCTGTGTAAGTCTTGGCAGCTGGCATGATGGTCTGCATGACAAATTCACCATTTGGATTGCCAAATATTTCGCAAAAACAGGCCCCTTTGAGAAAATTGTCTTCTATGGCCAGTGTGGTGAAGTGAATCACATACCAATCTGTCCCAACACGCTTGAGGGTCATGGTAACAATTTCGCTACCCTTGCTCCAAGCGGTGGTGTCACGTTTGGAGTCATAATCAGCTTCATAAACAATCACACCCAGTGTATCGTCGTGTACGCGCAGTTGATGGACTTTGGTAATGTTGTATTTGATAGAAAGGCCATCGGTCTGCACCATTTTATTGAGATAGTTCCTAAAGCTTTCATAATCAGAATGAATCACACGAATATTGCCCTGAAGATCGTGCAAAATAACGGTGGAAAGCAGTTCTGGAGCCATGTACTGCACCACTGCGGGTATATCTTTGGTAATAGACAAGTCGCTATAGGCTTTGGCAAAGTTAAAAGCCTCCCTTTGTACGCTGGCCTCTATTTCACTGAGCTTTTGCTCTTGGGCAAATATCGCATGAAAGCCTCCCAATAGGCCAACAAATAGGATAAATGCAGCTACTCTGCAATGTGGGATACGGCTATGAGTCATTTTTATCAAAAAAATATTATTCACAAACTTATGGAATGACAAATAAATAAACAAAATTTGCCCTGAAAATATCGTTCCTAATTTTTCAAAACTGCAAATGAAAATCTTAAACTCTTCACTTCCTTACGCGCTTCTGGGAGGAGTACTCTGTTTTGCTTGGCTTATTTTGGAATACCTATTGGGTTTGCACAGCAGCAACAGAAGTTGGTATCAGTACATTGCCAGCCTAGATATGTGTATTTTCATGTTCATCTCTTTTAGGGCTCTAGCCAAATTCTACAAAGCAAGTACGAACTATACTTTTTGGAAAGGCTTTGGATATGGGACTCTCACCATTTTTTTTACAAGTATCTTGGGCTTTTTGGCGCAATTTATTTTTTATACTTATGTCAATCCCGATTTTTTTGCCAGCCTTTCAGAGCAATACATCTCAGAAGGCATGAGCCAAGAACATGCAGCAAGATATTTTGACCCAATTGGTTTTATGATGCGTGATTGTATGAGCTTATTTGTCATAGGGCTTTTTATATCAGCAGCGTGGGCGGAAGTCATTAAAAGTGCAGCCAAATCTTCAAGATAGCTTGATCAGATGAATATTTATCTTATCAGGCACAGCGAAGTCAGTTTATCTTCAGAATACTGTTATGGCCGTTTAGATGTGCCTTTAGCTGATAATTTTACACAAAGAGCAGACAGTATTCTGGCAAGATTACCAGTTTTGGAAGCAGTTTGGAGCAGCCCAGCCTCCCGTTGCGCAGCTTTAGCAGCTCGCTTAGTTTCTACTCCTCCTCGTGTTCTCAATGAACTTGCAGAATTAGATTTTGGTCTTTGGGAGGGCAAAAAATGGTCAGAAATTCAATCCGAAGAGCTTAACTCATGGATGCAAGATTATGTTCATGCAGCCCCGCCCTCAGGCGAAAGCTTTTTCTCTCTTCAAGAACGGAGCTTAAAAGCACTCAAGCACATTGAGCAAGAAGCTCTTAAAGACCAACACACACATATAGGCGTGGTTACGCATGCCGGTGTGATACGCGCACTGCTGGCGGATTGTCTACAAATACCACTTGCGCACGCCTTCCAGCTCGAGGTGCAATCAGGCGCGGTGTGTCATATTCAGCAAAAATATGGCAGTTTTAAACTGGTTTTGAGTTAGCGTAGTTAAATTAAAGCCCACGATTGCAGTCGTGGGCTATTAAGACCTGCCGTATTGAAGAGTTTGCTATTCCTTCACAAACCGTTTTGTAACCAAATGGCTATCAGACATCAACTTGGCTACGTAAACGCCTGTTTGCAAGTTAGCCAACTCCGCCACTTCCCAGTTGTTTTCACCAGCAGAGATACTTCTGGCAACCAAAATACGCCCTAAGGCATCTAAAATCTCAAGTTTCCAAGAGAGTTTAGCGGCCTCTGATCCCATGTTGAATCTGAGTGTGCCCCCACTCAGTGGGTTGGGATAAATATTGATTTCTTGAGCCAATGGACTTTCTGAAATGCCGCTTACTGCCGCCCACTGAGCGCGTATGAAATTCGGCACGCCATAGCCAATAAACTCATTAGGGGCACTATAAATAGAACCAGACTTTCTAATCGTTTCTACCACCTGTCTAGCCGTCATGCTGGGATTGGCCTGCCAAAAACCCACCACCATACCACAGAGCAAAGGAGATGAATAGGACGTGCCATTGCCCGTAACAGGTGCGTTGTCGCGATGATCCCAAATACTAGCATCAGACCCCATAGCGGCCACGTCTGGCTTCACGCGCTTGTCCGCGCTGGGACCTCGTGAGCTGAAAGCGGCGTACTCTTCTAAGCGATTGACCGCACCCACCGTGAGCACATTCACAGCATCGGCGGGTGTGCTGATGGTGCCCCATGCTCCTCGGCCTGAGTTTCCTGCACTCACCACTACCACCATGCCCGTGGCCACAGCCATGTCTGCGGCTCTAGAAATAAAAGCAGTTTTACCGTCCAATTGTTCCTTGGTATAATTAAAAGCAGAATTGTCAAAGTCGTGGTAACCTAAAGAAGAATTGACCACATCGACTCCTAAGCTGTCTGCCCGCTCTATAGCCACCGTCCAATAAAGCTCTTCAGCAGGCTCTTCGTCGGCCGTATCTTCGGTTTTAAACAAATAGTAAGACGCTTCATAAGCAGGCCCCACAAGTAAGTTCGGAGCGTAGGCCGCCATCACAGAAAGCACCTGAGCACCGTGTGGGTGCTCGGCATAAACTTCTTTTTTGTCATTCACGAAATCCCATGTGCCAAGTACGCGCAAATCTTTAAAGCAGTTAGACACATTCACATTATTAAAACCTCCGTCCAACACCGCTACAGTCATACCTTTACCTGTGTAGCCCTGTTTGTGCATTTCCTGTATGCCTATCATGGTATTTTGTACATCGGCTGCGCCAAAGATGTTTTTGACTTGCATAAGGCCATAGTTTTTTTGAGAAGAGAACTCAAAATGACCTTTGGCCTCAGCCAAATTACTTTCTGTAAACAAATTTTTGGGACGAATTGGGCTTTCCAAATCGTTTATAGCCAGATTTCTGGTGCTCTTAACAAAAGGCAAAGCTTCTATGCTGGCCACAGCTGCATCGCTGCAAAACACAATCGCGCCATTAAACCAGCGTGTGGTGTAGCGCACTTTTACACCCAAAGCTGCTAGACCACTTACATAAGCAGGGCTAACAGGCAAATCGTTCTCAGTGATACGGATACCTTGTTTTTGTCTCCGCTCAATGGCTTTTTTAGACAGAAAAGTGCTAGGCTTGTCTATGCTGTGAGGTGTGCCTATTTTGTCCTTAAACAAAACCAAACGCACTTTATTTTGGGCTTGCACTGCTGACACAAAGGCCAAGAGCAAGCATAAAATTATGCTAAACTTTTTCATACTTTTTTGAGTAACCTTTTTTGAGTAAATGATTCTTCATAACTTATTCATTAAAACGCTATTGTATCAATCAAATGTTTTGAAAAGACAACACAATTATTGGAATTTTGGTACAAAAAAATAGATAAAATTATACAACAACCTCAAATTGTGCGCAAAAGACTTGACTTTCTGTTTAGGGGCTAAAGATACAACAAAAAAAATTGCGAGAGCCAATTAGATAAAAAAAGCAGCATTTGACCACCGACCAATCGTGATAAATTTATTGAAAAGAAATCAAACAAAAGGCATTTCAAAAGCATTGCTAACTCCAATTACTTTAATAAAATCAAAACAGTTTATAAACAGCTGAAAATCTATATTTTGTATCTTAAAACAAGTCATATCTTTGTCATTTTTTGTTCACACAAAAATAATTAAATTCTATAAAAAAATATTTTTTTTGGTTTAATAGCCAAAAAACAAACTTCATTTTGAGATTCACTCTAGTCACCAAATTTAATACCGAAAGCACCGTTAAACAAAAATAATAATTTGAAATACAGAATGTTACGGATTTATATATTTGCTTAGCCAGTTATACTAAACCTATTAAACCTATTACTTTTGCATTGTGATTTGAGCAAACCAAACCTTAAACTCTCTTAATCTCTCTGAATACCATGGAAAACGTAATGGAAACAACCAAAAATATGATTGCTACTTGGACCGACACTCAAAACAAAATTGTTGAGAACTGGGTAGAAACAACAAAAAAATTGCAAACGACTGGCTCTAGCGACAACGTGATGCAAAAAGGCGTAGAGTTCTACAAAGAGTGGTTCGAGAACCAAAAGAACATCATTGCTGATGCTATCAAAAAAAGCACAGAAAACCCTTCTGCTACAACGCCAGAATCATTGAAAAATTGGTTGAATGTACAACGCGAATTTACTTCTAAGTGGATGGAAGCTATGAACTCTGCTATTCAGGGTCAAGATATCAACACCAACCCACAAGAGATTTTGAACAAGGGCAAGGAAATGTATGACAAATGGTCTATTCATTTCAAAGAAACTTTTGAAAAAATGACCAACATGAAGTTTGACAACAGTGCTTACTCTGCCAACATGAGCAGCTACAAAGAGATGATGGAGAAATTTATGAGTGGCAACTTTATGAGCGAAATGGCTCAAAACATGCAAAATGCAATGCCTAGTTACATGAAAGAAGCTAATCAAAAAATGCAAGAAATGATGCCTAGCTATATGAAAGAAGCTTCTCAAAAAATGATGGACGCTTCTAAAGCTTATGGCAATATGTTTGAGTTTTGGCAGCCATACTACAAAATGATGTCAAACAACAACTTTGACCCTAAAGACTTCATGAAAAACATGAACATGGAGAGCTATCAGCAAGCTATGAGCGAGATGTTTGGCCTCTTTACACCAAACAAAATGCAAGACATGTCTGCTCAAATGACCAAGTTCATGGAGAACTATCGCGATATGATGAGCAAGTTTATGGGCACAAACAACAACCCAATGACTGACATGATGAACCAAATGGCTAACATGATGCCTGCTGGTATGAAAGCTGATATGACTGCTTTTACAAACCTTCAGAAGTCTTTCATGGCTAAAATGCAAGAAGTATACGCGCCATTCAGCAAATTGGTACCACCTAGCCGTGAAAAAGATATGAGCGAAATGGTAATGACCATGCAAAGCAACCTCAACAACTATCAAATGAAAGTGTCTGAGATGAACTTCATGGTTATGACTGCTGCTCAAAAAGCTATGGAAAACGTATCTAATGAGTTGTTCGAAAACATGAAAAAAGGCGAAAGCGTTAAAACATACAACGAATTTTTCTCTCACTGGGTAAACGTTTTGGAAAACCAACTCGTAGAACTTTTCAGCAGCAACGCTTTCTCATCTGTACAAGGTGAAGTTTTGAGCCTTCAGTTTGACATCCGCCACGCTATGAAACGCGGTATGGAATTCGTATTGGAGCCTTATCCAGTAGCATTGAATTCTGACGTAGCAGAAATGAGCAAAACGGTTCACGAACTCAAAGCACGTATCCGCACGCTCGAAAAACAACTCAACATCGCTGATGCAGAAGTTGCAGAGGTTGTAGAAGAAGTGGCTGAAGCTAAACCAGCTGCTAAACGCAAAGCTGCAAAGTAAATTAGTTTAATTTTTAGTGATTTTTGTGATTATGATGATACCGAACATTCCGAGTCTTTTGGCTCGGAATGTTTTTTTTGTACGGTAATCCTACTCAAAGCTCTATCTTTTGAAACCACTTTTCTAATTTAGAGGCTTCAACATCCAAGCTTTTTCATCATGCTTCAAGCCTCTTTTATTAAGTATCAACTCAACTTCTCTTTTGGCGCGGGTACATCTCGCGGTGTTTTACACCAAAAAGACAGTTTCTTTATCAAAATTTCAGATAAAGACAATCCTCTTCATTTTGGGCTTGGCGAAGCAGCACCCCTCTCTGGCTTGAGCCTAGATGCCAAACCCAACTACGAAGCCTTTTTGAATCAGCAGCTTAAAATCTATTTTCAGAACTTATCGGCTCTTGACAATGATTTTTGGCAGGCCATTCCTCCAGAAGAGAGCGCATTGCGATTCGCCCTTGAGACAGCTTGGTTAGACTTTCAGCATGGGGGCAAACGCTTGATTTTTGATACCAATTTTGCTAAAGGACAAGAAAAAATTCCTATCAATGGACTGATATGGATGGGCGACAAAGCTTTTATGATCAAGCAAATCGCACAGAAGCTAGAACAAGGGTTCACTTGTCTCAAAATGAAAGTGGGAGCTATTGACTTTGCCGAAGAGTGCAGTATTTTAAAACACATTCGACAACAATTTAACAAACAGAATCTTACGCTTCGCGTAGATGCCAATGGGGCTTGGGCTACTGCTGAGGCTTTGGAGCGTTTACAGGCTCTTGAGCAATTTGATTTACATTCCATAGAACAACCCATTGCACCACAGCAGTGGGAACACATGAGTTTGCTCTGCGAAAAAAGTCCTGTGCCAATTGCTTTAGATGAAGAGTTGATGTACGCCCCCACAACACCGCAAAAAAAGATACTTTTAGAACAAGTAAAGCCAAACTTCATAGTCCTTAAGCCCACATTACACGGTGGCGTAGCGGGTAGTCAAGCATGGATAGAACTCGCTCAAGAGCTACAAGTTCCTTGGTGGATAACGTCCGCGCTTGAAAGCAATGTGGGCTTAAACGCTATTTGTCAACTGGCATCGCATCTGGGCGCGTCTGGATTTCAGGGACTCGGTACAGGTCAGCTCTACACCAATAACCTAGCCTCACCTCTACAAGTGAATTCAGGCTTTATCCAAAGCTTACCCCAAGAAAGTTGGAATTTAGAAAGTTTGACGTTTTAAAAGCAAGACAATCCCATGTTAGCTTTGCATCATTTCCTCTATCTCTTGTTCAAAACCGCTAGAAAGGATGGGAAATCTGCACCAAGTTTTAGGATCTAAGTTTTTGTCATCCAAATGAAAAGAAGGCGCATAACGCTCTCTTTTCCATTGATTTCTACTCCAAAGCCTGAAAAACTTTCTCACCCACTCTTTGAGCATTGCTCGACTCACTTCGCTATGGCGAGCTTCTAAGAGCAACAAACATTCTATAGGAGACTTTTTGTCTCTAATAGCTGCCTCTTCTATTTCGTCCAGCACATCGTAAGGCATCAAGTCGTCTTCATCGGTTTGCTTTTGTTCTGATGGGCGCAACTCTGCGGTGGGTTGTTGTTGATTAATATACCTAAGTGCAGGTATGGCCAAGTTCTCACCCAAAGGGCCTTCTTTTTCTAGCCACCTAAGCCACTGCCTTAAAAACGCCTTGTCTATGCCCGCTATTGGGCTTAAACCGCCGCTGGTGTCGCCATCCATAGTAGCGTAACCCACTGCTGCCTCAGAACGGTTGCTGGTGGAAAGCAACAATCCATTTTGAAGATTGGCTAGCATCCACGCCGAAGGTGCACGTACACGCGCCTGTATGTTCTGAAGCACTATATCATCTTGCTCCCATGTGAGGGGGCGGTCTATGGCTTTGCTGATAGCGTTGGTGTATTGGTTCACCATGTTACTGATATTGACCTCATGGTGCTGGCTGTTTAAAGCCTTGGCCACTTCACGGGCAGCGTTTCGGGTGGTTTGTGAACTATTTTTGCTGCCTTGATAGATAGACGTGAGTAAAAGCTTGGCTATCTGCTCTTCCGATTTGGCTTTTTCTATCCCCTTTAGATAACTTATTTTTTGCTTGAAAGCCTCAAAACCAATGGAACGGCAGCCCATTTTAATCATCAGCGCACAACACGCCAAAACAGCAGCTGAGTCAGCTCCACCACTTAGAGACACCACAAAACCATTGGATCGGCTCTTTCGCATATAGTCAAAAAGCCCTAAGGTGAGCGCACGTGTAAACTCTTCTTCCTGAAGCTTCAAACAACTCTCCCATGCGGGAGACACGCTGCGTTGCGCCTCTGGCTTGACAGCTGGAAAACTAAATTCTGCTGGTATACCTGTATTTTCTAGGTTAGTCACTTGAAAAACCATACTAGCTTGTGCCTGAGCCATGCGCGCAGCCGCTACATCAATAACAGCCGTTGTGAGCAATACATCATGAAAACTCAAGCGTTCGCCCACAGCCACTAAACTACCCGACGAGGCTATAATCACTCCACCGTCATAAATGGCGCGGCCTGCCTCATTGCCTAAGAGATTGGCATACACATAGGCCACCCCAAAAGCCCTAGAGCCTTCTAAAACAAAACGCTTGCGAACATCTAACTTACCAAAGGCAAAGTGGCTAGCACTGGGGTTGAGAATCACATCTACCCCTTGGGCATATAAACCACGGCCAGGACGGTTGGCCACCCAAGCATCTTCACATATTTCAAAACCTATTTTGATTCCACCTACATCAAAAAACACATCTCCGAAGCCAAAGTATTCATTTTTTTGGCTTTGCGGGTTAAAAAGTGGCAATTCTATGCGTTTATCAGCCTCCCATGGTGTAAACCAGCGTGGTTCGTAATGAATGCCATTGCCTGCCAAAAAACGTTTGGCCACAAAGCCTAAAATACGGCCATTAACCACCAGCGCAGAGGTATTAAAGATTCTGTTTTGATAAATGATGGGCAAACCAAGACAAACTACCATATTTTGCGTTTGCGGCACAATATTCCACAACACGTCTAAAGCCTTTTGATGTACAGAAGGAGCATAGAACATGTCTTCACAACCATAGCCCGTAATGCAGAGTTCTGGCAGGCAGAGCACGGATACTTGTTGTTCACGTGCTTGCTTGATAGCTTCTAAGATACGCGCTTGGTTACCGCGCCAGTCCATAGGCACTTGATTGAGAACTGCACCAGCTACTTTTATGAGTTTCATGTGGTAGTTGTTTGTTTTGATGAAGGCAATATGCGTAAATTAAACAAATGTTTTTAAGACTTTTGAACAATTTTGAACAAAAAAAATTGTTTGTCACAAACACCAAGCTATGCGAATAGAAGAGGCCAGATATGCAATGTTTGCAGTCTTTTTAAAACTCTGCAAGCTTTTAACTTGCAAAACACTGACAAACAGGTATTAAAATAAATTTCACAAATTAAGTTCAAAAATAAATCTTGGATAAGGATTTTTTTAAGCTTAAATAGCCTTGATGTGCACTTTTTATTTTTTATTTTTATTTTTATTTTTTATTTTTAGGAAGAGTAGCATGTATCTATTTAAATTTGTTTGCAGACCCGTCTTACCACTACATTTATGAAATCTGTTGTATTAATCATCGGCTTATTTTTTCTATTTACTTTGTCTTTTGCACAAGAAAAATCTTGGGATATTGCTCATAAAAAAGCAGATTCTTTAATGAAAAAGGGTGATTTCAAATCAGCTATTCCCATGTATGAAGGAGCTCTAAACTTGGTAGAAAAGGAATTTGGTAAAGAAAATGAAAAATATTTGACGATAAGAAATGATATGAATCATAGTATCATTCATGTTTGGGAAAAAGATAAAATTATTGCGTTCCTAGATGAAAATGTACAATTATGCAAAAAATATAATTCAACTTCTCTTGTCTATAGTCATGCCCTACAGAACTTAGCAACATTCTATTTACCTATAAACAAAGGAAATAACACTGTTTTATGTGAATCCAATTTTAAAGAGGCTCTCAACGTGAGCAAGCAGTTTAATAACGGATTGAGTAAAGAATATGCATCTTCTTTACATAATTTATCCATTTTATATATCATTTTGGGCAAATATGAACTCTCTTTGCCTCTTAATCAAAAATCTTTAGAAATTCGTAAGTTGATTTTGGGAGAAAAGCATCTTGATTACATCGCATCGTTAAATAATATCGCTATTTTGCATAAGAGTATGGGTAATTATACTCTTGCTTTACCATTATACAATAATGTTTTAGAATTGCGAAAGGAAATTTTAGGAGAAAAGCACCCAGATTATGCAAATTCATTAAATAATTTGGCAATTGTATATCATGAAATGGGCAATTACACCACTTCCGTGCCTTTATTCATACAAGCTTTAGATGTAATGAAAATGAGTGTAGGTGATAAACATATTCTATATAACCGAATTTTGTTTAATTTGTCAAGATTGTACACAGACATGGACAGTTTTAGCCTAGCGTTTCCGCTTTTGAAAGAGTCAGTGTTAAATATTAAGCAGATTATGGGCGAGGATAGCCCTCAATACGCAAATTCTTTAAATAGTTTGGCAACATTATATTTATTGACAAATAATTATCATCAAGCATTGTTACTTTATACAAAATCTTTAGGTATTTTTGAAAAAAACTATGGACAAGTAAGTCCTGATTACACTAATGTAGTTACAAATTTAGCGACTATTCACACAGATATTGGTCAGTATGATAAGTCATTAGAACTTTACAAACAAGCACTAAAATTAAATAAAGATTTATATGGCAGCAAACACTACAGGTATTATGATGTACTAAAAAATTGGTCTGTACATAATTGGGTAACTGATGAAAAAGATTTAGCAGTTGAAACTCAATCTCAAGTTAAGAAATGGGCAGTTGAACAAACTGAAATTCAATTTCCTATTTTAACTGAGCAGCAAAAGGAATTTTATTTTAATGAAAAGCTAAAAAAGCATTTGAATATTTATCATGCTTTTGCCATTGAAATACCAAACCACGATACTAAAGATTTTTATGATACCCAATTAGCGACCAAAGGAATTTTAGTGCAAACCGCTTTAAAAATGAAATCCCGAATCTTGAATTCTAGGGATTCGACATTAATAGATTTATATCGGATTTGGACGGAACAAAAAAAAGCGATTATTAAAGCTGGCGAAATGAGTTTAGAAGTCAGAAATGAAAAAGGAATAAACTTAGATTCTCTTTTAAAACTTAACGAAACAATAGAACAGCAGCTGTCTAAAAAATCCGAAGCCTTTAAAAACTTAGCCGAAAAAGAGGAGACTAAATGGTTTGATATAAGAAATAAGCTCAAAAAAGGTGAAGCAGCCATTGAAGTTGTCCGTATCAATAAATTCGGTGTTCCAAGAATCGTTACCGATACCTCAGATGTTGCCAAAGCACCAAATTTTCCAAAATATCCAATTAACGACTTAACAGACACCGTTCAATACGCCGCCCTCATTATTCGCAAAAATTCAAAAGAACCCGAACTCGTCTTGCTCAAAAACGGCAATGATCTGGAAAGTCAATTTTCTATATACCAAAAAAATGCAATTTTGTACATGCAAGAGGATGATTTATCCTACAATGAATTTTGGAAACCGATTGCCCAAAAATTGAAAGGCATCAAAAAAGTGTATTTTTCACCCGACGGCGTTTACAATCAAATTTCGATCAATACACTTCAAAATCCCGAAACGAAAGAATATGTTTTGGACGAAATTGAATTGCATTTGGTAACGAATACAAAAGACATTTTGGCTTTCGGAAAATCGGAAAATAAAAATCTCAAAGCCGAACTTTTGGGCTACCCAATATACGATTTGCAGACACAAAACGCCAACGAAAGCCGCAAAAGAGAACTCGAAGCAGACACCACACGTACCTTCGCCAACTTTCAAAAAGTCAGCCTTTTGCCAGGCACAAAAGAAGAAATCAAAAAAATTAATCAAATCCTTAGTAACCAAAAATATAAGATAGGACTACTCCTTGATAAATCTGCGACGGAAGAAAACATCAAAAAAGTGCGCAATCCGAAAATTTTGCACCTCTCAACACACGGTTTTTTTATTGACTCTAAAGAGAAAAACGCAAACATCAATCCAATGTTGCGCTCAGGCTTGTTGCTCACAGGCGTAAGCGATTACACGCGTGCGGAAATCAAGCCTGATACCGAAGACGGCATTTTGACGGCTTTGGAAGCGGCGAATTTGGATTTGGACGAAACAGATTTGGTCGTTTTGTCTGCTTGCGAGACGGGCTTAGGCGACGTAAAAGCAGGCGAGGGCGTGTACGGATTGCAACGAGCTTTTAAAGTTGCTGGCGCAAAAACGATTGTCATGTCCATGTGGAAAGTGGATGATACGGTAACGCAAAAATTGATGACGATTTTCTATCAAAAATTCGCCAAATACAACAATGCCCGTAAAGCCTTCAATGAAGCACAAGCTGAAATCAAGACACAGCATCCCGAGCCGTATTTTTGGGGAGCGTTTGTGATGACGGGGGAATGATTTGATGATGAAAAGCTAAATGTATAAGACTTTCCGAATAATTTTTTGATAATTAATCAAAGCAAAAAATTATTTAAAATTTCCATTTTTGCTTTATTTTCCGCGATAAAAACAATTGAAAGCGCATAAAATACAAACTCATCCAGTTTTTACATAAAATATACATCTCATTCATAGAGCTTTGAAGGCATCAATCCATGCTTTAAAGAGTTATATGCCTTTTTCATAGATTAAGAGTTGTGTCATTGGTTGATTTTTGGGGATATTACTTTAGGGATTTTTTTTTAAAGCTTAAATAACTCGGATATATAAATACATCAATTCATTATAAAATCATTTTTTAATTTAAATATATCTAAATACTTTTTTTAATATTTTATAAAAATAACTGTATAAGAATGTTTTTTAAGAGCTATTCTTTTACGTTCTGAAAGTGTTCTTTTTTGATTAGAAGAGCTGCAAATAAAAAGTATAATAATATAAAAAGCTGCTATTTAAATATTTGGACATTTCAAGATTTTTAGTTATTTTTGGATACTAATCAAGATTGAATAATTGATTTTGTTCAATTTTCTTCACTTAAAATATGACACTATACCATGTTTAGCGACAAGCACAATAGAGAAATTTACGAACGACTCCACTCCAAGCTTCAAAAGCGAAAAGAGATAGGAATCTATAGAGAGCTGCAAGTGAGTAAAGGTCTGGTAGACTTTTGTTCCAACGACTATCTAGGACTGGCTCGTAACCGAGAACTTTACCTCCTTGTTCAAAAGGAGCTGGCATTTTTGGCCGAAGACCTGCCTTCGGGTTCCACAGGCTCAAGATTACTCACTGGTAATCATGACTATAACATGGAATTAGAAAACAAGTTTGCAGATCTTTTTGAGGCAGAAGCTAGTCTTATTTTTAATTCGGGTTACGTAGCGAATACCGCTCTCATGTCTTGTGTGGCTGACCGAACTGACACCATTATTTATGACGAGCTAATTCATGCAAGTATCAAGGAAGGTTACCGTTTGAGCTTTGCCAAACGCTATCCATTTGCTCATAACGATTTGAATGATTTAGAAAAAAAGTTAAACAAAGCGGAAGGCGAAAAATTTGTGGTAGTGGAGTCCGTTTACTCTATGGATGGAGACGCAGCTCCCCTACAAGCAATAGCTAAACTTTGCGATGATTACAACGCTAACTTGATTCTGGACGAGGCGCATTCCACAGGGCTGTGGGGAAAGGGCGGCAGTGGCATTGCTTGTCAGCTTAACATAGAAGATGCTTTTTTTGCTAGAATTTACACTTTTGGTAAAGCTATTGGCAGTCATGGAGCCTGTGTGGTGGGTAATCAGGTACTCAAAGACTATCTCATTAATTTTGCACAGGGGCTCATTTACACAACGGCTTTGCCTATACATACTTTGGTGTCAGTGTCAAATGCCTTTGACTACCTTGCAGAAAACATGCACTTGCAGCAAAAAATGCATCAAGTAGTTACCAAGTTTGGTCAGGCTGTACAAAATAGCAGGTATGATGTTGTACCTAACGAAAGCCCCATACAAGTTATAAAAGTTAGAGATGCAAAAAAAGCCAAAGATTTGGCGTATAAGTTACAACGAAACGGCTTAGATGTCCGCGCCATTGTTTCGCCTACGGTCAGAGCAGGTGAAGAGAGACTTCGCATTTGCCTGCATGTTTATAACACCGATTCGGATATAGACCATCTGGCTTCTTTGATTGGTTAGAAAGATGCTTATGTTTTGATAATAAATCTTTTGGTAGGATACTAAGAGAAAACATCCAAGGTATAGCTGATGCTTTTACTCATGTCTTTATGAGCTATCATGAATATAAATTAAGTGTACTCAATTTTACAAAATCTGAGCTTTTAGAAGCACGTTTTTAACATTATTCACAATAATTTATAACTTTGCAACGCAAAACCATTTTTGATATTAGTCAGATGATTCGTAAAACAGACTTTCACTCGCTTGAGCAAACCGCCACACAAATCAGGCGCGATATTTTGAGAATGACGCACGGTGCTGCCTCTGGCCATCCAGGCGGTTCGCTGGGTTGTGTAGAGTTTTTTGTGGCTCTTTATGGCTGCAGCATGAACTTCAGCACGCGCTTTGACATGAATGGCGTAGGCGAAGATTTGTTTTTCTTATCTAACGGACATATTTCTCCGGTTTGGTACAGCACCTTGGCTCGGTTTGGTTTTTTTGACATCAAAGAACTGGGCACTTTCCGACACATCAATAGTCGTCTACAAGGACACCCCACTACACATGAGGGGCTGCCTGGTGTGCGTATTGCTTCTGGATCCTTGGGTCAGGGCTTGTCGGCAGCTTTAGGAGCTGCACAAACCAAAAAGCTGAATCAAGATGACAGCTTGGTATATGTCCTGAGCGGTGATGGCGAGCTTCAAGAAGGTCAAATATGGGAAGCTGCCATGTATGCCGCTCATCAAAAAATAGATAACCTCATTTTGACGGTAGACTGCAATGGCCGCCAGATAGATGGAGATGTTAATCAAGTGCTCAGTTTGGGCGACTTAGAAGCCAAGTGGCGTGCTTTTGGCTGGCAAGTGAATGTTTGTAAAGAGGGCAACCACTTAGAAAGTGTGGTCAATATGCTCAAACAAGCCCAAAGCCAAACCAAATCTCTAAAACCAATCGTGAATCTCATGCATACCGAAATGGGACAGGGAGTAGATTTTATGATGGGTTCGCACAAATGGCATGGTGTGGCTCCTAACGATGAGCAACTACAAAAAGCATTGGCACAGCTAGCACTTACCCTCACGGATTACTAAACACCATGAGCCACTACCACGAGCCAGTCATGGCTCAAGCCTGTGTAGATGCACTCGTAGAAAATCCGAATGGACTCTATGTGGATGCCACCTTTGGTGGTGGCGGTCATGCTGCGCTAATTCTACAAAAATTAGATAAAGGACATCTCTATGGCTTCGATCAAGACACTGATGCGGCGGTCAATGCAGAGACCTTTTCGCCCGAGCGATTCACCCTCATTCAAGCCAATTTTCGCTACATAAAGCAGTATCTCCGATTCCATGGTGTGCGGCAAGTAAACGGCATTATGGCAGACTTTGGGGTTTCGTCGCACCAAATCAACGAGGCACAGCGGGGTTTTTCTACGCGCTTTGAGGGGCCTTTGGATATGCGCATGGATCAAAACGCGCCTCAAACAGCAGCAGATCTTTTGGCAACCAGCTCTGAGCCCGAACTGCACAAGATATTGGGCATGTATGGTGAGGTACGCAACGCACGTACACTCGCACAGGTGCTTGTACAAGCTCGAATTAACAACAAAATAGAAACCACCTCTCAGCTCAAAGCCATCTTAGAGCCGCTTGCGCCACGTGGCAACAGTTATCAGTATTTTGCGCAAGTCTTTCAGGCTCTTAGAATTGCAGTCAATGACGAACTAAAAGCAATTCAAGATTTTTTGGTTCAAGCTTCAGATTTGCTCCTGCCTGATGGACGTTTGGTTTTACTTTCTTACCATTCTCTAGAAGATCGTTTGGCCAAAAATTTTATTCTTAAAGGTAAGTTTGACGGTAGCGCGCTCGAGAAAGACCTCTATGGCAATTCTTTTGCCCCTTTAAGACCACTTTTCAGGAAGGCTCAAACACCCGAAGAAAGTGAAGTTGTGCGCAACCCACGCGCCAGAAGCGCAAAAATGCGGGTGGGAGTCAAAAATTAGGGGGCAGATTTGTTTTGCAGGGACTCGTATTTCTTTGTTTTTTTTGGGGGATCTGCGGCAAGCCACCGTTTTGTGCGCGCGCCCGCGCGAAGCGCGGCCTTACCAGACAGTATTTCCCTAAAGGAATAGACCTTACCAAAATATCTGATGAACAAGTATTGCACATCAAGAATATACTGAACTCAAGACCTAAAAAAAGTATCAATTTTCATTCACCTAGCGAACAATTCAAAAACGATATTGCATTCATTCCTTGAATTTGCGATTTCTTGAGCCATTACAATTGATTTTTTTGAAGGTATGATGTGAAGCCTACCATGTTTTATTTTGCTTGATATTTTATATAACTTATACTTGTAGTGCGGGGTGGCGAAGACCACTTTTGCTTTTTTGTGTATTTGAAACTCATTCTAAACAAGCAATCTTATGGTATTGAAAATCCTTAAAATGGGGCTTCTGCTGGCCAGCACCGCCACAGCCCTGAGCTTAGTCGGCTGCAAGGACAACGCAGAAGGGTCTGTGCTAACACCTTTGGAAGACTATTCCGTGCCGAAGGACACGGTACTTCCACCGATTCCGGACAAGTATGTGCACTGCAAAGATGGTGAACAGCTAGACGTAAAAACAGAAAAAGACCTGAGAGCCATGCTCAAAAGCAGCCTTTGGCGCACGGTGGCGCTCTATGAAGATGTTACTATGCGCCCCACAGGCACAGGCAACCCGCTGGTAATCCTAGAAGGTAAATCTTATATGGTAAAGTACTCTTTTACTAATGATTCTACTTTTTCAATTTTAAACTATAACACCGATAGTCAAGGTGTTACAAAACTAACATTCACAGAGACTATAAAGTACGACATCGCACTTTCCCCCCAAGGCAAATTGGCTGCGCGAATGACTGTGAACACGCGCCACCCTGACGGCACACCTAGAATAGCATACAGGTACTACTATTTCTGTAACCCAAGTAAACTGGTAAGAGACAATACTTATCTGCCCCAAGAACTCAAGCAGACGCTTTATTCCATTTGCACACGCGATTAGTTTGTTACTTTTAAAATCCCAAAAATCATGAAAAATTTAAAATTTCTTTGCCTTATTTTGGCATGTTTATTGACAGGGGGAGAAAGTAAGCTGCTCGCTCAAAATGGCTGTGGTACAGTCCTAGACGAGGCCAGCTACGAAGCCATGCGCCAGAAGGTGCAAGATATGCTCAAAAATAAACGGCTTACGGTGGGTTGTAATGACCCCTACGCCAGTTGCCCTGATATTCCGTATTTAATTCCTGTTGTTTTTCATGTGGTACAAAATCAAAACGGACTCGCAAACTACCCCATCACTGATGTTCAGCTTGAGAAGCTGATTGTAGAGCTCAATCAAGTTTTTGCGGGCACGCACACTGCCCAAACCACCATCGATCCCGACTTTGCCCCAGTTTCGGCAGGCAATACTAAAATTCGCTTCAAAAGGACAAACGTGGATCCCAGTGGCGCACCACACAGCGGCATTGAACGCCGAACCACATGGAAGTCAGCCTTCTATCCCGATGCGTACACTAATGAGGAAACAAGCATAAATGCTTCCAATTCTGGTGATATCGTCAAATATGAGGCTAGTGGGGGTTTAGATGCTTAGCCTCATGCAGAGTTTTTGAATATCTGGATTTGTGGTCTTGACCTAGATTTAGGTCTAAGTGGTTATGCTACCATGCCAGAGTGGGACTTGGTGAGGCCCCAGCTGTCGGGTATTGTGTTGAGTGAACATGAGTTTGCTGCTTCTGCGGTTCCCGCTATGCTCACCGCCCACGAAACAGGCCACTGGTTGGGACTAATGCATACTTTCATTGGCCCCCTCTGCACGACCGAGTGCGGTTACACACATGGAGATCTTTGTTTGGATACTCCCACCGACATGCCATCTCATCTCTGCAATAGCAATTTTTGTGGGCACAAGAACATGAATCAAAACATCATGGATTATTCAAGTTGCCTTAAAATGTTCACTAAAGACCAGCTCAAACGTATGAAATGCTTGATGAGTACTTATCGCGGCTCTTTTGCATTGACCAATCCTTGTGAAAGTGTGGTGTCCTCTATTGTTTTTACGCCTGTGACCAGTACTGAGCCTATTTGCTATAATCAAACTCGCATTATCAGCACAACACTCTATCCCTTCTACTCTTACGAGTGGAGTGTGGAGCCCGCTGGCGTGGCAGTTTTAACTTCTGTATCGCCAACTACGTACGCCTCACGTAATCCAAATAAAAAATATTAGTCCAAGCTATAAAGGAGAAGTGAGACTCAAGTTGCGCATGAGTTTGTATACGGTAATAGACGGTGTGCTGCCCTGCGGTGAAGGGCCGTGGGTTGAACACCTCCTCTGGTTTGGCGGCATCACCAACAACCCTATCATCAGCAGTACTGCTGCAAGTACGATTCCCAATCGGTGGGATTTATGTTTTGGTCAACATCAAAACACCACCACACTTTTCACTGCTGAAATACCAGGCTATCCTACTGCACTTCTCTCCGCTGTGGTCTACACTTGGTCTGTAACAGGTGGCGGTGTGATAATTGAAGGTGCAGGCACAGACCAGATTGAGGTACAATGGAATCCTCCAAGCGATGCTTTGGGTGCAGTGGGTACGGTGGGTGTTGCGGTGAGTAATGGTTGTGGTGCACCAAAGATAGATGTGGATAATTGGAGGTGAAAAAAGTGTGGTAGTCCCGCCTCTGGTGAGCGCATGGCCATGCTCACGCCCAACCCCGCTAGCGGGCAAGTGGTGCTGAGCCTACTGGATGAAGCTACCATCTCGCCCAATGGCCTGCAAATAGCCGTCAAAGACCTTACAGGGGCAACCAAACTCTCGTTTGTGTCTTTTGCTCAAACTGCTGCTTTAGACATAAGTAGTCTGCAACCTGGTTTGTATCTGGTAACTGTTCAAAATGGCAGCGACTTTGAAGCCCTGCGCTTGGCGGTAGAATAAGCTTTTTTGTTTGTATCAAACCTATAAGGTTTTGAAAATCTTATATATCTAGAAAAACAGCCCTCAGCATCAACTCAGGGCTGTTTTTTTGTTGCTGAACAAAAACATTAAGATTTCTATAGATGGTCGCAGTCGGGCTTTTGACAATGTGGTTATAGAACGATTTTAGCGCAGCTTGAGATGCTAATGTATCTGCTTAAACGCTTTTGAAAATGGCGAAGCATTAATCAAAAGTTTAGAAAAATCATAGTCATTTTTATATTTTTGAACGCAAGCATCAGTCATTAACTGACTTGACTCTGGCTTAAGTGCATTTAGAAGGGATTCAAACACTTCCTTAGAAAAACACAAAAGCAGCTGATGGGGTGTTAGGTCTTAGATTTGCTGCTTTTATGTCCAAACAATAGGACTGTAAAATAACTCCTACTTCCACTCTGCCGCATCTTTGTTTTTGATTACAAAAAGACTGTCGTAACGTGTTTTTAGATTAGCAAACTTCTGGCTAGAAAGTAGCTGCTGCGAACGTTCTAGAGCCTTTTCGGCATAGCTCATGTAAGACTGCTCTAAACATTGCAGGGTATAAGCTGCATAAAGCTCACCAGAGTTCGGAATAATATCCAATCCATTGATATAAAGATTATAAGATTGATCAAATAGTTTTTGACTATTGTAGTGTTTGGCTGCTACCTCGTAGAGATGTGGTTCAAAAGGTTGGGCGAGCAAGGCTTGTTCAAACAACTGATTGGCTTCTGTCGAACGCTTTTTACTAGCCGACACCACAGCCTGAAAGAATAGCACCCAGCCTTTTTGCGTAAGATTTGGACTCACTTCCTTGAGTAAATTCTCTAGTTCATTCAGGCGATTACTGCGATAGAGCAAATGTAAATCTGCATAGCGCAGCTCCGCTAAAAGCTCATTTTGTATACCAGGCACGCCTGTTAGCTCATTTCGGAGCAATAAAGCCTCTTTCAGCTCCTCATTTTGAAGGTTGAAGAATATTCTATCTAAAATAGCCTTTACCTTCAAATTAATATTACTAATGGTCTTTATCGTGCTCAAAAAAGCCTGTAAATCCGTTTGGTATTGGTTATAGTGCAGATATTGGTACTTTTCCTCATCATTTCGGTTGGCGAGAGGCTTGGTACGGAGGCTATCTGGCGAAAGATGCTTGAGCATATCTCTAGCCATAAGAGCGGTTTCATCTTTGGCCTGAGTAGCGCGCTCTTGCCATTTTTCTATGGCTTTTGCTCTAGACTCCGCCCCATAAGAAAGTGCTATGGCTTCATTAAGGCTTTCGGAGAGTTTCATACGTCTAAAAGCCTCGTAATAACTATTAGAAGCAGATTTATACTGCCCGAAGCGTTGATACCAAGTGCCTACTGTATGATAAAACTTAGGGTCGGTGCTGCTAAAGTTATCGGCAAGTGTTTGCATTTGCATAAAAGCATGAAATGTATTGTGGTTATAAAACCAAATATTGGCACGAGCATAGGCCATAAAACTCACAAAGGATTCGTTGCTTTTTACTTTTTCGTAAGCCTTCAGTTTATCTACCAAGGGCAGAGCCGCTTCGGGCTTATTGAGAGCGTAACTATAAAGATAACATAAATCAGCTGTTTGTAACACACTGTCTTTGATAAGTTCAGGAACAAAAGCGCGTTGCGATTTTTGGCCGATTCTGGTCAGATAAACAAGCTCGTTGTTGAAAGTGCCAGAATAAGGTAAAGGCTCCTTGATAACATCTGTTGGAAGCCCTTTGAGATTGAAAGCTGGCCAGAGGGCAAAAAAGTTGGCTTGTTGTATTTTTCCTTTGGGTGCAAGCTCGGTAGCTTTGAGTAAATAATTGTAGGCTTGTTCGGAGCTGGCAGCAGTTTGCAGCATAAAAACACCTAAATTGTTATATAATTCACTGCTTTTTGGAAACTCATAGAGAGCAATTTTACCACGAATATCTGCATCTTGGGGACTCGTTTTCATGAGCACATCTAAGATGTGTGACTGCGCATAGGCTGAAGGCTTGCGTCTGTTGGCGGCTTCAAAATAAGGTAAAGACTCTGGTTGATAATTGTTTTTCCGATACAGCAGCCCCAGTGTATAGTTGCCTTTGTGATTGAGCATATCATAACCCTGAGCAGTTCTATAAAAACCTTCGGCAAGTTTACCCTCACCTTCTGCTTCATACAAATCCGCAATACCTATGTTTTGAGCAGCTTTGGCCTGTTTGTAAGGAAAATAGTCGCTTCTGAATAGAAAAATAGCCACAATAAAAAAACCAAAAAAACTACTCCACACGAAATCAGATTTGGGTGCGTCCCAAAAATATGTTTTCATATCAAAATTTTCGGGGAGTTCCTGCGAAAAATTAGACATTGCATAGACTACATAAGCTACAGCCATACCAATGTGTGCATAAAGGATCACATCTTCAAAAGCTTCTACCAAAGAGTCGTTACCACTGGCATAGGCAAATCCTAAGTTGCTAGTGCAGAACAAAGCAATGCCTATAAAAAGCAAAGCCCCATAAGGTGCAAAACTAATGACATCGGCGTAATGAGATCTTTCTCTTTGCTTCAACCCCCAAACACTCAGCACCGCCGTGATAGCAAATACAATCGTGGGCGGAATATAGTACAAGTTCCAATCCAGCACATTATTGCTTTCCAAATAATAAAGCATCATATTGACCAAATAAAAGCCCCCAAACACCAAAAACGGTGTGTTATGGTTGCCTTTGGAAGAACCTTGCGAAGTGGCCAAGAAAATTAGGTGCATAATTTCGTGACCATTTAGCAACACAAATACTGCCATTAAGGCCAAATACATGATTGTGGGGTAGTTACTCACATACATGCTCAAATGGTTGATTTTGGAATAAGAAAGCTCTAAGTAAGCACCAAAGCCAATAAATAGAGCCGCAAAAAACACCAAGCGAATCGCATAATTAAAAGGCTGATAGCTTTGCATACAAAAGCTTGTGCCTACCAAAATAACCGAGAAAACTACAAAAACAACTTTGTTGTTGTTAAACTCAAGCCAGTCGCTGGCTGCCACGCTTGTTGCGTCTAGGTTGGCCGACCCCACAAAAAACAGCACCGTCAGCAAACCGCCCGCATACCAAAGCTTGGGCTTAATGTAAGTCAGAGAGGTCAGAATTAAAACAAGAGAAAAACAGCCCAAAAATACCTGTAACTGATAAACCCAAGCGCGAATAGGGTAAGAGCCTGCTACAAACTTTTCTACAATCGTAAATGCGTCAGTTTCCGTGCTGACATCAAAAAGCGCGCTCGAGAACTGACCAGTTACCACAGGGTAAGTGAGCAGCTCGCCCTCATTAAGCCAAGGAATTATACCGTCTGCCCCTACATACCAGCCATAGAGCATATAGCACAAACAGCTCAGTAAAAGTATAAAAATAATAGAGTACCATATTTTATATCCTAAAGGCCATTTGCCCCAAAATAATAGCGATGTGTTCATTGTGAGTGGTTTACAAAATATATAAGCTATACTGATATGGTCACAAGTCTACATGCGGGAACTTTAAGTAATCTCTTTACGCAAGACTACTAGTCATGGTTTTAAAAAAAGAGATTTTTTATGTACAACACACGAAGACTCCCCAAAAACAGCTTTTTGAGGAGCAAAAATAGATATTAGAGACCAAATAAAATAGTCTTGTGATTGCTATTACACAAAAAATCACATAAAACTTGTGCCTAGAGCATTATTCCATCGTTATTTTTACTCTAAAAGAGGGCAAACACAAAAGTAACACATGCTTTGAACCCGTATTTTTACAATTTCTATACAACAGATAAAAAAATTAGACTAACGATTTCGCGTTTTGATAATCTCTCTGGCTTGTGCATCAAATTCTGTTTGAAGCGCAAGCTTTTCTCTTTCAGAAAGACTACAGAGCACTTTACTAAACTCTTGACTACTTAAAGCTTGGTGTTTAGTAAGAAAGTTCATAAGTGTTTTTTTGTGTATCATAAAAATACAGGTTTAGTAGTAAATAAATAATCAAGAAAATGCTGAGTGGTATTAAATTGTGCTGAAAATAGGTTGATTGCTTTTGTGAGTGAATAAAGTCGTTTCTGAGGGTCAGAAAAAGGAAATATAACATATTCAAAATTTATAGCTGCAATTATAATAAAGTAATTTTTTTTTACAAAAAAAATGTAAAAAAAACAATTATATTTTTGATGTTTAAAATAAAAATTTAAAAATCAAATATTTATACTTTAAATACTTGAAAAAAGTGATTATTTTCTGATTTTATTATGTAAGAAATTTGAATGGTATTATTAAAAAAAATATTTAAATAGTAAAGTAATATAGTGGCTGGCACAGTTTTCACAAGACATGCGTAAGACAATGTATTGCTAAAAACATAGCTGTACAACCCTTCCAATACTCTTTTGGAGTCTGTGCAAGGCGCAGTAAACTTGAGGCAAATGCTATTTAATTTTTGGCTGGCTAAATAATTCAAGCCCCACGTTACCAAAAAAACAAATAGCCTCTTGACTATAATTCAAAATAATATGTAACTTTGCAGCTAATCGCCTAAAATATTTATTCCTAATGAAACCGAAAGCCAAAATATTATTTGTAGAAGACGACCTTAGCCTGGGCTTTGTAACCAAAGACAATCTGGAGTGGCAGGGCTACACCGTTACTCACTGTGCGGACGGTTTGGAAGCTGAGGAAGTATTCAAAAAAGGAGAATTTGATATTTGTGTGCTTGACGTGATGCTGCCCAAACAGGACGGTTTTACGCTGGCTCAAAAAATACGACAACGCAATCAAGATGTGCCGATTATCTTTTTGACAGCCAAGTCTTTGAAAGAAGATCGAATTCATGGACTCAAAATAGGCGCGGACGACTACCTGACCAAGCCTTTTAGCATTGAGGAGTTGGTGCTCAAAATCGAGATTTTTTTAAAACGCAACAAAGTAGGAGCATCTGCTGTGCCCTCACGACAAGTTTTTGATTTGGGAACCTACACTTTTGATTTTGAAAACCTAGAACTCAAACACCCCGAAGAAGTACAAAAGCTGACTTTGCGAGAAGGAGAAGTCTTGCGCTTCTTTTGTTTAAATCCTGATCGCGTACTCAAGCGAGAGGATATTCTCAACACCATTTGGGGCGATGACGATTATTTTATTGGACGCAGTTTAGATGTTTTTATTTCGCGTTTGCGCAAATGCTTCAAACATGATCCCAACGTGAAGATAGAAAACGTTCACGGAGTAGGCTTTAAGCTCATCAATCCTTAGCAACAACCATGTTGCTTTTCTGGCCTGCTCAGTTTTGGGGTTTAGATACCTCTACCATTTGTCTTTTGCTCTTGGGCGGCTTGGTGGCTGGCTTTATCAACACCTTAGCTGCCAATGGCTCTGCTGTTAGTCTTTTGATGATGAGCAGTTTAGATATATCCACCTCTATGGCCAATGCAACCAATCGCGTGGGTGTGTTGGTACAAAGTGCGGTAAGTTCTCTCACCTACAAGCACGCACAGGAACACAAAGTGGCCTTTAACTTTTTGCCTAAAGTAATTTATTCTTGTATAGGTTCAGTTTTGGGTGCTCAATGCGCCAGTTTTATGCCGCGCCAGTGGCTGGAATACAGCGTGGCTGGTCTTATGCTTTTTTTGCTCTGGCTGGTTTGGAGCGAACCGCAAAAATGGTTAAAAACGACTTCTGAGCCGCAAAAACTAGCTTGGTATGAAGATTTACTTATTTTTTTGGGTATTGGATTTTATGGCGGCTACATTCAAATGGGCGTGGGGGCTTTGTTGTTTGTGGCTTTGGTTAGGGGCTGTGGACTAAGCATAAAAGACGCAAATCTGTTTAAAAACAGTTTGGTATTTTTCTTTACCATTCCAGCTTTTTTGGTTTTTGTCTGGAACAAACAAATCCATTGGCCAGTGGGCATCGTTTTGGTATTTGGACAGAGCCTAGGGGCTTGGCTTGCAGCGCGCTTTGGCAGTAAGCACCCACAAGCTAGCAAGATTGTTCGCTATCTTTTAATCATCTGTATCGTGGCAGGATTTTTCCTATACTCGGGTTTACTAGCGTGGTTATGGGAACTAAAGAAAGCTTAAAGCCTCTTGGAGCATCGCCTTGGATCCTATAAAAAGGGGTACACGCTGGTGTAATTGTTGAGGTTCAATATCTAAAATATTTACTTCTCCGTTAGATGCCGCTCCCCCCGCCACCTCTGCCAACCAAGCAAGCGGGTTGCACTCATAAAGTAGCCTGAGCTTACCATTTTTGTCTTTTTCGGTGCTTGGATACATAAAAAGGCCACCCTTGAGCATATTGCGGTGAAAATCAGCTACCAAAGAACCAATGTAGCGGGCAGAATATTTTTTTGTCTTGCAGTTCGCCAAATAGTTTTGTACTCCTTGCGTGTATGTGAGCGCGTTACCCTCATTGCAGGAGTAGATTTTACCAGATTGAGGAATTTTTACATCTTCTTGGAGTGAGATAAATTCCTTAATATCTTCATCATACACAAAAATTGACACACTCTGACCAGTGGTAAAGACCAAAACTGTAGCAGTGCTATAGAGTACATAGCCTGCCAAAATCTGCTTGCACCCTTTTTGGAGGGCATCTGCCAACTCAGGCTGGCTGCCAACAGCACTTACGCGCTCAAATACCGAAAAAATAGTTCCAATAGAAATATTGACATCAATATTAGACGATCCATCTAAAGGGTCGGTACAGAACACATAACGGCTGTTTGGGCTGTTAGTCAAAATCAAATCGTCGTTTTCTTCAGATGCTATGAGACAAATTTCACCAGAAATATTGAGCTGTTCTATAAGGCGATCATTAGCTATAACATCAAGCTTTTGCTGAGTTTCGCCCTGAATATTTTGAGAACCAGCCGAACCGTAAATATCTGTCAAACCACCACGATTTACATCTTTATGTATGCTCTTAGCGGCCTCCACCACTGCTAGCATGATGGATTGAAGTGATTTCTGGCTGCCTTTGAAAGGGCAAGTGGCTAAAAATTCAGACAGTTTTTTCATGTTTTTAGAATCTTCCAAAGAGTGGAACTACAAAAATACGCTAAAATTTCTAGCTGCTAAAAAAAACTCTGTCAAATTGACAAATCTGTTTTGACTCCTCTTGGTTTATGCTTAAAAAATTTCCTGTAATCGAATTCGTCTTTGCGCTGTCTGCACAGGCAACTCTACTATTACAAAACTTTGTTTCAAACACTGGCAGACACAAAAGCTTCTGAATCTATCGCTTCGGTTAGGGGTAGATTGGGATTGAGCAAATGCTCTGAAATAAAAATTTTGAGTGTGAGCTGGAGTGCATCTTCGCTCGTACTGCCAAGTTTTAGATTGGGGTCATAGCGTTGGAAGCCTTCTTCTAGGTTGTTGAGAAACCAAAAACCACTTTGTATGTTATCCGATGGCATTTCTAGCCTATTTTTTTCTATCTCTTCACGAACCAAAGACTCATAAAAAAACATTTGCAAGAGCTTAGGCAAGTTTTTATCCTTTTGTTCGAGTATATTTTTTGCAAAATTAACCTCGTAGTTATTGGTTTCATTTTTCTTCTCCTTGTCCAAGCTGATTCGTTTCAAAGACTCCTTGCCGCTCTTGTAGTCCAATATTCTGAAATAATGCCCCTGAGGAGCTTTCACATAGTCTAGTCTATCTATAACCCCCTCAAGAAGAATACATTGCTTGATTCCGTTATCTTCAATTTCTATGTGCTTTTGCATGGCTTTTTCCGTGCCCAGCACCAAAAAAGGATAAAAAAACTTATCTTCTTCTGGATCTTCGGCCATTTCAGCTTCCAAATAGCGCGGAATGAGATGTTTTATAATCTCTACATTCAAAAAATTATTAGACACTTCCAAGTCAATTTTAGAAGAATATTCCTGTGCAGCTTCGCGTATTTGCTGTGTCAACCACTCTGGCGTAGCATTTTTTTGCATAGCAACGAGCCGCTCTCTGGTAACTTCTTGGCCTACATAAGGCATAAAAAGCTTTTCTAGAACTCTATGAATGATAACTCCAAGCAACATATCAGACAAATCCTCGCTTAGCTCAAGCACAGGCTTGATTTTTAATACACGTTGGCGGTAGAAATCCAAAGGCGACTTGATATAATGCGCTAAGGTGGTGGGACTTAGCCCTTCCTTGAGCAAATATTCTCTAATGTTTTTGAGCACTTCTTCGTTTTTATGGAGCTGAGTTTGCCTTGCGGTATTTTGAGGCAAGCTGAGCGCAATATTCTTATGAGCAAGCTTGATATGCTCAAACTTGCTCCATTCATGCTCGATTTGAATCAGAAAGCGGCTTTTTTCGGGCACTTGGTCATTAAAACGGCCTCTTAGATAAAGTAGCTGTACATGCTTGGCTCTGTGCAACAGCCTATAAAATAGATAGGCTAGGGCTGCATCGGTCTGTTCGTGGGTAGGAATTTGCTTCTCGAGACGTATCTCGTAAGGAATAATTGAGTTCAGAGAACGGGTTTTGGGCAATACTTTTTCGTTGCAAGAAAGTATGATGACGTTCTCAAAATCGAGATTTCTACTTTCCAAAAGACCCATGATTTGAATAGGTTTGAGCGGTTCGCCCGCAAAAGCGAGTTTTGTTTCCCGCATAAAGTCCTGAATGAGCCGCTTCAAACCATTCACTTTGATAGGAATTTGCCCGTGAGCCAAAACCTGCCTTACTCTTTGCAACAAAGTATGAAAATGAAAGACATACTCCAGTTGTACAGCTATTTCTGCTTCAGAACGCGCCTGTTCTTTGAAACGTTTGTAAAGATACTGGGTCAGCTTCTCAAAAAACAAAAATGCTTTTTGCGTATCGCCCTGCCAAGATTCAAAAAGCTGAGCATAAAAACTATCTATGGCCGAGAGCTCCTCCAAAGTCATAAATATCAGCTTTTCATCTTGTATGCGTTTGATAGCTTGATTTTTAGCTATGCTAGGCTCAAAAATATATGGATGCTGCAAAAGCCTCATAATGTCCTTAAAAAAGACATTGATTTGTCCTTTGGCGTTTTCTATGAGCCTATTTTGCATTGTAAACACAATTTCTACCAAAGCCGCCAAAGGACTATGCGAAAGCGGTACACCCATTGTGATGTTGATAAAATCGGCTGCGGTGTAGCCTTCCGGCAAGTCGGGAAGAGCGGCCAAAAGCGGTGTAAGTAACTGTTCATCAGGCAGTATAACAACTGTATGATTGAGTGCTTGTTTAAAATCTTCTAGGGCGTTTTTCTTCTGCAAATCTTCAAATAGCTGGTGCAAATAATGGCCTACATACTTGGCTTGCAGCACGTTGTTGGGACTCGCCAAAAGCTCAATTGTTTTGGGTGAGCTTTGAATATATTTTTCGGTAAATTTTAAATCCGCTAAGGCCAATTCTTGCTTAAGACGACGCAGATACATGCCCGCCTCATGTATGGCAATCTGGTTGGTATAAAAGTCGTCTGCATCTACAAAAACTTCTGCCAACTGGTTAGCTACCAATTTTTTAAGCATACTCAATTCTACGTCAGAAGCCTGCGAAACCCCAATAAAAATCACCTTACTATAAGGCCAGTGATCAGCTATGTTAAGAATGTCGCGGCTCACTTGCCTGTATACCATCCCCGAATAAGCGCGGTTCTGTTGGCGTAGACTCTTGCGGAAATGAAGGTAAGTGTCCGAAAGATGTTTCCAAGAATCCAGATAAGCACTTACCCGCTTATTTTTACGCACCCTTTCGTGTTGTTCTGGCGCAAGATCCGCACTCCAGCGCGAAAGTGCATCAGCCTCACCCAAATACTGAAATAGTGCCACACTTTCAGCCTCGCTCCCAAAAGTAAGATCTATGGTGTTAAAATCATTCAAAACAGCCAGACCAAAGGCCGTAAAATCCTCAAAATTTTTGTACGGATTCGTAGAATTTGGAGGGGCTGTAGCGTGATAACTCTTAAAAAGCTCCAGAAGTAGACGGGCATCATGCCAAACATCGGTTTGGGACAAACTTCTTATAAACTCATCAGAAGAGAATACATCAGGAAGTCGGCTATGGGTCGTTATAGCAGAAGCAATGTACTTTTTGGTGTACAAACAGGCTCGGCGCGAGGGCAATACCAAAGCCAGCTGATTTAGCTCTGAACCATAGCGAGCAAGCAGCTCACTGACCACACGGGGCAAAAAACCAGAAGCATCTAGGCGCATAAGCTGTGTTTAAGGTTTCCAAAAAAGTGCTTTTAGGTCTTCCAGACGGCCTTGTTCTGCTAAAATGGCCTCTGCAAACTCGCGTACAGCTCCGCTGCCACCGTTTTTTTTGCACACAAAATCTATGTATGGGACTAGCCAATGTAGGTTAGCATCTTGTGGACAGGCTCTCAAACCACACTGAGTGAGAATTGGTAAGTCGTTTAAGTCATCGCCAATATAGGCTATTTCTTCGTCTTTGAGCTGATAATCTTGCTTAATCTTCTCATAAACTTCTTGCTTCTTAGAAATGCCATGGTATTGGAATGTGACCTTCAGTTCATCCATTCTGTGCTTGACCACACCAGAATTACGCCCCGTGATGCAGCCTGTGTACAAACCCAAACGGGGGAGGGCGCGTATGATAAGGCCGTCTTTGGCATTAAAACGCTTATACTCTGTCCCATTGTCATCATACATGATACCGCTGTCGGTCAAAACACCATCCACATCAAAAACAAAAGCTTTGATTTTTTTGGCTGCTAGGGCTTTTTGAGGGTCTAAAAACATAGATTTTCGAACGAAAGAGCTAAATATAGTGTTTGGTTATAAGCCTACAAATCTAGTTTTTGTTTTGCCAAATGCCAAATTTAATGCTAGAACCCTTGCCCTAAAACTCATTTTCAAGGCAAAATCTAAGCAGATTTATTCGTTTTTTTGCTTTTTGCTTTTGAAGACGAATTCGTTTTTTGAGGCTTGAGTTTATTGTCCTTGACCTGCTCTTGAATTTTTCTTTTATGTCGTCTAAACTGCATATAAAAAGGCAAGCCTAAAGCAATCATAAAAAGCCAGTAGCTCACACCCATGCCAAAGTACATGAATTGGTGTACGCCTATGCCAAAAGCCGCCACCGATATGGACAATAAAATATAATCTGTGAGGTCAAAATCCAACTTCATGAGCTTAGATAGAAAGATAATTGAGGTCTAATAGTCGTCTTCAGAGTTGCTTTCTTCAGTAGACATTGGAGGAATATCTAAGCCCGATAAAATTTTCTCTATCTTATCGAACTCCTGTTGGGCATCGTCCATATAAAACTGAAGCTGAGGGACTACGCGTAACTGATTGCGCACACGGCGGGCTAGCTCTTGCCTGATGCTCTTGTTATTTTCGTTTACGCGCTTTAGAAAAGCCTCTCTGGGTACGTTCTCTATGATAGTACTCAAATAAACCCTAGCAATGACCAAATCTCTAGTCATGCGTACGACCGCCACCGTCACAAAGGCATTACCAAACCATTCTGGATGCCTTTGTATAATGTCGCTGAGGTCTTTTTGAACCAAACGCCCCACCTGTTTTTGTCTTATAGACTCTTCCATTTCTTGCTAACAAAATAACTGCTAAATCGTTGAATTATTCATGTAAAACGCAAAATTACAAAAAAAGGTAGTTTTTTGTCTAAAAAAATGACAAATCTTTCTCAACTTTGCATACCTTTTATGCTTTAGCATGCTTCTCTAATGAATTATGACGTTTTAAAAATCACGTTTCTAGGCACAGGTACTTCTCAGGGTATACCTGTGATTGGCTGCGATTGTGCAGTGTGTACCTCTAGCAATCCTTTTGACAACCGTACACGCAGCTCTCTGCTTTTGGAAACTGAGAATACGAGCATTGTGTTTGACACAGGGCCAGATTTTCGTCAGCAAATGCTTCGCCAAAAGGTGCGTAAGTTGGACGCTGTCGTGTTTACGCACGAACACAAAGACCACACCTCAGGGCTGGACGATGTGCGCTCCTTTAACTTTCTGCAAAAAAAAGATATGCCTATTTATGGCCGTAAAACCGTTATCGAGCAGATAAAACGCGAGTTTGCCTATATCTTTGCCGACGAAAAATATCCAGGCATACCACAGGTAGAGACCCATTACATAGAAAATAAAGCTTTTAAAATCAATTCTTTAGAACTTCTTCCTGTAGAGGTGCTACATCACAAACTGCCCATTTTTGGCTTCAGAACTGGTGGCTTTGCCTACATCACTGATGCCAAGACCATATCAGAAATAGAAAAACAAAAACTAAAAGATTTGGACATTTTAGTGATCAATGCTTTGCAACGCGATCAGCACATTTCTCATCTTACCCTGCAAGAAGCCATAGAACTTTGTGCAGAACTTAAGCCAAAGCTTTGTTATTTAACCCATTTGAGCCATAAAATGGGCTTACACACACACACACAAGCCGAACTACCAAGCAACATGCATGTGGCTTACGATGGTTTGGTTTTGTATTTATAAACATCAAACAACCTAAAAAAACAATGACTGTTTCGGTCAATTTTGATGTAAACTGGCGCGACGAATGGGTGCGCCTCATCAACAAGCTAGAAAAACAATTTGGCAAGATTCCAGACACCAACGCCGTCTTGTTCTTAGTAGGAGTACAAGAGCTGGGCAGAGGCCCTTTGAACTTTAGCAAAGAAGAAAAACAAGATTTGATGCATGTTGGCCTCTGCAAAACCCTGAGTGTAAGTGGACATTACGTACTTTCTCATTGGGATGAGGCTGGCTGGCCGCACTTTACTACGCTTAAACCTGTGCCGCTTATGGATACGCGCGAACAAGAAAAATACATCAAACAACATCTCATCAGCTACTTCAAAAGTATAGGGCTGTGAGAAGATTGCCTTTTCAAAAATTGTTTGTATGCCTTTTGACAAAGTAGCTACAGGCTATAAAAACTTAACTTATTCGATTTGCTTAATCACTTGGACTTCATTCAGCATCCACTTGAAAAAGAGTTCAATAAAAAACTAAGGTATTTTCTTGATTTTGTAAAAATAAACGCGTTGCTTTGAAAAAAATACCTTTTTGAAATTTTCTCAGTAAAACAAGCGGTATAGACCTGTATGAAACATCTTGACTTGAAACTCAGCAATAGTCCACGTAAAAATACACATCTTGTTCTCTTTGCTTCTCAAGGGGAAGTAGCGAGTGCACACATGACAAGCCACGAAACCGAGTACGTAGTTAGCAAAATCAAGGACAAGGAACAGGAATTAGTGACTTTAAATCAATACAACCGCTATGTTTTTGTCATTAAAAATGAACTCAAAGACGAGAACAAACGACTAGAAGCTTACCGTTCGTTTGGAGATAAAATAGCGCAGACCCTAGCCAAAATTGACAACAAAAAAATAGATTGTCTGGGAATTGATAATCCTGAAGATGCTCTGGCTTTGGTAGAAGGCTTGGTACTGGGCAGCTACATCATACCCAAATATGGCAATAATGCCAAACCAAGTCCCACTTGGAGCGTGCTTCTCAATACCAAAGGCATCACCAAACAGCAAGTATCTCACTTAGAAGTGGTTTTGGAGTCTGTTTTCATTGCCCGCGACTTGGTAAATAGTCCTTATAATTTTCTTAACGCTACTCAGCTGGCCAGCAGAGCCCAAGAACTGGCAGCTTTGGCCAATTTTAAAATAGAAGTTTTTGGCAAAGAGCGCATCAAAGCACTCAAAATGGGTGGTCTTTTAGCTGTTAATCAGGGGAGTGTGCAGCCGCCTACTTTCACCGTGATGGAGTATAAACCCAGTAACGCTATTAACAAACAGCCTTATGTGGTGGTGGGCAAAGGTGTTACTTTTGATAGCGGCGGCATGAACATCAAAACACCTTGGAACTACATGCGTGAAATGAAGTCTGACATGGCAGGTGCAGCCGCCACAATCAGTCTTATCTACGCTGTAGCCAAGGCTCAACTACCTCTTTATGTGGTGGGCTTAGTACCCTCTACAGACAACCAGACTGATAGCACAGCAGTCATGCCAGGCGATGTGATCACGATTTCAAACGGTAAGACCGTGGAGGTGCTCAATACTGATGCTGAAGGACGTTTGATTTTAGCCGACGCTCTGAGCTATGCCCAAAAGTACAAACCACTTTTTGTAGTGGATCTTGCCACACTCACAGGCAGTGCTGCCAACGCCATAGGCCAGCAGGCAAGCGTGTGTATGGGTACGGCTTCTGAGGACATGAAGGCTAAGCTAAAAGCAGCTGGTAATCGCGTGCACGAGCGTTTGGTAGAGTTTCCTCTTTATGAAGAATACCGCAAAGGTTTAGAGTCGGAAGTAGCCGATATGACCAATATACCATCTTCTCCAGAAGCAGGAGCCATTATAGGGGGAATATTCTTAGAAAACTTTGTAGACTATCCTTGGATGCACTTTGACATAGCTGGTACAGCTTTTTTGGGCAGCAAGGACGCTTACCGCAGTAAAAATGGCACAGGCGTAGGTGTAAGACTCTTATTTGAATTTTTTAAGAATATAGCCAAAGGCTAAAAACAATTTTAGTTAAAAAATTGTTTAAGCGGCGCATTCTTTTGATAATCGGAACTAAAACTCATATCACAGCTATGCTAAACCGAATTCAAAGCTTTTTGGAGACAAGTGCTTTTGGTGTTTGCACAGCACTTGGCGAGATAATGGGAATTTCTACCGAAAGCATTAGACTTTTCTTTATCCGCTTATCCTTTTTTACGTTTGGTTCGCCCATCATTATCTATCTAGGAATGGCTTTTGTGTTGGAGATGCGCAAACATCTTCGCCTAAAATCCAAACAAAGAGGCATTTAACCCAATATCATTTCATGGATTCTCTTACCCAGATTGTATTGGGTGCTGCTGTGGGCGAGGTCGTTCTTGGCAAAAAAATAGGCAACAAAGCGATGCTTTGGGGAGCTTTGGCAGGTACTATCCCTGACTTAGACATTTTAGCAAGTCCTTTTTTAGACATTGTGGACGAAATGCGTTGGCATCGCAGTTTGACGCACAGTTTTTTATTTGCTTTTTTAGTTTCTCCCGCCTTGGCCTATCTGAACCAGAAGTTTTTTGCAGGCCCCAATACGCGATGGCGTGAATGGACGCATCTGTATCTGTGGGGCTTTATCACCCACGCACTTCTGGATAGTTTTACCACATGGGGTACTCAACTTTTTTACCCATTCAGCAACTATGGCGTGAGTTTTAAGAGTATTTTTGTGGTGGATCCGCTTTATACACTCCCGTTTTTGGCCTGTCTGATTGTGGTGGCCTGTTTGAAGCGCGATCACTCTAAACGACCGTTCTGGGCTTGGTTTGGGATTGGCTTAAGTTCTTTTTATCTGCTGCTTACAGTTGTTAATAAATTTTATATCAATGGTGTATTTGAGGCAGAAATGGCACGGCAAGGGCTGACTTATAGCCGCTATGAAACCAAACCAACCCCTCTCAATAATCTGCTTTGGAACTTTACGGCTGAGTCGGACTCGGTTTATTACAGTGGTTATTACTCTTTATTGGATAGCGAGCCTAAAATCAAGTTTCATGCTTTTAAAAAGCAACACGATTTATTGAAACCCTTTTGGCAAGAACACAAGCTTCAACAACTCTTGGAGGTGACGGAAGGCTATTATACAGTAGAAAAACATCCTACAGGATTTGTTATCAACGATTTAAGATTTGGACAAACTACAGGCTGGGAAGATGGCAAAGGTGATTTTGTGTTTGCTTATCTGATGAGCACCCAACAAACCCCTAGCGCGTTTACTCAGCGCGAAAACGACTTCAAAACAGGTCGAGAGATGCTAGGCCAGTTTGCAGAGCGGATTTTTGGAAAATAAAATGCTGCTTTGGCACACTGTATTTAAAAGATATCATAAAAGTAGGCTGATCCAATACACGCTTTAGCCTTGTGCCTAAAATTTTGTTGGGTAAACTGCACCGCCATGTTATGATTTTTTAACTCCTTTTTTATGCAAAAATTGATTAAGGTATGATTTTAGTTGTAAGTTAGGGTCTCAAAAATACCTCATCGCTTTGAGCTTAATGTGTTTAAACTCATTTTTGATAAAAAACCACAACAATATGTGCAAAATATTTATTAGTTTTTTACTCCTTTTGGGGTTGATTTCCAACACCTATGCTCAAGCCACAGCAGATTGGTGGAAGAACAAACTCGATGAGCCTTGGCGCAATTATTTCATCAAAAAACATGGCATCAGCAAAAACCCTACTGCCGCTGAGCTTGCCAAAATTTCTGCTCTTACCAAAATTGACTGTAATGCTTCTAGTATCGTAACGCTCGCGCCGCTTTCGGTTTTACGCAATCTTAAAGTTATTCGTTGCGATCAAAACAAAAGCATTACCACCCTTGCGCCTTTAGCTTCTCTGGTAGCACTTACCGAGCTTGAGTGTTCAGAAACAGGCATCACATCTCTCACAGGAATAGAAAATCTGAGCAGCCTCACCGCACTTTATTGCCATCAAACGGCTATTAACAACATCACACCAGTGACCAATTTGAAGCGATTGAAGATATTTGATTTTTCGGATACCAAAGTGACGAGCCTTTTTCCGCTCAAATATCTCACAGAATTGCAGTCTTTGTTCTTCTCACGTACGCCCGTAACGAGCCTAGAGCCAATTAAGGGACTTGTAGGACTCCGAGAACTTGCTTTCTCAGAAACCAAGATATCCAATATTTTAGCTTTAAGTAACTTGCCAAACCTGACGGAGATCGTATTTACGAACACTCTAGTTGGGCAGATTTCTGCACTCAAGGCAAACAAAAAATTAGCTATTGTGTTTTGCACAGGCTCTAAGGTAACGAGTGCCGAGGCAAATGGGCTTAAAAAGAGCCTTCCTGGTTGCGAAATTTTTTATGAGTAGTTTTTATGCTAATATCCAAGTTTATGACATCCCTCAGAGAAGTGTTTGAGGACACCAGAAGTACCCTTTCAGAGCTTTATGAGCCTAGAGAAGCAGGAAATATTGCTTTTGAGCTTATAGCCCATTTTTTTGAGGTGTCTAAAACTGACATATTGCTCAATAAGTCTACGGATAAAAACCCTGAAAAATTTGAAAAGGCTTTAGAGAAATTAAAGAAAAACGAACCATTGCAATATGTGCTGGGTACTTCTCATTTTTGCGGTCTAGACCTTAGTCTAAGCTGTCATGTACTCATTCCACGCCCCGAAACAGAGGAACTTGTACACTGGGCGGCTAGTACTTTCCAGTCTATGGGGTCGCTCAAGGTTCTAGATATTGGTTCTGGAAGCGGCTGTATTGCACTTGCTATCAAAAGTTTATGCCCTAACGCATCTGTTTTAGGCTTAGACGTTTCGGTAAGAGCGGTGGAGATAGCCCGACAAAACGCTAACCGCAATCAGCTAGATGTGGAGTTTTGGCAAGGTGATTTTTTGTATGATGAAGAACTAGAGTACCCACTTTTTGATGCGCTTGTGAGTAATCCACCTTACATTCCTACGTCTGAAAAGCACTTAGTGGGGGCTCAGGTATGGAAATACGAACCACATTTAGCATTATTTACTTCCGATCAAGACCCGCTTATTTTTTACAGAGCTATTGCCCGCCGAGCGCATCATATTTTAAAAACCAAGGGCTGGATTTTTGTAGAAACCAATGAGCATAACGCTCCACTTGTAGCACAGCTTTTTGCAGAAATGGGCTTGCAAAATATTGTGCTCAAACAGGATATGCAGGGCAAAAACAGAATGATAAAAGCCCAAAAAATATAGAGGCTTTGATTTCTAATTCTCTGAAAATTGCTTGTCATCATCTTCTAGGCTAGTGTAATCTAAAAAAACCATCCTGATGGTGAATCTGTCCCTCATCTATCATTTTGCGAAGCAGCGGTACGAGTATATTTTTATCTTTGAGGTCTATTTTTTGGACTAGGGTGTTGTAGTTTAAGGGCTGGTGAGCAGTTAGTATCAGGTGTATTTTCTGAATCAGCTCTTCCTCTAAATTGGGATTTTCGTGCCGTTTTTCTGTCAAGCAAATATCACAAACACCACATTTTAGGTCATTTGGCTCATCAAAATAGTTAAGAATAAAAGATGTGCGACATATTTTTTGTGTTTGGCAATAATCTATCATGGAATCAGCTTTTTCTTGCGCCATTTTTTTTCTGGTCTTGAGCAATTCTACGTCTATAGGCAACTCCTTGGCATGAAAGCGGGGCTTTAGCCAAACCAACTGAGGCGAGTCATTTTGAGGTGTATAAAGCCCTATATCGGTTTGACTGAGATATTGCAATGCTTTTTTGATTGTGGGGTAGTCGGTTTTGAGCTGATAAGCAATTTTACTTTCTTGTATAGGCAGTGCCTGCGTGTAAAGCCCGCCCCCGTATAAGCGCAAGAGAGTTTTGATGAGTGGGTCTAAAGCCGCATGACTCACCTGAAAGCGATAAAGATCTGCCTCAGATACCAAAAATATAAAACGTGAAGGATTGTGATAAGCATCATTTAACTGAATAATGTTTTGTTCTTCTAGCTTTTTGAGCGCAAAAAATGCTTGAGAATCTAAATTGAATTTTTTTATAAATTCTTCTATTTCAAAGTCATAAATGCTTTGCGCGCCTGCTCCCATCGGAATCTGAAAATAATCAGCCAAAGACTGATACACCTTGTATATATAGCTCAACTCTGGAAAAGCCAAATTGGTTTGCTTGGATAAAGAGTTGAGATCATTCTGGTTATACAACAAGACTGCGTAGGCTTTTTTTTCGTCTCTGCCACCTCGTCCTGCTTCTTGATAGTAAGCCTCCAAGCAATTAGGCAGATCTAAATGCACCACCACGCGCACATCGGGTTTGTCTATGCCCATACCAAAGGCGTTGGTAGCCACGATAACGCGGGTTTTATTGTGAATCCAATTAGCCTGCTTCTGGCCGCGCTCTTGGGTGCTAAGTCCTGCGTGATAGTAGTCCGCACTCACGTTTTGTGATTTTAGAAACTGCGCCACCTCAGCCGTCTTGCGGCGGCTATTGACATAGACTACCGCAGAACCAGCCACAGACCTTAGTATTTGTAGCAATTTTTCGTTTTTATTGACTATGTCAAAGACCGAATAAGAAAGATTCTCGCGCGCAAAACTTTTTGTAAAAACCTTATAATCAGATTTAAAGTCTAACTTGGCAATAATGTCTTCTCGAACGGCTTCAGTGGCAGTGGCGGTGAGAGCGATGCAAGGTGCATCGTTGAGCAGCGGACGTAACTCAGCTATTTGCTTGTAGGGTGGTCTAAAATCATAGCCCCACTGCGAAATGCAATGTGCCTCATCTACAGCCAAAAGCCCTACTTGGATATATTTTAGGCGTTCTTTGAACTCTCTGGCTTGTAAACGCTCAGGCGAAACGTACAGAAATTTAATTTGCCCTCTTTGCACTTGATCCAAAATCAGATCCGCCTCTCGATTGCTAAGTCCACTAAAAAGGCTTCTAGCAGCAATTTGCCGCTTTTCTAGCTGCTCCACTTGGTCTTTCATCAGCGCAATGAGGGGAGAAACAACCAAGCAAAGCCCCTCTAAAAGCATAGCTGGTACCTGAAAACAAACCGATTTGCCGCCGCCTGTGGGTAAAAGAGCCAAAGTGTCGTTACCTCGCAGCACCGAACACACAATGTCCAATTGCAAGGGTCTAAAGTCATCATAACCCCAGTATTTTTTGAGAGTATCTAAAGCCGCTTGTTTCACAAAACCCCAATTTATGTTTCAAAATCCAATCAAACCTTTGTCTCAGATGTTCAAAGATATGCCCAAAATTCATCGTTTCCTAGAAATCTATGGGAAGGCTATGAAAAGTTTTCAACATAAGACGCTCGATAGCTTGTTTTCCATCTTGGCTACAGACAAAATATTGTGGGCTAAGGCGTGCATTAAATAACAGATAAATAGTAAATTAAAAATTGAAGTTATATAAAAGAAGGTGTGAACTTATTCTAAAGGAGGGCTTCGCTTAACTCTTGAATTAGTTCAAAAAAAACTTGGTAAATTTAAAATAAAAAACATAGATTTACAACGCTTTCACATTAACTTTGTGCCCAGCAGTATACTAAACTATTAATCAAAGCCTTTTTATCAACCACTTTTAATTCGTGCTCTCCTATGAATTATTCTTCCCCCAATAACCAGTCATTCCGATTAGCCGCCGTGTTGATTGGAGCTTTGGTTTTGATGTTGGGTTCTCTGTTTTATGTGCCTTATTTTTTTGAGTCTGAAAATTCTTCTACAGAACTTAGGCTTTCAAAAAACAATTCTCAACAAAGCCAAATTAGTGTTCCTAACACAGCTTTTGAGAATAAGACGCACAACAGTGACGAATACCAACCCAGTCAAAGTGACAAACAAAAAATTGAAGAAGTCAGAAAAAAAATAGGTAAAGATATTACCATTCTGACCAACTCAGACTTAGCCAACTTTGACGAGATAGCCTATGCCAAAGCGCACTACCCCAAGAAAGCCATGGCATCTTCAGACCCGTACGTCAGAGAAAAAGCGTGGACAGAATATCTAAACAACCACCCTTACACCAAGCTCTCGAGAGTAGAATACAGTATCATCAAAGAACTGCCAAAGTATGATCGTCCTGATTTGGCTATGTTGCATGACAAAGTACGCTGGACTGATCCTTCTCTTGGCTATGCTCCTACACAAAAACGCTTTAAGGCGATGCAAGATGCCCGTGATGATTTAATGACTTACGGCGCACTACCAGGTGTAACTTGGCAAGAAAGAGGCTCAAATAACGTAGGTGGCCGTACTCGCGCCATCATGTGGGACCCTAACGACCCTCTCAAGAAAAAAGTATGGGCTGGAGGCGTAGGTGGCGGCTTATGGTACAACGACGATGTAACATCTGCTACAACTTCTTGGCAGAAAATAAATGATTTTTGGGATAATATCGCCGTGGCTTCTATTGCTCACGACCCTTCTAACACCAATATTTTTTATGTGGGTACAGGTGAGGGCTTCGGCAACGGAGATGCTCAACGAGGACGCGGTATCTGGAAAACAACCAACGGCGGTACCACTTGGGCACAATTAGGCTCTACGACAACCACTGTGTTTTTTTATGTCAATGATTTGGCTGTAACCAGCACAGGCATTGTCTTGGCTGCCACCAACAGTGGTTTACGCCGCTCTACAGATGGCGGTACCACTTGGACAACACCTACAGGCACATCAGGAGCATTCATGGATTTAGAGATTACAGCCTCTGGCACCATCATAGCGGCTCGTGATAACGGCACTATTCACCGCTCTACAGATGCTACTGGTGCAGCCTTTGGCACAGCTATCAATCCCGGCGGTACGGGTGGCGGACGAGTAGAAGTGGCTTGCGCACCCTCCGATGCCAACATTGTTTATGCTATCGCAGAAAGTGGCGGCGGTAATATTCAATGGTTTCGTAAATCGAGCGATGGAGGCCTCACTTGGCCAACATCGGTAACTATTCCCCTTTATTTGGAGCAAGGTAGTTGCGCACCTGCTGGCACACATTTCACCAGAGGACAATCTTGGTACGATTTGATTTTGCAAGTGGGACCAACTAACCCCAACTTAGTTCTTGCGGGTGGTATTGACGTACACCGCACCATTGATGGTGGCTCCACATGGTCTTGCGTTACCTACTGGACAGGAGCTTGTAAGCCCTACGTTCATGCAGACCAACACGCTATGGCCTTCCGCCCAGGCTCACCCAACGAATGTCTTTTTGGAAATGATGGTGGTATACACTACTCTAGCAATGTGGGCAATACAAGTGTGACAGCTCCTTCATTTGTGGAGCGCAACAAAGACTATAACGTTACCCAGTTTTATGCTTGCGCTATGAGAAATACTACTGGTAGCAACTACTTTTTGGCGGGTGCGCAAGACAACGGCTCGCATAAGTTCACAACTGCTGGTGTCAATTCTACAATAGAAGTTACAGGCGGTGATGGAGCATTTTGTCATATTGATCAAGACAACTTCCTCTATCAGGTGACCTCTTATGTCAATAACAACTATTACCGCTCCACAAACGGCGGAACATCGTTTTCATCTATGTTAGGTTCTAGTGGTGGTCTGTTTATTAACCCCACAGACTATGATAATTTGGGAGATAATCTTTATTGCTCACAAAGCACTAACAACCTTTACCGAATTAACAATGTCAGCGGTACTCCTACTGAAACAGACAATGTATCCACAGGAACGCTTGGTTCCACACCCACAGCCATTACAGTCTCGCAACACACCGCTAACCGTGTGTTTGTGGCAGGTAGCAACGGCAATATTCGCCGATTGGATAATGCACACACAGGCACTACGCCTACCTCTACAGATATGGATCCCTCAAATACACTCCCGTCGGCCTATATCAATTGTATTGCAATAGGTCCATCCGATAATCATATCATCGTTACCTATTCTAGCTATGGTGTTAATAGAGTTTGGCTCACTACCAATGGCGGTACTACTTGGGTAAACAAAACTGGTGATCTTCCCGACATGCCCATCAACTGGGCTTTGATGAGTCCCGCAGACCCCAACAAGGTGCTTGTGGCTACAGAGGTTGGTGTTTGGTCTATAGATGATATTTCTGTGGCAGTGCCAGACTGGGGTCCCTCAAGCACTGGATTGGCCAACACTCGTTGCGAAATGCTCCAAATTCGCTCATCAGACAACTTAGTGGCAGTAGCTACACACGGCAGAGGGCTTTTTACTTCGGATATATTCGCCAATCCTACCCCTAGTTTTGCCGCCAATAAGCGTCTTATCTACACAACCAAAACTGTTACATTTAGCGATGCCTCTCTGGCTGCCACTTCTTGGAGTTGGAACTTCGGCGCAGGCGCAACACCAGCCACTGCCACAGGCGTAGGGCCTCATAACGTAACTTACTCTACGCCTGGCCTAAAAACGGTAAGTTTGACCATTAATGGCTCACTGACAGACACAAAAACAGACTATATTCATGTCTTACCAGACAAAACACCTCCTTACTTACCAGTGGATGGTGGTAACTTTGATGTGAATTTGCTAGACTTTGGCTCAGACCAGACTAACGGTACACCCTTTCAAAGAGGTTCTTCTGCCATTGCGGGCAAAGATGGTACTCTCTCCGCCCCTAACGCTTGGGTGTTGGGCTTAACCGATGCCAACTATGTCAACGGCACAGATTCTTGGCTTTGTTCGCCCAACTTCAACATGAGTGCGGCCGGTACATACACCCTTAGGTTTAGAACCAAATATAGGTCTGAATCCAACTACGACGGCTTTATTGTTCAATACTCTACCAACAAAGGCGACACTTGGACACAACTAGGCACTGCCACGGGAGGTACTTGGTATACAAGAACCATGGCTACAGATGCGGGCGCGCCAGGATTCCCTTCGGGAACTGTCCATTTTGGAGGAACATCCGATGCGCCTTATGCCACCACATACACTGAACGAAGCTTTAATGTATCTTTCTTAGCAGGAACAGCCGATGTAGCCTTTAGGTATTTGTTTAAAGCAGACAATGGTGTAACTGCTGCGGGTTGCGCTATAGACAACTTTGAGTTACAAGCACCAGGCGGTGTGGTAGCCAACTTTACTGCTAGCCCTACCTCTGTGTGTGTGGGAGAGTCTGTAACTTTTACCAACACCTCGACGGGAAGTATATCAAGCTACTCATGGAACTTTGGTGCAGGTGCAAGCCCTGCCACAGCTACAGGCGCAGGCCCTCATGTTGTAACTTATTCTACAAACGGAACAAAAACAGTCTCTCTGACTGTAAACGGCTCTATCGTAGAAACCAAAGCAGACTATATTAGCGTGTTTCCAAGCCCTTCGGTGAGTATTGCTGCGGGTGGCCCCATCACGTTCTGCTCGGGTGGAAGCGTTACATTAAACTCCACAGCCTCGGGCGTAACCTACCAATGGAAGCGCGATGGTGTGAATATTGGCGGAGCCACAGCTGCCAATTACACAGCAAATACATCAGGTGTTTATACACTGGAAGTTACCAACACGTCAAATGGTTGTAAGAATACCTCTAACGCTATAACCGTAACGGTCAATCCTTTGCCTACACCCAGTATATCACCCAGTACAACACAGTATCTGTGTCCACCTGCTGGCTCGGTGCTACTAACGGCTTCCCCTTCATCAGGTGTAAGTTATCAGTGGAGGAAAGATGCCGTACCTATAGGCGGAGCTACCAGCAGTACTTACACGGCTACGACATCGGGTAACTACCAAGTGGTAACCACCATTACAGCTACAGGTTGCAGTGCTACTTCTGCTGTTGTGGCGGTTGTAAACGGTATTCCACCAGATCCTTCCATTACTCCTGGTGGTGTCACCACATTCTGTACTGGTGATAGCGTCAAATTATTTGCCTCGCCTGCCACAGGTGTTAGTTTGCAGTGGAAAAAAGATGGTTTATTGATTTCTGGTGCCACTGGTGCCGAGTTGGTAGTAACATCTTCTGGCAGCTATACGGTAGTGGCCACCGATGCCATCAATGGCTGCAGCAAAGAGTCGCCCGCAGAAGTGGTTACAGTAAAATCAACACCAGCGAAACCCACCTCACCAGACGTATCTATTTGTCCTGGCGAAACAGCCACACTCGCCGCTACGGCTGTACCTGGTATGATAGCTTGGTATGATGCCCCAACAGGCGGAGCACTTTTAGGTATTGGGTCGCCTTTCACAACTCCACCTTTGTCTTCGACTACAAGCTACTGGGTACAGGTTACTGCTGCTGGCTGCCCTTCTGCTCGTGAAGAGGTTGTGGTTACAATCAGCTCCCCAGCCGCACCTACAGTATCTACACCACCTACCATTTGCGCAGGTAATACTGCCACATTAACAGCCTCTAGTGCTCTTGGTTCTCCAACCTACCAGTGGTATAGTGCGGCTACTGGCGGCACTCTGCTCTTTACAGGCAACCCTTACACAACAACCTCACTCGCTTCTACAACCTCTTTCTGGGTGTCTGTAAATGGCGGTTCTTGCGAAAGTAGCCGCACAGAAGTTGTGGTTAATGTTGTTTCGGGTACTTCTGCCTCTATAAGCCCTAGTTCTGGTACTATTTGTGCTGGCGGCAGTGTCCTACTCACAGCCTCACCAAGCACAGGGGTTACCTATCAGTGGAAAAAAGACGGTGTAAACATTGCAGGATCTACTAGCGGAACTTATTTGGCTACGACTTCTGGCAATTATACCGTAGTGATTTCTACCGTAGGACCTCCTTCTTGTAGTGCTGAATCAGGAATAGTGACTATAACCGTTAATCCTGTTCCTGCTGCACCAACAGCCAGCAGCACAACTATATGTGCAGGCAACACGGCTACACTCACTGCTTCTAGCGGAGCTGCTTCTCCAAGCTTTGCTTGGTATGATGCACCCACAGGCGGCACACTTTTGAGCAGCTCAGCATCTTACACCACCCCTGTATTATTTGCTGCAGCCACCTATTACGTGGAAGTAAGCTCTGCAGGATGTACGAGCGCAACCAGAACAGCTGTCACGGTTAATATAGGAACTATCTCCGCTCCTACGGCTTCAGGTACTTCTATCTGCTTCAATACCAACACAACGCTGACCGCTGCGAGCGGTGCTACGTCCCCTGTCTATAATTGGTATAATGCAGCATCGGGTGGTACTCTGCTCTTTACGGGCGCGTCTTTTACTACACCTACACTCACCACAACCACCTCCTACTGGGTTTCGGTTACTTCTGGCTCTTGCACAAGTTCAAGAACCGAAGTTGTGGTCAATGTCAATCCTTTGCCTGTGGCGGGTGCAAGTGCGCTTGGAACTACAATCTTTTGCGCGGGCAGCTCTGTTACACTGACCGCTACGCCTGCCTTGGGAGTGACGTATCAGTGGTACAAAGATGCTGTTTTGATAGGAGGAGCTACAGGTGCTACATACAATGCTACAACAAGCGGAAGCTACAGCGTGGTGGTTACAAGTACAAGCACCCTTTGCAGTAGCACACCTTCTGCAGTTGTAAACATCACAGTCAATCCAAATCCTGCACCTACAATCATTGCGACAGGAGCTACGACCATTTGTGATGGTAATTCTGCTACTTTAACGTCCTCTATCACTTCGGGAGTAATGTTCCAATGGAAGAAAGACGGTGTTGTGATTCCTTTAGCCACTGCTTCTAGTGTCAATGTTACTGCCGCTGGTTCTTATACAGTAGTGGTTACCAATACAGCAACAGGCTGCTCTGGAGAATCTCCAGCCGTTGTGATTGTGGTAAACCCAGTCCCTTCTGCCACAATTGCGGCAGGTGAACCTACCACCTTCTGCGAAGGCGGTAATGTGGGCTTGAGCACAACTCCTGTAGCCGGCATGAGCTATCAATGGTTGAGTGGAGCATCCAGCATCGCAGGTGCTACCTCATCTTCTTATACAGCCGCAAGCAGTGGGCTTCATAGCTTGATTGTGACCAACAATGTGACACTTTGTTCTGATACCAGCAACGTCATCAATGTAACTGTTAACCCCAAACCTGTAGCAGTCATTACAGCTTCTGGCTCTCTCACCCTATGTACGGGAGGTTCTGTTATCCTGAATGCTTCACCTACCTCAGGAATGAGCTTTGTTTGGAAAAAAGACGGTGTGACCATTGGCGGCGCAACAGCTTCTAGCTACACAGCCTCACTGGCAGGTGTTTATACCGTAGAAATTACAAACATTGCCTCAGGCTGTACGGGAGTTTCTGCTGGAGCTACTTTAGTTATCAATCCAATACCTAGCAACGCAACAGCTTCTGGTATAACCATTTGCGATGGTAACACGGCCACTTTGTCAGCATCTAGCACCACGTCAGGAGCTGGCTTTGAGTGGTATAACGCCGCATCAGGCGGTACGCTTTTGGGTGTTGGATCTACCTTTACATCTCCTGTTTTAATGACAAGCACCACCTACTACGTTCAATCCACGCTGGCAGGTTGTGCAAGTGCTTCGCGTACGGCAGTTCTGGTAACAGTAGATGACTGTCCAGACCTCTGCACGGTGTCTATCAGCTCGCCAGATAGCGTCATTTGTTACGGCAGCACCCAAACGCTGACAGCAGTGGTCATACCAGCAGAAGTGGGCACAAGCTATCAATGGAAGCGGAATGGTTTAGACATAGCAGGTGCTACTTCTAGTACTTATGAAACCTCTATGCCTGGCACTTATACTGTGGTTGTGAATAACTCAGTGTGTTTAGGTGTAACGTCTGCGCCTCGTGGCTTGACTTCGGGAACTGTTGTTTGGGTAGACAAAGTGAATACCGATTATGAAGCTTCTACTCAGGAGTTGATAAAAACATCCTCATCGGCCTCTTTTAATGCAGGTGCGGCTTCTCACAATGTTTTGGCTCCATTTACAGACGGCTGGTTGTCTACCACAATAGACGAACTGCCTGGTGAAGAATTCTTTGTTCTGGGCTTGTCTAATGGCAATACCAACGAAACAGAAACTTCTATTGGCTACGGCTTCTATTTTGCAGGCGGCAACTTGAAAGTCATGGAAATGGGCGGTGTTGTATTGGATTACGGCGCGGTAAATTTAGGCGATATGCTTCGCATAGAGCGTGTGGGTGCCAACATCGTTTATAAAGTAAACGGTACAACGGTACACACTTCAGCCACAGATCCTAGCTTGAGTGCAGTCATTGACGCATCTATTCTAGCTGGCGATATTCCTAGGGTTTGTGCCTCATTCCGCGCTAAACCGTTGATAGCACCAGTGGTTATAAGTAACTCTAGCTGCTCTGGCCCACCAAGTGGTAAAATTGTAGCCAATGTAGAATTCGGTTACCCTAACTACAATTATGTATGGTCTACTGGCGCAAGTACACTCAGCACCAGCTCAACAGCAGACTCTATTGATGCTTTGACTCCAGGCGAGTATACACTGACGTTTACTGATGCTTATGGAGATGTCATTGTTCAGACCTATACTGTAGGCTCTGACATCATTTGGGAAATCTTGGAGGGTGCTGTATCAGATGCTCAAGGTAAACTGACCAAAGTGGCCTCTACACGTGGCTGGACAAGTGGAGCAATTTCTAGGAACACACTTAACTCATTTGAAGACGGCTGGGTAGAATTCACCGTAGAGCCTATTGCTACTGGGCATGGCTACGCTATAGGTTTAAACAGCTTTGATTTGGGTATTGGTAGTTTGCTTACCGCAGAGTATGGCCTAGTGAACGTTTCGGGAAGCTTGGCTATACGCGAGGCTGGTATCACCATTCCTGTAGGGCCTGTAACCAGTGGCGAACGCTTGCGAGTAAGTCGTGAAGGTGGTACAATCAATTACTACCGCAATGGCGTGTTATTCCACAGCACACTCACAGACCCAAGCCAAACCGTTTCAGTAAACGCACTGATATTGAAAGGTTCTACCCCCGTATTGCGCACCTCATTCTGCTACCCGCTACGTATCCGTGGCAAGGTAACGCCAACAGATTGTGGTCTGGCCACTTCTGGCTCAATTGACTTAGACATTTCGGGCGGCACAGCACCTTATACAGCTAACTGGAGTACTGGTTCTAGTGATTTGACTGGAATAAGCGGCTTAGATGCTGGTTTCTACAACGTATTCGTAGAAGATGCTGCTGGTGGATTTGTCTTTAAAGATTTTGAGATTGGTAATGCAGTAGTTTGGGAAGATCTGGTAGGCGTAACGCCCATTGAGTATGGTTTACAAAGAACCCTGCCATTGTATGGTCTCTGGAACTCAGGTGCAGCTTCTAGAAACCGTCTGTTGCCAGACGATAATGGCTGGGTAGAGTTCCATATAGACGAAGTGAATGGTAGCACATTTTATACCATAGGGCTTTCTAACTTGAACATTGGCGAAGACGACCTTTGGATAAACTATGGCATCAACTATGCTGGCGGCCAGATTAAAATCTGTGAGAATGGAGTGTACTCCTCATCACTCGGCTTTGCACTCCCTGGCGATGTGCTAAGAGTGGAGCGTTCTGGCTCAAATATTTTGTATTCCAAGAATGGAAATGTCTTTATGATGTCTAGCACAGACCCCAGCCTAGAGCTTCGGGTAGATGTGAGTATTTATAAAGGCAGAACGCCTAAAGTGGTACAAACATCGTTCTGTGCTGGTTTAGGTTTGGCATCTGCACCAAATACGGTTGAGCAATCGGAGCTTTCAGAAACTTTGTTTGAGTTGTTCCCTAACCCAAGTACAGGCATCTTTAAGTTGAGGCTTCAGGACGAAGCATTGGCAAAAACAGCCTCTATCTCAATCGTAGATTTACTTGGTCGCGAGTTATTCCTCAAACAAAGCGAAGTAAAAGCCAATGCTATGCAAGAAGTTATCAATCTCGAACATTTGAGTAAGGGTACTTACTTCTTGAAAATAATAAGTAACGGCAAGAACTTTATCAAGAAAATTGTCTTGGAATAGTTTAAAACTTTGTGTCAGCCTCTTTTCAGAAATAGGTCAGTGAATAACTGACCTATTTCTGTTTTTATACTCAGAACTTTTTTAGAAGATAACAAAATTTGTCATTTCTAAAACTCCCAAAGCGAAAATGCTGCCCAATCTGTGGGTGAGTGATAGCTTTTGCTTAACTTCTTTTGGGTTTTACGAATGCTTTTGTAGTAGTTATGGTTGATAAACAAACATTTATAAAAAAAACTACTCCATAAAAAAGCCACCCGATCATTTACAGTACTGGTACTGGCCAGCACACGCCGAACCCCTTTTTGTTGCAGCAAATTCAAAAAACTCTTTTCCTCCTCTAGTCCGCCCCAACCGCTTTCGCAAGACGACAAAAAAACGTGTTCGCAAAGTCTGAGCTGACTATTTTCTATAAAATTAGTGAAAGCTGCCTGTTGTATGCTATCGCAGCCCAAAAGCATGTATTGTGTTCGCCCTTCAGGGTCAAAAACCTCTTCGCTGTGTGTGGAAAAATGCAAAAAATGAGACTCTGCCGCCCAATTCTCATTGGCCTTTATACCATGCTTTTGAGCTTGTTCTCGAAGTAGCCCAATTTCTCGCGATGTATAATGCAATTTTGCAGCACAGCCCCAGTCGTTTGCATGATAGTTCTTCGCTTGAAATAGTGGTGGTTCTTTTGATTTTTTTCCAAATATAAATAAGTGTTTTTGAGCTAAATAGCGACGTTTACTCAGCGCAAAGAAAGACGGATTGACGTGCTCAAAAAGCCCCTCTCCCACCCAATACACACGCTCCACACCACGTAAGTAAGGAGTCAGAGGTTGCCAAAAGTAGCGATAAGAACTTGTGTCCGCTGTTTTTTGTTGCAAAGCAGCTTGGTAATTAGGCAAAGCCACTTCTTTCAAAAATAGTCGTGAATAGGGCCAGAATAGATGAACGCTATCCTTGGCTCTATAAATAGTCAGCTCTGGAATTTCAGTGTCTTTCCATACTACAATAATCTCCTTTCTGGATAAATAGTTCTGTCCGAGTGCAACAAAACTCATCATCAAGAGGCAACAAAATAATAGTGGTTTTGCAACAATACCTTTTCTACTTGGTTTCCAGTTCATACACCAAACGCATCAATCTACGCTTGGTAATGGGCAAAAGTGCTTCCTCAAGCGGACAGAGCATGTTAGATTCAGCTAAAAAGGCCGCTGGCGAAGCGGTGAATTGATAACGCCTGATAAGGTCTATTTTCAGACTTTCGTAAGTTTGGGCTAGGCTTTTGGGTACACGCTCCAACCATTGCAAACTCAAACTTCGGTAGCGTTCGTTGGCTTGCGTAAAAATAGAAATTTGGTATTTATAAATTTCTACACAGCGATTTTTAAACATACTCAGTAGGAGCAAACCTTCGCTAAAATAAGTGGGTAACAACCCCAAAGGCTCAAGATTGATTTGCTTTTCTATGGTTTCGTAGAGCAAACTTCCCTGCTGAGCTGCTTGCTGAAAGTTTGGCAGTGCAAACTCTATAATTTTTTCCAGTTCTTTGCTAGCCTCATCTGCTTCAAATTTAGGCATATACTGAAGTTGTTTCTCTTTGCCATCTATGCCTCTAAGCTGTTGAGGAAATTTGGTTTTGAGCAATGATTTTTCTTCATATAGTGTTTTGAGCTGCTGCTTATGCGCCAAAACATCTGAAAAAATAGGGTATAGCTGAAGGGCATCAAAATGTGCATTGACCTGTTTGAAATAGGCCAAAAGCAAATACTTTTTATACTCGAAGTCGAGCAAGCCATCAGTGAGCCAGTTGGAAGAGAGCATAAAAAAAGATTTAAGTGAATAGCAGGTTTTGTATTTCTAACGCATGAAGTGAGGTGGAGGTTGGTAAAAATATACATTAAAAATGTTGTGAAATAATTTTTACCAGCCTCATTCTCTCAAGCCATTGCTTTTTTATTCACGCTCTTTCAAAAAAGATGCTTTACCCTTTGTTTGCAGCATCAAGTCTGCCAAAACGATGGCTGTAACAGCCTCTAGAACAGGGGGAACTCTGAGCGCAATACAGAGATCATGCCGTCCACCTATCGCAAAGCTTTCTACCTGCCCAGTTTTGGTATTGTAAGTCTGTTGTGTTTGTGGGGTACTGGACGTGGGTTTTACGGCTACCCTGAATACCAGTTCATTACCATTTGAAATACCACCATTGATTCCCCCCGCATGGTTGGTAGCCGTATGCCCTTCCGCATTTGTGAATGCGTCGTTGTGTGTGCTACCCCTGAGCCTTGCAGCTGCAAAACCACTTCCAAATTCTATACCTTTGATAGCAGGAATGGCAAAGACGATATGGGCTAGCATGGACTCCACAGAATCAAAAAAGGGCTCTCCCAAGCCCAAAGGCACATGACAGGCTCTACACTCTACTATTCCACCTATGGAGTCTTGCGTAGCAATGGCCATTTCTATAGCTTCTTCAATATTCGGTGAGCCTCCTGCCTCAATGAGCTGTGCTGTAATTTTTAGCTGAGGATAGATTTTTTTAGCCACAACGCCTGCTGCAGTGAGTGCCAAAGTGAGCCTTCCCGAGAAGTGTCCGCCACCACGATAATCGTTATAGCCACCAAATTTTTTATCTGCCACAAAATCAGCATGTCCGGGGCGGTATACATCACGAATTTTACTGTAGTCCGCAGACTTGATGTTTTGATTTTCAAAAAAAATACCTAGGGGTGCTCCCGTTGTAAACCCATTAAAAATACCGCTTTTGAGCAAAGGTAAATCTTGCTCCACACGTGGTGTAGTCCCTTTTGCACCAGCCTGTCTACGTTTGAGATCGGTCAGAAAATCAGCTTCCTGTAATGCAATACCAGGCGGACAGCCGTCTATAAGTACACCCAACATAGAGCCATGCGACTCGCCAAAAATTTGTATGCTTAAAGCTCTTCCGAAATGATTCATTTGACTGATAGTAGTTTTTTGTCATCAAAAAAGCTTTGGCATAAAGCTGCACCAAAGCTTTTTTGATAAAATAAAAAGAGTATAAGCTATTTGCGCAAACGTTCTTTGATGTCTAAGCCGTGCTTTTTAGCTACTTTTTGAGCTAGTTCATATCCTGCATCTGCATGTCTGATGACTCCAATGCCAGGATCGTTAGTCAGGACGTTGGTCAGACACTTCTGCGCTCTTTTGGTGCCGTCTGCCAGAATAACCATCCCCGCATGGATAGAGTAGCCAATTCCTACGCCACCGCCATGGTGCAAGGATACCCAAGTGGCACCACCCGCAGTGTTCATCAATGCGTTAAGTACAGGCCAGTCTGCCACCGCGTCAGAGCCATCTTTCATGGCTTCAGTTTCTCTGTTTGGGGAGGCTACAGATCCTGTGTCTAAATGGTCTCTGCCAATAACGATAGGGGATTTGAGAATCCCTTTTTTAACCATTTTGTTAAACATCAAGCCTGCTTTGAGTCTATCGCCTTGTCCAAGCCAGCATATTCTGGCAGGTAATCCCTGAAATGCAATGCGTTCTTGTGCCATTTTGAGCCAGCGTGCCAAGCCTTTGTCTTGAGGAAACATTTCCAGAAGGACTTTGTCACACTCATAAATATCTTGAGGATCACCAGAAAGAGCCACAAATCTGAAAGGCCCTTTGCCCTCACAAAAGAGAGGTCTGATATAGGCAGGCACAAAACCTGGAAAGTTGAATGCATTTTTTACCATGCGCTGATCGTGCGCCTGACCGCGCAGGTTATTGCCGTAATCAAATACAACCGCGCCTTTTTCTTGCATTTCTAGCATCAGATTGACATGTTCGGCCATGGTATCGAGTGATCTACTGATATATTCTTGTGGATTAGTTTCACGCAAAACTTTAGCTTCTTCCACACTCATATTTTTTGGAAAATAGCCCACTAAGGGATCATGTGCAGAGGTTTGATCAGTGAGGACATTGGGCACAATACCTCGCTCGAGCAGTCTCTGAAGCAAATCTACAACATTGGCCACAACACCAATCGAAATGCTTTGTTTGCGTTCTTTTGCCCCTAGAGCCGCGTCAATGGCCGCATCAAGGTCTTTGTATTTAACGTCTAAATAGCGGGTGTCAAGTCGTTTATCAATTCTCCACTCCTCCATTTCGGCAGCCAAACAAACCCCTTCATTCATCGTGATAGCCAAGGGTTGTGCGCCACCCATGCCTCCCAAGCCTGCCGTTACGCAAAGCTGCCCCTCAAGTGTTCCCCCAAAATGCTGGCGAGCCACCTCCGCAAAAGTTTCGTAAGTGCCTTGCACAATACCCTGAGAACCAATATAAATCCATGAACCAGCAGTCATCTGGCCATACATCATCAAGCCTTTTTGTTCGAGGTCTCTGAAGTGTTCCCAGTTGGCCCAATTCGGCACCAGCATAGAGTTAGATATGATGACGCGGGGAGCTTTTTTATGCGTTTTGACAATGGCCACAGGCTTTCCAGACTGAATAAGCAGGGACTCATCATTCTCTAACTCTTTAAGAGCCGCCACAATGAGATCAAAAGATTCCCAGTTTCTTGCGGCCTTGCCTGTGCCGCCATACACAATCAAGTCTTGTGGACGCTCGGCTACTTCGGCATCTAGGTTATTGAAGAACATTCGGAGGGCTGCCTCTTGTTGCCATCCTTTGGTATTGAGAGTGTTACCTTTGGGTGCTTTGATATAAAGTCCTTTTTCAGATAGGGTTTGCATGGCTAGAGATTGGATTAAAGTCTGCGTTAGTGCTATAAAAACACAACTATCAAACGCCTTGATTGAGTTTCTTGTTTGTGTTCTTACTCTGCAAATATAAGTATTTTGTTTGAAGTTTTGTGTGCAAAACCATTGTTCTTCAACAGAATTTTGTTTCATGTTAAAAAAACAAAAAGTCAGACTGCATAGTCTGACTTTTTGTTTTTTTAACATGAAAATGAGCGGAGCAGTCTGCTCTTGAGCTTATTTACGGATGTTCAATTCTGCTACGATAGCACGGTAGCGCATGATATCTACACGCTTGAGGTAATCCAACAAGCGACGGCGTTTACCTACCAACTTCAAAAGACCCAAGCGGCTGCTATAGTCTTTTTTGTGCGTTTTTAGGTGGCTTGTGAGGTGTTGAATGCGATAAGTGAAGAGAGCAATCTGAGCTTCGGGTGAGCCTGTATCAGTTGCTTTTTTCTGAAAACCATGCTTGGCAAAAACTTCTTGTTTGAGTTCTGGTGCCAAATAATCTACTTGAGCCATTTTAATAAAATTTTATCTTTTGCCAGTCATGCAAATCTGTGTTGCAAAACCAGCTTAGATGAGTGAATAATTGATTTTAAGACCCAAAGGTAGTATTCCTTTTTTATTTATCCAAGAAGATTCTCATTTAGTACAAAAATTTAATTGATAATTTGGCATCCTGTCTAGCTCTTAATTTTCTGCATTTATACTGCAAAAATTGTTTTTACACCATCGTGTCTAGTCAATCGAATAAAAAAAGGCATTTCATAAAATGCCTTTTTTTATTCGATTTTATTAAAACTTTAAGCCAATATAAAAACGGCTTATTCTTCTGTTACAGGTGTTTCTTCTTCAGAAGCGGTAGGAGCGGCAGTAATTGCTTGTACTGCAGCTTCTTTTTTGGCGCGAATAGCTTCTGCTCTTTTCTCTTTCACCTTAGCTTCAGCCGCAAGTCTTGCTTTGCGGTCATCTTCTTTTGTTTTAGTCAAGTCAGTTACGCGGTTGTTAAGCGCTTCTTCTTTCTTTTTCATGAAATCAGCCTGACGTTTATCAGCTGTTTCTTGTGTGATGGCACCTTTGCGCACACCCACTTGGAGGTGCATACGGTGCATGATACCGTGGTATGAAAGCATAGCTCTCACTGTATCAGTTGGCTGTGCGCCATTCATGAGCCATTCCAAAATGCTGTCGCCTTTGAGTTCAATAGTAGCTGGTATCGTTTGTGGGTTATAAGTACCCACTTTCTCGATAAATTTACCATCGCGTGGCGCTCTCGAGTCTGCAATGACTACGTCAAACAAAGCCTTTTTCTTACGGCCTCTGCGTGCGAGTCTTATTTTTACTGACATTGATAATAAGGGTTTTTAGTAAAATGAGCCGCAAAGATAAAACTTTATTCTTGAGCAACAAACAAATTCAATTTATTTTTTGGTCTTGCTTTCCACAAAAAGAGCGAGTGTTATTTATTATTTAAAAAAATATTTAATAAATATTTCTCAAAATAGTAATAGGTGTGTGGATTTGGCTGATTGATGTTTTATAATCTTCTTTATGCACCTTTCTGTACACAAGTTATCCGCATATAACAATCAATAAATAAGTAGAATAAGGCAGTTTTGCAAGATGTTGATAAATGTTATGGACAAAAATTTTGCTGTGTATAAGCTGCGGATTATTTACAAGCTAATTTGAGCATGGTTGTGCATAACTTTGATAGCCCAGTGCCTCTTTGATAAGATATCCACAGAAATCCGCAGCTCGTTGATACTTTTACACCAGTTTTTGTGTATCTGTGGATAAAGCAAAGGATATTGACATCTGAGGATAAAGTTTGTTAATTTATTGATAGTTAATTGTTTTTATGTGGAAAACTGCTGTGAAGAACTGTTAGTATTCTCAACGTTTACTAATTTTATTACCTATTGGTCTTTGCATTCGGCTCTTAAAAACCGTAGTCGTTTTACGCAGATCTTCATGTTTTGTTTTTCGGCCAGTGGTTCGTTTACGCCACATTCTAAAGCTAGATGCCTTCATGTGTTTCCGCATCAGTTTGATAACTTGGCCGTTATTCAAGCCAAACTGCGTTTCTATGGCTTCAAAGCTGGTTCGGTCTTCCCACGCCATTTGTATGATGCGGTCAATATCCTCTTCACTCAAATCCTTTTCGTCCAAATTCTGCTCATCAGTATCTGAATTGTCGTAAGCCCAAACACTGGGAAGACCTGAATATTCACACCATAAATTATCGTTTTGTTCCATAAAGCTATCTTTTTAGAGATTGATTAGAGCGTATTGTGCTACAAATTGACTCTTAAAGCTAATAACAGCGTATTTAAATTTTTTGTTTCTAGCGCAATCAGAAAATAACGATTGTTTAAAAATCAAATATCTACAAATTTGGCTACGAAAGAGTTTATGTTAATTTTTTGTTAATATTTAAAAATATAGCGTAGAAAATTTGCTTTATTTGAATTTGAATTTGAATTTGAATTTTAGTCATCTCTTATGAGATTTTATGTTTTTTATAATTTATCTAAACTTAAAACCAATTTAGAAGATGAACAAAATTATGTTAAAAACAATTTTATGCTTCATGTTTGTAGCATTATTGACTTCTCTGGACGCACTGGCTCAAGTAGAAGACACTCGTATCATTGTTTCGGTTGATATAACTATCGCACGTGGCACTAGACGAAATAACGATGAGGGCACGCCCAGTCCTTGTGATGGTCGCAGCTTTTGTGTTATTTTTGGAGCGACCACTGGGGTTCTTAGAATTCCAACAGGGACATCTTTTACACCCAACAACGCAACCTATAAAGCCAAGATAGGAAAGCTAGCTAATGGTAAGTTTGTAATGAGAGTGAATAAAGCCGACATTACTCCTGAAGCTTTCCAAATTGTTTTTGGTGATGGTAAATTTGTGATGGATTCGGATTATACCTTTGCAAATGATATTCTTCAGGCCATGCAAACTAACTCTTGTGTACTGAAGGCTGGAACTCACCAGCTTTTTACGGCACCTAATTATGTAGAATTTGTATTCTAAATCCCTTTCTAAGTTTGTGGTCTGGTTTACTGGGCCACAAACTTTTTATAAAATTCTCTAAACCTTCCCAAATTATGATGATGCGTCTGACAATACTTGTGTTCTGTTTTTTGACTATGTTTTTAAGTTCTTGTGGCAATAAACTGTATTTCAAGATGCTGGGTCTTAAAAGTATGAAACGGCACTCTGAAGCGAAAATAGGCAAGCTATATAAGAAACGAGGGGAGTTGATGCTCAATAAAAACTACTATGTTGCTGATCAAAACTATGTGATGCTGCTTAATCGTTTTACCAAAGCCATTCCTGATACCAATTTAAGAAAAGCAACTAACAATTATTACATTCAAACCTTGAACTACTATCTTTATGATGGTAATGTTTTGCTCACAGCTCTCCCTAATTGTATGGCAGATTTTCGTACACAATATAATTTGACATGGAATAAAAGGCAAGAATTAGAAACTTTTCCGCCTAAATATACTTATGCTCTCAAACACTATATACCCAAAGACTCACTTCTAACTGCGCTTGATAAATTTGGCACAGGTCATCAGGAAAGCCCCACACGTTATACTGCCTTTGTTCTTTGGGGATATTTTGGTGGTAGACAAACGAAAAACTTTCTGCGCGAAGTAAGCAAAAACATTGCGATGGAAAAAGACATCACTGTGCGTTATGTCTTTATAGATAACATTTACAATCCCAAAACTGCTAAAATTGCTAAAAGGAAAAAAAAGTCAAAGACTAAAACAAAATAAGGTTTTCTAGTTTTTTGTAAAGCTAGAATCTATTTTTCGCCATAATAGTACCACCACCCAAGCCCAAAAAATCCCAATCAGTCCACCGCCAATCAAGTCGGCTGGAAAATGTACGCCCACATACACACGACTATAGGATACCAAAACAGCCCAAAACCACATCATAAGAGGCAAATTTTTTATAGCTAAAGGTTTGTGTAATAAGCTACAAAACATAGCCAGCCCAAAGGTATTGGCCGCGTGAGAGGATACAAAACCGTATTGACCGCCGCAGTTACCCACCAAATGTATCCAAGCTTCTAGGTCAGGATCATGGCAGGGGCGCAGCCGCATGATGAGGGGCTTGAGCAAGCCTGATGCGGTTTGGTCTGCCAAAAGCACCAGCAGCACGATGCACACAAGAAGCTTCCAAATCTGTTTTTGATAAGCTTGCCACCACAACCAGAGCAAACCTGCATAAAGCGGTAGCCAAGTCCATTTGGCTGTTATCCAGCTCATTAATATATCAAAAAATGGATTGTGGCAGGCATTAAGCCACAAAAAAATAGATTTATCGAGGCTCTCTAATTCTTTTAACCATTCTAGCATGGCATTTTTTTAAAATAAACTTTGTTGGCTGTAAAAAAATGGTCTTTTGAGCGAAATTCCCAACAAAAGGTTGAGTTTTTGAATAAAATAATCGGCCAAGTCAGGTGCATAAGTGTTCTCGTAATCGTGCACCCAAAAATAAAGCCTTTGTAAACCTTGCTCAAACCAAGTTTTGAGGCGTTCTGTCCAGTCGTCTAGTCTTTGAAAGTCAGAACTGTGTCTATCGTTAGCCAAAAATCTGATGGCAGCCACAGGCGTGGTAAGGCGCATACCTAAGGCATAGCGGCAACCGCTCGTATCTGTGATGATGGTGCTCACGTTTTTCTGAACCATGAAGTCAAAAAAATCTTTCACGATTTGGGTTTCTTCAAACCAATCTTTGTGTCTCAGTTCCACCGCTAAGGGAATGCCTTTAGGAAATTTGTCCACATATTGGTGAATCAAGTCTAACCTGCTGGGCGAAAATCTATCAGAAAGCTGCAAAAAAGATAGCCCAAGTTTTTGCTCAAAATGTGCCACTGCATTACAAAAGAATTCATTGAGTTCATCAACCCCATTGAGTTGCTTGTAATGACTTATGGACTGCGGGATTTTGGGACAAAACAAAAAATGAGGGGGAGTCTGTTCTGCCCATTTCAATATCTGTTCTCGCGTAGGAATCTTGTAGTGGGTTGCGTTGAGTTCTATGGTGTTGAATTGCAGAGCATATTGCTTCAGGAACTCTTTTTGTGGTGTTTGCGGTGGAAAAATACGTCCTTTCCATGCTTGGTGAGTCCATACAGGGCAGCCCACAAAAATATTGTTTTGAATATCAATGGCATTCAAGGGGACGTACTGCTGCAATACCTGCCCCGTGAGCATGTGGTCAGGCGGGAGCTGGTGCAGAATGTTGTCGGGATTGAGGACTCTTCCAAATTCCATATATCTTGAGGTATTTTGTGGTAAACCTTAAAATTCTATGGATTGTTTTTAGGTTTTATTTGCCAAAAAGTTCTATCAGCGGCACACCTGTTGCGGCCGAGGGCTGTATGAGTTGTAGCCATGAGGCGATGGTAGGCGCAATATCCAAAACTGAACAGGCGCGTACAGTACTACCCTTTTTGATACCCTTGCCATACCAAACCAAAGGCACTTGAACGTCATAATTATAGCCTGTGCTATGACTTGTCCCGTCTAGTGGGCCTATAAACCAGCCAGGATTGAGTAAAAGCAGCAAATCTGGCGAACGATCAATATGAAATCCATTTTGTGCTTTGATGTAAAGATCTTTTGTGTAGGCATGGTTCTCGCGCAGTTCATCGTAAGTAATGACATCAATAACTCCTGGTTTGAGTTCTAAAAGAGCTGCTGCTTTTTGCCGTACTTCGCTTAATGTCAAGCCCTTTTTGCTAATAGCGCGGCGATTTAAGTAAACTACCTCAGCTTCTTGTTGTATCACCCATTTTTCCAAACCATAGAATTTAGAAAGGCAAGAGTCTAAATAATTGCTTATTTCTGCGTAGCCTATAGCTCTGGTATTGAGTTTAAAAAGGTCATTGGCCAAAGCTGGAATATCTGTGACACCGTGGTCAGCAGTCAGGAAAAGCAGGTAATTGTTGGCTCCCACTTGCTTGTCAAGGGTCTCTAATAAATTTTGAATATCGCGGTCTAAACGAATATAACAGTCTTGAATTTCGACAGACCTGAGGCCAAAGTGATGACCAATCAGGTCGGGTGTGGAGTAGCTGATGGCCAAAAAGTCTGTGTGTGTGTCTAGTCCGAGGTTGTGATTAAAGATGGCGGCTTTTGTAAACTGCGTGAGATAGGTGTTAGCAAAAGGTGTAAATCCAAACCATTTGGCTTGTTTTTGGGTATCAGTTAGCTTGTGGAAGTGATGTGGAAAACTGGTAGAATCTCTCAAGAAAGACTTGGTTTCATAAATATTGTTATCGGGCAAGTAGTTTTGATAGATACTTGATGGCAGGGCAAGTGTCCACGGTTTTTGTAAAAAACTAGCTGTAGTATAACGCTGATTGAAGCTTTGCACCCAGCTTGGCAGGCTGTCGTTATAGTAGCTAGAACTCACCATAACGCCAGCCTCAAAGTCATACCAATAAGCGGCATCTGGCAAATGTCCTGCGGGTAGAATTGAGCCCCGATCTTTATGTGCAATACCCACCACTTTGCTTTTAGGGTTGGCAATTTTAAGTTCGTCGGTGATAGTAGTGGCCAAAAGATTTTTAGGCGAACGCTGACCGTACTTGGTGTTGGTGCCGAGTCCGTGTACGCTACTGTCATAAGCGCAGTACATTTCTCGTCCAGCCGCATAGTTATGCCAGTCGTTGCCCACAATGCCGTGGTGTGCGGGCGGTGCCCCTGTATAAATGCTGGCATGCCCTGGCCCTGTTACAGTGGGTATATAATCATATTTAGTATTTTCAAAGCTGTAGCCTTTATCTAGTAGCTTTTTAAAGCCACCCTTTCCCATATAAGGCAAATATCTATAAAGCAAATCATAACGCATTTGGTCTATCACTATACCCACTACCAATTTAGGTTTAGCGGCGTTGCTTTTTTGAGCAAAAGCCTCAAAGCATAAAAGAACCCCAATGTTTGTGACAAACAAGACTATAGATAAGGATTTTATCAATCGGAAACTTTGTAAAGTCATAGTCGAATTAATGAATCAAGAATAAGCATGCAGCGTGCAAATATAAGCTTACAAGGCATAAAATGAGGGCTTTCAACGTGTGAAGTTCTTAAGAAGTTTCTATGTTTTCTTGAAACATACTGTCTATGAGTACATTAACTCTTGTTAGATGAGTTCATCGTGTCCTGAAAAATAGACCAACTCTTAGAACGACTGAGAATTAATCATCTCAAATTGTTGCAAAAGCCAGTAAACTTTTTTTAGTTTGTAGCAAATTCATGTTTTACAACTCAATTTCAAAGTCTTGACACTTATCAAATCTATTTCGGGCATACGCGGCACTATAGGCGGCAAAGAAGGAGACGCACTTACCCCTCCTGATGTTGTTAAATACGCAGCGGCTTATGGCAGCTGGGCTATCAAAGCAGCCAGCGGCAAGCGCAAAATAGTGATTGGTCGTGATGCGCGTGTGTCGGGTGCTTGGGTGTCTTCTTTGGTATCAGCCACACTCACCGCCATGGGCATACACGTCATAGACGCGGGCTTGGCCACAACACCTACTGTGGAAATGGCTGTAAAATATGAAAATGCTGCGGGTGGCATCATTCTTACTGCAAGCCACAATCCAGGAAACTGGAATGCTCTCAAGTTACTCAATCAAGAAGGGGAATTTATTTCGGCAGAAGAGGGGCAGTACATTCTTGATTTGGCAGATAGCGGCCAGATTGAATTTGCTAAAGTTACGCAACAAGGTCAATATACTCAAGATAATAGTTTTTTGCAGCGGCATATAGACGACATCATAGCTCATCCACTGGTGGATAAAGCGACTATTGCTGCTAAAAACTTCAGTATTGTGGTAGATGGCGTCAACTCTGTAGGCGGTGTGGCAGTACCAGCTCTTTTGGCTGCTTTAGGCGTAAAGCGCGTAGAAAAGCTGTTTTGTGAACCTACAGGTATCTTTGAGCACAATCCAGAACCATTACCCGAAAATATCACACATATTTGCCAAAAACTTTATGCAGGACAACACCATTTGGGCATTGTTGTAGATCCTGATGTAGACAGACTCGCACTTGTGTGTGAAGATGGGACTCCTTTTGGTGAAGAATATACCTTAGTGGCGGTGGCAGATTATGTATTGAGCAAAACGGGCAAGGGTAATACGGTTTCTAATCTGTCTTCTACACGTGCGCTTGCTGATGTTACCCAAAAGTATGGTGGACAGCACTTTAGCTCTGCTGTAGGAGAGGTGAATGTTGTTAAAGTCATGCGCGAGTGTCAAGCCATCATTGGCGGCGAGGGCAATGGCGGAATTATTGTACCCGATTTGCACTACGGACGCGACGCGCTGATTGGTATTGCTCTTTTCCTCTCGCATTTGGCTAACTTTAAAGGCTCTGCCAAAATGCTCAGAAATAAATATCCCAGCTACTACATTTCAAAGAATAAAATAGAACTCACTTCTGGCATCAACACAGAGGCTGTACTACGCGCCATGAAGGAAAAGTACAGCAGACAGCCTATCAATGAAGTAGATGGTGTAAAAATTGACTTTGGACGGGAGTGGGTACACCTTCGCCGATCTAATACTGAGCCTATCATACGCATTTATGCAGAGTCGGACTCAGAAGCCACTGCCGAGCATTTGGCTCAAAAAATCATTTCAGATATTAAAGAAATGATTAAATAAAGAAGGTTTTAGAAGATTTATTAGAATAATCTTGCATAAAAATATTTGCATAAAATATTACTTATTTTTATATTATTTTTTTCTTTTTATTTTTTAACGTCTTAACTTAGGTCTTTCTAGCAAAGTTTAAAAAAAGACCTGATGACAAACGATTAAACCCAAAACCTTTTAAAAGCAAATGCGTTTATGGTTTTAAGTAGTACAAATAGACAAAGTACACTACTTCTTTTAATTTTTGTTCCAAATTTTAGCACCCTTTGAACCATCGAGGTTTTGAAAGTAGCCGTATTCCGCAAAGAGCATTTTAATGCCGCGCATCGCCTTCACAATCCCAACTGGGATGACGAAAAAAATAAGCAAGTATTTGGTAAATGTAACAGTCCTAACTATCACGGTCATAATTACAATTTGATTGTGAAAGTATGGGGCGACATAGACCCTGAAACAGGCTATTTGATTGATATCAAAATACTTAGCGATTTGATTTCCGAACACATCACAAGTAAGTTTGACCACAAAAACTTAAACCTTGACACCCATGAGTTTGCAAACCTCAATCCAACTGCTGAAAACATTGCCTCTGTTATCTGGCATATTTTAAGAAAACACCTTCATCCCAAATACGAACTAAAAGTTACCCTCTATGAAACAGAACGAAACTTCGTTGAATTTCCTGCCTAACGGGAATGGAAACGGTAAAGCTACCCTAACTTTGAATGGAAAGCATAAACATTCAGAAGATTGCGAACACCATCACGAGCATGGCGATTTGCACATAGCTACCTCCCTAGAAACGCCCATGCGTCCTGATGCCTTTGCCATAGACGACGATACTAAGGTAAAGCTCATTTCTGAACATTTTCGTGAAATAATGAACATACTTGGACTAGACCTTACAGACGATAGTCTGAACGGCACACCGCACAGAGTGGCCAAGATGTATGTAAAAGAAATCTTTTCAGGTCTCAACCCCCAAAATAAGCCTGAGGCCAAAATGTTTGACAATAAATTTGGCTATGGGGAAATGCTCATAGAAAAGAATGTGTCTTTCTTTTCATGTTGTGAGCACCATTTTGTACCTATTTTTGGACATGCACACGTGGCTTACATGTCGTCTGGAAAGGTTATTGGGCTTTCAAAAATCAATCGTATTGTCAAATACTTTGCGCGCCGACCACAAGTACAAGAAAGACTCACCAACCAAATAGGGCATGAGCTTCAGCGCGTGCTTCAAACTGAGGATGTGGCTATCATTATGGATGCTGCCCACATGTGTGTGATGTCTAGGGGCGTGGAAGATACCCAAAGCTCCACTATTACCTCATTTTTTGGTGGCAAATTCAAGCAAGAAAGTACCAAAAAAGAGTTTTTGAGCAGCCTCAGCTTGGGTAAGTAACAGTCTAATCATTCTACCTTTTTTAGGCTGTCTGGCTTTGGTGAGACAGCCTTTGGTGTTTGAAAATTACAAAAAAATTTGAGTTTCTATATGTGTCTCAGATTATAAAGCCAAACAAACATTGTATTCAAAAAAAGCCTCTCGAAACGAGAGGCTTTTTTTCATGTGTATTCGGTTATGTAAAAGACTGTACTTAAAGCACTCATCGTAAAAAAGAGCTTACTCAATGGTGTAGGTTACACCAAACGAAAATGATCTGCCTAGGCGGTAAGTATTGAATATATATTCTTTGCCCTTAAGCTCCTGAGTCATTTTTTGTTCTGGGTCTAGCAAGTTGCGTGCGCGAAGTGTGGCTTTAAGGCGGCCTCTGCGCTGAGAAACGCTTAAATCTAAGCTAGGACGAGGTTTTTCAAATACGTTAGGCGTACCGTTGGCACTCACCACAGCTAAACGCTCGCCAAAAACGTTGTAGCTCAAGTTAATACTTCTAGCATATTTTTTGCCTGCTTCGGTGTTATCGTAATTGATAGAGGCGTTAATCATGTAAGGTGACTGACCGTACATGGCACGTGTGGCGGCGCGGTCAGGATCTGTAGCACGGATAGAAATCAGCTCTTGAGGGTCAATGTTGATAATTGATCTGATGAGTGAAACGTTACCACTTACTGTAAGATATTTAAGTGCCTTAATGAAATCAAGATTTTTGCGCACTTCTACCTCCACACCATAAACAGTGGCTTTCTCTACATTTCTAAATATCATCTCTAGGTTGGTAGCTTGTGGGTTGATAACACGCTCTACTGGATTTTGAAAGTTTTTGTAGAACGCACTCACTGTGATCAGTTCAGATGGACGTGGGTATGTTTCCCAGCGAAGATCAAAGTTATCTACGAGTGTGCGTTGCAAATCGGGATTACCAACCAAAATAAAGTCACCAATGAAGTCAAAAGTTGGAAACGGGGCAAGTTCTCTGAATACAGGTCTAGCCAAGGTTCTACCATAAGCCATACGGAAGTTTGTTTTGTCTGTATGTTGATAAGTGGCATTAAGCGCAGGCAAGAAGTCGGTATTGTCCAGCAAACCTTTGAGGCGTGAAGGGTTGTCGCTTATCACCTCAATGTTGGTTTGTTCCATACGTACACCTGCCAAAACGCGTAACTTGGTCAGGAGTTGCATATCGGTGAGAGCATACACGCCCAAAACGCTTTCTGTACCCACATAGCTGTTGGTGCGCTGGGTGTTATCGCGCAAATAAATGCCGTTGATGGCATCGCCGCTCCTGATACCCAGATTGCTGCGGCTAATGTAGTCGTTTGGATTGCCCGTAAATTTGGTATCGTTTTGAGAATTGACATAATCAAAACGTTTTTCGTTGAAGTCTCTGTCTTTGAAAACATAAGAGCTACCAAATTTGAGTTTAGAGTCGCGACCTTTAAATTTGTAAGGGATTGTCAAATTGGCTTTTATGTCTATGTTAGACTCGGTCATATCGCGGAAGTAGCGAGATGGTACAGGATAAAGTGCAGATTGCACGCGATGAACTTTTTCGCCACCAATGATGGTGTAGTCGCTTGTAAAAAAGCGCAAATCTGGTTCATTTTGCTTAGAAATAGTTCCTGAAGCAATCCAATCTATTTCAACTTTGCGGCCTCCCAAAACGTGTGTGCCTTTGAGTTGAGCAGACGTTAAACCTCTTTCTGTAAATTGCAAAAAGCTTGTGCGATAGCGCGTGTTGGGGTCAATAGCCGAGCCAGCATCATCAAAAACACCCTCGAGGATACCAGCCACTTTGTCGCCACTGTGATTGTTTATAATGTTCAATGATAATTTGTTACGGGCATTGAGCTTGGCTGAAATGTTCATAATTGCGCCACGCAAAATGCTTTCGCTGCCGCGCTCGTTGATACCAGTATAAAGCTCTGAGTTACCCAACTCATAACGGGGGGTGAGACCTGTAGCCAGATTGGCATTACCAGCCAACGTGTAACGGCCAGTAAAGCCATCATTGTAGTAGTTGAAGGAACGTTGATAAGAGAGTGCGGCCACATAGCCAAATGTTTTACCAAAAAGTTGGAACTGATTTCCCACCGAAACAGAATGGCTATGATCTAAAAATGAACGTTTGTTGCGCGCTTCCATATCAGAGCTGAAAGACTTAGTGGCTTCATCCAATTCTTGTGCAAGAGCTGGATTGTCTTTGGTTTCAGCAAAAGTAGGAAAGCCATTGAGCACTTGGCTAGGAATAGCGCGTGTGCCATCATCAACGCCCAACCAATCGTACTTACCGCCCTGATAGCTCAAGAAATTAGCGTTCAAAGAGGCTTGTGTGTTGTAAGCAAAAGAGTTGCTGAGTTGAAAAGTGAAGCGTGTAGGAAAGTCTTTGGTGGTGATATTCACTGCGCCCCCTGTAAAGCTAGCAGGAAGATCAGGAGAATAGGTTTTATAGACTACCAAATTGTCTATCATATTGCTAGGAAACAAGTCCATTTGCACGGTGTTTCGGTTTGGATCAAGTCCTGGAATTTCTGCACTATTGAGTGTGGTTTTGCTGTAGCGGTCGCCCAAGCCACGCACGTATACGTACTTACCGCCCTCGAGGGTCACGCTGGTTACGCGACGTGCAGCGTCTGCCGCATCACTAGAGCCAATATTTGAAAACTGCTGAGAGGAAATACCATCTTGGATGATGGCAGATTTTTTTTGTTCAATGATTAAGGCACTTTCAGAACTTCTTTCTCTTTTGCCTTCTACCACGACTTCCTCTGTTTGAGAAAAAAGAGCCGCGTTAAGCTCTACTACTGTGCCTTTTTTGACTTGGATATCAGCAAAAGGTTGCATGGTATAACCAGTATATGAGATTTCAAGTGCGTAAGTCCCTTCAACTAACTCAAGGGAATATTTACCGTCTAAATCAGCAATAGTGCCCGTTCCTGTTCCAGCAACTCTGACAGTAGCACCAATGAGTGCTTCGCCGTCCGTAGCGTCGGTGATGATACCGCGCACGAATCCTTTTTGAGCCAGCGCAGACCATGAGAAGCCAAAGAGCAGAGCAATTGTAAATAAAATGTGTAGTAGAGAGCTAGCTCTAAATATAGTTTTCATAAACCGAATGATAAGAAAAAGATACAGGAATAATAATTTAGTTTTTAAAATGATTTCTATGGTTGATTGTTTCCAAAAATTGAAATATTGGTATAAACCATTTATTGGGTTTGTATAATTACTTTATAAAAGCAAAGACCCAACAAAAATTACCTCTTTGTTGGGTCTTTGCTTTTAAATTATTTAATGAACTTTTCTGTAGCTGTCCAGCCCGCATACCAAGGTGATTTACCTGGCTCAAACGCGCCCTTATAGTTGGCAGGTGAGAAGAAGCTATTGCTTGGCTTGCTCAAAGCGCCTGGTGTAGAGGCTGGTACCACGTTTGTACGCGTCACACTGATGCCGCCCACTGTATTGCCGGCTGATGTAAAATAAGCTTTCAGGTCTGCTACAGCTGGTGCGAAACGTGGAGAGGCTTTAGCCAAACTGTCTGCACTCACTGTAAATACTGAAGCTGCTACGTCTCCAGCCACTTTGCTAAATATGTTGTTTTCTAATTTAAGCGTTTTGTCATTGAAACGGTCAAATGTGCAGGTGGCTGCTTTTACGTCCAGTTCAATGTCTACACCTCTACCAAAGTCAATGAATACTGAGTTGTGGTATTCGCCAGCACCATTATCGCGGAAAGTGATGCAACGTTTGTCTGAAAGACCATTACCTACAAACGTGGCGTTCACGAACATAGGCGTAGCATAAGGTTTGCCGTCTTCTGGGTCTGTACCGCCGTCATTTTCTGAGCCGCGGTCGCCAGTGGCTGTTTCTTGATAAACAAAAGAAAATTGGTTCAAACCGCGGTAGCCTTGGTCATAATCCAATGCGTCGTCACCACAGTGTGATGCAATGATATATTTTGTGTTTACTGTACCACCAAAGTACTCTATGCCGTCGTCTTCGTTAGCAAAAACTTCTACATATTCTACTGTTGTGCCTGAGCCTACACCGCCAAGCGTAAGACCATTGATTTCGTTACCTGCGCCAATTTCTGTGCCGCCGTGACGGATAGATACATAACGGAGAATACCTGAGTTGTCAGCGTCATCGCTGCCGCCATAAGAACCACGAGTTTCTGAAGTAGGAATGCCTTCAATAGCCTTAGTTGTAGGCACAGTGTTTAAGCGAGATTTACCCAACACAATCAAACCACCCCAAAGACCACGGTTTTTGCCTAAATTGCCGTCCAATTTATCAGCTTCAGCAGTGAAGATGATAGGGGCAGCAGCAGTACCGTTAGCAATGATTTTACCACCACGTGCCACAATCAATGCGCTAGACTCTTCGCCTACACCTGGTTTACCCTTAATAACTGTACCTGGTTCAATGGTAAGAGTTTCGCCTTCGCTTACAAACACAAAGCCATCAAGTACATAAACGCGGTCTTTTTTCCAAGTTTGTGTACCTGTGCTGCCCGAAACAACATAAGAAGAACGGCCTGTAGCTGCGTCTGTAGCTTCTACGTAGTTAGCAGGAAGCTCAGGTCCGTTATCTTTATCTTTGCAGCTAGATACAAAAAGAACAGCACCAAGAGCGGCTACTGCCAAAGGATTTAAGAATGACTTTTTCATGGGGTAATTATGTAAATTTAATAGTGTAGTTTTATTTTTTATGTATAGATTGTACCACTATTGGTGTGGGTACTTCTCTAAAACGCTGCAAAGTTGCCTCTAAATTTTTACTTACTGATTACCTAAAAATGAACATCATGTTAAGCCCTAAAACTTCAAATAGGCTTAACAATGGAGTGTTCTAAAAAGCCCCTTTTAAAATCAAAAAAAATACCTAACTTGCCTCTGGAAACACTGATTTTCTGACGTTCTTTTATTTTAGTTTCAACTCTTCTGGAACGACTGAGGCGGAAGAAACCCTCAGATGGACTGCTATTGATTCAGAAGAGGGGTTTAAGATAACAGACGTTAGCGTAATTTTTCTACCACGAATTTGCTGGGCATAGCTCAGATATTTTACAGCGGAAGCCCAATTTAAAATAACGCCACAAGTATTCACTATGGAACAGATTACAGCCAATATCAAGAAAAGTAGCACTCTCATGATGATTGCACTATTGGGTTTGCTGCTTTGTGGATGTAGCAAAGCCTTGAATACCACAGACTTTTATTACGAGATGAGGTTACATTCAAACCCACATCCGCTTGCGATGGGGTACGGCCGTCCCTTTTACGGCGTGCCTATTTATCGTGTACAATATAACAGCATTCCGCTCCCAGCCCCAAGAGGTGATTGGCGACTGGTTTCATGGAAAGAAGACTTTGATACAGCGTTTATCAGAAATGACAGCCTCTGTGTGTATCTTAAACCCGATAGGCCAATCGGTATCGTTGAGCTTAAAAAAAACCGCAAGAGCCTTAAAATTCCTTTTTTTTATAGACCAGACCATGCACCGTGTGTTAAGACCTATTTTGTTCATAAAAATCAAAAAGTATATAATCGGTACGGCAAGTGCTACGCCAACGAAATATGTCTCTCTGCCTATCAACTAGGGGATTCTTTGGTAATTACTACTGAGAAGCCAGGATATACAGACCCACGTGAGGAAAAATGGCAGCTTAACCGTTTTGTTATCATACATTCACGAGGTTCTAATAATACTCTTTTAAGAGACACTATCTCTTCAAATTCCTATCCTTTATCCAATATCATGGAAAATGCCAAGTTAGGCGATAAAATCGCGATACTTTTTGACAGCCAATCTTTTTATAAAGAGCCTCTGTTCCAGAAGGGAAAACCTAATTTAGGAGCTAAATATGTACATTTTTGGACAATGCGTCCGCCAGACTTAAAACTTTTTGTAGTGCAATAAGATAGTGATGCAGGCACGGGCAGACCCGACAAGGGCGCAGGTACTGGAAAGAATCCAAATTTTGATAAAAGTTTGCAGGAAAAATCCAGTTCCGAAACAAAAACAAACTTTATCAAATTAATTTTGCTTGTTTATAAGTTTTGTAGGCAATCAACCTTAATGGGAACTGGCGGTTTCTTGACCTGCGCGTCAAACCATCATCAAGCCGTTTGATTGACATTTTATAGAAAAAGCCTGAAAAATTGCATTTTTTTACCTAACTTGCGCCGCCTTTGCGCCTTTACCGTTTAAAACAGACAGGACAAAAAGAGCTAATAAGCTAAAAAGCAAAAACATGCGTTTTTTAATCCCTATTTTTACCTTACTGCACCTCACAGCACTTGTGCTGTGCTCTAGTTTGGTCTTGGCACAAAACACCTCTCTAAACTTCAATCCAAGTGTCTTTGATTTTGGTAAAATAGATTACGCAGATACGCTCAAAGCAATTTTTGAATACCAAACACAAGGTGAAGGCCGCATCATTATCAAAACAATTAAGCCTGAGTGCGCTTGTACCAGCACTAGCCTTGAGGCAAACCCCAACGAAAAAGGCGTGTCTAAACTAGAGGTACTGTATTTGCCTTATGAGTTTGGCAGCTTCGACAAGAAGCTAGAGATAACATATATTCTACAACAAAATGGTAGTTCAGAAGAAAAGACTAAGACCCTGCGCGTAAAAGGCTACATCAATCCTCCCATCTCCATCACCGAACGCTTTAGGTTTCAGCTTGGGCCTCTAATGACCAAAAGCCGTTTGCTGAACTTTGGCACCATTACCACCGAAAAAGCCTTGACCAAGAAATTTGAACTACACAATCCATCTAAACAGGCTTTTAATTTTAAAGCAGTCATTAAAACACCCTCACATATCCGCGTTCAGTTCGACAACAAACTAGGCATAGACCCTGAAGGCAGTCTTGCCCTCTTCGTGACTTATTGGCCAGATCAGAAAAAGGATTATGGCAGTGTACTGGATACTTTTTGGATATATCCCACCAACGACATGAACAGCCAGCCGCTTCCTATCATGGTGTCTGCCAATATAGAACAGCATTTTCCGAATGCTCATGCGGCCGATGGCTATAAAGACTACCCTCAGTTGCTCATGGTGGACTCTATCGTGGATTTGGGTGATGTCTACTCCCAAGATACACTTATAGCTAAGTTTGTGCTTTACAATAAAAGTCCAAAGAACTTGGAAATCTACAAAATTGTGGCTGGATATGGCTGTAAACTCTATTCTGTCTTTCAAGCCCCCTATACTCTTTCGCCAAACGAAAGCGCAGTACTAGAAGTGCATGTACTTAAAGACAAAATGAAAGGTAAGCTTTCACGTTCCGTTACGCTCTACTGCAACGACCCGCGCAACCATGTGAAATTGCTCAAGGTATATGCCAATCTCAAATGACGACAAAGGCTTTTATTTGAGTCTTTTTGATCACTCCCATTCAGCTCTCTGGAATAGCTTCTTAGAAAACAGCACATCGGCCAGTTTCCAGTTCAGTAGGCTCTACATGCAACACCACCAAAACCGATTTGAAGATATTTCAGTTCTTTTTTGGCGAAGAGATAAGCTTTTGGGAGTGCTGCCGCTTTGTAAAGATCATAAAAAAGCCGTATCGCATTCTGGACTGAGTTTTGGCGAAATTGTTTGGGCAGAACCAATGCCTCTCTGGCAAAAAGTATTGTTTTGGAAGCAACTTCTTCAATTCCTTGCAGCCCAAGGTATAGAAAGTTTATATCTCAAACCGCTTCCAGACTATCAGAAGGGGACTTTAGATCATAGCAATGAATTTATTCTAGGCCGTCTGAACGCTAAAATAGTCATGCAAGAGTTTTCTATGGTTCTAAACGCTCCCCAGCTCAGCACGCGCAAAAAGCGTAGTCTGCAAAAGGCTCAAAAAGCGGGGCTGTGGTGGCGTAGGGAAAATAGCTTTACTGACTTTTGGGACTTGCTAAGTCTGAACCTTAACACCAGACATCAGACCCAGCCTACACACCAACTATCTGAAATTCAATGGTTAGCTTCTGTTTTACCAGAGCACATTCAGCTAGCCTGCGCCTATCAAAATTCTGAACTTTTGGCTGGTGCTGTTTTGTATTTAAACCAAAACTGTCTACACATTCAATACATGGCCAACTCTGACAAAGGCCGTCAGCTGGGTGCCTTAGACTGGCTTTTGACAGAACTTCAGCGTCATCACCCAAATATACAGAGTTTCAGCTTAGGCGTAAGCACCATACGGGCACAAAATTGTGTGAATGAAGGCTTGCATATTTGGAAAGAAGAGTTTGGCGCAAAGCTCGCTCTACATCAACACTATGAAGTTCAAGTCCAGCAACTGCACTTGCTAGATAGCATTTGGTGTAAAAAAAAGAAAATCTAAGCTTTTACTAACGAATTGATATTATGCGTCTAGCTCACCTGCAATGACATTCAAGCTACTGAGCGTCAAGATTGCGTCGGAGAGTTGAGAGCCTTTAATCATCTCAGGATACGCTTGATAGTAGATAAAACAAGGTCTACGGAACTGCAAACGGTAAGGACTGCGCCCTCCATCGCTCACTAAATAGTAACCAAGCTCACCGTTTCCGCCCTCCACTGAGTGGTAAACTTCCCCCACAGGCGCATCTATTTCCCCCATCACTATTTTGAAATGGTATATCAAAGCCTCCATTTTTGTATAAACTTCTTGCTTTGGTGGCAGGTAGTAGTGAGGCGCATCGGCATGGAAAGAGCCGCTAGGTAGCTTCTCGAGAGCCTGTTTGATGATGCTGATACTTTGCCAAATTTCTTCGTTACGCACTAAATAACGGTCATAAGTATCGCCATTTGTGCCAATAGGTACTTCAAAATAGAAGTCCTCATACGAAGAATAAGGATTCATCACCCTCACGTCATAATCTACACCCGCAGCACGGAGGTTAGGACCCGTAAAGCCATAAGCCAAAGCGCGTTCAGCAGATATTGGGCCTACATTGGTGGTACGATCAATAAAGATTCTGTTTCTGTCCAGAAGGCTTTGAAAAGTCTTCATGGTTTCGGGTAAATCTTTATAAACAAGCTGCTTGATTTTAGCAATGGCCTTAGGCGTAAAATCACGCTCCATGCCACCCACACGCCCCATGTTGGTGGTGAGTCTTGCTCCGCACACTTCTTCATATATCTCGTAAATATGCTCACGCATCTGAAACATATACAAAAAGCCAGTTAACGCGCCTGTGTCCACACCTAAAATGCTATTGCATATAAGGTGATCAGCTATACGCGCCAGCTCCATCATGATAACGCGCATGTATTGTGCACGCTTTGGAATTTCTATTTGAAGCAGCTTTTCTACGGTCAGATGCCAACCAATGTTATTGATGGGCGAGGAACAGTAGTTTAAGCGGTCGGTTATAGGCGTAATCTGGTAAAATGGCCTGTGTTCTGCAAGTTTTTCGAACGCGCGGTGAATGTATCCAATCGTGGTATCGGCCTCAATGATAGTTTCACCGTCCATTTTAAGGATATTCTGAAAAACGCCATGTGTGGCGGGATGCGTAGGGCCTAAATTCAGCGTGGTGAGAGCATTAGCGTACTCTACCTGTTGCAAACTTGGATTTGGGTCTTGAGATGCCATAGTTTATGCCTATATCGTTTTGACTGCGAAAGATACAGTAAAAAAACAATTGAGAGGTGCTTTTTGTTAATTTTTAAGCGATATTTCTTCTTTAGTTTTTAGTTTATGAGCTATTTAAGTTATATCAAGTCATGCCTTAAAGCTCTAAAAACAAGAAAAACACCAATCATACAACGAAGACGGTGTTTTTCTGTATCAAATCTCTTTGATTGAATAAAAAAGAAATTTACGAAATCATTCTTTTACGCAAGTCTTGAATGCGTGTGCGAACGCTATCATCTACTTGGCGGTCGCCTATGCGAAGAACATAGCCTCCAATGAGGCTTTCATCCGTTTTTGCTTCAAGTTCTACGTCTTGTTTGCCACTCATGCGCTTCACGATGCGTTCAAACTCTGAACGAAGTTCAGCAGTTAACTCAAAAGGCGTATAGACTACTGCGTTCTGAATATTTTTTTCTTCGTTGTAGAGCAGTATAAACTGTTCTGAAACCGCGTAGAGATATGCTTCTCTCCCTTTTCTGCAAAGTAACTCAAACAACAGAGAAGTCATTTGGCTCACTTTTCCGTCAAAAATAGCTTTCAGAGAAGCCGCTTTTTTAGCAGTTTGCACAATTGGATTTCCGAGCATAACCACTAAAGGTCTGCTACCGTTGCAGGTATTTTTCACCAACAACATATCTTGATAAATATTTTCAATAAGCCCCTTTTCACGCGCCAAATCCAATAAAGATTTGGCATAAGGGACGGCTACTCTTGCATCTGACATTGGGCGGCGAAGTCAAAAGTTTTAGTTCAATTTCAAATCTTTGATATAGTCAGAAACAAGTGCTTTCTGAGCGCTGTCGCTGCTAAGGTTTTTCTTAACAAGCTTTTCAGCCACATTAAGCGAGAGTTCAGCCAACTGATTTCTAATTTCTTTGAGAGCAATCTCTTTTTCACGCTCAATGTCTGCTTTAGCCGACATGAGGGTTTTATTGTATTCAGCAGTGGCTCTAGACTGGGAATCTTCTACAATTTTCACAGCAGTAGCACGTGCTTCTTTGAGTATTTTTTCGCGCTCCAAAAGGGCTTCCTTAGCCATCTGGTCGTTTTGTGTTTGCAACTTTTTAATGTCCTCTTGTGCTTTTTTAGCGGTGTCTAATGCCGTTTGAATAGACTCTTCGCGGCTCTGGAGGGCACTTAGCATAGGTTTCCATGCAAATTTGGTGAGGAGTACCAAAACCAAAATGAAGATAAGGGCAGTCCAGAAAATAAGACCTATACCTGGAGTTACTATGGGTGACATGGCAAGTAACATAGCAAATGTTTATTTTGAAGTTTGAATAAAATTTGTATTTATCCTAATGTTTAATTGGTGAAAAGCCCGTTGGTTTGGTATAGACTTTTGGTAAAAAGCTACTGTCAAAACCTCCTTGAGGGTGTTTTGACAGTAGCTTTTTTGAATTTATTTGTTGCCGAGAACTAAGCAAACAACGATAGCAAAAAGAGCAGCACCTTCAACGAGAGCAGCAGCAATCAACATATTTGTTTGGATATTACCCATTTTAGAAGGCTGGCGAGCCATAGCGTCCATCGCACGGCCACCAACCATACCTACACCAATACCAGCACCAATTACGGCCAAACCAGCACCAATGCCACCACCAACAGCGTTTACACTGCCAGAAATTTCCAAAAGAATAGTCATCAAATTCATCAACGTAGCCAACATAGCTTTACACTTAAAATGTTAAAATGTTTTTTTACTTTATTTAAAGTCCTCAATATGAATTGCCTATCGCATATTCACCTTGCTAGACGGCGCAAAGGTATGCACAGATTCTCAAATTGCACAGATTTTTTAAAAAAATATTCTGTATTCTGCATATTTTCATAGTGTGAGCTTGTCTATTGAAGTATCGCGCTCCGGCATATCTGTTATTTTCCTACTCAAAAAAATAGATAACTATGATTCACCAAAAAGCCAAGCGATGAAAGCTTTCATCGCTTGGCTTTTTGGTGCACTGCTTTAAAGGGGCATTATAAATTTAGTAGTCATGTTTTGCAACTTTTTTGTACCTCTAAACGTTTCTATCTTATGCCAAAGCTACTACTTATATTTTTTTAATATTCTCTATTAAGATTCCTATGAAATTAACGCGTTCTAGATATGACAAAGTTGCTCTTGGGGTTTGTAGCGGCATAGGCAACTACTTTGGCTGGAGCAACAATCTTGTAAGACTTACCTTTCTTGTTGGTCTGCCCTTGAGTGCGGGAACCGTTCTAGCCATTTATTTCATCTTGGGTATTCTTCTACCCAAAGACTATTAACACTCTTCCACTGTTTGTCTTAATCAAGTTTCCAATCTTTTACAGACAGTGCGCCATTCAAAAATTCCTTAATAGGTAGTCTCTTTTTTCCTTCAGCTTGAATTTCTAAGATAGAAAGCCACGCATCCTGACATTTAAGTGCAAAGATTGTTTTGTGGTTGGTGTAGATTTGTCCTACAGCTAAATCAGGGAAGCTCTTTGTTTCCTCTTCATTCAAAATAATGGTTTTAAAAAGCTTGTGAAGTTTGCCGCTCAGACTCACTTTAGCAGCTGGTACGGGAGCAAGCCCACGCACGTAGTGGTGCATGGTATGTGCGCTCATTTGGGCGGAAAGTAAACAGGTTTCAGGAAACAGTTTAGGTGCTTTTAGAAGCTCTGTATTTTGGGGTTGCGGTATGGGGCTAAGCCGATTGCTAGCCACTCCTTCCACCGTTCTAACCACTAATTCAGCCCCCTTTTCCATAAGTCTGTCGTGCAAACTGCCTGCGTCGTCGTACGTGTAAATAGGCTCTTTGTCCTGCAAAAGCAAGTCACCAGTGTCTATCTCGTGTTTGAGGAAGAAAGTAGTCACCCCTGTTTCGGTGTCATTGTTAATTATTGCCCAGTTGATAGGCGCTGCCCCTCTGTATTGTGGGAGCAAAGACGCATGGAGATTGATTGTACCTAAAGGCGGCATGCTCCACACCACTTCGGGCAGCATTCTAAAAGCGACTACAATTTGTAGGTCGGGTTTCAAGCTGCGGAGCGTGTCCAAAAACTCAGGTGCTTTGAGCTTGGGAGGTTGTAGAACCAATAGATTATGCTCTAAAGCAAACCGTTTGATGGGGGTAGCCTCAAACTGATTGCCGCGTTTGACGGGCTTATCGGGCGCAGTAACAACAGCCACCACTTCATGTTGAGTACGAAGCAAAGCTTTGAGAGATGCAACAGCAAAATCAGGTGTGCCAAAAAAAACAATGCGCATGAGCTACTTGGTACTTTTGAATGAAGAAATAGCAGAACAGTAAAACTAATCTCAGTGAGTTTAGAGCGTTCTTTTCACTTCTTTTGTTTCAAATACTTCCAATTCATCATTTTGCTCCAAATCATTGAAGTTGTGAAGCGACAAACCAAACTCGAAACCGTATTTGACTTCGTTCACATCATCTTTGAATCGCTTAAGTGAACTGATGTCGCCAGTGAAAAGCACAATACCATTTCTAATGAGACGCACTTTAGACTTACGCTGTATGTGACCATCAGTAACATAACAACCAGCGATAGTGCCCACTTTGGAAATCTTGAATACTTCTCTGATTACCACATTACCTATGATAACTTCCTCTACCTTAGGCGCAAGCAAGCCTTCTATGGCTGATTTTACCTCATCAATAGTTTGGTAAATGATAGAGTAGAGTCTGATTTCAATTTTCTCGCGGTCGGCCAGCACGCGCGCATTACGCGAAGGGCGCACTTGGAAGCCTATCAAAATCGCATCTGAAGCAGAGGCCAAGAGTACATCAGACTCCGAAATTTGACCAACCGCCTTGTGAATAATTTGTACCTCCACTTCTTCATTAGAGAGCTTGAGGAGTGCATCTGATAAAGCTTCTACCGATCCATCCACGTCACCCTTTACAATGAGCTTGAGCTGATGGAAGTTACCCAATGCTTTTCTTCTGCCTATATCGTTAAGTGTGAGTCGTTTGGTTGCTCTCACTGATTGTTCACGGAGAATTTGCTCGCGTTTAGTGGCTATCTCTCTGGCTTCGCGTTCGGTAGCAAGTACGTTAAAACGGTCGCCCGCTTGTGGAGCACCACTCAAGCCCAGTATTTGAACAGGCGTAGAAGGGCCTGCTTTTTTAATATTTTTGCCTGTATGGTCAAACATGGCGCGTACTCTGCCAAAATGAGCACCGGCCAACATGATGTCGCCCACTTTGAAAGTGCCAGACTGTACCAAAATAGTGGTCACATAGCCTCTGCCTTTATCTAACGAAGCTTCTATTACTGCACCATTGGCCAATTTATCTGGATTAGCCTTGAGATCGAGAAACTCAGCTTGTATGAGGATTTTCTCTAAAAGCTCATCTACTGCTAAACCTTGCTTAGCCGAAATTTCTTGGCATTGATATTTGCCACCCCACTCTTCCACAAGTACGTTGAGGTCTGCCAATTCCTGACGAATTCTGTCTGAATTAGCACCAGGTTTATCTATTTTATTGATAGCCACAACAATAGGGACACCAGCCACTAAAGCATGGTTGACAGCTTCTTTTGTTTGAGGCATGACACCGTCATCGGCAGCCACGACGATGATGACAATATCCGTAACCTTTGCACCACGCGCACGCATAGCCGTAAATGCTTCGTGACCCGGCGTGTCAAGGAAAGTGATTGGCTTACCGCTAGAAGTCATCACACTGTATGCACCAATGTGTTGTGTGATACCGCCAGCCTCGCCTGCTGCCACATTTGCTTTTCTTATATAGTCCAAAAGGGTTGTTTTACCATGGTCTACGTGTCCCATAATGGTCACAATAGGCGCACGTTCTACCAAATCTTCAGGGTTGTCTTCGTCTGTTTCCAAAGACTTATTGATTTCCTCATCTGCCGAAACAAACTCCACACTAAAGCCAAACTCATCAGCAATAATGGCAATGTTGTCTGCTTCAAGACGTTGGTTAATGGATACCATTAAACCCATTTGTAAACATTTGGCTATGAGCGTACTAACGCTCACCTCCATCATGTTGGCGAGTTCATTAACAGAAACAAACTCACTTACTTTTAATACTTTAGCGTCTTCGGCTGCTTTGAGTATTTCCTCAGTGCGAGCACGTTCAAAGGCTGTACGCTTTTCTTTCTTAAAGTTTTTGCGACTGACGTTTGCGGAACCGCTCATTTTAGCCAAAGTGGCCTTGACTTGTTGCTGAACATCCTTGTCTGAAAAGGACTGCCCAGATGGTTTATGACCTTTGTTGTGGCTATGACCGCCACCACGTCCGTAATTTTGACCGCCACCACTGAAGTTTCTGGGTGGGGTTCCGCTTGTATTGCTAACAAACTTGGGCTTGCCGTCTGTGCCTTTGGATTGCTCCAAACTTTTTAGAGATGAGGCAGAGATGTTATCAGCCAACGAAACGCCATCGTCTTTCTTCTTTTTCTTCTTCTTTTTGCGTTTTTCGGCATCAGAACTATTGGAATCAGAAGTCGTGTTTGTTGTTTGAACCTTTACCTGTTGAAGTGAGCCTGTATTTCTGTTACCTTCATGATTGCCAGACGCTTTGAAAAGGTTAGGAGTAGACGACACATCTTTGTTGGCAGGAGGAGCATCAGAAGAGGCTACTGGCCTTGCTATTTTTTTCTTTTTTTTCTTCTTCTTGGCAGCTTTTGGATCAGCAATTTCTATTTTGCCAAGAATTCTCAAACCCTGCAACTGATTAGCTTTGGCCTTTATCGTCTCATCGTCCAAATCATGCTCTCCCTCAATCTTTACATGAGTATCAGGCAATGGGGTTGTTTTTATAGGCTCTTTGGACACAGAGATAGGCGTTTGACTAGCAACTTTTGCCTTCTCTGTGGAGGGAGTTTCTTGCTTGGATTGTATCAAAGGAGTCTCTTTAGAAGGAATATTTGTAGCAGCAGGCTTTTTGCTCTCTGTATGAAGCTTTGGCTTGAACTGCTCTCTGGTAGGAGCTTTTTTAGAGCTATCTTCGGCTTTGGGAGGTAGAGTTGTGCTTGCTTCTTTCTTGGGTTCTACTTTTAGCACAGGCGATTTCTCTTCTTTTTGGGGTTCTACACTCTCAGCAACTTTACTAGATACTTTAAGCTCAGGTGTGTTAGAAATGGGAGTTGATTCTGATTTTACTTCGGTAGTCTGTACTTTTTCTATCACAGGTTCGCTTTTTGGCACGTCAGAGCTGCTGACTAATGGCTTAACAGTTTCTGTTGCTACTTTTTTTGTGGAATCAGAATTAATGCTTTGAGAGTTTCTGTTCTTGGCATCGAGGTCTATTTTGCCTACGACTTTAGGGCCTTGAAGACCACCCTTGATGGTTTCGTGTGATTTGTTGGCAGTGCTGTCTTTAATTTTGATAGACTTAAGGGGGTCTGCATGGCTCTTGACGAGCAATTCACGATCTTCCTCTTCATCGTTGGTATTTTTGACAGTTTTTTTAGTGTCAATAGTGAGGTTGCCAGCGGGGCTTTTGCCAATAGTTAGTGCAGAAGCCTCTTTTTTTACTTGTTTAGAGTCTGCAAATTCTTTGACAATAAGCTCATACTGCTCACTAGAAATCTTGGCGTTAGGGTCTCGCTTAAATCCAGCGACCTTTTTTACCAAGAACTCTAAGAGCGTGTTTGTGCCCACGTTCAGTTCTTTAGCAACAGATGAGAGTCTTTTATCGTTTTTATTATCAGACATAAATAAAGTTTTGGTAAAGAAGCACACTTGAAATACGTATCCAAAACTCGTTTTTGAGGACGTACTTCTGTAATGTTAAACGTTTAAGGGCAGCGTTAAGTTGTTGAAATACAGATATTTTTAAACTTTATTCTTAAAGCAAAATCTGTGTTAGAGATTTATATAACACTCCAAAAATCACTCAGCCCCCTAATTCTGGTTACAAAATTACGAATTTTTATTGCGTAAACAAAAAAAAATTAAAATATTTACAAGAGTACAATCTCTAAGCGGTTCTTGCTAACATATTTATGCAGAAACTTTTAAACTAATGCTTTCTTGTTTGTATCCTCACTATCACTAGACTGTGGTTTTTCGGTTTTATCAAACGTGATGAGCAAAACAGGTAATAAAGTCAGATTGGTTACAAGAGCCACAAACAAAGTGAGTGATGTGAGCGCACCTAGAGCACGTGTACCGCCAAAATCTGACCAAATAAAGATGATAAAGCCTGCAAAAAGGACAATAGATGTGTAGATCATGCTGTGGGCGGTTTCGTGCATGGACACAAGCACAGCGGGCAGTACCTCTCCTTCTGTTTCTTCGAGAGCCAGCTTATAGCGCGCTAAAAAGTGAACAGTATTGTCTACGGTTATACCCAAAACAATGCTAAAAATAATAGCTGTGCTGGGCTTAAGAGCGACGTTAAAAAAGCCCATAAGACCCGCAGTGAGTAGCATAGGTACAATATTAGGCACAATAGAGATAATGATAATGCGCAGGTTTGTAAACAATAGACCATGTGCCAATGCTATAAAAATGAGAGCCATCCAAGTAGAGGACTTGAGACTGTCTATCAAATAATCATTGCTCAACAAAAACAGATAGGAAGTGCCTGTGAGTGTTACTTTCATGCTGTCGGCATGCTGGTTAAACTCTTTAATGATTGGGCTTACTTTGTTGTCTATAAGCTCTCTCATGGCGGCAGTACCAATGTCAGCCACTTTGGCACTGAGGCGGAGTTCTTGGCCTGTAGAGTCTATGAAGGTGCGTGTAAGGTCTTTATTGCCATTGTTTTTTTGTTTCTTCAAATAACTATAAATGGTGCCTAACTCACTTTTGGTAGGTATTTGGTAGGCTTCAGTGCTGAGGTTGTTGCCCAACGCTTGGTTAGCGGCTTTGGCAAAAGCGATAATAGAAATCGGTCGGGATAGCTCTGGTAAGGCCGCCAATTTCTGTTCTAGGCTATCTATGCGCTTGAGCCGCGCCAAGTCTCTAAATCCTTTCTTTTTACCTGTATTGACAGTCAACTCTAACGGCATGACTGCTTTGAAATGCCTTTCCATAAACCTCAAATCTTGTATAATGCCACTTGCTTCAGGCAAATCGTCCACCATGTAAGCCTGTACTCTGAGCTGATAAATACCCACAAGACCCACCATAGATATTAAAATACTGCCCAGATAAACCGCAGTGCGTTTGGTTTGGATAACGCCTTCTAAGCGATTGATGAGTTTCACCACCAGCCCCGTATCTAGGTGCTTAACTTGTTTGGTATCAGGAACAGGCAGATAAGAGAGCGCAATAGGAACGAAAATAATACTTATCAAGAAGGTGGTACACACATTGATACCCACCACAATACCAAACTCCTTGAGAATCGTGACATTGCCAAAAATAAATACAAAGAAGCCTATGGCTGTAGTGAGATTCGCTATCACACTCACAAAGCCAATTTTTGAGATGACTGTTTTGAGAGAATGCAGTTTGTCGTGTGTATTCAAATACTCTTGTTGGTACTTATTGAGCAGATAAATAGAGTTCGGAATGGCTATAACTACCAAAATGGGAGGCATCAAGCCCGTAAGAAGGGTTATTTTGTATCCCAAAAGCACCAAAGTACCCACTGACCAGATGGTGGTAATGAGAATAAGCGTGAAAGTAACTAAAACGGGATAGATAGATCTAAAAAATAACCATACCACCACTACGGTAATAGCGAAAGATATCACCAAGAAAACGTTCATTTCGCGGCGCACTTTGCTTGTCATAATGGTGCGCACATAGGGAAGACCCGCATAGTGCATTTCTACCTTGCTGCTTTCAGAAAATTTATCGCAAGAGGCCATTATTTTTTCAAAAAGGGCTTCTCTTGCATTAGAATTAAAAATTTTACGGTCTAAGCTTAAAGCCAAGATAGTAGCTTGTGTTTTTTCATTAAAGAGCTGTCCCTCAAAGAATTTTAAGTTTTTGAAAAAAGTCATGAGACTGTCTAGCTCGTTTTGCGTACGGGGTTTTTCAGCAAATAGAGGTTTGAGTTCAAATGTTTTTTCGTCTTGATTTTTGTGCAAATAACTCACAGTGGGCACAGACAACACCTGCTGAACTCCTTCAATTTTACTCATTTCTTGAGCCAAATCATAAAGTGCGTTGAAATGCTGCAACTGAAATATTTTTTTGTCTTCTATGCCAATGGCCAAAATATTGGCATCATCGCCAAACTTGCGCATAAAGTCTTTGTAAAAGAGCATAGGCGGTGAATCGTCTGGTATGGCACGGCTATAATCGTAACTGAGACGTACGTCCAACCCTCGGTAACCGAAAAATAAAGTGGCAGCAATAAGCAAAATGCTTAATACAATTTTATACCGTAAAATAAAAGCGGCTATTTTATCCCAAATCATTGATAAACAATTTTTTGAAGCGGATACAAAACCGCCTAATATCTAAAAACGGGCAAATATAAGAAGGAATTTATCAATTTCTTAAAAAAAGTACTGCTACTCAGGCGGTATGATGAACCTGAAAAGCTTAAAAGTATGTACACCCCATACAAAAAAGATTTCTTTTCCTTTGTTGTGTTGAATACATCTTCATAAAGTTTTTAGACAATCTCTTTTTGCATATACGATGACATCCAACAACTTAGAAATATTGTTTGATATTACTTAGGCTTAAATTTAAAGCATCTATGGATTCTTTAATTTGTACTTTAAACTTTTGTCTTAAATTCCTATCAAACCAGAAACAACGCTTTTTTATTTTAAAATTTATAAAGTGGCCATGATAAGAACATCTTTACTCTCTCTAACGATTTGGCTTGCAGTATGGGTTAGCGTCAAGGCGCAGACCTATACCGAAGATATAGCCCCTATCATTTATAACAATTGCACCTCTTGCCATAGACCTGGCAACATAGCCCCTTTCAACCTCACTGGCTATGAAGAAGTTAAAGCTTACAGCAACAGCATTAAGTTTTCGGTTCAAAATCGCGAAATGCCGCCATGGCCGCCAGATCCCACCTACAGCCGCTTTCAGCACGAAAGAAATCTTTCCAACACCGAGATTGAAACTATCGTGTCTTGGATAGATAATGGCATGCCGTTGGGCGACCCCTCCAAAGAGCCTGCCAAACCAAAGTTTGATGAAATAGAAGATTTAGGCAAGCCCGACCTAATTCTCAAAATGCAAAATGCCTATTTGCACAAAGGAACGGGAAAGGACATGTACCGCATCATGGTAGTACCCACTGGCCTTAAAGAAGATCAAAGAATCAAAGCCATTGCAGTGATTCCAGGTAACCGTGAAATCGTACACCACATCATTACCGCTGTGGACACCACAAAAGAAGGCCGTAAAATGGATGCTGCGGATCGCGAAGAAGGCTACGAACAATATGGTGGTTTTGGATTTCAGCCTGCTATCAATAATTTTCACAACTGGGTACCAGGAGCAGGATATATGACCACCTATCCTGAAGGAATGGGAAAAACTCTATTCAAAGGCTCCGATTTACTCATGCAAATGCACTATGCGCCCACAAACTCCGATGCCTTAGACCAAAGCATGGTGTACATTTACTTCGCTGACAAGCCCACAGAGCGCACCATTACCACTCAGGCCGTTATCAACCCTCTGCTTTTGGGCGAGGAGTTTTTGATTCCCGCCAACACGGTCAAAACCTTTAAGGCAGATTTGACCATACCCCGCGATATTTCAGTGATAGGAGTAGCTCCTCATGCCCACAACTTGGGTAAAAGCTTTGAAGTGTATGCCATACCGCCACGAAGCAGTGATACTATTAAGCTCATTCGGATTAATCGCTGGGACTTTCATTGGCAGGGGCAGTACAACTTTAACCAGCTCGTTAAAATTCCAAGAGGCTCTAAGCTTTACTGTAAAGCCGTTTATGACAACACTGAGGCCAACCATCACAACCCTAACAGCCCACCCAAAGATGTGCGATGGGGCGAAAGTACCACAGAAGAAATGCTTTTGGTTTATTTTTCTTATGTACCCTACAAAGCTGGTGATGAGAACATAGAGCTGGTTACGGCCACCGAGGATGTACAAAAAGAAGCTCCACGTATGAGTATTTTTCCAAATCCAAGCCAAGATATGGTACAAATAGAAATCAGCGAAGAGCCTTTGAACGTAATTCTAGTGGACATGCTTGGACAGCAGCTCAATGTGCCGACTTGGCAAGTGTTGCCACGTGGCTCTGTATTTGTTTTAGAAAACTCGCTGGCCAGCCTGAGTAATGGACTCTACGAAGTCAAAGTACTCACCTCAAAAGGCTATGTGTCGCGCAAGCTCCTAATTGTAAAATAATTTTGTTACTAAAACACCAAAAGTCCTCATTGTATGATGTAAAAAGCATATAATGAGGACTTTTTAATCCCAATACAACACATCTTTGAACGCCTCACCTGCATAATCAGCTATGAATGATGCTGTGGCTTTCCCGATCAGTCTAAGCTCCATTTTTTGGGATAATTTTTGGGACGAATGTTTAGTTAAACAAAATCTCCTATATTTGGCTGTTTTGTTTTGAACGTCTCTCTTCTTATGTCTGCTACTCTCTCTCAAAAGCCTATTGCCATTGCTGTTATTGGCGGCGGCAGCTGGGCTACAGCTCTGGTCAAAATTCTTTCTGAAAACAATGTGTCTATACGCTGGTGGTTGCGCTCGCGCGAAGCTATCAAACATATCAAAACACACGGCAATAACCCCGACTACCTGTCTTCGGTTCGTTTAGATCTTCAAAAAATTAGTCCTTACGAGAATATCATAGAAGCCGTACAAGAAGCAGAGTTTGTGCTTGTAGCAGTACCTTCTGCATTTTTGCAAGATGCGCTCAAGCCTCTGAACAGCACACACCTCAAAGGCAAAAAAATTGTAACCGCTATAAAAGGCATGATAGCTTCTCATAAGGCTACCATTACAGACTATATGAAGACCGCTTACGGCACTCCTGACGAGGACTTGTTGGTGGTAGCAGGGCCTTGCCATGCCGAAGAGGTGGCCTTAGAAAGACAATCTTATCTCACCATTTCTTCTACGGGTTCAGCTAATGCGGAACGTTTTTCAGGTCTTATCCGCAACCGTTATGTGCGCTGTGCCACCAACCAAGATCCCAGCGGTACGCAATATTGCTTTGTGTTAAAAAATATAGTGGCTTTGGCTTGCGGCATAGCCAAGGGCTTAAACTACGGCGATAACTTTCAGTCCGTCTTGGTGTCGAATGCCTTACAAGAAATCAAACGTTTTTTAGATGCCGTAAGTCCCTTTGAAAACCGCGACCTGAGCGGCTCGGCTTACTTGGGTGACCTTCTTGTGACAGCCTACTCGCAATTTAGCCGCAACCGAACCTTTGGCAGCATGATAGGGCGAGGCTACTCGGTGAAGTCGGCACAGATGGAAATGAACATGATAGCAGAGGGATACTACGCTGTCAAAAGCATTTACGAAATTAACCGTGATTATGGCGTTTCAATGCCCATCACTACCGCCACTTACAACATTTTGTACGAAAAAATTGCTCCGCTCGTAGAATTTAAAATTCTCAAAGACAGTATGAAGTAATCTGCTATTAAGTTCAGCGTCGTATTGCTTGATACTGACATCAACTTCTAAACCTGCTTAGTTGGTCTTTCCCCCGTCTTCCAAAATTGGAGATTCTTCTACAGGCTCTGAAGCACCTGAATTTTTTTGTCGCCCCTCAAAGGTAAAAATCAAGCTAAACCTGAGCGTGTTGCTGAGGGGATTGTTGGCACGGCCTGCCGAAAGCAAATAAGAAAAATCTACTCCCAGCTGTTGATACCGTATGCCAGCTCCCAAAGACAAAAACGTACGCGCTCCTTCGCTAGGATGTTCATAAAAATAGCCTGCCCGAAGCGCGAAAAGATTGTTGTACCAATACTCAGCCCCCAAGGAATAATTAAAACCTTTCATTTCCTCACTAAAAGATTCGTCTGCCACAGAGCTGCCTATGGCTGTAAATAGACCTTTTCTTTTCCACTGACCCAAGCTGTCAGTAGGGGCAGGTACAAACAGTTTGTTCAGGTCTAGTGCCAAAGTCAGTGTGCTAAAAGCGTCTAAGTTGTGGGTATATGCCGTACCCAAGCGCAAGTTAGTGGGTAAATAATCAGGCTCTTGTGGGTTGGAATAGACCAATTTGCTGCCCATATTGGAGAAATTTGCGCCCCATGACCAAATGCCTGTTTGTCCAGCTAGTTTGGTGGGTTGTGTATAAAAAACAGATAAGTCTACAGCAGCAGCAGCACCTGGTTTGAAGTTTGGCTCTCCATCAAAGCCGCCAGTGAGATTGGAATAAATAAAACGCCCCGTACCAGCTATGCTAAAATAAGGCGAGAGTTTCATAGCAAAAGTACCATCAATATTAAACTCATTGGGACGGTAAGTCCCTAAATATCGGCCTTGATTATCCGTAAAATCAATGCTGCCTTGGTCAAAATACTTCATGGCAAAGCCCACAACCTGACGCTGATTGAGCTTGTAGTAACTGCTGAGATAACTAAGCCCCATGCCCGCTCCTAAATTGCCTAACCAAGGCACATAACTCACCCCAAAACCTATTCTATTTTTTAGAAACGCCAGCTTAGAGGGATTATAAAACGTTGTGTTGGGGTCTGGCGAAATGGCCGCGCCCACATCACCCATACCACCCGAACGAGAATCTGGTATGATGAGTAGATAAGGTACCGCCACAGGCTGAACACTGACTTCTAAGGTTTGAGCATAGGCAGATACGAACAAGCCCAGCCACAGACTCAGAACAAAAATAGCATGAGTAAAAGAATGTTTCATAAGCAATGAGAGCTTTTTGGTTAAAGAGTACGCAAAAGATGTTTGCAAAGACAAATAATTTATAAAAATATGATAAGTACAAAAAAACAGCCACTTTTTTACTGTTCTTTGCGCGTCTTCATTCTAAAATGCAAAAAAAATATCAAAAAACTAAATTTCTAGTAAACTATTCGTAACCGTCAGCAAATTGTAGATTCACTAAGCCGAAAGGTGTATTGGGATGCTCTGTTTTTCTAACTTTTATTCACTTTGCCATATTCTAACTCAGAAGGGAAAGCAAGGCCACTTGCATTGGTAAAAGGACTGGAAACAACACCGTTTAATGACTTGATGACTATACCCTCTAAAGCCTCAAAACCTGTTGAGTTATCAAGTCCGTTAATCAAGTCCGTTAGTACAGCCTATTCTCTTACAAAATATCTTACCATGAGTAGTAGTGTTATTTCAAAGCACAGTGGGTCTCAAGGGTGGTAACACAACCAGATAAGAGTACGCTATTCGTACTGGCATTCAAATTTAGACTTCAAAAATGAGTAAACATGACTTCAGGAATACTCTAAGTGGCAGCATGACATGTATCAGATGGATAAACAGTCGTAATTTGGCTTAAATTGAATTGAGCAAACACATGGAAAGCTAGAAGCAGTACGAGAACGCACAGCCCTAAGCGGGTTAAGCATATAAAATTTAGGATTTAAAGGTTACAAAAGGAGTCAAAAACCAAAGTACAAAGCGACATGCGCCACAGGGTTGGACTGAAGGTGAAATTGATGTGCAGCGTTAGCATCTTCATTACTGTTCTGATCATAAGTATAAACCGATTTGACCTTATAGTAACTATAACTAGCCCGCATATTAGAGTGTGCGACCAACATAAAACGTTTGGATAAGGCATATTGCAACTCAACAAAAGGACTAAGAATCATCGTATAAAAACTGTGTTTGCTGCGAATGTTTACCCTATTGAGCATGGTATCGGGTGTGCCTTCTACCAGATGAGTATTTACGCGCGTGTATCTCGGAACAAGCTCCGCACCTAAAGCAAGAGCTAGTTTTGGAGCTATTCTAATTTGTTTTTCTATGCCAAAGTTCAACGAATAGATAAAGGCATTTCTGGCAACATTGCTTGAGGTGGCTTGAGGAATAGATTCTTCTCGGTTTGTTTGGCTCTCTTGATACCACACACCAGTACCTAATCTTAAAAAGTAGCTATTTTTTAGGGCACGTTTGTAGCAAATTTCTAAGGGGACTTGATTTCTTGTTTCTGGCTCATAAAAGTTTGAAAATTCTAAGTTCCAGTGGTTACCAGTAGAGGTTCCTGCATGAATACCCAATTGGTTTTTGTAAGCATTGAGCCTATCTTGTTGGGCCCAGCAAGCCGCAGAGCAACAAAAAAGAAGTAGAAAAACGAGTGAAATGCGCATAAGAAAAACGATGTTTTTTGAGTAATAAAAATTTATAAATGAGACGTTTAAGTTTAAAAGGAATAATACAGAGCTACATTGGCCATAGGACTTACCTGAAGTAGCCAAAGAGAAAACTCACTAGTTCTGTAAGTCGTATTTGCAGACAGCGCAGTATCAGAATCTTGAGTACCACCAAACAAATACCCTACGCGTAAATTAGCTTGTGCGGCCAGCAAAAAGCGTTTGCCCAGCAGATAGTGCAGTTCTGTAAAAGGGCTAAGCATGGCGTTGTAAAACTCTTGTTCTGATTTTCTTATACGAGTGTCATTATTCCCGATAGGGCTTGAGCGCTTTTGAACTGAAAACATTCTTCTCAATACGATATCCGCACCCACCGCTAGCCTAAAATGCTGACTAAGTGTTTTGCGCTTTTCGTAGCCCAAGCCAAGTGTAAAAAGAGAAGAGTTAAACTTGATAGTCTCTTTATCATTATCTGGAATAGAGGAATACATTCTTGTCCAAACGCCAGCAGACAATCTAAAAAAGTTATTTTTTCGTATGTGGCGTTTATAGCACAACTCAACAGGACGTATCTTGCTAAAAAATATTTGCTCCTCTGAAAATCGCCAGTAAGTATAAGTGGCTCCCAGCGATGTGCCAGTGTTGAAGCCTATTTCGTGTTTGTGAACTTTGCTGCTGTCTTGTTGTGCCCAGCAAGCCGCAGAGCAACAAAAAAGAAGTAGAAAAACGAGTGAAATGCGCATGGGAAGAAGGGTTAGGTTAAGCTAAATAAAATAAACATGAAATTTACGATACAGGATTCGATACTTTTGGTGTTGTATACCTAAGTTGTTGTAAAAGTACCTGTAAATTAAGACAACAGAGTGCAAGTTATGATTTAAATTTTTACAATTGATAAGCCGTTTACTTTTTCTGTTTACATTTGCGTGTGTTCCATAATCAAAATGCCGATTCTATGAAAAAATCTCAAGAAAATACTGCTCTTATTGGCAATAAGATAAGACATATTCGCGAGCTTAAGGATTATACTCAAGAGTTTCTGGCAGAGACTTTACAAATTTCACAGTCTAGCTACGCTCGGATAGAGACAGGTACCACGGACTTGACAATTACTAGACTTTACCAAATTTCTGATGTATTAGGTGTTACTCCCTCAGAACTCCTAGGTTTTGATGAACGGCAAGTATTCAATATTTCAAACAGTCAAACCAAAAATGGCAATGGCATTATGATTGTAAATGGGCTTACAGATGAGGAACGACATTTATACCAAGAGCAAATCAATTTTTTGAAAACAGAATTAGAATTTGTGAAAAGCCTTTTGTTAAGCCGATAAGGAAGAATTGTAACGAGTTTACAATTCTTCCTTATCAACATTGTTAAAACGCGATTTACTTACTAATAAGGAGCTGTTCTTGCCAAACTCCCAAAGAGCTCTCCATTAAAACATAGTATAATCCGTTTTGCAGATTGGTAACGTCAAGCTCAACAACAGAACCATCTGTACTAAATTTTTCTAGGAGTACCCCTGAGTGACCATTGACAATACGCACACTAAAAGCTAGTTGGCTTGAGGAGAACACGCTTTGTAAATCATTGAACCCATCATATGCAATGTGAACAACAGTGGATGCTGGGTTAGGTGAAATACGCAGCATTGTCCCGCCGCAAGTTGTATGAGAAGACTCTAAAACAGTTACTGTATAAATAGTTTGAGAAGTCCCACATTCATTAATACTGCGTACAGTGAGTGTGAAAGTGCCAGCCTCTGAGGGCATTATTACGGCCATAGTTCCTGACGATAATACCTCTAAGAGAGGATCACTGGAGACACCCATTCGTAGCTTACTGCACCCAAGCAAGGAAGAATATTGATAATATAAACACCTCCTACACAAAGATTACGGACAGAACGGCTCAAACTTCTCGGTCTTGCAGGTAGGCCACCGTAGAGAGGCTTGCTAGCCCAATTGCTGATTTCAGCACATTCGGGAACAATAGCACGGACACGCACCTTGCCATAGGCATGACTACTGGGTACATACACACGCATAGAGTCTAGGCTTGTTCTGACGGAGTCAATTCCCCCCACAAACTTAAATCCACCAGTTACAACCCAATCATAGAGTGTAGCAGGGTTAGAAAAATCACGTCTGATGCGATACAAAGCGGTATCTCCAATACAAATGGTTGTATCAGCCTCAAAATCAACAAAATGAGGCTGGAGAGCGCGGTTATTAAAGGCATAGTTTTTAATTACAGTGCTAGACTCAACAGAATCTGTGCCGCAGAAGACAGTAACCTTTACAGTTACGTTGCCACCATTGATCCCATTGGGGATAACCGTGATGGTGTTGTTAGATGTTTGAAAAGTAATCGAGTCTCCAACATTCGTTACCCAGCCTGTTGGAATACTCCATTCGTAGCGTAAAGCGGTAGCATCAGTAGGCCTATAAGCGTTGATAGCAAAAGCTTGAGTTACACCATAATTTGTTACATTTACATTACTGATTAGTGCAGGGCTTGGCGCAGGCCGTGTTAGATTAAGTTCTCTATATTCAGAAAATCTCTTCCCCTTACAGTCGAAAAAAGCCCTTACTTTTATGGTTTCACCCAAGCTATTGCCGCAACCAGTCTTAACATCATTTAAAACATTGGCGTTTTTATCAGTGATGCTAAATGTGCCACTATAAACGGTAGAACCAAATTTAGCTGTCCAGCCTGTTGGTAATGACCACTCGTAACCGTCAGCAAATTGCAACACTAATTGATTTGTTTCAGTGCCGGGGTGTTCGGTCTTTTTTATTTTTATACCCCCAATTGCATGTGCCTTACCATATTCTAATGTGCTGGGCATGGCAGCACCACTACTTTTTGTTATAGGGTCAGGAAGAACCCCATTTAGCGACATTATGACAATACTGTCCATAAAAAAATCACTTGAATTATTGGCTGGAACATAACAGTTTATCCGTTTACAAAATATTTTACCATAGTTAGTGGTGTTGTTCCAAAGGACATCTACACTGGGAGTATATGTAGTTAAAGTGGTAACACAACCAGGTAAGAGTATACCATTTTCTATACGCCATTCGTATTGGCATTCGAATTCAGACTTCAAAAAATAGTAACGCATGGCCTCAGGCATACTCCAAGTAGCAGCATTACAAGTATCAGATGGGCAAACTTTCTGGCCCTCATTTGGACTAAAATTTATAGATACTGGTGATTGAGCAAACAGGTATGAAGGTAAAAGTAGTGCGAGAACGCACAGCATTAAGCGGGTTAAGAACATAAAATTCAGGATTTAAAGGTTACAAAAGGATTCAAAAAGCAAAGTACAAAGCGATATGCGCCACTGGGCTGGCCTGAAGGTGAAATTGATGAGCAGCGTTAGCGTCTCTTGTTGTGCCCAGCAAGCCGCAGAGCAACAAAAAAGAAGTAGAAAAACGAGTGAAATGCGCATGGGAAGAAGGGTTAGGTTAAGCACAACACAAAGATAGTTTTTGACATAATCTCTCTGTCTGATTTAACTACCTTTAATTTTTATGGTGCAAAATTTGCGTAATGTTTTATATATTTATTATTCATTTTTAGGATAATTTATCTATATGTTGTGTAGTTTATTCAAAGCCATTAGAGGTAGTCTAAAGTATATTAAAACAGCTTTTTGATAAAATGCACTGTTAGAGCAACTTGCACATTTGAGTAGGATAATTCTTCACGTATTGTTTTTTTAAGAATCCTATCCCAAATATTTTGTTTATTTTATAAAAATACTTACAGCTGTATGGGCTCTAAATGAATTATCATAGCATTTTTTTTAGTTGATTGGAAAGCTCTTGGCGCGTATTGCTCTACATTTTCTCCTGAAGTTTTAAAAAAACCTCCTATGAGCGTCTAAGGGCCTGGTAGCCAAGCTCCCAATAAAGGCTCGCCGCGGTTGGCACAACTGCCCATAAAGATTATATAACACGGTTCTGGCAACGGTCGGCCATTTTGAAGGTTACCGCCACAGTGCGATAGACCCGGAGTTTGCCTCTGTTTTTACTGGCACAAAAAATACATACAATTAAGAACAAATTCTGAGGCTCAAGCGTTATTTTGATAACAAATTTCTCTTAGATTGCTTATCTTGCACTAAAAGACTTTGTTTTTTTTATACAAATCGCTGTATTTTTATGACAGCCTTTTGAGCACATACAACCTATGACTACGCTTTCTTTTTCTTTTTTTAAACCCCTTTAAATTTTATGACTGTTTTCAAAAATTATGGTCTCATGGCTTTGCTGCTGTGTGGGCTGATGTTGTATGCGGGTTCTTGCCGCGAGAAGGAAGAGGAGCCTTCTGTGCCCATCCCTCTCGACTCAACGGCTTTTTGCAGAGGCTACGATGCCCTAGACTTCCCGAGCGCAGACCAGTTCCGCATTGCCCTGCAAAATAGAACTTGGTGGTATTATGGCGCACGTATTTATGACGACTTTGTCAAAGATACTATTTTTCGCCGCAACTCACCGGGCTCTATAACAATGGTCTTTCAGGAAGGTGATTCGGCGGCTTTCTTTGAAAAAACCATGAACTGGGATACAAGACAGCTGTACATGAAGCGCGTGGGTATTTATAAATACGAAATCAAGCGCAATGAATGGGGAAAGTTTTGTGCGGAGTTCACTAGTAAATTATACGATGACATAGAAAAAGATACTATACTTTTCCGTCGGCAAAGCTTTCTCTGTTCTTCAGGCGAACAGCTCATTTTTATGTTTTACAGAGCCTCCATCAAGGAACCCAGCAACTGGAAGTATACAGGTAATCATCTTGTCTATTATCTGGTTAAATAATAAACCTTTAAACAAAAAAACAATGCAAATTATTCAAAAAATTATCGCCCTAAAAAAACCCTATAAGGTCTCGGAGACCTTGCGTCCTAGATGACTCAAGCGTTTTCTAGGGCTTAACTATTTGGTATTGCTACAAAATAAAAAAAGACCGCCTAAGTAGTATAGACAGTCTTTTTTTATTGGGCGCAAGCTTGAGCCTTACTTAGCGTATTTTTTGCTCAATGTGTTGCAGATAGCCTTAATAGCATCGCGAACACCGTCGTCATATTTACCTGTTTTGAGGCCGTCAAGAATGCCTTTCTCGTTCTTATCCATGTACTCATGGAAATCTACTTCAAATTCACGCACTTTTTCCACAGGTACGCTGTCCAAAAAGCCGTTCGTAGAAGCAATAACTATGGCTACTTGGTTTTCTACTTTCATTGGCGAAAACTGCTTTTGCTTCAACACTTCGGTGTTGCGGCGGCCACGATCAATAACCATTTGGGTAGTTTTATCCAAATCAGAACCAAACTTTGCAAAGGCTTCCAATTCGCGGAATTGTGCTTGATCCAGTTTTAAAGTACCTGCCACCTTTTTCATGGTTTTGATTTGAGCCGAACCACCCACACGCGATACCGAAATACCTACGTTGATAGCGGGACGCACACCAGAGTTAAAGAGGTTGGTTTCCAAAAATATTTGTCCATCTGTGATAGAAATCACGTTGGTAGGAATATAGGCAGAAACGTCACCCGCTTGTGTTTCAATGATAGGCAAAGCCGTCAAAGAACCACCGCCCTTTACAAGATGCTTGAGCGACTCAGGCAAGTCGTTCATATTTTTAGCCACTTCTTGGTCACTGTTGATCTTAGCTGCACGTTCCAACAAACGAGAGTGCAAGTAGAACACATCACCTGGATAGGCTTCACGTCCTGGTGGACGACGCAAAAGCAAAGACACTTCACGATAAGCCACAGCTTGCTTGGAAAGGTCATCATAAACTACCAAAGCCGCACGACCTGTGTCACGGAAGAACTCACCAATAGCAGCACCAGTAAATGGAGCAAAAAACTGCATTGGCGCAGGTTCAGAAGCTGAAGCCGCTACCACAACGGTGTAGGCCATAGCTCCATAACGCTCCAAAGAAGCTACAACACTCGCAACAGTAGAGGCTTTTTGGCCGATGGCCACATAGATACAAAAAACGGGCTTGCCGCTATCATAAAATTCTTTTTGGTTGATGATGGTGTCCAAAGCAACGGCTGTTTTGCCCGTTTGGCGGTCGCCGATAATCAACTCACGCTGACCACGACCAATAGGAACCATAGCATCTACAGATTTTAAGCCAGTTTGAAGCGGCTCTTTTACAGGCTCTCTAAAAATTACGCCTGGAGCTTTACGCTCAATAGGCATCTCGTAGAGGTCGCCACTCAAGGGGCCTTTGCCGTCTATGGGCAAACCAAGCGTGTTTACCACACGACCAAGCATACTTTCGCCCACTTTTACGGAGGCAATTTGGCCTGTGCGTTTCACAGAGTCTCCCTCGCGGATAGCACTCGAATCACCGAAAAGTACAGCACCTACGTTGTCTTCTTCTAAGTTCAGAACGATGCCTTTGGTACCGTTATAGAATTCTATCAACTCACCAGATTGTACTTTGTTGAGTCCATAAATGCGTGCTACGCCGTCTCCTACTTGGAGAACCGTACCCACCTCCTCGAGTTCGGCTTCTGTTTTAAAGCCAGAAAGCTGTTCGCGCAGAATGGCCGATACTTCGTCGGGTCTTACTTGAGCCATTTTTTTATCAATTTTTACTTTAGAGAATAATGCTTACGCCACAGGCGCATTTTTGCAGCGCAAAAGTAGTGCATAAGACCAAGAAAACAAATCCATTTCACTTTTTTATTCTAAAAAAAATCAATTGCTTTGGCCTCGTCCAAGTATAACGCGCCTAAGGCTACCAAAGCCTACTTCTTGACAACCACTGTCGCGGCAAACGTGTTGTCGGCAGCTCTCTGCTCATAGAGTGGCGGATACTGCCCCAAGGTCATCAGGCTTTCATAAGACACGCCATTTGGACGGCGTTTTTCGTGATAAATACAGTAGTGAGAATCCCATATTAGGATATCACCCTTTTGGGCTTTTTCCACACTGCCTTTATTCATGCCTTGAGCGGTCTTCTCAAAACTTTCTGGAATGCGATCCGCAAAATAATAGAACATGCTATGATTCACAAATATCTGACCTATAGGTTTTTTGAGTGTTTTCTGTTCTTCTTCGTATTTCAAAAACCATTTCGCTAGTCTTTGACAGGTTTTATCTTCTTCCGAAAGAGGCAAGGGTCTCACCAAAATCAAGGCCATAAAAAGACTTGCGCCCGTAAAAGAAAAAACATGCTGCTTGTTGTTGAGGGGCAGAAGAAGAAGAAGCATGGCCAAAATAACCCCAAACAGCGGCTTGAAATCTCGTATCTCTTCCACCAAAACAATGTTGTTATGCTCATAAGTCATGTAAATGCCAAACAAGAACATGAAAGGTAACAAACCATACAATATACGCCAGCCGCCTTCTGTACTCTTGTATTCCGATACCGCCAAAGCACCTATAACCGCAATAAGTGGACTGATAATAATCAAATAACGCAAATTGCCTGCTGTGGAAGGGCCCATAGGATAGGACTGTATATTGAAGACACAGTACATGAGAAAATAAAGTAGGGTAGGCACTATCAAAAACCATTCTGCTGCCTTCTTTTGCAATATTTTAATGGCAAAATACGCTATCAAGCACGTGAGTGCCAGCCCACCATAAATCGTTCCCGACATTAAAAAGTAGTGCTCAAAACCCTGACGCGGGTAGTTGTCGCCTATCTCTTTGTTCGCCTTCAAAATCTGATTGAGCAAATAGAGGGGATCTGAGCTAACAGCCCAGCCCCAAGTGTTGTGTACCAAAGGAAAAACGGCCAACAAGACTGCTGCCACAAACTGCTTCTGCCATAGCAAATAAAGGCCATAAAGAGCCAAAAATGGATAAAACTCCTGCCTGACAAAGGCTACATAAGAAATGACAAGTGCTGATACATAAAACTGCGCTTTGCGATGCCAGTATAGGCCAAAAATAATCAAAAATGCAGACAAAAGTTCTGAGTAATTTCTAAAAGACAATAAAACCCAAAAAGGCTGAGTAGCCAATAGGATAAAGGCTATCAGAGGAATTTTGACTTTATAGGATTCAGCCACTCTGTAAGCAAAAAAGCAAGAAAAAGCCGCAAAGAGACAGTTTACAAATTTAACAAAAGTACTTCCGAGCAAAGCAGGAAGAGCATAAACTAGCTTAAAACCTGGCTTTTCCCAGTTAGAGAGTGCTAGATTTGGATTGTGCCAAAACCGCTTCATGGAAAGGTAGTGAGCCGCCTCGTCTTGTTGGTAGAAGCCTTCTGAGCGCAGCGAGAATAAAAAATACAGCACCGCCAAAGTCAATGTGATGATGAGCAGCATGTTGCCCGATATCCCAAAGTCAGGATCTGGCCCTTTGGGCTTGTCTTCTGGCTTTTTAGGCGTGTTATCAGCTTTGACAAGAGGCGTTCTTTTAGGCTCTTGGGGTTTGTGTTTGGTATTTTTAGGATCTTTCTTGGCAGTCATCTTTGGCAGACGTTTGGGTTACTATCATTTTTTATTTGGGTTGTATAGGCATCTCTTAGGAGAAAAAGCACTTACTTCACTTCAAAATCTAAGAATTTTTTGGTTTCTATAAATCCCTCGAGACGGTCGCCTATCTGCACAGGTCCTACGCCCGCAGGAGTGCCAGTAAAGATCATATCACCCACTTTGAGCGTAAAAAACGTAGAAACATAGCTAATAATCTCAGCAAAAGACCAAATCATTTGTGAAGTATTGCCTTCTTGGCGTTTTTGACCATTGACAAGCAAATGAAATCCAATATTTTTATTGTCAGCAAAGTTTGAGAGCGGTACAAACTGAGAAACAGGCGCAGAACCATCAAACCCTTTAGAAATAGCCCAAGGAAGGCGTTTTTCTTTTGCTTTTTCTTGGAGGTCTCTTGCCGTAAAGTCTATACCCAAGCCTATTTCTTGGCAGTATTTGAAGGCAAATTCAGGCTTGATGTGCTTGCCTTCGCGGTTGATGCGTAACACCAGTTCACACTCAAAATGAATATCTTTGGAGTAGTCTGGATAGTAGAAAGGGGCGTTTTGACGCAAAAGAGCAGTATCTGGCTTCAAAAAAACGACAGGTGCATCAGGTTTTTCGTTTTTAAGCTCTGCTATATGCGCCACATAGTTGCGGCCTACTCCTATGATTTTCATACCAATTTTATGTGTATTAAAAATTGCCCTATTTAAACAAGAGAACGCGCAAATCTAGGATTAATCTGCTCATTTCGCAAATAATTTGCTGATATTTACAGCCAAGCCTTTGACTCAAAAAGGTTAAAGATTTTAGAAACAAATAAACATGATTGTAAAATCATCTTTGGGCATGGTTCCAGCGGTGAATTTGGCCATATCTGCCACAAGCTGAGTACAAAAGTCTTGGGGTGAAGTTTCTTGGTAAGTTTCTAAAAACACCCTCATGCGCTCATGGCCATACTCCTCGTCAGAGCTTCGAGATCGAGCTTCCGAAATCCCATCGGTGAAGAGCAACAGTTTATCCCCTTTTTGATAATCCTGTACGATGGTGGTGGAGTATTGCGCATACTTTTGTGAACGAAGAATGCCCAAGCCCAAACCGCGCCCTTCTATGAGCTCCGCTGTTTTGGTTTGAGAGCTGTAATAAATGGTAGGGCAATGTCCAGCTCTGGAAAAATAAATTTTATGGTTTTCAGAATCTATGACTAGGTAGGTGGCTGTGATGAACTGCTTTTTTTCCAAGCAGCTGGCTAAGGCATCATTGGCATAATTAAAAAAATCATTGGGGGCTGGATCAAAGCGCACCAAGGAATGAAAAATGCCCTTCATCTGCGCCATGTGAAAAGCGGCCGAAGTACCGTTACCCGACACGTCGCCAATAATGACCGCATATTTACTGTGGTTAATCTTATAGTAGTCGTAGTAGTCGCCCCCCACCACATCGGCAGAAAAAGTATGAACCGCTACCTCAAAACAGCCTTCCGCATCAAAAGATTTGGGCAAGAGGCTATTTTGAACGTGATGCGCAATTTTGAGTTCTTCCTTGTAACGTTCTGTGTCTACGGCCTGCTCAAGTAGCTTAAAGTTACGAATGGCCAAGCTGGCTTGTTGTGTGAGGTGATTGATGGATAAGGCCATACTGGCATCGTAGGCATTGGCCTCATAACGGAGCAAGACCAAAGAACCCAATGGCAATTTGTTGGCAATGAGAGGAATACAGATAATGGATTGAAAAGGTGCTACAGCAGCCCCCAAGCTTTGCCCCGTGAAGCGTATAGCTCTTTCATGGCTGTAACCTGTTTGCTTCAATAGCTCAATGATAGTCTGAGCTTGAGAAGTTTTTATTTTGGCCACAATTAAATCGCTGCTGCTGGCCTCATCGTAGTTATAAATTCTGTTGGTGCGAACCTCAAGCCAGCCTGCATCAGAGGAGGTTCCGGTGAGGGCTGAGTCTAGGATTTCTAAATAAACTTTTTGTGCATTACTGCCATCTAGCAGCGACTCATTAAGCATTCTGAGACTAGAAAGCTCAGCTATTTTAGTACTGAATGCTGATGCCATGGGCAAACTAAAAATTAAACCCAATACGGATACTATGCCATAAGTGAGCACAAACAAAGTGATGGAAACAAAGAAAACACTTTTGGATGGCTCAAAGATATGAACTCCAGGAGGCACATAACTAGACATTTTGAACACAAAAATGAGTACCATCACACACAACAACATGATAAAAACAATGGCGCGCAGCTTTTGGTCTTTGGCAAACTGTGCAGTCCAGCGTAAATTGAAGGTAAGACTCAGACTCATAGCCCCTAAGGCTACAAAAACTACCACAAATACGGCGGTATAGATGTCTATATCAAAAAAATTGACTATAAGCGTGGCTAGAATAGCTGTCTCAAATAAATGCCATAGATTTTTGATAATCCGCGTGGTTTCTATCAATATCAATTGCTTGAAGCTATGAAAACAAATCAGCAAAATGATTGCAATCACCCCAAAATCAACGTAGTAGAGCAGCACATACAATTGATTCACAAAATCTGGCAAATACGACTCTATCAGCCATTTGCTCGCAAACGTCAAGCATACGCTCAGCGAACAAAATAAACACAGATAAAAGCTACTCAGCAGGTTCGCATAAAGGTCATTTTTGTTTTGGCGAGGCGACTTTGCGTTGGCTATTAGCCAGTAAGCAGCTACCACAAAAACAGTTACGGCTAAGCCCTTCAGGAGCTGATGTCCCAGATGTCTATAATTCTCTGTTACATAGCTATCAAACAGACCCAGCAACAACAAGACAACCCACCCTGCAGCCGAAACCAAAAGTAAAAATCTTTGGAAGCTTTTTGAGGAAGGAGCTTGGCTGTGAGGCGCACTAGGAGAGTTCGTGTAGGAATTTTGCATCAACAGGATACATCTAAAAAAATGCTTGAGGCAAATATAGACATAAAATTATGCAAAACAAAAATATTCGGCTCAATTTTTGCTAAAGATTTGACTCTTAAAACTCTGACAGGCGAGAGGGAAACATCATCCCCAAATGATATGATTCACTAATCTACCCTCAAAGGCTTGGTCTATTTGGCGCAACAAGCAGGGCTTTTATTGGATTACTAAGTCAAGCTTTTTGTGTTTTGTCAAAAAAGCTCTAAATTTGCAGTCCATTTGAAAGATTGATTTCAAAATATAGCTCAGCGTTATGATAGATAAGTTACTGGAAATAAAAACCCGTTTTGAAGAAGTGGGTAGGCTAATGCTCGAGCCAGATGCCATGCAGGATATGAAGGAGTATGCGCGACTGAGCAAGGAATATAAAGAACTTGAGCGTATTGTAGTAAAATATGAAGAATATGCGCTCGTTTTGGGCAACATAGAAAGTGCCAAGAATGTTCTGCGCGAAGAAAAAGATCCCGATTTTAGAGAAATGGCTAAGGCGGAACTTGACGAACTAGATCCCAAGAAGCAGTCCTTAGAAGATGATCTCAAAACCTTACTCATTCCTAAAGATCCCAATGACGACAAAAATGCTATTTTAGAACTTCGTGCGGGTACGGGAGGTGATGAAGCGGGTATTTTTGCTGGTGATCTCTTTAGAATGTACCAACGCTTTGCGGAGCGTATGAACTGGCATTTTGAACTACTTAGCTACTCAGAAGGCTCTTCTGGTGGCTACAAAGAGGTTGTTTGTATGATGTCGGGCTATGGTGCTTATGGTAAATTGAAATATGAATCGGGCGTACACCGTGTGCAGCGTGTGCCTCTCACCGAAAGTCAGGGACGTGTACATACCTCGGCGGCTACCGTGGCCGTTTTGCCTGAAGTAGAAGATGTTGCCATTGACATAGACCTTAAAGATATTCAAAAAGATGTGTTTAGAGCATCTGGTGCAGGTGGGCAGCACGTCAATAAAACGGAATCGGCGGTTAGAATAACCCACACCCCAACTGGCTTGGTGGTGGAGTGTCAGGACGAGCGTTCGCAAATAAAAAACTATGAAAGAGCTTTAAAAGTACTCAAATCAAGACTTTATGATTTGGAAATGCAAAAACAAACAGCTGCCGTGAGTGCCGCTCGCAAAACAATGGTTAAAACTGGCGACCGTTCCGAAAAAATAAGAACTTACAACTACCCACAAAGTCGCGTAACAGACCACAGAATTAACATGAGCGTACATAATTTGCCCACGGTTATGGACGGCGACTTGCTAGAATTTATAGAGCAGCTCAGTATTGCTGAAAATGCAGAAAGGCTCAAAGACGGTGTTTAGGAGCGTTTGCGTTGAAGACTAAAGCTCAAAAGGAAGTGTTTGGTTACTCAACCTATGGTTAAAAAAACTCATAAGTGGAGTAACCAAACCTCAAAAAACTTATACAGACTGCATAATTTTTTCTTTCATCCTTTGAAATTCCTCATCGCTGATAATGCCGCGATCGCGCAAGTCGCTTAACTCTTTAATTTTGGCAATGGGGTCTTTCTGAGCTGTTTTCTTAACATCTTCTTCTTTTTTGATGTCAGCAGCCACTTTTTTACCTTTTTCAAACTGATCCTTGTAGAACTGCTTGAAAGAATCAGGATTAAAGTTAAAAAGATTGCCGCCAGTTTCAAAGTGCTTGATAAACACCATGCCAATAGCATAAGTAGAAGCACCAGATAGAACAGCCATAGAAATTCCGCCAATAAGAGAACCTATGCCCGGAATCGCCTTGATGGCTTGCGCACCCAGACGCGCAAGATAAGTGCCTGAAAGGGCAGAAATAAAGGACTTGCCTGCACTTTCAGAAAAATTGTGCCCATAAATGGTCGAAATCTGACGAAGCATGTCCACTTGCACTGCCGTAACGGCTATCATGTCTATTATCGGCACAGGTATAAGACCAGCCCCCATAGACCAAGCCACGTGCAATTTAACCACACGCTCAGATTTTTCTTTTAATTCGCTCATAAAATTAGTTTGATAAACACACTTTTATACGAAATGCGTTTGCTTTGGTTACACCGCTTCTAAAGCCTGGAGCACATCGTTGATAAGGTCTTCCCCATCTTCTATGCCCACACTTAGACGTATGAGAGAATCCGTAATGCCTATTTTTTCGCGTTCAGGCTTGGGTATACTGGCATGTGTCATGCTGGCAGGGTGGTTGCAGAGCGACTCTACACCGCCCAGCGACTCAGCCATAGCAAAAACCTCAAGCTTGCGCATAAACCTTGCAGCGGCTTCTATACCTTCTTGAGCCAGTCGCAAAGAAATCATTCCCCCAAAGTTACGCATCTGCTTTTTGGCAATTTCATGCGAAGGATGCGTACTTAGACCAGGATAATAAAGGCCGCTAAGTTTGGGATGTTTGTCTAGTGCCTGTGCCATAGCTGATGCGTTGCGTCCGTGCGCGTCCATACGCAAATGAAGCGTTTTTACGCCTCTCAGCACCAAAAAGCAATCTTGAGGACCAGGCACAGCCCCGCAAGCAAATTGTATGAACTTGAGTTGTTCGGCTAGTGTGCTGTCCTTCACCATGAGCGCACCCATGATGACATCGGAGTGTCCACCCAAATATTTAGTAATGGAGTGCATCACCACATCAGCACCCAGACACAATGGCTGCTGCAAATATGGGCTGGCAAAGGTATTGTCTACACCCACTAGCAGCTTGCTAGAGTAGTTTTTGGCGATTTTGCACACTGCCTCAATATCCACAATGCGCATGAGCGGATTGGTAGGGGTTTCTATCCAAACCAGCTTAGTGCGTTCATTCAAATAAGGACGGATATTGTTGGCATCGGTCATATCTACGAAGTGAAACTTGAAGCCAAAGTTTTCGTAGATTCTTGTAAATAAGCGGTATGAGCCACCGTAGAGATCATTCGTACACACCACTTCGTCGCCAGGGCGAAGCAACTTCATTAAAGCATCTATGGCAGCTAAGCCCGAGCCAAAAGTATAAGCATGTGTCCCGTCTTCGAGCGCAGCCAAACAGGCTTCTAAGGCAAATCTTGTAGGGTTTTGTGCACGTGAATATTCAAAGCCCTTGTGTATGCCCGGTCCGTCTTGTACAAACGTAGAGGTTTGATAAATGGGAGTCATAATGGCTCCTGTAGTAGGATCTGGCTCTACACCCGCATGAACAGCCTTGGTAGCAAACTTGGTAGATTTCATAACAAAAATATTGGATTGGGTTAAGCTTAAAACGTTCTGTAAGGAGATGAGAGGAATCAAAACCACGCTCTTAAACTCAAAGCATTCAGTTTTGAATCGCAATATAGGGTTTGCATAAAGAATTTGAATAACACACTGCTAGAAACGTGTTATTTTGCAAAAATACAAAAAAAGTAAAACAGAAATCGCGACCGCTAAAAAGATTGCTGTAGTTATTGAAATGCGCTAATTATTAGATAGTTACAAGATTGCTAAAACCCACCTAGTGTTTGTTTTATGAGACAAAGGCATGAAATGGCAGATGATAGAAGTAAATTTTAGTCTTTTTTGGGTGTTATTCTTTTTTTGTCCTTTGTTGTCCATATCATTTTTAGTTGTAAATTTGTAACCCTTGTATAAGGTTAATCTACTTGGTTATGAAAGAATATTTAACGCTCTCCGAAGCTTCTAAGCTAACAGGTAAAAGCAAAGAGACTCTTAGACGTTGGGACAGAGAAGGCAAACTATCTGCTTTCCGCGAGCCTATAAGTAACTACCGTGTTTACAAGCGAGAGCAAGTTGAAACACTGTTTGCGGGCTTTTTTAACCATGATTCTACAGATATTGTAACCAATTATGTTGAGCCAGACAATGAATATACTGTCTTGGAATTGTTTGCAGGTGCTGGTGGCTTAGCTGTTGGAATGGAAAAGGCAGGCTTGAAATGTGTTGCCTTGAATGAAATTGATAAATGGGCTTGTCAAACCTTACGAAAAAACCGTCCAAACTGGAAAGTGTTGGAAGGAGATATAACGACGTTTGATTTTACCGAGTATCATAATAAAGTTGATGTCATTACAGGCGGGTTTCCTTGTCAAGCGTTTAGTTATGCTGGAAAAAAATTAGGTTTTGCAGATGCACGAGGTACACTATTCTATGAGTTTGCAAGAGTTGTCAGAGAAGTGAACCCGCCGATTTGTATTGGCGAAAATGTCCGCGGTCTCTTAAGTCATGAAAACGGAAAAACACTACAAGGAATGATTTCCATTTTAGATGAGATTGGTTACGATGTTGTTCCTGTGCAAGTGCTGAAAGCCGTAAATTACAGAGTACCCCAAAAAAGAGAGCGTTTAATTTTAGTTGGAATTCGAAAGGATATTGATTTAAAATATGAATATCCAAAACCCCACAATAAAATTTACAATTTGCAAGATGCCTTAAAGAAAGGAGAATTGTTTGAAACAAATGTTCCAAAGTCAAGGGGTGCAAAATATCCGCAAAGCAAAAAAGCGGTGTTAGATTTAGTCCCACCCAAAGGTTACTGGCGTGATTTGCCACTTGAAATTCAAAAAGAATTTATGGGAGGTAGTTTTTATTTAGGTGGCGGAAAAACTGGTATTGCAAGACGAATTGGCTGGGACGAACCTTGTTTGACTTTGACTTGCAGTCCTGCACAAAAACAAACAGAAAGATGCCATCCCGATGAAACTCGCCCGTTTACTGTTCGTGAGTATGCACGAATACAAACTTTTCCTGATGATTGGGAATTTGAGGGATCAATGGCTCAACAATACAAACAAATAGGAAACGCCGTTCCCGTTAATTTAGGAACAGAGGTTGGCTATTCTATTGTAAAGTTTTTGAACCAATATTATAACTTGTCAAAGCCCAAATAGTAGCCGTAATTTTCAAAAGTTATTTGGTCCAAAATACTTCGTTTGCTTTTCTTGGTTTCTGATTTTATTTCATCAAGAGCAGAATTTTCTGCAATATCTTCGCTCTTTTCAGCCGATTTTAAATAGTTTTTGATGGCAACAGGTAGCACTTTGTATAGTTGAAACATGGCATCTTCCTGACCTGAAAGTAAGGCGTAAAACTGGTCGCCTGAAATTTTATAAACTCTGCTGTGGCTGTACTCCTTGCCGTTAATGTCGCCACTCCATAGCTCACAAAAACTACCTTTGGCCAAAATCTGAACCCAGTAGCATTTCGCTTTTTTGTAGTCGTTAGCGTAACGCGCTAATTTCTGGAATAATGCTTCAGCAGCACTGCTATTCATGGTGTTGTGCTTATTCTTGATGTCGGCAAACAAAGTATCGTCTTTGGCTTTGATGTCATAGCCACTCAAGTTGCCTGCTTGATATCCTTTGATACCGCCTAAAATTTGCTCATGAAAAGTCCCGATTGAATTGTTGATTGACTTGTCAATTTGCCTCAGAATTTCTGATTGAATCAGGCTTTCTTCGTCCATATCATTAAATTTTGCATCAAAGGTAAGTTTGATAGTATCAACCTTATTTGAGTAAAAATTCTTTTTATTGACATTGTTTTTCGCCTTCAAATACGCTTTGTGCAAGTTGCCAATACATTCCAATAAATGGTCGTCCGAGATGAAATTTACATATTTATTTTTCATTTAATTGCGTCAAATTTATTTGCCATAAAGGATTCACGATGTGTTCGAGATTGATAACATAAATGTTTCATAGGAGTTGAGCTTATGCCTCAGATTTTTTTTGACTAATTATCTCAGTGAAACTTTTTGCGGCATTTGTAAAGTCTGAAGGTATCAGAACAATCGTAGTTGTGTTGTTATCAATGCCAATTTCAGAAAGCATTTGCATACGCCTAAGTTCAAGTGAAATCGGACTGCGCTCCATTTCTTTTGCTCCTTGTGTTAGCTTTATTGAGGCTTCTAATTCTGCTTCTGCTTTTACAATCCTTGCCCGCTTTTCTCTGATGGCTTCCGCTTCTCTGGCCATGGCGCGTTGCATTGCCTCTGGAATCTCAACATCTTTCATCTCTACCATTTCAATTTTTATTCCCCAAGGCTCGGTTATCGTGCCAACAATTCTTTGAAGCGTTCCGTTTATTTGCTCTCGGTCTCTCAACACAGCATCTAGTGTGTGCTGGCCAATTATATTGCGCAAAGCGGTTACTGAAAATTGGTAAACTGCTTTGTTGTAGTCGGCAACTTTAATAATTGCGTCTTCGGGATTTGTAATTTTAAACCAAAGAACAGCATTTACTTTAATAGTTACACTGTCCTTTGTAATGGTTTCTTGTTGTTCCAAATCAACCGTTTTTGTTCTGATATCAACTTTTTGTTGCCTGTCAATCAGCGGAATAATCCAATAAAGCCCAGGGCCTTTAATTGAACGAAATCGACCAAGTCTGAAAACAACTCCTCTTTGGTATTCCTGTGCAATCCGAAAGCCTGATATGAGTATCAAAACAACAATTCCGATAATGATTACTGGTGTCATATGTTTATTTTTTATTCAACGGTTTTGGACTTGCCGCAGATGGGGTTTGCTAAAGTATGGAAATTCAAATTTAGTGTAAAAATTTTATAAAATGACAACTGTTTTTATGAAGCATTTAAGTTTTCACTACCTTAATGCTCACTAAAAAAAGTTCAAAGATTTTATTTAATAAAAATGTGAAGATGCTATAAATGAATAAAAAGCCCCTGTAGATTCTGTAAGGCTTATATTTATTTATTAATTTGTATTATCAATGCTCTTTTATCAGCAACCTCATTGTTTACCGAATACTTATTTACTATTTCTTGAGCCTGCTCATGATTTTTCTTTGAAGCTATTAACAAATACTCAACAGCTAAGCTCGCAGATTTTTGATCAATTGATTTGATATCTAATCTATTGATACTTACAATGCAATTATAAACATCAAAATAGGCTTCTGGAAAATCATATTTGTTTGCCATAGTCATTGCATACAGCAAAAACTCTTCTGGATATGTCAAATCAAGATAAGCCATTTGTAGCTCATAGTATGCGTCTTTATCTCCTTTTCTCAAAACTAAACCTTTTAGAAGCGACATACTACGGGTAGGCTCATTTATAGATCTATCAAAGCTTTTACTGTCTTTTTGAGTTTTTTGATTGCAAGCAACCAACTGAAACAATGTGAAGATTATGATTAATATTCTCATTGGCTTACTCTTGTTTAGTTAAATTATCCATTAAAGTTGGTTGCTCTTTTGGCTTCCAATCGCCACGATATTGTCCTGGGTATTCTCCATTTTTGAAAATTCGCCAACCACCTAGTTTATCAGACCTTTATTTACTATTAGTTTCTCACTTATCTTGAACATTCTACCTTTATCAGCATATTTTGCTTTACAAGTTCCTATTCCGCAGAGTCTGAACTAAAATCAAAGAGCGTCCCAAAGCCAACACTTTCAGAAGCAAGTTCTACAGTTTTTTTGATTTGCAAAAGGGTTTTTGGTAAGAAAAAATTTAAAGAATGCCTTGATATTTCCCCCTCAACAGCAACGCCCCTCCGATTCTCAGCAGACTTTGTCTAAGAGCTTTCTTAGCCCATTCTGTTTGAGGTAACCTTCGGTAGGGCGCGTCATTGAGCCACAAAAACTCACCACATAATTTTAGCCGTGGTTGTCTTTATACCATACAATGGCATCGGCTAAGCCTTGCTCAAATGTGTGCGTGGGTTGATAGCCAAGCAAAGTGCTTATTTTACTTATAGAAGCCAAAGAATGTGGTACATCGCCCGCCCGAGAGGGTGCAAAAAATGGTTTCATGTCACTTAACTCAGGCTTGTAGACACACAAAACATTACGTAACCCCTCAAAAAGCTCTAAAACAGTGGTTCTGGAGCCACAAGCCACGTTGTAGACCGTATTGAGTGCAGCGGGGTTGGTAGTACTCAAAGCTAGTTCGTTGGCCTGAAGTACGTTGGCGATATAGGTAAAATCTCTGCTTTGAGAGCCAGTACCGTGTATCTCTGGAGCTTCTCCCTTGAGCATAAGCGCGATAAACTTAGGCACTACCGCCGCATAGGGGCCGTCAGGTCTTTGCCGTTTGCCAAAAACATTAAAATAACGCAGCCCAATAAGCTCAAGAGGATAAAGCAAGCCATAAGCATGTGCATAAAGCTCATCCGTCAGCTTGGTAACCGCATAAGGAGAAATTGGACGACCTATTTTGTCTTCTTGTTTGGGTAGCTCGGGCGAGTCGCCATACACCGATGAACTGCTGGCATACACCACTCTTTTGATTTTTGCGGCTTTGGCAGCCTCCAGAATATTCAAAAATCCCGTCACATTGGAGTCATGCGAGCGCAGCGGCTCAGCCACAGAGCGCGGCACAGAACCTAAAGCGGCTTGGTGACAAATCATATCCGCCCCTTGGGCAGCTTCTAAGCAGGTGTTTAAGTCCCTCACATCGCCTTCTATCCAAGTAAAAAGAGGGTTAGAAAGAAAAGGTTGGATGTTTGAATAAAGCCCCGTAGCGAGATTATCCAAACAGCGCACATGGTTATTCTGTTGCAAAAATTTTTCGCAAAGATTGCTGCCAATAAAGCCAGCTCCCCCCGTGATGAGAATTGTTTTATTTGTAATCATTCTTTTTGAGCATTAATTTATTTTACGTACTCCATTTGCGGCTGCTCATGGTCAGTGCAGTAAGCCCCAGCATCGCCAAAATAAGACTTAGCAGATACAAAACATGTCTGGAATCAATTAGTCCTTTACCAAGGGCTTCATAATGCGTGTCCAGCCCAAAAAAAGCCACCACGTAAGCCCATGAAGACCATGTATCTATGCCCGATATAGCCGAAAAACCATAGTAGAATATGAAACAAACAAAGCAACCCAGCATAAAAGCCACAATCTGGTTGGCCGTAAGAGAAGATGTCCAAAGCCCAATGGCAGCAAAAGCAGCCCCAAGCAAGGCCAAACCCAAATAAGATCCAAACACTGCTGCACTGTCTAGGTTACCTTGCGGCGCACCCAACCACCAAACCGACACGTAATACAGGAAAGTGGGCAAGAGCGCAAAAATAACCAACACCAAACAGGCCAGATATTTACCTAAAATAATTTGCCAGTCTTGCAGGGGATGTGTAAGCAGCAGCTCTAAAGTGCCGTTTTTGCGTTCTTCGGCCAAAGAACGCATCGTGATGGCGGGTATCAAAAACAAAAATACATAAGGGCTAAGGCTAAAAAAAGGATAAAGATCTGCAAAAACAGCGTCTAAAACAGAGGTTTGCGGAAACACCCACACACACAGACCCACTCCCACCAAGAAAATACAAATAACCAAATAGCCCACCAAACTATTGAGAAAGGCATTAATTTCTTTTTTGAATACTGCAAACATAATTGGCTTATTAGAAAAGCAATACTATAAAACAATCCTATAAACGAAAAAAACCTTAACTACATTGCGCTAAGGTTTTTACCGTAAACTACAAAAGCATGGATAAGAGTTACTTTTTTGTAGTTTTTGCCTTTGCGGGAGCCGCTTTTGCAGGAGCAGCTTTTGCGGCAGGTTTCTTAGCAGCTGTAGCGGGCTTCTTGGCAGGAGCCTCTTTGTCAGAAGTTTGCTCGTTTTTCATGTTTTGTACTTCCATACGGATAGATTGTGCAAGTTCTTTCAACTCTTGCATACCTTTACGTACACGCGTACCAGCAGCTTGATTGTTTTTGTCGTAGAACTTTTTGAAGTCCTCTTCCAACGACATGATAAGATTTTTTACGTTATCGAACTTATTCATTTGGGTACTTTTTAGGTTAAAATAACAATTGAACAGAAAGTAATACAGAATAATTACCTCAAATAAAAGCTATTGCATTCGAATACTCCAAACAAAATGCAAAAAAAACAAAAAAAAAAATGCTTTTTAAGACTGTATAAGCATTTTTATAAAAAAAGCCTGAATAAACATCTGTTAATCAGGCTTTTAAAAAAGTAGCTTATTTACGCTCAAATATTCATTTTAATCTCTGAGCTTGCATAATGTTAATCTCTGAGCTTGCATAATGACCGCTTTTCAGTTTGTCAGAAATAGACTCGAACGCTTGAATGGTTCTTTCCACATCTTCTAATGTATGAGCAGCAGTAGGTATCAAACGAAGCATAATTACCCCCTTTGGCACCACGGGATAAATAACCACCGAACAGAAAATATGGTAGTTTTCGCGAAGGTCAATAATCAGATTGGCCGCCTCGTTGTTGCCACCACTCAAGAAGACTGGCGTAACGGGCGTGGTGGTTTGGCCTATGTTAAAGCCGCGTTCGCGAAGCTTCTTCTGAAGTGCGTGAACGATAGTCCAGAGTTTTTCTCTGTGTTCAGGCTCTTCGCGCAACATCTTAAGACGTTGTCTATTACCCACCACAATAGGCATCGGTAGGGTTTTAGCAAATATCTGAGAGCGAGTATTGTAGCGCAGATATTGAATAACGTCTTCTTTGCTTGAAACAAACCCACCAATACTGGCCATAGACTTAGCAAAGGTAGAAAAATAAATATCCACCTCGTCTAAAACTCCCATAGCCTCAGCAGCTCCGCGTCCTTTTGCACCCATCACACCAAAACCATGTGCATCATCTACCAAAAGGCGGAAACTATATTTTTCTTTCAGTTTAACAATTTCAGTGAGGTTACCCATATCCCCAAGCATACCAAAAACGCCTTCAGTGATGAGCAAAATACCGCCTCCAGTACTTTCAGCCATCTTAGTAGCGCGTTGAAGTTGCTTCTCGCAGCCTTCCATATTATTGTGGGCAAACACAAAACGCTTGCCTATGTGCATACGCAAGCCGTCTATAATACAAGCGTGGCACTCTGAATCGTATACAACTACGTCCTTACGGTCTAAAAGTGCATCTATGAGCGATACCATTCCCTGATAGCCATAGTTTACCACCATGGTATCTTCTTTGCCCATAAAGTCAGAGATTTCAGCTTCAAACTGCTCTAAGTTATTGGAATTGCCCGACATCATACGTGCACCCATAGGATAGGCCAAACCGTAGCTCTGAGTGGCATCAGCGTCCGCCTTGCGAACAAGCGGGTGGTTGGCAAAACCCAAGTAGTCATTAAGACTCCAGTTAAGCACCTCTTTTCCTCTAAACCTCATGTGAGGGCCTATTTCACCCTCAAGTTTTGGAAATGCAAAATAGCCATGTGCAATATTAGCGTGCTGACCCAGCGGGCCTCTATTGCCTTTTATTTTTTCAAAAATATCCACTTGATAGAACCTTGAATAATGAGTTTTGAATTATAACAAGCCTTTGGCTGCAAAGTTAAGAATTTTATAGAACAAATTACAATTTTTCTTAACACTGTCCTGAACCTTTTTGTTGTGTAAAAAACGTAGAAATAGACGCTAGACTAAATATCTTTAAAAAAAGTCTTTTAGCTTAGAAAAAAATCAACACTTTTACACCCAAAGCCTGCGTTTTTTGTTAAATTTGCCTCCCACTTATTCTCTAAACGCATGTCCAAGCTCTTGTTGCTGAACGCTGCCAAACTACAACTCACTCTTCAGAGATTAGCCTGCCAGCTTTTTGAAACGCATACTAACAATCCAAATACTGTTTTAATAGGCTTACAGCCGCGCGGGGTATTTGTGGCCAACAGACTCAAAAAGATACTTCAGAATGACTCCAGTATCAATGTTTTGGTAGGCGCACTGGACGTAACATTTGACCGTGATGACTTTAGAGATCATAAAAAAGCACAGCTGGTACCGTCCAAAACACAAATCAATTTCCCCATACAAAACAAAAGAGTCATTTTGGTGGACGACGTACTGTATACTGGCCGCACCATCAGGGCTGCTCTCTCGGCTTTGAGTGGCTTTGGCAGACCCCAAAAAGTGGAGCTACTCGCTCTCATAGACCGCAAGTACAGCCGCGATTTACCCATACAGCCCGATTTTGTGGGCAGAGAAGTCAATACCATACAATCGCAAGTGATTCGCGTGGAATGGTGTGAACAAGGATTTGAACAGGATGCTATTTGGCTACAGCACTAACGCATAGAAGCTATAATCTGTGTTACGTTAGCTTCAAACATACCAATGTAATTACCTGAAGGGCTATCGTCCGCTCCCAGAGCATCTGTAAAAAGTGTACCCCCATTTTGCAAGGCATGCCCTTTCTGCTTACATCCGTCCATAACCGCTTTGATGCCCTTGTCCGAAACCGATGTTTCAGCAAAGATATAGCCTATTTTTCGCTCTGTGAGCCAGTTTACAAGCTCTGTAACATCTCTCAGGCCAGGCTCTGTGACGGTGGAAACACCTTGCAGACTTTTGACTTCTATGCCATAAGCCTTTGAAAAATAACCAAAAGCATCATGAGCTGTTACTAACACACGCTTTTCTGTGGGAATTTGGCTCAAACGCTGCTTTGTGGAATTGTGCAAAGCATTCAAACTAGCCACATAGGCCGTGGTATTTTGTTTAAAATAAGCAGCTTTACTGGGATAAGCTTTTTGGAGGGCATCTGAGGCTGTTTGTGCGCAAAGTGCCCAAAGCGACGCATCAAACCAAACGTGAGGATCATAAACCCCCTCGCCTAATAAACGCAGCTGCTCCTTGGGCAAGCCTTCCGAAACAGCAAGAACAGATTTCTGCTCCCCTATTTGCTGTAAGACCTCGTGCATTTTACCTTCCAAATGTAAGCCGTTATAGAATATATAGTCTGCGTTACTGAGTTTTTCCATATCACCCTGCGAAGCCTTATAGAGATGTGGGTCTACACCAGCACTCATCAGAGCGATTACCTCTGCCGAATCGCCACAAATCTGGGTAAGTGCATCTGCTACGATGTTGGTTGTGCAGACTATTCGCGGCTTGGAAGATGACTGGTCTATTGGCTTGTTAGAGGAAGCACTACATGATACCAAAAAAACTGCAATCATCAAGAAGTATAGGGAGCGAATATTCATTTCGGTATAGAGTTTTACAATGATTTAGACAAGTAGTAAAAGCCAAACCAAGCATTTATGTTATGATTTTTAAATTTTTTTTTTGGCTTAATCCAAAAAAGCGATTGCAATTTACAAACTATCTTGTGAATTGCAATCGCCTAAAGTGCATTAATGAAAGTTTGCGAAAGGTCTATTTATTAAGAACAGACAAATGCGCCGCTGATAAAAAGCAAAGACTTACTCTAATAACTTGTCTATCGCCTTGGCCAATTTATAGTCTCGCTCGGTAACCGTATTGTCGGCATCGTGCGTACAAAGCACAATATCTACACGGTTGTACACATTGCTCCAATTGGGGTGATGGTTTTGCTTTTCTGCCAAAAAAGCCACCCTGACCATAAAAGCAAAAGCTTCTTGAAAGTTCTTAAACTCAAAACTACGATGAAGCTGGTTATTTTTTTCTAGCCAAAGTGCGCTCATGGTATCTATTTTTGTTTTGTGTTAATGAAATTTTTTAAACCCATTTTTTACTAACGAATCAAAATCAGACTGCCTGTTTTTCGTATTGGCTTATAGGGCAGAGCAATGCTGTAATATTCTAACATCCAGAAATAACGGTCCGGCGGCATAGCTTTGCCTTCGTTTTTGAAGGTTCCATCCCAAAAATCTGTTTCTTTCATGGATTCTGCCGTAGGGGCGTGCAGCTGAAATACGCATTCATTCCAGCGATCATAGATATAAAAATCTAAACGAATGAAGTGCGCCCCAAAAATTGTGAAGCGTTCATTGAGGTCGTCTTTATTGGGGGTAAAGGCATCTGGAATGTATATGCGCGGTTCGCAACGCTCGGTAATTTTGAGGGTGTCTTCGCCAATACAACCAAAATCACTTGTAATTCTCACAATGTATACCCCTCCAGAGTCTATCTCAAGTTCTTGTTTACGGCTCAGAATGTTGCCCAGCGTGTCATACCAGCGGAAAAGGTATTTTTCGCCTTCTCTGCCATTAATCACTTCAGGCTTAAACTTAAAGGATTTCCGTTCAAAAAATTGGCTTTCGTCTTCTTCAAAACACAGAATGGTATCTCGCTTGAGGTCTGTTTTAGGTATGGGGTGTAAATCTACAGTCGTGCTGAGGGTATACAAGCAGGAATCCGTTTTGACGGTAAGAGAATAAATGCCGCTAGAGTCTACCCAGATATAGGCTGATGTGTCGCCAGTACTCCAAAGATAGGTGGTTTTACCATCATTGAGACGCGCCCCTATCTGTATGGAGTCGCCCATACAACCTGAAATCAAGGCAGGTAGTTTGAGCCTAGGCGTTACCATAATGGTTACAGAGTCAAAACCAATGCAACCGCGGTCGTCTATCACGGTTACGTAGTAGGTGGTGGTATCTAGCGGTGCTACCGTTGTTTGGGCGGTGCTGTCGCCATGCCACCAATAAAAGTTTCGGCCTCTTTCAGCAAAAGCTGTGAGCGTTATGGGCGTTCCTGGACAAATGATGATGCTATCACGCGTGGCAGGTAAGATACTGACCTTAGGCGGATCATTGACGATAACTTTGACTGAATCGTAACCAAATTGACAGGAGTTTTGTCCTGTGGCTCGCAGCATGTAGGTAGTGGTAATGAGAGGTTTGACCACAAAAATAGAGTCGCGGCTAATAACGGAGTCGGGCGCACTTGGGAGTACCCATTCAAAAACACTGGTTTCGCTACCTAAAGCGATAAGTGCAGTACTATCACCAAAACAAATAGAAACGCTTTCTTTTGGCAGTGCGTTGGCTTCTGGCTGACGCTCGAAAGTCACCGTCAAGGTGTCAGACACGCTGCAACCCGTAGTTGTGTCAAAGGCCACAAGGGCATAAGTTCTTGGTAAATAGGTAGGTTTATCCTGAAAACGCGCTACAAAGGTTTGGGTAGTGCCCAGCACCTCGCTACGGCTCGGCACAGCCAAGTCTAGTAACCACCATTCGTATTGTGTAGTAGCTGTATGTGTGCTATCAAAACCGCTTAAAACCAATGGAGACAACTCGCAGAGCACTGTATCAGACCCTATCTCAAGCTCTAAAGGAGGATAAATGGTCACTTTAACGGTGTCGTAGTTGAAACAGCCACTAAAAGGATTGGTTACTTTCAGCATATACACTCCCGAACTGTCCGCAATGAGCGTTTTTTGATTTTTAGCCACCAAAATACCATTCCTAAACCACTCTAAGGTCATACTATTCACTTCGCCTGCCGTAAACAGCGTGTCGGTGGGCTGACAAGTCCCCCTCACTTCGTCCACACCCACAATAGAAAAAGTGGGTTCGGGATAATAAGTGACGTAAATGGTATCAGTCCCTGTGCAACCACTGATATTGGTTACCCGCACGCGGTACTGGTGTGTCCCTAGCTCTAGTACTTTGAGTATGGCTTTTGTAGCAGAAGGTATAAGCGTTCCGTCCTTAAACCATTCATACTTGGCTGTCAAATCGTGTGTACTGTCGTAGGCATTAAGCAAAGTAGCAGAATCTCTGACACAGAAAAACAAAGAGTCTTTGGCAAACTTGATGACTGGTGGTGTGTAGAAAACCACATTGATGCTATCTTTGGTTCTACAACCCGTAAACTTATTGGTCACCACCAACGAGTAAGTACCACTTTTGTTCACGATAGCCGACAGACTATCTGTAGGAATCTTGGCTAATCCGGGCCCCGTCCATTTTGTGTAAAAGCTATCCACATTGGTGAGAGGTACAAAAAGCGTATCTTGCTTGGCACAAGTACCCTTTAAGGGATCGTGTCCTTGTAATTTGAAGATAGGTACGGGATTAAACCCTACTGTAACAGTGTCGCTTACCAAGCAGCCCGCAGCCGAAATAACCTCTACACGGTAACGATAACGCAGTGAAGGCGTATAAACCCCAAGCGTGTCTTTGGTGCTGCCCGTAACCAAAATGCCGTCTCTGTACCATTTGTAGGTGGTTCCTGCTTTATGAGAAGTGTCTTTGGCGGAGATAATAAAACGTCCCACGTCGTTACAAAGCCAGAATGGGCCTTTCAAATCTACTTTTGGTTTTTTATTAATGACCACAATCATAGAGTCTTTGGCTGAACAGCTGGTAGCGGTATTGGTTACTGTTAAAATGTACTTGCCACTCACATTCACAACAGCTGTGGCTGTGGCCGCTCCCGATACAATGCCAGCCGTTGTACCTGCTGCATTTCTCCATGAGTAAGTTACTCCGCCCAAGGCCGTGTAAGTGAGACTCACTAAAGAGTCGCAGCTTTTGAGCGAGTCGGGCAGATTCACAATAGGCGCGGGGCTATAAGTAACCGCCACTGCTTTTGAGTTGTTGCAGCCCAAAGGCGAGGAGGTTTCTGTTACCACCACCGAGTAAACAGCAGTGGCAGAGGTATCTTTCACTGAAATGGAGGCGGTGGTAACTCCCGACATCAACACACCATTTTTGAACCATTTGTAGTTGACACCCGCCGCATGACTGCCATGCAGCGCATTGAGAACTGTGATGGTATCTTTGTTACATTTTTTTATTTCGGTAGGAAGCGGAATAACAGGAGGCGGTACAATCGTAATACGAACAGAGTCTGTAGATACACAACCAGTGAGCGTATTCAGAGCGGAAACCATGTACAAACCCGATTGGTTTACGGTGCAAGTGCCGAAGTCTGTTGTAAAAATCCCTGTGAAGTCGCCCGTAAGCTTATTAGACCAAGAGTAGTTAATACCAGTTACGTTTGTTAAATTAAGTGTGTAGGTACTGGCGCAAGTAACCTGATCTGAACCTAGTTCTATGAGGGGGCTAGCAATTGTTTGCACAAAATTAGTTTTAACCTCCGTGTCTGTAATACCGCCCGAAAACGTGATAGTGAGCGTTACGGTATAAGAGCCTGCAGCTGTATAAAAACCCACAGGGTTGGCCAAGGCAGAACCTGTTCCATTACCAAAGTCCCATACATAAGACACAGGAGTACCGCCAGTAGGCAGGGCCGTAAACTGCACACCCACTGGCAGTACGCAACCAGTAGTGGGCGTGGCGGTGGTGAAGTTTGCTGTCTGTGCTTTTGCGCCCACACTCAGACCCAAAAACATGATGAGCAAAAGTAAAAGAGTGTATTTTTTTTCAAGCATAAGTGATTCTTAGTTTTGAGCAAACAACAAAGGCACTATTGTAGAGTATTCGTGTTGTTATGGCTGAACAATAACCGTACAAAAACGTATCCAGACTCTGTAACAAGTGCTTCTGAAAACAAGCTGTTTACAGATAAAGTTGGCGTTTTTTTGTAATTTCTATAATTATGACAACGATTCATCTATAAAAGTGCAAAGTTGCCAAATAATAATCTAAAAACGGAATATATGAGCAAATCTTATTTTAAAAACGCAGTGATATAAAAAAAAGTTTACAAAACTACTCGACTTAATAGGTGCAATAATACAGTATCCCTCTCAATGTACTCTAGCTATGCTCTAAACACTCATTATCACGACTTATAAGCGTATTTTTGAATTCAGTTTTTTGCTCTGAACTCAGATTCAGCTTAACAAACAGGCCCTTTTCTGTCCCTGCTAATCATTTTGTTTGTTTGTTTGTTTGTTTGTTTGTTTGTTTAGGTCAGGTATAATTTTATACTGCGCTGAAAGGTGCTATTTCTTCATCTAAATCCTGACTCTTATGAAAAATGTCATGCTTGCTGTAACTCTTGTTCTTAGCGTTCTCATGCTCGGCTGCAAAGACCCGTCTACAGATTCTACCACATTGCAACTAAAAAACGCACCTAATAGCACCGAAGAGATTATCAAAGATGATAACTCTGTTCAGCATTGTCCATCTGGCATTAGTGTGTCTTGGTGCTATGATCTCTGCCTGCATCAGAACCTGCATTAGCTGCGGCAAATGTAGTACAGACGGCTAAGCTACCCTACACATGTAACTAGATTTTGATTTTTTAATTGTTTTATATCTCTTACAAAGTAAAAAGCACCTATGAAAAAATTCAGCTTATTGCTTTTGCTGCTGGTAGCAAGCAGCAATTTACTGGCTCAGGCCACCATCAAAAAGGCGATTCACGAACATCCTCGCTACCGCGAAGTGGTAGAGGTACTAAAAAGTAACCCTGCGGTGTTTCACGGCGAGTACCTATGTTATGTGATGCAAA
>RDZD01000043.1 GCA_004293815.1 Cytophagales bacterium | reverse complement strand
GGCAGTGATACTACCATTGGCAGTGCCTGAAAGGGTGATACCCGCAGTAGTATTGGAGTGTATACTATTTTGTCTAAATTGGTTACCGCTCGCTCCTGTTGCAACCTCAATTCCTATATTGTTGTAAGCGATGATATTACCTTCATTCGGATTTACCCCACCCACACTATTACCATTAGAATTAAGTAAAATACCTGTTCCATTCGCAATAGCTGCCGTGCCTGTGCTATTAGTCCCTATATAATTTCCTCTAATAATAAAAACACTATTGTTAAAATCTAATGCTCTAATACCTGCACCACTTCGACCACTAATAATATTGCGTTGTGTAGGTGTATCTCCACCTATAGTAATTACGCCTGTTGCTAATATATTGGAAATACCACCAGAGGCTACTCCAATTGCTGTATTTCCTGTGATATTTACACCTATATAGTTATTTCTAATAGTGGTACCATTTGAGTTACCTCTTATATGAATTTCACTATTTCTACCATATCCGCCATTTCCTGCAATAATATTACGTTCAAAGTCATCATTGATACCATCATTATTTGTACCAATGATGGTATTTGTGGCATCTTGTATCCATATCCCAATTTGTGGTACCTATATAGTTTTGGTATATCCAAGTATTGTCTACATTGCCTACATAAATACCTACATCATTGCCACCACTTGCGGTATTAAATCTATTGATGATGAACCCTCTGACGATACATTCATCGGCTTGTATATTAATACCAATGGCATTATTCACAGCATCTCCATTGATTTCTATGAGTGGTACATTGGCAGCACCTTCTTGGCTTAGACCATCTAAAATAACTGGGAAAGTATTATTAATAACTGGTAAGGCGGTACTTAAAGCAATGGTTTTTACCCCTGCGGTAGGGATACTAAAATCAATATAGTCTTTGTCATTATCTGTATTGGCATCGATGATTGCTTGTCTTAAACTTTCTGCACCTGCATCGTTGGTATTTTTTACCCTGATAGCCCAAAGCGGGTCGTTAACGTCTGATCCTACCAATGAGCCTAAATTAGCATTGGCAGCCGCGCCTTCTGTACCCGTATTGGCAGCATTGTCTTGAATATTCGCTGCGGCATCGTCCTCAAAATTCCAATAGCCTGCTCCGCCGTTAGGTGTGCTGGTTGCCATATCAGTTTGTATTTCTGAAACACTCCGTACAGAGTTGAAGATACGCACCTCATCTATTTGTCCTTTGAAGTGTTCGGTTACGTATTGAGGGCTTCCGATGAATAAATCCCCTGAAGAGGCAGTTGCTGTCAAGTAGGCATCGGTAGCACCACCACCTGTAGTTCCTAATGTTTGCAATACCCCATTTACATAAATGTATTTTCCATTGGCAGTTCCGTCTGAAACAAAACTCACATACACCCATTTTTTAGGTTCTACCACCACATTTTGTGTGGGTCTTACGTCCCAACCCGTACTCGATTTATCATGGGCAAAATACAACCGACCATCACCACCTACATAGGTAGAAAAGGCTAATGAGCCCACACCAGTAGAAGGTTTAATCATGAGGGGCAAGCCTCCTGTTAACAATTCTTCAACTTTTATCCACATGCTGATTGTGTAAACACTATTACCTGCATAAGAAAAGTTTGCTGTGTTGCTAATTTTTACATAGTCATTCACCCCATCAAAATACAAGCCTCTGTTACCAATAGGTTGGGTAGGGAGGACTGGCGCAGTTACTGTTACTGCGGCTGAGAAAGGCGAAGTATTATTTGCAGCACTGGTAGCAGTAGCAGTCATGTTTTGCCCTAAAGTGGTGCCGATAGCCAATGACCATGCACCGCTTGTAACCAACGCTTGTCCTCTGTAAATACGCCCTTGATTTTCACCTGCATTGTTTTCAAAAATTTCTATTATTTCGTTGTCAGCGCAAGTAGCACAAGTACCGGCTACCAAAGTTGTATTTGCTGTCGTAATAACAGGGGCGGCTTTGTTTGCATTGCCTGTTCCTGATAATACAATACCTGCTGATGTATTACCATAAATATTATTGCGTGAAATTATAGTTCCAGTACCATCAGTGATAAGAATACCTTGATTTGAAGCGTTGGCAATGATATTTGCCTCTCCCGCACCAGCTCCACCAATAGTTGCACTCCCTGCGCCTGTTTGTAATATGATGTTTTGTAAATCATTTGGGATACTTCCTGTTCCTGTCAAGTCTGTTCCCATTTTATTGCCTTTTACTACCATTCCAGTAGCGTAGGTTTCTACCCCCTGCGTATTGGAAATTAAGTTATTAAGTATGCTTGTATTTGCTCCATAAGTCCTGATGGCTCTTGAATTATTTGCTCCAATACCTGCTGTCCCAGTGCTATTAGTGCCAATTAAATTATTTTCGATGATGACATTGTTACCAGAAACCCCTACATAAATTCCCACTTTGCCTCCTACAAAATCGTTGATTACATTTCGTTTGTTAATAGCTCCTATTCGCACAGAAGCAGCATCAATAAAAATACCATTTGAAAATCCAGTTCCTTTGAAACTACTAATTTCTAAACCATAAACTTCTGTATTTGCCGCAAGTATATTTAAGCCATTAGAAGCAGTCGCAATTGCTGTTCCGTCTAATTTTACTAAACTTGTGCTTGTGGAGCTATTTTGCGAAGTTCCATCAATGATTATTGACTGAGAGATAGTAGGTAGATTTGTTGTTAAGTTAATACTCCAAGGGGCAGATGTAGGAATGCTAAAATCAATATAATCCTTATCCGTATCAGTATTGGCATCAGTAATCGCTTGTCTTAAACTTTCTGCACCTGCATCGTTGGTATTTTTCACTCGGACTGACCATAAGGGATTGTTAGGGGAAATGGGTAGGACAGCATTTAAGGTAGCTCCACTTGTGCCACTATTCGCGGCAATCGTTTGGTTTCCTGCTGTATTGTCATCATCAAAATTCCAATAGGCTACAGCCCCATTCGCTGTAGGCGAACCCATGTCCACTTGTATTTGGTCTTGAGTACGTGCTATATTGTTAAAATAGCGTACTTCGTCCATTTGTCCTTGGAACAATGTGGTAGGATTTCTAACAATGCTTCCGCCAATATAGGCTATGCCTGTGCCATCACCTACATCACCGGTAGAGGCAACTGAATTGTCCAACACGCCATTAATATAAATTTTTCTTTCGCTTCCATCGTAGGTTAAAGCGATATGTGTCCATTGATTCAAAGGTATCGTCTGAATAGAAAGAAGTGAAGCTCCTGTGTTAAACAACTGAAAGCTAACTTGTCCTGTTCCATTAATTCTAAACAGTTTATCTTCTGTACCACTGACAAATTTATTAAAAATAATACGATTGTAGGACTGTGGTTTAATCCACGCCTCAAAAGTAAAGTTAGTACCCACGTCAAAGGCAGCATTGTGCGGAATTTGCGCATAGTCATCTACCCCATCAAAATACAGTCCGTTATTACCTATGGCTTGGGTAGGGACAACCACTAAGGTATAGTTTTGCACCACGGTACAACCTCCTGCATCTGTTACTGTGATGGTAAAGGTAGAAGAACCCAAAACGGTAGGCGTGCCTGAAATAAGTCCTGAAGAGCCATTGAGTGTCAATCCTGTGGGAAGAGTGCCTGCTGTAACCGCATAGTTATAAGGAGCACTACCGCCACTTGCTACCAATGTTTGACTGTAGGCTATATTTTCCTGAGGAACAGCCAGCGCAGTAGGGTTAAGTGTAATAGCAGGGCAGGCGGCTAATACGGCAAAGTATTCGGTTGTGCCGATGCTTAGCCCAGAAGTAGTTTGATAATAATTAGGGGAAGCATTAAAAGTAGTAGGAAGAGAAGCCCAAGTACTGCCATTCCAACGCCTAATAGTAGAGGTTGCATTGGTAGCCCCGCCCGGGTTGTCCATTCTTACTGTAGCAGAGGGTAAGGCATTGCCTGTAACTTCCCAAGTAGCATTTAATCCATTTGTTTGTAAGCCTACAGGAATAGAAGGTGAAACAGGTGCATCAATGTATCGCACCCCTGTATTGTTATAAGCCGAGAGTTGTATATTTTTGAAGTTGGTGGCATTGCCTACAGGGAAATTGAAAGTACCCGTTCCGCTACCTGTTCTGATGAATGTGCCTGTATTATTGGTTTCTATCCAGCCATTGGTACGCGTAAGATTTGCCTCTGTACCTTGATAGAAGAGCGCATTTGTTCCTATCACTACTCTACCATTGGTAAGGGTTAATATATTTGTTATAACTACATTGGTACTTGTTGCTAAAGTAACCGTAGGGGTCGTAGCTGTATTGTTGATGACTAAATTATAAAAGGTAAGCCCTCCTGTGATGGTTTGCGGGTTTGTTCCCTCTAATCTTACAGTACTTGTGGCTTGGTTTAATATTCCCCCGCTGCGTGTGAAATCACCCCTTACAATGAAATTAAAGGCACCCAAACCAAAAGCGGCGGAAGCACCAGTGTTTAAAATAGTGAAATTGCCTGCTACTGTTACGTTGGCATCTATATTGAGGGGAGTGTTCTGCCCTATATTATCAATGGTAAGATTTCCAAAGGTTTGTCCAAAGTCTGTAGGGGCAGTAGTGGTAGTCCCTGTAATATTTACGGTGGAGTTAGTTCCCCAAGTAGCTGTAGGAATTACGCCTCCATTTCTTGCGTGGTTATAAGTACTTCCATTGGCAAAGGTGAGAGCGGGCGTAGCTGGAATAGAGCCTCCAGAGTTAGTTACCGTACCATTAAAAGTAGTAGGATTTGTCAAAGTCAGTGTTCCAGCCGTGAGATTGATAGTAGAAGTGGCTGAAGTAGTAAGCGTTGTAATCGCATTGGTGTTGCCATTAGATAATGTTAGAGTACCTGTACCTTGAACATCTATGATATTGGTTAAACCTATGTCTGCTGCATTTGCGACCGTAACGGTATTCCCTGTTTTGATGCGTACATTGGCGTTTGTTACTCCTGCTGGATTACAACCACAATCAGTTCCTCCGTCAGTATTAGACCAATTGCCATTCACATTCCAAGTTGCATTGCCCAATGTATAGAAATCGGTAGATAGTGGTGTAAATATACTAAACTCGGCTGGTGCACCTGTAACGGCATTGGTTGAACCATAATTAGGAGAGGCAAAACTCGTTGTAGTCGTATTCCATTGTCCGGCGATTGGTGCATTGTACCTATGAATAATAGAACTTGCATTTAAAGTACCTTGTGGATTGAGTAAAATGATATTAGAAGTAGTCGCACCATTATTGACAAACCAAGAACCTGCCCCAGCATTGGGTACAGTGATGGTAGATGCCCCAAAACGCACGCTGGCATTTGCCTCCGAATTTACAATCCTCAAAGGTTGGTACTGCGCGTTATTCCCCACAGGGAAGGTGAAAGGACCACCAGCAATACTCCTTACAAAAGCACCAGTACTGTTGGTATTGACCCAACCACTCGTTCTGGTGAGGTTCGCTTCAGCACCCTGATAGACCAAATTGTTCGCATTAATCTGTATCGTTCCGTTGCTCAATGTCAGGGCATTGCTTACCGATACAGGAGAAGCAGCTGCAAGGCTGACTCCTGAAGAATTGTTCACCTCTAAATTATAAAAGGTGAAACCTCCAGTAATTGTCTGCGGATTGCTACCCGAAAATATCGCTGTACTGGTAGCTTGTACTATATTACCAGAAGTTCTGGTTACATTCCCTGCGAAAAATATTGCAAAGTTTGACCATCCCATACTTCCAGTACCCGAAGAAGTCATCGTGAAATTGCCATTGATGCTCATATTGGCATCTATATTGGCAATGAAAGCACCTTGGCTGGCATTGTTCCATACAAAATTTCCAAAAGTTTGCCCAAATCCTGTAGGGGTGGCAGTGGTAATGCCTGTGATATTACAATTAGAAGCGGCATTCCAAGTGGTAAAGGCAGGAATAGCCCCTCCGTTTCTTTGGTGGTTATAAACCCCTGTTGCCCCTACTATATGATTAAACCCGCCAGCACTCAAAGAAGCTGTACCGCTAGTGAGCATATTAAATGTACCATTGACCACAGTACCATGAAAACCACCAGAACTATTGTAAACACCTGCATTATTGAAAATAGCTCCATTGTTGATAGTGAGTACACCACCACTACCAATAGGCGCCATTGTACCGTTATTGTTTAGTGTACCTGATACACTAACTCCATTGTTATCAAATCTCAAAAAACCGCTTGAATTGATCGTCAAAACACCACTTGCAGATACAGTCATACTTGCCGCATTGCCTACACTCAATATTCCATCTACTGAGGCATTGGCATCTAATGTTAAATTGGCAAAGGGGAAATGAAATCTTGCACCACTTTCTACGGTTAATTGCCCTTTGATAAAATACATGGGATAGGCATTACCTCCTGCCTCTATATTAGAAACGCCTTGTACCACTAAATTGGGGAGATTATAAGGAGGAGTTGTTAAAAAGCCTGAATTAACATCAAATTCTATGTATTGGAAAGAAGCATTAGAAACATTGACTAATATGGTATTAGTTATATTATTTACAAAAGTATTAGTAGTAACAGCAGGCATAAAATGAGTATTCATTTTTAAATTGCCACTTCCTGTTGAACTTGTAAGTGTCGCAATCGGATTAGTAGGTTTGACATCAAGTTGTAGAGTACCATTGGTTTGAATATCAATGATATTATTCGCAGCTATATGTCCGCTTCCTGTAACTGTAACCGTGTGCCCACTTCTAATACGCACATTTGCTCCCGTAATTCCGCCGGGCGAACAATTACAAGGGTTAGTACCATCATTTGACCAATTGTTACTATTTGTTGCCCAATCAGCATTGCCTAATGTATAAAAATCAGTAAGTACGGAGAATATTGCCAACTCTGCCGCTGTTCCTGTGAGTGCATTGGTAGCCGTATAGTTCGGGCTTCCAAAAGTAGTAACAAGATTATTCCATGAACCCGTAGCAGGAGTGTTGTATTTGAATATTTGAGAACCTGCATTTAAAGTGCCTTGTGGATTGAGTAGTGTAATATCGGAATTAGTCGTGCCATTGTTTATAAACCAAGACCCTGCCCCGCCACTGGGTACTGCCAAAGAAGGCGTACCAAAACGTACCGAAGCATTCAATGCTGAATTAACTATTTGCAAAGGTTGGTATTGTGTAGCATTTCCGACTGGGAAAGTAAAATTGGTACCCGCTGCTGAACGAATAAATACCCCCGTTCCGTTGGTTTCTATCCAGCCATTCGTGCGGGTCAGATTTGCTTCTGAGCCACCATAGTTTAAGTTGAAATTGCCTATTTGTAAAAGACCATTGTTCAGTGCAAGTCCGCCATTTACAGCTATGGTACTACCCAAAATTACAAGGTCGGTATTAGCCGTTTTATTAATTTCTACGATGCCACCCATCGTTGCTCCCCATTCATTGCCTACGGTTTTGGTTGCTGCGCCAGTATATCGGAGTATTTTGCCTGCATTGTAGTTAGGGGACGTACCCGAAAAAGAAGCATTGCCTTCTATCTCCAATATATTTGTTCCTACTCCTGTGAGGCTAGTAGTACCTGCGACTGTAAGCGTAGTGCCTGTGCTTACTCTCAGCAAACCATTGGTAGTAAAATCAAGGCTGTTACTCACAGTAAGATTGGTTGCCAATGTTACAGGGTTGATGGAGCTCTTATTGAGTCTGAATTTTGAGAAACTACCTGTACCATTAATGGCAATGGTTTGAGCAGCAGAGGATATCATCTCTACAATACCCGATTGTGGTATAAACACTCCCCCCGCATCAACTGTAAAGTTTCCTAATAAATTGATCACATAGTTGGCTGCTGTAACATCTAAATCACCTACTGCCACCGTAAGATTTCCATTGGTGGTGATATTCCCTGATAAGCTTTTGGTGTCTGTGGTATTAATAATTAAGTGATGATAGGTATCAGAGATTACGTTGCCACTACCTCCTGTATATTCTACAGTATTGATATCTGAACTAAAATCTGTACTATTTACACCATTGCCTCTTGTAATCGTACCACTATTTTTGATTTGTAATAAACTGTTTGTTCCTTGTCTGAAAACACCTAATAAGCCACTCACCGTAAGATTAACAATTTCTATTTGGTGTGCATTGGTAATAACAGGGGTAACATTGGCTATTTCTAAGGTATTGATGAGGTATTTCGTAGCACCAACTCCCCCTATGAGCGATTTACCCCCTACATTGAAACGAATTGCCCCTGCTTGGAATGTATTTGCATTGGTATTATTGAGTGTAACATTACCACTGAAAAGCATATTTGCAGGTGTATTAACACTGTTAGTGTTCCATGTACCCGTAGTACTGATGATAATGTCATTGAAAAGATTCACTCCTGCATTATTATTATCAACCAAAGCCGCTCCAATATTACTTGTTCCAGAGGCAGTAAAATTTCGGTCTGCTAAGTTGAAATTGCCTGAACCTGTATTAGTAAGGTTAAAAATGCCTGCAATAGTTGTGTTTCCTGTAAGTCCTTGTGAAATAGATTGCCCTGTATTGTTCCAAGTAAAGTTGCCAAAGGTTTGTTCTAAACCTGCACTGATGGCAGTATTGGTAATGCCCGTGATATTCGCCGTAGAGGTAGCGTCCCAAGTAGCTGTAGGAATGGTGCCACCATTGTACAAGTGGTTGTAAGTAGCACCTGCGCCAAAAGTAGTTCCACTGCTGATAGTGCCTCCAGTGTTGAAGTTGAATGTGCCATTGAAGGTGGTAGTAGCTGGATTTGACAAGTACAAACTTCCACCTAAAAGGTTAATGGTAGAGCCTGCTGAAGTGGTAAGGGTCGCTATTGCATTGCTGAGGTCATTTCCATCAGGCAAGGTAAGTACCCCCGTGCCTTGAATGTCTATGATATTGTTCGTCCCCATATCTGTGCTTCCTGAAACCGTAACGGTATGCCCTGTTTTGATGCGTACATTGGCACCTGTTATTCCAGCAGGATTGCAACCACAATCAGGACCTCCATCAGTATTAGACCAATTT
>RDZD01000013.1 GCA_004293815.1 Cytophagales bacterium | reverse complement strand
ACCCGAACTCAATACAATCTCCATCGCCGAAAATGAATCATCACCACAACCATTCAAATCACTCAAAGAAACCGAGTTCAGGCTTAAAGATGTGCCGGCAGGAATCGTGAATATACCAAATAACATGGCATTGCAAATGGGCGGCACCACTGTAGAAACTGTGATACTGGTGTAGGTAGTCCCTACTAATAAGCCCGTCAAAACCAGAATATTATCTGTTGGTACTGTTAGTCCCAGGATTGTGAGAGGCGTTCCGCCGCCAAGCGCTACATCTACAACTGCACCAGCCAGTCCAGGTGCAAGTTGTATGCTCATAGTACCCCCACCTGTACAAGCCCCACCTCCCACATTAGTGTTCACTATGTTTGGCGTGGGTAGAACTGTGGGCAATGGCACTAAAAACGAGACGATTGGTTCTGGTAAGTTGATTCTTGCCAAAACCTGATAAGATCCAGTAGTAATTGGCGCTGAAGCAGATATAATGCCAGAACCAATTAGAGGTACAGCACCAGAGCCAATCATAGACGGAGTGAAAGGAGGTATGACTGGTACGGCATACATCTCGACTGTATTGGGTGCCATATCTGACGTTCCTTGATAGTCTATAGACAAAAGACTGCCTCCACAGAGGGGGGAGACAGGTGAGATAGTACCCACCCTCAATATCTCATTTTGCACCACGATATACGACCTGCCAGCACCAGACACAGGGGCGGAATAAGCATCTGTCTCAAAATAATGATTTATATAGGGGAGAGCTGGAGCACTTCCCAATGCAAAGGCACTGTTGTCACAAGGACTCCACTCTGTATCCTGACGACGATAGACGAATGGTTTTGGGAATGCTGTAATAGGCGTAGCAAGAGTTAAAGTGCTATCCCGCAGCCAATGAAAGCGGAAAAGCGGTGTTACCAAGCTCATACTCATAGGATTTAACAATTCCACTCGCCAAATGGCGTTTGCTGCATTCACTGTTGTAGGAGAAGTATTCAGAATACCGCCTAATGGCGTTCCTCGCAGTGCCTCAAGTCTATAAACCACAAAATCTAGATCCCCACCGTTTTGATTACTGAACCCAACTTCGCATATTCTAGTGCCGTCGCCCAGAGGCATTTTAAAGTATTGTGTAGCACGCTTGATGATACGGCCTGTGCCGCTTATCCTAAGATGACTCTCTGGGCGGGGTAAGGAGCCCAAGCTGTCCACAAAGCAGGAGGATTCTAACACGAGATCATTATTACCTGCATCAAGGTAACCGCTATTAAACAGCAAAGATCCCTTGATGGCTATAGGGTAAGGAATGAGCACAGAAGCTGGAAAAAAACCTGTATTCAGATTTAACTGATTTACAGCACCTGTCATACCTGCTTCGGGAAGCTCATAACTTGGATTACTGGATCCAGGATCGGCAATATATTCGTAATCTACTTTACCCACAGTCTGTGTAATAGGATTAGATAAATAGCCCACGGATCGAGTAACTTTACCAGGTATTGTAGGACTCACTTCTTCTATGCGCAACTCAGAAGATAGAGAGGGGTTGTCAACAAGGCCATTGTTTAAATCTAAAAAGTTGAGTCTAAATTTACCATCGAGCATGACAGACTCACTGCCACCTAGTTCTGCTGTTAATTTTCGGAAGGACAAGTCAGGAGCTGCGGGGTCTTTTTCTCGTAAAATAATACTGTGTGGATTTACTACGAGCTCCTGAGTATCTAGTCCTGTCTGATCTAAGTAAAGAGTCCAAGTTTCTGGAGCACCTGCAAGTTTATTATAAACAAGTTGCATAGAAGCTGGATCGTAGGTTTCAAGAAGTTCTGCGTTTGGGGCGTAATCAAAGCCTATTACTGGGAGTAAATCCATATTGCTTTGCAGCCAAGCATAAGACTTACACGCATCTAAACAGACAGACGAACCGCTGATAACCAGAGGGTCTCCACTTGTAGCACCTGCATTGAAAAGGCAGTCCATACCCACTCCGCCCCCCAATAAAACTGCTGTACCAGCGTGCATATCTTCTGTACGCACATCAGTAATCATTTTGTTGAATCTCACAAAAAAATTAAATTCAGGGATAACATAGGGTGCGCTTGCATCCCAATTAAACGCAAAGTCGTCTACAGAACGCAATTCATTCTGTACAATACCTACGTTCTGAGAAGCGTCGTTAAAATTATTCCCTTTGCAGTAAATGGCATCAGACTTTGTATGAATAAAGTTTTGAGATATGTCTAAGGTAGCCCCAATAGCAGAGATTGGGTTCTCTGCTGCAACAATGCCACGCGCGTCAGTGCCCGCAGCGGATAAGATTTTACAGGAATCCACATAAAACTGGTCTTGAAAGCTTAGAATTTTGATACAGTCACCAGAAAACATCTCGAATCGGTTATTGGCTACCCTAGTCACACCAGAGCTATTATTAAACACCAAACTAGGGCTAGGATTACTCAAGTCATTCTGAAACCAATTCTCTCTGAAACTAAAGTTGGCAATAGGGAGAAGTGCGCCCATCAAATTAAGAACAGGGACATTGATACCCGTGAAATGACATCTCAAAACTCCCGAATCGTTGGCTCCCGAACTCACCGTAATAATTGGTTGTCCTGGTGATGTAGGAGAGACAGCCTCTAACTTAAAACCCTGAAAAATAGTATTAGGGTCGTTCATATTGATTTGAAAAGTACCCATAATGATACTTTCAGGTCCTCTTGGTACAACCTCTGAGTTAGCGTCTACAATAGGTGCTGTTGCTTGACGACCCAACAATTTCACCCCTGTGGGTATTGTTATAGAGATTGTAAATACCTCTATGTATGTGCCTGCATCTACCTGTATGATATCACCTGTTGCTAATGTGGGTTCTTCTAAAGCCTTTTTGATGCTAGCAAAGGGAGATGCAGCCGCTCCAGTGCCAGTAACATCATTTCCTGGTGCGCTACAAAAAACATCATCCCCAGTAAGAACGTCATTGACATAAAAGGTAGCTGCTTGTGACAGATGCGTGAAGCCAAACAAAAGCGATAGAAGCAGGCTAATTTTATAGATAAGTTTCATCATCGTGGTCTATTGATTAAATTTTTGCATATTCAAATACATAATGCATTGGTTTTATAATCAGTGCAAATATAGCATTTACTGTCTTAAAATACGCACAAAAGCATTGATAATATCTGCCAACTTTACAAGATGCTCAATAATTCTAGCAAACAACCTATTTGGTGGGTGGGTTTGATGTCAGTAGTGTTTTTTTCTGCGTGGGGATTGTACCAAACATTACGCATTTGCACAGCCAAAGCTCCCGCAATATCTGTGCTGAGATTATCGCCTATCATAATGCCTTCTTGGGCATGAGTCCTGCACTTCTGGAAGGTGTGCAAAAATATACCGCGCTGGGGTTTGCGATAAGAGCAACTTTCAGAAGTCACTAAAACATCAAAAAACTGTTCAATGTTGGCATATCTTAATTTTTCAGCCTGCGCGTCCTGAAAACCATTTGAGATGATGTGCATGGTGTATTTTCTATCTTGCAGCGTCTCTAATACCTCTCTGGCGTGTGGCATAAGATGAGGTTGCTGGCGACAGGTGTTTTGGTAGTCATCCTCCATATTGGCTGGCACCAAGGACTCTGAAGCCCCCAAACGCTTGAACAATCTTGGAAAACGCATTTTCCGAAGTTCATGTTTGTTAATCTTGCTGCTATTATAAAGCTGCCAAAGCTCTTGGTTGCTTCGGGCAAAGACTTTGCAAAATTCTTCGGACGACACCTTGAGTATTGTTTGCAAGTTATACTTAACAAATAACTCTTGTAAAGTGAGTGCTGCATTTTTCTCAAAGTCCCAGAGTGTATGGTCTAGATCCCAAAAGATGTGTTTGCAGGGTTTTAAGATAAGCATTTTCGATGTATTGGTAATTGAGTTGTGCAAGTTAGTACTTTGTGTACCTTTATCCAAAAGCTTTGAGTCGGCCACTAGACTCGTCATCTTTAAATAAGCAGATTGTTACTAAAAAGGTTTTATTTTCTAAGAAAAATAGCTGAAGCGAAGTCCCATCAAAATCAAGAGGCCGCAAGCGTGCTGTAAACTGCGCAGATTCTGAAGTATGTCCCATATTAGCATATCTCTTTTGGGGTGCTTAAAAAGCTGTTTTAGGCCATTCAATAAACGTTTGCAATCAATTGCAAATCGTTAACAAATAGGAAAATATGCCTCAAGATGCTCAAAACAGCCTTTTTTTAAGATTTTTTAACTTTTTAAACAGTACAAAACAATCTTGTCAAAATGCCATGTAACAATTCTAAAATCATTGCGTTCAATTTGCAGATGCTTCAACGAAGTAAGCGTCTTCTCAAAACAAATTTTTATCTCCCTTAAACCCCACATCTAATCGCGATGAAAAAAGTACTTTTTGCCTCCATTATTGGTATGATGTTAATCGTTTTGCAATCTTCTACAGCTTTTGCGCAGAAGTTTTTCGTTTACGATGGCGACGATTTTAATGTTATGCTTACTTGTACAAATGACAACAGCCGTGTAACAAAAGTTTCTTTTTCTGCTAACGGTGAATGGAATCAATTTGAAATTGAAGATTACACAGACTTAGAAAATGCCACAGAGGGTGGGTTTATGTACACTGTGCGTGACGGCGTAGGCAATCGCTACACAATTGATTATTATCGCTCTAGCGATAACATCATCGTGAGAGGTCTCACGGGTGGCGGTGAGTGGACGCTCTACCGCAGACAATAATCTGGCTTTTATGAATAGTTTTACTGTTCAGATAAAAAAAACAGCTCTTTCAAATGAAAGAGCTGTTTTTTTTATTTTTATGCTGCTTAAATTTCCTCAAAGTTAGCTTAACTCTGAGAAAGCTAAGCAAGACTAAAAGACTAGGCTTCTGCTGACTCGTTGCTACCTGCTTCTACGTCTGCTTTGCTACGGCGTACGCTCGCTGCAAATTTTTCTAACTCATTTTTAGCAGCATCAATACGCTCCTCGAGGTCAGACACTAATTCGTTAGATTTTTTAGCAATTTTGCCACGTGTATTTTGACCTTTGTCAGGTGCTACCAAAATACCAATAAGTGCGCCTATAGCTACACCAGCTATAAAAGACAAGATGTTGCCTTCAGAATTGTTCATTGCAAATTTATGGTTAAAGATTTTAGAATTATTTATCCAAAGAGCTGCAAAGTTAAGAGATAATAAATTAAAAAACAATTCATTATGCGTTTTTTTACCAATGCGCATAAAAACTCAATAATCGGCACTTTTAATCTAACTTCACGAAACGGATTTCCACACGCCTGTTCAAAGCGCGGCTGTCTTCCTTAGAGTTGTCTGCCACAGGCTTTGAGCCACCATAGCCTACTGTTTGGACGCGATTTGTGGTGATAATGGCTGGTTTTTTGTCTAGTAAATAGCTCTTTACAGCTTCTGCGCGCAAACGCGAGAGGTATATATTCTTGTCTGCATCGCCTACATTGTCGGTGTGTCCCGCTACTTCAATTCGCAAGTTTGGAAATTTGGCCATCAACTCCGCAAGCTTGTCTATTTCGGGCAGGGCTTCTGGTAAAATATTAGACTTGCCTCTTTCAAACTGAATCTGGAGCTGAAAAGCCATATTAATCCATGAACGATCCGCATTTTCGGAGGCTAAAAAGTCGTCTATGGTGAGTGTGGCCATGTTGGCCGCTACAATAGTTTCGGTCTGTTGTACTGTCTCAAACTTTTCGCGCAGCAGCAAATAAATGCCCTTGCCTTCAGTACCTACCCAAACATTGTTCTTTTTGTCCACAGCCAAGCAAATGGCGTAGCTGCTGTCAAAGCCATTTTGACTGGAATAAATCTGGCTGCTATTGTCATTCATATTCAGAGCTACAATGATGTCTGAAGCTATCCAAAGAACATTATTCTGGTCAAGCTCCATGTCTGCGATACGCATATTTTCAAGTGCAGGCGGTAAAGGGAGCATCTTCCAATGCTTGTAATTTTCGTAGTACCAGATTTCGCTGTTGGCTTCTTCGCCCGTACCTGCCACAAGAATACCATTGGGCATAATGGCCAGAGCTGTAACTTGCGTCAGATTGAGCGGGCTAGACCATTTTTTACCTTTAGTAATTTTGTTCAATCCGCGTGTAGTGCCCACCCATAAGCCTTGGTTGCTGTCTGCCAGAACAGCATTGATGTCATTAGAAATCAACGCAGAGTTGTTCATTTGGTACTGCTTTACTTCGCCTTCTGTGCTTACAAACCAGAGTCCTTTGCCCATAGTGCCTATCCAGCGGTTATTTTCGGGGTCGGAGGTGAGACAGGATACGAAAAAGCCTTTTTCATCGGTCAGGCTGTGTTTGATAAACTCTTTATTATTGACTTGATCCAAAAAATAGTTGTCATAAGTGCCAAGACATTTACTTTGCTTGCCATCTATAGCCACGGCACTAATGGCACTTTCACGCCAATGCGACTCGCTCTGATAAGTGCTGGGGCTTGTCACTTGCATTTTAAGCAGCCCTATTTCTGTGGCAAGCCACTTGTCGTTTTGAGCGTCAACCACTATTTGATGAACGGGCTTGTCAGGAAAGCCTTTTACCTTTATAAAAGTTTCATTTTGAGCACTTAATGCAAACTGCACAAGCGTCAAAAGCAAAATAGAGAGACTAGTAAAAATCGATTTTGTGTGCATATTCTTAGTTCTAGGATTCTTTTCTTTAAAAGAAAAGTTGTGTTACGAAATATGATGGTATTTCAAGACTATTCAAAAATGCAACCAAACTCATCTGAATACAGTTTTTAAACGCAAGAACGAAGTTGAAAGTTTTTAGCTTAGGGTTTTAATACCGCTTGAGCTAATAAACATCGCTTTTTGTCTGCTTTTTTATTTCTTCTCTTGCTCTTTCTGTGTACATTTGTGCCAATGAGAAAAATAAGAGCAGTTGCCTTACTAATTAAAGTTTTAAGTCATAGATTTTAATAAAGAACAGATGAATTTGAACGCAGCTTTTCAGAATAGACTTTTAGAAATCAAGCAACTTCTTGCTTCTAATGATATCAATCTGGCCACTCGTCGCTTGCTAGACTTGGTCAACGATTATGATGTGCTGCCTGAGATCCGCCAAAGGGCGGTGGCAGTACGCGGAAAGTTCAATATTTTTATGCAACAAAGTCATCCAGAAGCTGCTGAGAGAGAAGAAATTTACAGTCATCTTAACCAACTTGTTTTAGAACTAAGCGGCCAAACTTTTCATCAAAGCATGACGCTAGAAACGGAGGCTCCAGATTCTGAAAACTCAGCTCGTAAAGTTGTTTTTGTTGGACAAAAATTAAAAAAGACATATAGTTCTGTTCGCTTTGCACTCGAGGACATAGATATTACGCTTCACAGCTCGCAGATTACGGGCTTGGTGGGTGAAAATGGCAACGGCAAGACCACTTTACTCCGTATCATTGCTGGCGACTTGGCACTAGACTCTGGCTTTTTGGCTTATCCCACCACAGGCCATTTAGTGCCCGATTGGTATAACATCAAACAGCACATTGCATTTATTCCACAGCATTTAAAGGCTTGGCAAGGCAAACTCAAAGACAATTTGCATTTTTCTGCAGCCAATCACGGCATTTATGGTGAACAGAACGAAGACTATGTAGACTTTATCATTCATCGATTGGGCTTAAGCCGTTATCGCGACTCTGGCTGGGGAGATATTTCTAGCGGTTATAAATTGCGTTTTGAGCTGGCTAGGGCTTTGGTTTGGCATCCGAAACTGCTCATTCTGGATGAACCCCTAGCGAACTTAGATATCAATACCAAATCTCTTTTCTTGCAAGATTTGAGACTCTTGGCCGATTCTACGCGCTATCCAATAGCTATTGTGCTTAGCTCGCAACAGCTTCATGAGATAGAGAGTGTGGTGGACAATATCATGTTTTTGCGAGAAGGGAAGTCTATTTATAACGGCAGTGTGAAGGATTTTGGTGTCGACCGTCAAACCAATACTTTTGAAATGAACTGTGAGGCCGAGCGTCAGGAGCTGCTCAACATTTTGCTCACGCTTAGTTCTCAGGCTACGCTGCGCGACACAGGGCAGTCCTATATGGTAGATGTGCCTACCCATATTACAGGCAATCAGTTACTCAAACATCTTTTGTCGCACTTTAAGGTGGAATATTTCCGTGACATCAGCCAGTCCACGCGAAAACTTTTTCAAGACTAAACATTACAAAGCCATATCAATTACTGCATGGACAGAACTATAGCACCCGAACTCAGCCCCTTTAAAGGCATTGTTCTTCAGCAACCAAACATTTTTACACTTCCAAATCATATCAAGTGTTTCCTCTTTCAGTTTAAGGATAGTCAAACGCTCAGCTTTACTTGGCAGATTGCTGCCTCAAGATGGCATGAGCCTACACACGGACTGGCGCAGGTGCTAGCCACCATGCTGCGCGGAGGTACTCAACACAAAAACAACTCCCAGATAGCAGAGCTTATTGCCCAGACAGGCGGCAACATTTCTTTTACAGCAGAGCCCGATTTCTTTTTAGTACATCTGCACTGTCTAGCCTCTGAGTTTAAGACGCTTTTAGGCATATTATCAGAGCTTATGTATGAAAGTATTGTGCCTGAATACGAGCTTGAGATTCAAAAAAACCGCATTTCACAAAACTTGACAGTACAACTTGAAAAAAACAGTGTTCTAGCCTCGCGCTACCTTATGCAGAAGCTCTATGGGGAAGATTGCCCATACGGCAAAAGTTTGTTTCCCAAAGATTTGGAACAAATAAACCGAGAGACTCTTTTAGACTTTAACACAGGCTATTTACAAACATCCGAAAGCCAATTGTTTTTGACTGGAGCCTATACCGATTCTGATCTTCAGGCTTTGGCACAAGCTCTAGCCCCACAAAAAAGTACTAGGCAGAACATCAAGAGGCAAGTCGCTCAGCACAACATACCTTTTGAATACCATGAGGCGCGGCCTGCTGCTGTTCAGTCATCAGTTTTGATGAGCAAATTACTACCCAAAGGAACTTATTTCTCAGAAAATGAACCCGTTTTTATTCTTTTGAACGATATTCTGGGCGGTTATTTTGGCTCTAGGCTTAATCAAAACTTGCGTGAAAAACGCGGCCTCACCTATGCTGTACACTCATGGGTGGCCTTACTCCAGCACAGCGAACGCTGGAACATCAGTGCAGATGTGGGGTATCAAAGGCGTGAGGAGGCTATCGAGGCAATCAGATATGAAATGAGTTATCTTCAACAAGAGTTGGTTTCGGATGAAGAACTTGAGGCTGCCAAAAGCTACAGGAAAGGTGCGTTTTTGAATAGTTTCAAAAATCTAGAAAGCTTTGCCTCTCGCTATCAACTATTGCACAATTTCGGGCTTTCTGGCCAACACTATGACCAATATTTTGACCGCTTAGAGTCTGTTACAGCTCAACAAATCAGAGATTTAGCCAGCAAATATCTTCAAGACTTTGCTACCGTGTCCGTTGGCTAAGTTTTCATTTATAAATATCCAAAAAAAATACAAATACCTCGTTATGAAGACTATAGATCCTAAGAATACCAGTACTTCACTTTTTCACAGTTATATGCTGGCTGCCGTAGCCCCGCGCCCCATTGCGCTGGCTAGCACCATAGACAAAGACGGACAGGTAAACCTTAGTCCATTTAGTTTTTTCAATGCGTTTAGTTCTAATCCGCCCATTCTTATTTTTTCTCCTGCACGGCGCGTGCGCGATAACAGCACCAAGCACACCCTAGAAAATGTCAAAGAGCACCCTGAGGTAGTGATTAATGTCGTAACCTACGATTTGGTACAACAAACATCGCTTTCTAGTACTGAATATGCCAGAGGTGTGAATGAGTTTATCAAGGCAGGCTTGAGTGAGGCGGCTTCTAGCCTTGTTAAACCGCCTCGCGTGGCAGAGTCGCCAGTGGCTTTTGAATGCAAAGTGCGCGAGGTGATTGCCTTAGGTTCTGAAGGCGGTGCTGGCAATCTGATCGTTTGTGAAGTCCTGATGATACACGTCAGCGAAACTGTATTGGACGAAAACGGTAAGATAGACCCCCTAAAACTGAACTTGGTGGGTCGTATGGGAGCTGATTTCTACACAAAAGCATTTGGTGAAGCTCTTTTTGAGGTGGAAAAACCTCTCACAAAACTAGGTATAGGCATAGATGCGCTACCCACACACATCAAGCACAGCCGAACACTTACTGGCAATGAGCTGGCTCAACTTGCCAATGTGGAAGCTATGCCTACAGCTTCTCAGCTTGAAAAGGTAGATTTACCAACAACTAACTTGCGTGGCGAAGCCTTAGCCTCTTTTTATTTGAGCCAAAACAACGTTCTGGCTGCATGGAAAGTACTGATAAACAATCTGTAAAAGTATTTATCGCGATGCTGTTTTGTAGGACAGAGACTATATTGATCTAAATTTGTCGCATGGTAGTAAGAATCTTTGAATTCCTGCTAGTCTGATTAAAACCAACAAGTAGTTTTCCTAGTAACCTTTAAAAGCTAAGAAAGGCCATTATGAAGTTTTTTTGCATCGGGGCTAATTTATAGATTAACTCAATTATTATTGCAAAAACTGCTATCTTTGCGCCGCAAAACCATCAATCTGTATTGTCATGTCTATGTTCAAAACCACAGAAATAACAGCCTACGATATTCCTAGCGACAATGTAATTCATCAGCGTTTATTTTTTGCTTACGAGCAGAGCGTGCGCTACATGCGAGGACACATGTTAGAAGTGGGTTGTGGTGTGGGCAAAGGGTTAGAGCTTTTCAAAGATGCCTGTACGCACTACACCGCCATAGATAAAAATACCGCTCTCATCAACCATTTGAGCGCGAAATACCCAAGCTATCGTTTTATTGACGCGTTTATCCCGCCCTTCAAAGGACTAGAAGACAATAGCTTTGACTCCGTTGTAACGCAGCAAGTCATAGAGCATATAGAAGACGACCATTTATTTTTGAAGGAAATTAAGCGTGTGCTCAAGCCAGGCGGCTGTGCAGTTATCACCACTCCAAACCTAAAACTTTCACTCACGCGTAATCCTTGGCATGTTCGTGAATATACCACAGAGCAATTCAGAGATATTTTAGGGAAATATTTTTCAAAAGTTCAGCTTTGGGGCGTAACAGGCAGCCCTGCCGTAATGGCCTACTATGAACAAAATAAGGCTTCTGTGCAACGCATCACGCGTTTTGATATTCTGAACTTGCAGTACCGTCTGCCGCGCACCTTGTTGCAAATTCCTTATGATTTTTTAAATCGCCGCAACCGCAAAAAGCTTCAACAGCAATCCACGGGGCTTGTCAGCACGGTGACCACAGCAGACTATTGGCTAACAGAAACTCCTGAAACAGCCTTTGATTTCTTTGCGGTGGTGGAAAAATAGATTATCAGAGCCATTTTCTAAGTTGGTTGGATAGCTCTTGATGGGTACTACTCCGTATTTTTTCTTGAAGTTTTAGAAAACCACCTATCAGTGCCTCTGGGCGAGGTGGGCAGCCTTGAACGTATACGTCTACAGGAATGACGAGGTCTACTCCTTTCAGCACATGGTAGCCATGTTCCCAGTAAGGGCCGCCGCAGTTGGCGCAACTGCCCATGGATATGACATAGCGGGGTTCGGGCATCTGTTCATAAAGTCTGCGCACACGGTCAGCCATCTTGAAGGTTACCGTACCAGCCACTATCATCACATCTGACTGACGGGGCGAACTTTTTGGAATGATACCCAAGCGGTCGAGATCATAGTGGCTGGCATAAGCAGACATCATCTCAATAGCACAGCATGCCAAGCCGAAGCTCATAGGCCAAAGCGAAGACAAACGCGCCCAAGCCAATAAGTCGTCTAATGGAGCTACAATTAGGCCGCCTTGACCAGTTTTAAGCTGTGTTGAGGTTTCTGACATAATTTAGGGTCAATGAATTCGGTTAGGGCGATAACCCAAGTTTTGAATAATTTGTGCTTCAGCTTCTAAAAACTCTTGCCAACGCGCTCTAACGGTTTCTTTTGGGCAATAACGCTCGGCCAAAGAGATAAAAGCGACATAGTGGCGAGCCTCTGATACCATAAATTCATAATAAAACTTACTCAGTTCAGGGTCTTGTAGCTCTTTGGATAGTACCTTGAAACGCTCACAGCTTCGGGCTTCTATGAGTGCGCAACACAACAGCTTATCCAACAGTTTTTCGCTTTTTGTGCCGCCCTTGCGCAAAAGCTTGTTGAGTTCGCCCACATATTCGTCCTTGCGTTGAGGCGCGAGTGGTAGGTTTCGTTTGCGTAACTCCGCCACCACACGTTCAAAGTGACTCCACTCCTCGCCAACTATGGGGGTGAGGGTGTCTACCAACTCGCTGTGATCTGCATATTGAACAATGAGGGAGATGCAGGTAGAGGCAGCTTTTTGTTCGCAATAGGCATGGTCTGATAAGATATCTGCCAGAGATTTTTGTGCCACATTTACCCAGCGAGGGTCTGTAGGCAGCTTGAGGTGTAGCATAGCGCAGAAAATACGGTACGCAAATTTAGAGCCTAAAGCCCAAAACTAAAAAGAATCGCTCAAATTTTTAGCTAACACAAGAATATCCACACAAGCAACTAGACTTTGGGACTGAGATGCGCTGCAATCTTCTCTTGCAGGGTTTGTTTGTTGAAGGGTTTAGAAATGTAATCGTTCATACCTGCCGAAATGCAACGATCCAATTCTGTTTTGAGAGCAGAAGCCGTAATGGCAATGATAGGAATGCTTCGTTTGGGTTCTGGGAGTTCTTGCCTAATTTTTTGGGTGGCTTGATAGCCGTCCAGCTCAGGCATGTGTACATCCATGAGCACCAAATCATAGTCTTTTTCGGCCAGCATTTGAAAGGCCATGAGACCGTTCTGAGCCACCGAGACTTGGTGCTGAAAAGATATGAGCATATTGGATACCAGCATTTGGTTGATTTCCACATCTTCAGCCAGCAAAATTCTGCGTCCCACACTAGCCGGTCGGTCGTCTTCAAAGAGTTTGCCCGTTAGATTTCCTTGTTCTACAACAAGGGTTTCTTGATATGCTTTGTAGCGAATGCTAAAAGAAAATGTACTGCCAATACCTAGCTCACTTTTTACTTTTATCTGTCCGCCCTGAAGCTCCACCAACTGGCGACAAATTGCCAAGCCCAGCCCTGTGCCGCCGTATTTGCGGGTAGTATCGCTGCTTGCTTGCGTAAAGATAGAAAAAATATACTCTTGTTTTTCAGGGGGAATGCCTATGCCTGTGTCCCGCACAAAGAAATTGAGTTCATAGTCATGGTCGGTTTTGTCCAGTACCTCCACCCCAAGCTCTACCTCGCCAGTTTCAGTAAACTTAACCGCATTACTGAAAAGATTGATTAAAACCTGCTTGAGTCGTACAGAGTCGCCCAAAAACTTCTTAGGCACATTGGGAGCTACACTGCGCTTGACGAGCAGCTTTTTTTGATTGATTTTTTGAGAAGAGCTGGCCGTAACCGCCTCCAAGAGCGGTGTCAGCTCTATGACGCTCTCTTCAAAGCTCAACATCCCAGACTCTATTTTGCTCAAATCCAAGATGTCATTGATCAAGACTAGGAGGTGTTCAGCTGAAACTTTGATGTGGTCCAAATGCTCTCTCTGCTTGCTGTTGGGGCCTGTTTCCAGAAGGGTATCTGTCAAGCCCATGACGGCAAACATAGGCGTTCTGATTTCATGACTCATATTGGCCAAGAATTGCTCTTTGGCTTTTGAAGATTGTTCAGCTTGTTCTTTGGCAAAGGTAAGAGCTAGGTTTTGTTCTTCAATCTGTCCCAGCATTTCGTTAAACCCGTTAATAAGCACACCTATCTCGTCTGCACGATTGTTTGGAATTCGAAAAGAGTAGTCTTTTTCTTCAGAAATGACTTTGGTGTTTTCAGCCAGAGAAAGGATAGGTTCTGAAATGATACGCTGTGACCACAAAGAGATAAGATAAGTGAGGGCTATCACTCCTACGTAAATAATAGTCAAAACGATAGAGTATTGATACAATCGTTGATAGAGTGCATCCAGATTGGTCTTTAGATATACAGTACCTACTTTTCGGCCATAATCGTCCTCAATGGCGCGGTAAACATAGAGGTAGTTGTCTGGAAAGTTGAACTCCGTAAAAGGTGGCATGCGGTAACTAGCTGGTTTATTGGTTCTTTGTGTAGAACCAAAGTATACCGCAATAGGAGTCCTTGAGGAGTCATAGATACAAGCTTCTGTGATATTGGGGTGATCTCTCATCAAAATATTGGACAGATCTTGCTCTGCGGTTTGGCCATAATTGAACTCAATAGATACTTTGTTGTTAGAGGCTATAACTTGCGCCAATGAATTGATTTGTTCCTCGGTTTTGTTCTTGACATAAAAAAAATCGTATACCAAAAAGAAAAAGAAGGCCAAAGCCAAAGCCACGCTGCTTATCAGCATGATAACGGCCAGAATTTGGGTTTTTATAGAACGCTTCTTAAAACTGATAAGAGACATAAGAAAGTCAAGCTGCTTTAGGATAAGATTTGATTGGTCAGAGTCATAAGAATCTAGTAATTTTAATTGTCACCCACAATTCTAACAGCCAAACGTACCAAATTGGTGTTTAGCGTAAGTTTGGCGCGTTTGGCGGCTTCAATGTTTATTTCAAACCCCAAACGTCTATTGGCTACGTTTTCGGTAAAGTTAATGATGCCACCAGCGGCACAAAAATTAGGAATGTTATCGCTGACAGTTAAAACAGAGTGTTTGCGGCAGTATTCTAAAATGTCTTTGAAGTTTTCTTTTTCGGAGGCGCATACAAAAATCACATGGCAGCCCCAAAGCTGTCTGATTTTTGTAGCGCGTTTAATTTCCCAGTTTCTGCCGTGCACGGGGCGGCCTTGAAAAATGCGTTCTATTTTTGTCCCAAAAGGGTCTTTACCAATGATTCCCAACACAATTTTATCGGTTAAATAAAACGGTGTTTCGGTAGGAGCCCACTTGGTATGTTTCACAAAATTGTGAAGAAAGCCCGCTTTAGTTTCGTTGAGATCATAAAGACGTTGCGTTGTTTGTGCCATAAGGCATTCAAAACCAAGCAAAAAGAAGCATATAGTTAAAATAAATCTCACAGTGTAATGTATTTTAAAGGTGACCACCACACAGAGCCTTTGCTCTGCACCATACGGGTTGTAGCGATTTGCACAAAACTAGTTATTTTTTGATAAAAAAGTGTTGTTGGTTCATTTTTTAAAGTTTGGTTGCACGTTTAGTTAATAGGCTTTTAGGCTAATATCCATGCTTTGGTAAGAGTGCGTGAGTGCGCCAACCGAAATAAAATCTACGCCACTGCGTGCAATACCTGCAATGCTTGCTTTGGTTATGCCCCCTGAGGCTTCGGTTTCACAAATCCCATTGACCAAACGAACCGCTTCGTGCAGCATGTCTAGCGGCATATTATCAAACATGATACGCTGCAAAGCTCCTTTTTGCGCCATTTGCACCGCCTGTTTCACCTCGTCCAGATTTCTGGTCTCTATCTCAATTGCCAAATTTAGTTTTTGATCTTTAAGATAAGCCTGCGCTGCTAAAATAGCTTTTTCTATACTTCCTGCAAAATCTACATGGTTGTCTTTGAGCATAATCATATCAAAAAGTCCAAATCTATGGTTCTGGCCGCCACCAATCTTGACCGCCCACTTTTCTATCAAACGCGAATTAGGACTGGTCTTGCGGGTATCTAGCAAACGTGCTTTGGTGCCTTTGACTAAATTCACCATTTCCTGAGTGAGAGTGGCGATACCGCTCATGCGCTGCATGCAGTTGAGCACCAAGCGTTCTGCCATGAGGATAGAACGAGCACTGCCTTCTACCAATAAACCCACATCACCAAACTTAACAACACTGCCATCTTTGATTAGGACTTCTACTTTTAGTTCTGGATTTACAATCCTAAAAATGTGCTCGGCAAGCTCCACTCCTGCCAATATGCCTTCACCCTTAACTAACAAGCGGGCTTTTTTGACTGCTTGGGCAGGAATAGCAGAGAGAGCCGAATGATCGCCGTCTCCAATATCTTCATGTAAAGCTCTTTTAACAAAATCTTGAATCAATTCGGGCGCGAGATAGTTATGCATAAATCAAAAAGATGGTGAAGCTTGAAAGGAATGGTTAAATTTAAGCACAATTATACATAAAAAAACCGTCTTGCAAGCAACAAAGGATTATTTAGCTATTTCTTGAAAATGGTTTGATTTATTGATTGTTAGAATAATGGTTATAAAAAGCGTCTCTCGTATTTGTATGGTCTGTTTTGACAAACAAAGACCTGTCAAACGCAACACCTCATAGCGCATAAAACGGAAAGATACGATACCACCTCCACACAAGGCTTTAATTTAGTATACCAGATATATTTCTTAGCCTATGCTAAAAGTACTGTGTTTGCTCCAGACTTTATTCTCCGATTCAATTTGTTTTATTGTGTACTTTTTTATTTCTTTGGCTCTATAGTACTTGAAGAGTTTGCAACTCTCTAATTTACAAATCTATCTATCCTGTTTTTTTACAATTTTATCGACCATCAATTTTCTTTTATTATGTCAGAATCAGAACAAAAATCGAATGAACATTCTGAAGCAGAAAAAACTTTTACTCATACGAACGAGATTGTTTCAGAAGACGCGCTTACCTCTCAAGACCCAGACGAAGAAGCAGATGAGCTCCCGCCTGACCTAGTTCTTAATCATAAACTTTTTGGTGAAAAAAAACGCCGCCGTCGTACTTCCGAAGACGAAAAAAAAGAGTGTATCACCAAACTCGAATACCTTGAACTGCGCTTGCGTGAAGAAATCAAGAAATTTAGATTTGCTGAAAGCAAAAATGGGCGCAAAGCTCTCTTGTTTAGAACGCTTTCCACCGCTTTGGCAGCTATTATGACGGTTCTCTTAGGTATCAACACCACTGAAGCCTTAGAAACCTTTACCATGCTGGGTATGCATATCAGCTGGTATTTGAATACAACTGCTTTGTTGATTAGTGCATTTTTAACTGTGATTGGTGAGTTTAAAGCCTTCTATGACACCAATGAGCTTTGGGTTAAAAGCACCTACACCGCCAATCGCTGTGAACAACTTATAGGCATAATAGAATATCTCAAGCTTGGTATAGACTTCGTAGATTTAGAAGATATAAACCTCGTGAAGTTAGAATACGACGCAATTCAATCCGATAACTTTAATTATCTGGTGCACGTGCGGGAAGCAGATCTCTCTTCCAATAACAAAAAGAGCTAGTACACTTTTAAAACCTCTATACTTTCTATGGCTTCAAAACCGATTATTATAGTTTCAAACGACGATGGTATCACTTATAAAGGATTGAAGACGCTCGTTGAGTGTATCGCTGATCTGGCAGAAGTGATTGTGGTAGCACCCAATAAGCCTCAGTCTGCTATGGGACACTCTGTTACCATTCACTACCCGCTTATGGTGACTAAGTCGAAACAATTTCCTGGTATTGAGGCTTATGAATGTTCTGGCACACCTGCCGATTGCGTAAAAATTGCCCAAAGTCATTTGCTTGGTGAGAGAACCGCTGCTATGGTGGTATCGGGCATCAACCACGGGAGCAATACGGCCTTGAACATACTTTATTCTGGTACAATGGCTGCAGCTATTGAAGGTGCTATTGAAGGTTTGCCAGCGGTAGGTTTTTCACTTGGTGATTTTCATGCTGACGCAGATTTTAGCCACACCACAATACACGTAGAAAAGATTGTTTTACAGGTATTGAATCATGGTCTTCCTAAAGGTGTGGCCTTGAATGTCAATTTTCCAAAACGGCAAGAACAGCCTATACAGGGTCTACGTATTTGTAGGCAGGCCAATGCCCGCTGGGTGGATGCCTTTTCGGAACGGGAAACACCCTCAGGAAGACCTTATTTATGGCTAACAGGCGATTTTGTAAACTTTGATCATGGCGAAGATACAGATCAGTGGGCTGTAGAGCACAATTACACGTCTATTGTGCCGTGCAGTTTTGATTTGACAGCTCACCATGCCATTTCCACCTTAAACACATGGAATTTTTAGGCTTAGAAGCAATCCCTAAGTTCTAATATCCCTCTTAAGTTCCTCTTTCTCATACCTGTCATGATTGATTTCATCAAGCACCAAGTTCGTCTTTTTTTTACGGCTTTAATGTTTTATACACGAATTCCTTGTCCTTCTTGGGTAGATCATGACGAAGACTATCTTAACAAAGCCACAATTTATTTTCCTTTCATAGGCTGGATTGTGGGTTTGGGAGCCTATGTTGCCTTTGCTCTTGGTACTCAGTTTTTAGGATTTTGGCCAGCCGCTGTCGTGAGTCTGGCTGTATCTGTCCTCATCACAGGTGCTTTTCACGAGGACGGATTGGCCGATGTTTGTGATGCTTTTGGTGGCGGTTGGACCAAAGAACAAATTCTAACAATTATGAAAGATAGCCGTCTGGGAACCTATGGCGTTATGGGCTTGATACTGGCCTTGATGCTCAAGGTGTCATTCATATTAGAGCTTTGCACTTACACTTCCTCATGCACTTTGGCATGTATTTTTTGCACAGCCCATAGTCTAAGCCGTGCAAGTGCTGTGGTGGTGGTTTATACCACGGACTACGCCCGCGATGATGCCACTAGCAAATCTAAGCCAGTGGCCAAGCGTTTAAGTGGGTCTGAATTATCTTTGGCTATGCTTTTGGGAGTGCTGCCATTGTTACTTCTTTGCATATTGGCTCAAAATGCTTGGTTTCTCTTGGTGCTTCCCGCGCTTTGGCTACTCACTCAAAGACTCAGAGCCTATTTCTTGAAATGGATAGAAGGCTATACAGGCGACTGCTTGGGTGCAACTCAGCAATTTACAGAGCTCCTTATTTACGCAGTTATACTGGTTTTATATGCTGTTTCTTAGCAAAGAATATTGTTTTGGGATTGTCAGTTGAGACTTCTCATGCACAATAACATTAGCTGCTACTACGAAACACAATGCTTCAATGTCATCTTGTTGGGTGCTCTTTGGACAAAGTAAAAAAAACAGGCTTCATCGCCTGCATCCTCGCGTAGTAATTGCGTTTTAGTAAAAACCAATCCGCCTTGTATTTTGTAGTGTTTATTTTTTTATATAGTTTTGCGGCTTTGAATGCTCAAAGACCAATCAAATAGTCGTTTTTATACCCATGAATCTCTATTCCGTTAAGCAGCTACTGTATCAAGAAGGTCAGTCGCAATCTGTACATATCAAAGGCTGGGTGCGTACCAAGCGCGGCAACAAGTTTGTGAATTTTTTGGCGTTGAACGATGGTTCTTGCATCAAAAATATCCAGATAGTGGCCGACACAGATAAGTTTTCGGAAGAGCTTATGAATCGAATCAATACTGGTGCTTGTATTGCAGTTCAGGGGAGTCTAGTGTCTTCACAAGGCAAGGGACAAAGCGTAGAGATCCATGCCAAGGATATTGTGATTTTGGGTGAGGCTGATGCCGAAGCATATCCTCTACAAAAGAAAAAGCACACCTTAGAATTTTTGCGAGAAATAGCTCATTTACGCCCTCGCACCAATACTTTTGGAGCTGTTTTACGGATTCGCCACACATTGGCCTTTGCCATACATGAATATTTCAATAACAAAGGCTTTTTTTATTTGCATACGCCTCTTATCACAGGCTCTGATGCGGAAGGAGCGGGTCAAATGTTCCGTGTTACAACCCTAGACCCTAAAAACCCACCGCTCACGCCCGAAGGAAACGTAGATTATTCAAAAGATTTTTTTGGTAAAGCTACAAATCTAACCGTTTCGGGTCAGCTGGAGGGTGAGCTTGGTGCTATGGGCTTAGGACTTGTATACACTTTTGGGCCTACCTTCCGTGCCGAAAACTCTAACACAAGTCGTCATTTGGCTGAGTTCTGGATGATTGAGCCTGAAATGGCCTTTTATGACATCAATGACAATATGGACTTGGCAGAAGACTTCATCAAATATTTGGTGAGTCAAGCTCTGTTGAAATGCTCGGACGATTTACAGTTTTTGTCCGAAACCTACGATCCAGAACTTATTAACCGACTCAAAAATGTTGTAGAAACTTCGTTTGCGCGTGTGTCATACACCGAAGCGGTAGAAATTTTACTTCAATCACAGCCTTATCGTAAAGGCAAATTTGAATATCCTGTTAGCTGGGGTACAGATCTTCAGTCTGAACATGAGCGTTATTTGGTAGAAAAGCATTTCCAAAAGCCTGTCATTGTAAACAACTACCCCAAAGACATTAAAGCGTTCTATATGCGGCAGAACGAAGACGGCAAAACCGTAGCGGCTATGGACGTATTGTTCCCTCAAATAGGCGAAATTATTGGAGGCTCACAACGCGAAGAGCGTTATGATAAGCTGCTTACACGTATCAAAGAGATGAACATCCCGGAGCATGAGCTGTGGTGGTACTTAGAAACTCGCCAGTATGGCACTTGTCCTCACGCTGGTTTTGGTTTAGGCTTTGAGCGTTTGGTACTTTTCGTTACGGGCATGGGCAATATTAGAGACGTAATTCCTTTTCCTAGAACACCTCAGAACGCCGATTTTTAAGGACTGGACTCCTCAAAACGACCCCGTTTTAAAGATACTGTCAACGGTTTGGCAATAGGCTTGAGTTGATTTCTCAAGAAATGCTTTAATTTCTCAAAGACAAATCCTTAGAATCAAGCAGTGGCCTGCCACGTGCCAACTGTCTTACTTCTTGATGGCTAGATAGTTGATAGTAATGAATATTTCGTAAGTTTCTTTGTAGGTCGGTAGCTCATGGATACCGTTTTTGAGAATTCTATAAATGCGATAGTTATCCTTGAGCAGATAGTAGAAATCCTGAAAATACGTTCTAGAGTCTATGTTGCAGCCGCCAAATTCAAATTGTATGTAATCTACTTTTTTATTGGCAATCATGTCTTGTGCGCCAGTAAGCGCGCTCAACTCATGCCCTTCTATATCTAACTTTAAAAAATGTATTCGGTCAATGTTGTGTTGCTGACAATAATTATCAATAGTGCTTAGCTTAATCTCTTCGGTTTTGTCCATGCTGATACCGAAATGGTCTAGCTTCCGCTGATAAACTGAAGCCAGCCCAGAGCCTTCTGTGTTAGTAAATAGTGTGTGGGTGTATTCTTTATTACTGAATCCCAGATTGTTAGGAATGATATTGCTGCAAGTCTTTGTAGTTTCTTTAAACAACTCAAATGTTTTCTGAGAGGGTTCAAATGCAAAAATTTTGGCCTTTGAGCCAAAAAGCTCTGATAAGGCTTTGGCGTATTTGCCCACGTTTGCGCCCACATCGAAAATGACCACAGAAGATTGTCCAAGCTCTTTGGCAAGTCGATCTTTGATATACTGCGCCACAAACAACTCGCCGCTTTGTGCAAAATCACCACCATTCCCAAAGTTCATGTGCTGTAGCGATAAATGAAAAACTATCTGCCAAAAATTTTGGTTATGAATTCTGGAAAGTAGTCGGTTGATGATTTTTTTTATAAATCTCATTTTCAGTGTTTTACTTATCAAAAGTTCAACTATTATAACTTATCTTAACGCCTTGCTTGCCAACTATAAAAAGAAAAAAATCTAGATGACAGCCTAGCGAAGGTGTAAACATAGAATCTGTATTTTAAAACTCCTAGTGTTTAGACTTTTTTTGGTGTGCCTTAATGCTGTCAGATAGCCCTGCATTAAGCGATGAATTTAGGAGTCAAAAAATTTGGTTTTAAAAGTTTTTTTGTGCTTTATTGTGAATAAAATCTGCTAAACGTGAAGTTTGAGCAGCTAAAACGTGTTCAAAAGCATTGGTATCTAGTTATTTAACTTATGAATATTCACGAATATCAGGCCAAAGGTCTTCTTAAGTCATACGGTGTACGTGTGCAAGAAGGCATCGTTGCCTCTACTCCCGATGAGGCTTTTGAGGCCGCCAAACAACTCAATCAACAAACAGGCACTACCTGGTATGTCGTAAAAGCTCAAATACATGCTGGCGGGCGTGGTAAGGGAACTATTATAGGCACAGATTACCGCGGGGTGATGTTGGCTAAGAGTCAGGAAGCGGCACGTGAAAAAGCTGGTCAGATGTTGGGCGGCACTTTGCTCACCATTCAAAATGCTCCTGAAGGACATGTGGTTAATAAAGTCCTCATTGCTGAAGATGTGTATTATCCTGGAGCATCTGAACCTAAAGAGTACTATATGGGTATTCTTTTAGACCGTAACACAGGCACTAATGTGATTATGGCAAGTACTGAAGGTGGTATGGACATTGAAGAAGTGGCCAAACACACACCTGAGAAAATTATTAAAGAGTGGATAGATCCTGTAGTTGGCTTACAACCATTTCAGGCTCGTAAAATTGCCTTTGCTTTGGGCTTAAAAGGGACTGCTTTTAACGAAATGGTTAAGTTCACCATGAGCCTTTATAAAGCTTACGAAAGCCTAGACGCTTCTATTTTTGAAATAAACCCAGTTCTAAAGACCTCTGACGACAAGATATTGGCTGTGGACGGTAAGGTGAACCTAGATGAAAACGCGCTCTTCCGTCACAAAGATTTGGCAGAAATGGCAGATCCTACGCAGAGTTCGCCTTTGGAGGTGGAAGCAGGCGAATATGGCCTAAACTACGTAAAGCTAGACGGTAACGTGGGCTGTATGGTGAATGGTGCAGGGCTTTCTATGGCCACTATGGACATCATCAAGTTGTCGGGCGGCTCGCCAGCCAACTTCTTGGACGTAGGCGGTACGGCCAATGCGCAAACGGTAGAAAAAGGCTTTAGAATCATCCTTAAAGACCCTAACGTCAAAGCGATTCTCATCAATATTTTTGGTGGTATTGTGCGTTGCGACCGTGTAGCGGCTGGTGTGGTAGAGGCTTATAAAAGCATTGGTACTATTCGTGTTCCTATTGTTGTACGTTTACAAGGCACAAATGCTGAAGAAGGAGCTAAAATCATAGCTGAGTCTGGCCTTAACGTAATTCCTGCGGTATTGCTCAAAGATGCTGCTGCAAGAGTGCAGGAAATCTTGGCATAAAAGCATAATTTTTGATATTTCTTAGCCATAAGCGCACGGTTTTTGCTCTAAAAAAGCCTTGCGCTTATGGCTTTTATAACATAGGCATCTAAAAACTACAGCCTGTTTCGTCATTAAAAAAAGTGACGGGAGTTGTGGTTTCATGTTTTCAAAGACGCTATCTTTACGCATTCAAAAAACATCAAACAGTCCTATGAAAAGTATTCTTGTAACGGGCGGCGCGGGCTTCATTGGCTCAAACTTTTTGCCTTATTTTGTGGCGAAGTATCCAGACTATTTTGTCATTAATTTAGACAAACTCACTTATGCAGGTAACCTGCAGAATTTAAGTGAACTGCACGGCCACAACCGCTACAAGTTTATTCAAGGTGATATTTGTAATGCAGGGCTAGTACAGCATATTTTTAGCGAATATGATGTGCATGGGGTTATTCACTTTGCCGCAGAGTCGCACGTAGACAACTCAATTTCTGGCCCAGAAACTTTCATTCTCACCAATGTAAATGGCACTTTTACATTGCTTGATGCAGCACGTAAACACTGGATGAGTGGCCCTAACAAAGTAAAAGAAGGCTATGAAACATCACGCTTTCACCACGTGTCAACAGACGAAGTCTATGGCTCTCTAGGCGACACTGGCTATTTTACAGAACGCACGCCTTACGCCCCCAACAGTCCTTACAGTGCTTCAAAAGCCTCTTCAGACATGATAGTGCGCTCTTATGTCAAAACCTACGGCTTTAATGCTGTCATTACTAACTGCTCCAACAACTACGGACCCAAGCAGCATGATGAAAAATTGATTCCAGTGGTTATTCGTAAAGCCCTTAATCAGCAAAGTATTCCGATTTATGGCGATGGTAAAAACGTCAGAGACTGGCTCTACGTGCTAGATCACTGTGTGGGCATAGATTCGGTGTTCCATAAAGGGAGAATTGGCGAGACTTATAACATAGGCTCTGATAATGAAGTTAATAACCTAGAAATTGTAGGCACTATCTGCAATATTCTTGACCAAATAAAACCTCTGCCTCATGTTTCTTATAAATCCTTTATTACTTTTGTTCAAGACAGACCTGGCCACGATAAACGCTACGCTATTGATGCCTCAAAGATGCTTAACGAAATGAATTGGTCTGCTCAGACACCTTTCGAGACAGGTCTTAAACATACCATTGAGTGGTATATACGCAAATATAACCTAACCACGCCTAGCACTGAGACCGCCAGCAAAACCACAGCAACTCCACCCACAAGTACCACACCGCCAACCAGTGCCTATACGCCGCCTATAACCGAAAGCACCACGTATACAAATACCTACACCAGCACTGAGCTTCCACAAGTGGATAGCATTTCTGCAAAAATTGCCGCCTATGAGGGCAAGAAAGATCTTGAGGCAGCCCAGAATCTACTCGTACAGGTAAAAGCAGAACAAATAATGGCTGAGAAACGCCGCGATGGCTTTTCGTCAGAGCTTCGTGAGCTCGACGAAAAAGGTAAATTGATTGTACAGAAAGCACAAAAAGGCGATATTGATTGGGGCAAGGCTAACGAAATAGCCACCACTATTTTGCGTCAGCAAGAAGCCGTAAAGCAAAAAATTGCCAACGAGACCAAGATAGCTGCTGAAATGCAGCTTCAAACTCAGAAAGTAGAAGATTTGATACGTCGCCTTCGTCTTGTTCAAATAGAAAAAAATGCAGCTTCTAAAATGCCTGATTCCAGCGACACCCTCTCTATGATGGAGCGCATGAAATCTAAAATTGACGAAAACGAAGCTCTCAGCGACCTTTACAAACAAGATGCAGACAAGGCCGCTAAAGATGCCAAAACAGACAACCAAGTGAACCAAATACTGGGTAATGACCAGTATAAATCAGAACTCGAGAGGCTCAAGGCACAACTAGGCATCAAGAAAAGCGATTCATGATTATTCTGGCTATAGAGTCTTCATGCGACGAAACCTCAGCTGCCATCATGCGAGATGGGGTTTTGTTGAGTCATTTGGTGGCTACACAAACCATACACGAACAGTATGGAGGGGTTGTGCCAGAGCTAGCCTCGCGGGCGCATGAGCAGAACATTGTGCCTGTGGTGCAGGAAACACTCAAAAAGGCCAATCTTCAATTTTCTGATCTTCAAGCTGTAGCTTTCACGCAAGGGCCAGGCTTACTAGGAGCTTTGCTAGTGGGTGCTAGTTATGCCAAGTCCTTGGCTTGGGCTTTGAACGTGCCCCTGATTGCTGTCAATCATCTAAAAGCACATGTTTTGGCGCATTTTATAGAAAAACCCAGTCCAAGTTTTCCGTTTTTATGTCTGACAGTAAGCGGTGGACACACGCAGATTTTACTCGTCCAAAGCCCTATCAACATGCAAATACTCGGGCAAACCCAAGACGATGCGGTGGGTGAGGCTTTTGATAAGGCTGCAAAGCTACTTGGTCTGCCTTACCCAGGTGGACGTTGGATAGACCATTACGCCCAAACAGGTAATGCTTTGGCCTACTCTTTTCCTACCTCTCAGCTCAAAGACCTTGACTTTTCGTTTAGTGGTATGAAAACATCTTTTTTATACTTTTTACAAAAACACCTTACGACGCAGCCAGACTTCATTACGCAAAACCTGAATGACATTTGCGCGTCCTACCAGCAGGCTCTCATAAATGTTCTATTGACTAAGCTCAAGCTAGCAGTTGCTCAAACGGGGATTAAGGAGGTGGCTTTGGCGGGTGGCGTGTCGGCTAACTCCGCTCTCAGAAAGCAACTTCAAGCTTTAGGCGAACACGAAGGCTGGCAAACTTATATTCCAAAGTTTGAGTATTGTACCGACAACGCGGCTATGATTGCCATGACTGCGCATTTTATGGCGCAAGAGAATGTATTGGCTGACTTAGAGGTACAAGCTTTACCGCGCTTACCCTTTTAGAAGCCTAGTTTCCATTTTTCTTGTTTTCTTTTTCAGCTTTTTTGTTGGCCTCTTTCAGATCCTTGATAGCCTTACGGTGCTCACTGAGCGGCACGATAGGCTCTCCCTTATTGTCAAACCCATATCTTTCGTAGTATTTTTTAAATTTTTGCGCATATTCCAGTCGCTTGCTTGCACTAACATTCGTATTTTTGATAATACTCATGTAGTCTTGATAAATTTGGCGGTCTGTAAAAATGAGTTTTTCTGGATCAATTTTAAGGGTAGCAAGAAGCTTGTCTATTTGCTTATTGATTTGTGTTTCACTCATTGTCTTTTCAGTAGCTTTCATGCTGTAAATGCTTCTTAAATGGGACACATCACCGTTGAGTGCTATATTCACACCCAAACCTACTTGAAAACCTGGTGTAATCCACTTGATATCTGTGTATTTATTGGGATTACCAAATTGATCATCAGCATAACCGCTTTGATTGGGCGTAAGCGCACCGTTCCAGCCTGCCGAAAGCACAATATCAGCATTGGTTTCTACGGCAAAGCGCATTTCTAACCCTGAATAAAGTGAGCTATAAAATTTGTTCTGATTAGTTTCAGGACCTTTGTAGTCTGGCTCAAAAATAAGCCTTGTGTAGCTCAAGTCCATATTACTATAAACCAGACGCGCTGCGTTTCTCCAAATAAAAATTGTGCGCTTGTCATTGCTGTTAAAGAGCTTACTGACATTCAAATTAAAAGAAGTATGTCCCTCTAGGTCATGCGAACGAAACCGGCGCGTGTACGAATCCGCAAGCTCCTGACCGCGTCTGTAGCCCAAACCACCTGCCAGAGCAAACCAGTTGCGCGGCACGTATTCTAATCCACTCTGTACGCCCAAATACATAAGGGTAAGTTGTGATTGCTGCCTTTCATACTGTGGCGTAATGTATAAATTGACCTTACTTACGTCACCGCCTTGGGGAATCTCAAAACGCCTTTGAGCTGATACATTATCTATTGTACTGACTATGAGTACTAAAAAGATAAGGACATTCAAAGAAAAACAATATTGAGTAGAAAATCGCATGGTTTATTGTTTTAGTGGTGAGTAAGTTGAAAGTCAGGCACAAAGCGTATGAAAATTTGAAGAATTTCTATAATTATAATACGGTTAAATGTGATTTTTGTTTGATTTGTTCTCAGTTTTACACAAAAACAAATAAATAAATTCTTATTCTCAAATACTACTCTTTTTATTAAAAAACTGATTAAAAGGATATTAGTTTATTAAAAGGAATATATTTTTTTCAGAGGTCAGAATTTATTAAACAAATATTCAAATTGACTAGTGTAATTTCGTATAACAAAAAAAATGGATTTTTTGTTGTAGATACAAGCATTGTGTTGTATCATTGCTAGCTGTTTAGGGTATTGGTATGCGTTGCCTAACATATAATTGAGCAATACCAGAGCACAGTTTTGATGCTAAAGTTTGAACGAGTCTTTAAATTGCTTTCGGAATATGAAACAAAAATTACTGTTATTTTTAATCTTACTTTTGCCTTGCTCTTTTGGGTTGGTTTTGGCTCAAGACCAAGAAGATAATACGCCCAAATACAGCAATGAATTTTTGGCTATTGGCGTTGGTGCCAGAGGACTGGCTCTTTCTCGTGCCTACAATGCAGTTTGTTTTGATGCTACAGCGGGTTATTGGAATCCAGCGGGTCTCTTGGGGTTGAGCAACCAATATGATTTATTGCTCACACGTGCCTCATTTTTTGGTGGTGTGTCCAACTATGACCATGTGGGTTTTGCCAACCGCAATGCGGATAGTACTCAAGCTTTTGGTTTAACCTTTATCCGTATGGGCATAGATGATATTCCAGACACACGTCTTCTAGTAGACGCTAACGGAGGTATTAACTATGACCGTGTGCGCTCATTTTCGGAAGCTTCTTATGCGTTTATGTTTAGCTACGCGCGTCTATTTGCTATCAAATACAAAGGCAAAGACAAGGAGGGACAAGAAGAAGAAAAAAAACTAAACATACGCACAGGCGCAAGCGTGAAAGTTATTCATCGTGTGGCAGGGCCTTTTGCTAAGGCTTGGGGATTCGGCATTGACCTAGGCGCACATACTGAATACAAGAAATTTTTATTTGGTCTAACACTACGAGACATTAGTACCACTTATAACGCTTGGAATTTTAACGAAGAGGAAGTTCGAGAAGTATTTTTGAATACAGGCAACGAAGTACCACTCAGTTCTACCGAAATCACCTTGCCCACCATGGTTTTAGGTGTGGCGCGCCCCTTAGCTCTTTCGGAAAATATTGGTTTAACAAGTATGATAGGGCTGGAAACCACTTTTGATGGAAAGCGTAATGTTTTAATAAAGAGTAATTTATTGTCAATTTCTCCCAGCATTGGTGTGGAATTAGACTATAAGAATATGGCTTTTTTGCGGGGTGGTGTAGGCAATTTTCAGCAAATCAAAAACTTTGATAATACGTTTGTTACCACCACACAACCGAGTTTTGGTGTGGGTTTTAAATACAAACTCTTTGTTGTGGATTATGCGCTGACCAATGTGGGTGGCTTAGGAGGCATTCCTTACTCACATGTATTTTCGTTGCGTGTGGCTTTTGCACAAGAGCACTTAAACAAAATCAAAAATCTTAACAAACCCAAAGGATAACATTCAAAGATTATGAAAAGGACTAGTGTTTTACTTGTTTTTGGTTTTCTCTTGCTGCTTCTGAGCTTACAGCTTGCACAAGCGCAAGATAGGTTTGGAAATGGCTGGGTAGATTATGCTAAACGTTACTATAAAATGCAAGCCACTGAAGAGGGGATTTATAGAATCACCTATGCAGAATTGGCGCAAGTAGGGTTTCCTGTAGATGCTGTTATTAACCCCAATCGCTACCAAATGTATTGGCGTGGACAAGAAATTGCCATTTCTGTGGTTGGGCAAGCAGATGGCAGCTTTGACTCCTTAGACTATATTGAGTTTTATGGTGTGCCCAATGATGGTAAATTTTTGGATCGCCAACAATATGAATTTCCAGATGAGCAGCAGAACGTAGATCATCGTCCAAACTACTCGTTCCCAAACTATTACTTTTTAACTTACTCCAACACGCCCGCCGAGTTGGGCAAGCGCATTGCCTTTTTTAAAGATACCAATTACGCGGCTGCGCCGCTTGAAACGTATCATTTTGAAAAAGCACTTTTTTCATCTGCTAACGCTTTTGCTTTTGGACCGCTCTATAACCCTATAGACCCTGCCGAAGAGCAACGCGGTGCGCGTTTAAGCTCATGGGATCATGGCGAGGGCTACACAGGTGATGAAATCAGTGATTTAAGAGGTTTGCAGCAATATCCTTTGCCTATCAAAAATGCTCTAAGATTGCCCAAACTTAAAGCCAAATTGGAAGTATCGGTGGTGGGCAGAAGAAGAACTTCACACCCTGTGCTATTTTGGAATGGTTTTGTGCCAGCCGATGTAACGTCGCCAGCCACTGATTCGGTGGTCTTTTTGAACACCCGTATTGCCAAAATTGACTTTGAGGCAGATTCAACTACTGGGTTTCCTGTGGGCGATGGCAACTATATCTTCTGTGCCTTTCCGCGGCGAGACAACCCTTTTGTGAGAAACTCGGTGTCGCTCAATTACATCAAATACACTTATGCGCAAGCCTTGAACATGCGAAACGAAGGCTTCAAGGTTTTTAATTTAGATACAGCTTCTGCCAATAAGTCCTATCTGCCCATACAAGCTGTGCCAGCTGGCGCACGCATGTGGGACGTGACAGATTATAACCAGATTATAGAAATAGGAGCCTCTTTTGACGGTACACTCATGCGTGTGGTGGTACCTAACACCCGCAAAAGCCGCAAAGTGATTGTAGATGCAGAACCTAGAAGTGTCAGTAAACTTGAGCGAGTGGTGTTTCCTAAAGTTCTGCCCGAAACTTTTGACTACATTATCATTACAGACGCTCAACTGCGCAAGCCTAGCAGCGAGTACAGCGACCCCGTGCAGGCTTATGCCAATTACCGTGCAAGTGCTATAGGCGGTAGATACAAGCCTGTGGTTATGAATGTGCAAGATCTTTATAACTTGTTTTCTTATGGTGAGCCGCATCCCCTTGCTCTACGCAGGTTCATAGACTTTATCTGGAACAACAACGGCGCACCCAAAGGGGTTTTTTTGGTGGGCAAAGGGACTTCCACTTTTTACCAAACAAGCTTGCTCACACCTGATGCTGTGCATGTACCCACCTTTGGCTATCCGTCTTCAGACTATCAGCTCATTGCGAACATGGGACTCAAACCAGAGAAAAATATCCCCTCTATCCCCATAGGACGCTTGCCTGCTCGCACACCAGAAGAAGTAGCCAATTATTTTAACAAAGTAAAAGAGCATGAAACCACAGATTTAACCGCTAATTGGCGCAAAAACATCTTGTTTTTGAGCGGTGGACTTAAAGAATTTGAGCTGAGGCAGTTTCGCTCTCACATAGAAAACTATGACCGCATTGTCAAGGGGCAGTATTTTGGTGCTAACACCACACTTCTGTCCAAAAAAACCACCGATGTGAATCAGTTCGATAATTTTAATGAGCTGCTCAATAACGGCCAAGCACTTATCACATTTTTTGGTCATGCCTCATTTGAACTCACAGACATCAAAATTGGCTATGTAACAGACCCAGAAAATGGCTATAGGAACAAAGGCAAGTATCCTATGATGATTGTAAATGGCTGCGGGGCTGGTGATATTTTTACATCGGGCTTTGGTTTTGCCGAAGACTGGATGACAGCCAAAGACAGAGGTGCTATTGCTTTCTTATCGCATAGCCACATTGGATTTGCTTCTACCCTAGATGCTTACACGGCAGCGTTCCTACAAACCGCTTTTACTGATCTCAAGTTCTTGGGCAAGCCTATTGGCGAAATTGTTCAAGAAACGAACAGAAGGACGCTGGCTTTTTCTCCTAGCGACACAATCAATATTGCTAACGTACAGCAGTTTGTTTTGCAAGGTGACCCCATGGTAAGACTAACGTTTTTAGACAAGCCAGACTATCATGTAGACGATTCTCGCGTGAGTTTGCGCAGTAACACCGTCACTCCGCTCAGCTCGCAGTCCGACCGCATAGAAATGGATATTGATGTATCAAACTACGGTCTTACCGATTTCAGAAATCGTTTATTGGGCATACAGGTTAAGCGTACCTTTCCAGATGGTTCTAGTGTTACCTATATTCCTCAATATTTCAACGCCATACCCAACCGAGACACTGTAACTTTCTCTATTGCTCAGACAAGTGATGAGAAGCGAAAAGCGGCAGGCTTAAACCGCTTTGAGATACGCATAGACTTTGAGGACAGCATCAAAGAAGGCAACGAGAATAACAACCTTGCCCGCTATGATTTTTCACTCACACAGGGTGGTGTTTTTGCCATTGCGCCTAAAGAGTTCAGTATTCAGAGCAAAAAACTACAAACGCTTATTGCACAAAACTCCAATCCATTTGGAGAGGCGCGAGAGTTTATATTTGAGTTAGATACGACCGATTTTTTTAACAGCCCTCTTAAAAAAGATACGCTGGTAACGGGTTTTGTTACCACGCAGTGGACGCTCGAGCTGCCACTCTCACGTGATAGCACCGTTTATTTTTGGCGTGTAAGGTATGCCAATCCAAGCATTGGGGACGATCCACGCTGGTCAGAGTCTTCGTTCATTTATATTCAAGATAGCCCCGAAGGCTGGTCTCAGGCGCATTTGGGACAGTTCAAAAAAGACCAGATATTTGGCTTAAAGGCCAATCGCGATTTGAACAAATGGGAGTTTGAGAATGTACGTTATGTACTGGATATCAAAAATGTGAACGGAATTTTTCCGACTGTAGTACCTACTATCAAAGTGAATGGTGAAGTGGTTGTGAACGGCGACTGCGATGTGCGCTGGCTCTACGCGCTTACATTCAGTGGCAGAACAGGGCGTTTGTACAACCCTTATGCTATACAGGCTTGTGGTGCAAACCTTTTGGCCTCAAACCTGCTACCCACCAACCCACGTGAAGACGCACTCAAAGAATACATTAGCCGATTGGAATCAGGCGATTATGTTGTATTGATGAACGGTAGATTTGCTGATCCACAAACGGGCTATCCAATAGCCGAACTGGCTCAAATTGGCGTGGATGTGGCGGCTTATGCGGCCAACGCGATTCCGTTTCGTCCCTTCATTATTGTGGGTAGAAAAGGTGGTGCACCGGGTTCTGCTTTAATGAACTTTGCTCCCACCGTAGAAAGTGGTGAGGTATCGCTTAATCTGAACTTAGAGTTTGCTGTACGTGAAGGCTCTATCACCTCAGTTCCTATAGGCCCAGCAGAACGCTGGGAAACGCTTTTTAGAGACATACGAGGCTTGCCCGAAGACAAAAAAGAATCTTGGCAGCTTGATGTCATTGGTGTGAATACTGGCGGGGGCGAGGAAGTTTTGCTTACCAACATCAGACCAGACGCTACAGCACTTCGCAGCATTAATCCAGAAATTTATCCCAATATCAAGTTACGTACCACCATCAAGGACAGCTTGAACGGCACTCCTTTTCAGCTCAGACGCTGGCAAGTTATTTACCAAGAAGTTCCTGAGGGTATTTTGCTCTACGATACTTTAGTTTATCGCGAAAGAACTGACTTGGAAGTTATTGAAGGGGATACTCTAGGGTTGGGTTTTGTCTTCTACAACATTTCGGGCAATGATTTCAAAGATCCACTCCGCGTTCAATACAAAATAACCAATGACGTGCGAGGTAGTACCGAAACCTTTGATACAGACATTACAGCCCCTAAACGAGGTGAGTTTACGCAATTTGCGCTCAGAATTCCTAGCAATGCTTATAAAGGCAAAAACTTCACGACTGTATTTGTAAATCCGCGCTTACAAGCCGAACAGCTTTACGACAATAATATTTTGCAAGCGCGTTTCAGTGTCAAACCTGACGATATCAATCCTGTTTTAGACGTGGCTTTTGATGGTAAGATGATACTTGATGGAGATATTGTTGCGCCTGCGCCGCTTATCAGCATTTCGCTCAAGGACGAAAATAAAACTCAAATCAGGCAGGATACGCTCAATTTAGATCTCTTCCTAAGCAGTTGTGACACCTGTACGGCGCGGCGTATTGATTTTTCGGAGGCTGGCATGAGCTGGACAGCTTCGCCTGACAATAACTTCAGAATCGAATACACGCCCGCCAACCCCTTACCTGATGGTGATTATACGCTCCGTATTGAAGCCCAAGACCTGAGCGGTAATACGGCAGGGATAGAACCTTATCGTGTTCGTTTTAAGGTTATTAACCGAACAGCTATCAGCCAGTTTTACCCATATCCAAACCCATTCTCCACGAGCACACGCTTTGTGTTTACTCTGACAGGACAAGAAGTCCCCGAACAGCTCAAAATTCAAATCATGACGGTTTCGGGCAAGGTGGTGCGCACCATTACACAAGATGAACTGGGGCCTTTGAGAATAGGTAACAACATCACGGACTTTGCTTGGGACGGCAAAGATGAGTACGGCGACCAACTAGCCAATGGGGTGTATCTCTATAAAGTGTTTATCAGCGACAGCCAACGTAATTATGAACGATTTGAAACCGCTCAAGATGGTTTGTTTAAGCACAATATAGGAAAGCTCTATCTCATGCGCTAGTTAAACAGTTAGCCATGTAAATGAACTAACAGCCCTTTGCTCACGACCCAATAGGTTTGAACAAAAGGGCTGTTAATATTTTGTACTTTGATAGTCTATGTTGATATTCATGATAATTCTTGCTTTATTTTTGAGTTTTTTTAGCTTCTTAGCAAAGTTTTATACAAATTTGCAAGGCGAATATTGAAGCTTTAAGCACGTCTTTCTAAAAAGTTTCGTTATAAAGTAGCACGATTAAACGATTTATGCCATGAATAAACAACTCGTATACGGCCTTCTGGCCTTGATGTGCTTTTATCTCACGGGCTGTGTAGCCGTGTATGACAAAGCAGAAATGAAGTTTCAGGCGGCTGCTTATGATGCAGCTATTCCGCTTTATAAAGAAGCTCTTGCCAAAAACCCTAAGTTGGCCAAAAATATCAACTTCAAACTGGCAGAATGTTATCGTCTGTCTAACCGACCTGCTTTAGCAGAGCCTTTTTATGCAGCTGCTCTTACCAACAAAACCGCTGAGCCTTTGGCCGCTGAAAACCAAGATAAGCTCAAGTTTTATTATGGTTACGCGCTGGCAGCCAACGCTAAATATAGTGAGGCCACAGAACAGTTTCAGGAATATGTCAATACGGGCACCAAGCCGCGTTTGCAAGATTTGGCCAAGGCTGAAATAGAATCGCTTCAAAAGGCAGAAGAAATTAAAAAAATGACTACACATACGCGCATTGAACACTGTGGCAACATCAACACCAATGCCTCAGATTTTTCTTCTGCGTTGATAAACGGACAGTTGGCCTTTACGAGTGCACGCCGCATGGAGAAAGTGTATGAAGGGACAGGAAAAGGCTTCCATGACGTTTATTATGCTAACTTTAGCAATGATAAAACCTTTGCAGATATAACAGCGGCTGGCTTGACTGTCAATACAGATGGTGCGCACGAGGCTTCAGCGACGTTTTCACCAGATGGAAAAAGTATGATTTTCGCGCGTAGCGGAAACGGAAAGAAAGAATCAGACCAAGAAGTCAGTTTATACGTTTCCACTTTTGACGGTACAGCTTGGACTGAAGCTAAGCCACTTGAGGCACTGAATTCTGACAAATGGGACGGCTGCCCCTCGTTTTCTCCAGACGGTAAAACTCTCTTTTTTGCTTCAAATCGCGACGGTGATTTGGATATATTCTCAGCTAAAGTAAACCCTGACGGTACTTTCGGGCCACCTTCACCACTTGATAAGGCCATCAACACGCCAGCCAATGAGATGTTTCCTTACCTTGCACCGAACGGAAAGTTCTTTTTTGCCTCAGACGGACACCATGGGCTAGGTGGCTTAGATATTTTTGTGCAAGAAAAAAATAAAGTCAGAAACGTTGGCACACCCATCAACTCACCAGCAGATGACTTTGGTATTCTTTACAAAAATGACTCAGTAGGCTACTTTACCTCTAACCGCAGTGATGCACCCGCTCTTGGCGACGATGACATTTATTACTTCATCAATGACTCTGTAAACTTCAAGTTTGTAGATTACTACTTACAGGGTATCACGTACTTCAATACTTTTGAAGACAAAACCCGCAAAGTGCTCTCAAACACCACTCTGAGATTTAAAGACAGCAACAAAAATCTACTCGCCACCGCCACCTCCAATGATGCTGGCAAGTTCAAGTTCGACACTGCTCTCAACATGAAGATGGTTTATAGCATAGAAGCCGAAAAAGATGGTTATTTACCTAAAACCGAAAGCTTTTCTACCATTGGCAAAGCGGTTGATGTGCGCACACTCCCTAAGAAATATAACACCATCGTGTTTGATACAGATCTCACACTCACCATGAACTTCTTGAAACCCACAAACGACAAGCTTCCGCCAGAAATCGAAATTTTGTATGAGTTCGACAAGACCCGCTTGACAGAAGATTCCAAAAAGCTTCTTGATCAATTCGTAGGGTTTTTGAATGAGTTTTTGGCGGTTTATCCTGACGTAGTTATCGAGCTTGGCTCACACACAGACGAACGGGGTTCAGCCAAGTACAATGAAAGACTGGCCGACGGACGTGCCAAGTCTGCTGTGGACTATCTTTTGCAAAAAGGTGTGAGCAGTACAAACATTGCAGCCAAAGGCTATGGCGAGTATGAGCTGAAAGTCAAAAAAGCCAAAACCGAACCACAGCACCAAGAGAACAGGCGTACTACCGTAAAGGTGTTTAAAAAGTCAGAGTATAAACCCAAGGTGGTCAGCACTAAATAAAGCTTTCAAGCCCCGCAAAAAAAATGCGGGGCTTTTTTTTGTGAAAGTATTCTGAAAATAAGTGAGTAATAATTTGGAAGCTAAAATTATCTTCATACCTTTGCATCGCAATTAAACGACACTGCGAGGTAGAGCAGTTGGTAGCTCGTCGGGCTCATAACCCGGAGGTCATAGGTTCGAGTCCTATCCTCGCCACTCACTGAAAGGCTTGTCTCACCCGACAAGCCTTTTATTTTTATTTTCGCCAATGAGTACAGCCTTAGATTCTCAAAAAGCCGCAAAAGGTTTGGTCTGGCTTATTTTGTTTTTGCTAACAAGCCTTTTATTAGGACAAGCCTTTATGTTGTTTTTCCTAACCACAACCCTAGGCACAGAACAAGCAGAGGCTCTAATTGCAATGCCTACGCGCTTTCCTGAATACAAAACGCATCTAACACTGGCTTTGGGAATTTCTCATTTAACAGCTTTTATTCTGCCCTCTTTTTTTTTCTGGAAGTTTATGGACACTGGCGAGGGCACTAGTGGCATCAGATTCAACCAACCTCTAAGTCTGATTAGTACTGGAGCCATAATACTTTTGATTTTGGTAGCCCTGCCTTTTGTGGGCTGGAGCGGCGAGTTAAACAAAAGCATGACTTTTCCTGAGTCTTGGGCAGATTTAGAGCGCAGCCTTACGCAAATGGAGGAGGAAGCAGCTCGCCTTAGCGAAATGATGCTTAAAATAGACAATCTCGCGGGACTATTTTTGGCTTTGTTAGTCTTGGCGGTTCTGCCTGCTATTGGTGAGGAGATGATTTTCAGGGGTCTGATACAAGGCAAATTGCAAGTAATTATCAAAAATCACCACATCGCTATTTGGCTTGCAGCTTTTGTGTTTAGTGCCATGCACTTGCAGTTTTACGGCTTTTTGCCACGCCTTTTTCTTGGAGCTTTTTTTGGATATCTTTATGTTTGGAGTGGTAATATTTTAGTTCCCATACTTGCCCACTTGGCTAATAATGCGTCTGTTGTGTTACTAGCCTATAGTTTTGAGGGTGGTCTAACACAAGAAAATATAAACAAGTCCATGGAGAGCATGACTTGGTACATGGGACTTAGTAGTATGGTCTTGGCTTTGTTGATTGGATTTTGGCTAAAAAAACATTGGTCAGAAGCTCATCATTAATAAGCTGTTTTAGTAGGGGTAGATCATTGCGCCTGACGTGTGAGTTAAAAACTGTTTATTTTGACCTTAGATTCCGTTGTGTTTTTGCAGAAGTAGCCTTAATGTTAGAATACTTCTTATTTGTATCTTCATCCTATTAGTGCCGATACAACTGCTGAGTTATTGAAGTTGCCACAACAAAATTTTAAAAAGATTTTTAGGAATCTACACGTAAATAACCGCCAATGCTACTATATTTGTAGCTTTGAAAGTTTGTAAACAAGGCTTTTAAACAAAGTTTGCGCCTCAACGTCCTGTAATTGCATATTCCTACTACACAATAAATCCTAAAAATACTGCCCAATAACTTCAATAGAGCATGCCAGAATACCAAAATGATCTACAAGCCGCAGACGCGCTTGCTCATACCTTTAAAAAGCTTCGTTCTGAAATAGGAAAAGCCATTGTGGGGCAAGACGAAACAGTTCAGTTACTTCTAACAAGTATTTTTTGTCAAGGCCACTGTCTTCTAGTGGGCGTACCAGGCTTGGCCAAAACGCTTCTAATACGCACTTTGGCAGATGCCCTCAACTTGTCATTTAGCCGTATTCAATTTACACCAGACTTGATGCCTTCTGATATTCTGGGCGCAGAAACCTTAGATAAAGAGCGCAATTTCAAGTTTATCAAAGGACCTATTTTTGCCAATATCATATTGGCTGACGAAATAAACCGTACTCCGCCAAAGACACAAGCCGCTCTTTTGGAATCTATGCAGGAATACTCGGTGAGTATTGCAGGACAACAATTCAAGCTGGATCGCCCATTTTTTGTATTAGCTACGCAAAACCCTATTGAGCAAGAAGGTACTTACCCTCTCCCTGAAGCTCAGTTAGACCGCTTTATGTTCAACATACAGCTAGATTATCCAAGCTATGAGGAAGAAATCAGCGTGGTAAAGAGTACAACTTCTGATCAAAAAGTAAAAGTCAATCAAGTAGTTACGGCGGAAGAAATTTTGCGCTTTCAGTCCTTAGTACGCAGCGTGCCAGTGGCGGACAACGTTATTGAGTATGCAGTATCTTTAGTACACAAAACCCGTCCTGCGCAGGGACGCGCCGCCAAAGAAGCTAAAGAGTTTCTAGAGTGGGGGGCTGGCCCTCGTGCCTCTCAGTATTTGGTTCTGGGTGCAAAGTGCAACGCGCTTATTAACAGCAAATACGCCCCTGATATTGAAGACGTAAAGGCTGTGGCCGTACCCGTTCTACGCCATCGCATTGTGCGCAACTTCCGTGCAGAAGCAGAAGGCATCAGCACAGCTGAAATCATTAAAAGGATGTTATAAAAGATCCGACATGAATCTGTTTTTCTATATAAAACTCTTAAAACCACAAAAATAAGATGAGCGCGAACCCAAGCAATACCCCTGAAACCCAACCCAAAGGATTTCCTTTCACTAAGAAAAATTACACTTTTATGCTTACGGGCATAGGCATGATATTACTTGGCATGCTGGTGATTTCTATGGATAGCACGCCTTATGGTTCTGGCTTCATGGGACTCACATTAGGGCCAATTATTCTGTTTTCGGGCTTCATGTTTGGTATTTTTGCCATTCTCTACAAAGAAAAAACAGCTTAGGTTGCTGTTATGGGTAGCCTGCCTGTTGTTTTCTCACAAAAAGGCTTAGATCATGTCAAAAAAAGCAAAATCTAGCTATTACTGCCAAAACTGCGGTTATCAGGCTCCCAAGTGGCTCGGCAAGTGTCCTGCTTGTGAGGAATGGAGTACTTTTGTAGAGGAAGTACAGGAAGAACCAAGTCCTAATGCAAAGATATGGAAGGCCACCACTAGCTCGGCACAGGTGAGCAACAAGCCCAAGTCTTTGGCTGCTATTGACTACGACAGTCGTCCGCGCCTGATTACACCCGACGCAGAGCTTAACAGAGTATTGGGTGGAGGTATTGTACACGGTTCCTTAGTTTTATTGGCTGGAGAGCCAGGCATAGGCAAGTCTACGCTTATGCTTCAAATTGCGCTGATGTTAGAGGGCTTAAAAGTTTTGTATGTATCGGGCGAAGAGAGCGACTCTCAGATAAAAATGCGTGCGGAACGCCTTGCCGATGCACTCTCAGACTGCTACATTCTAACAGAAACCAATACTCAGAATGTTTTTCAACAAATAGCGGCTGTACAGCCCGATTTAGTGGTTATAGATTCCATTCAAACCCTTCATACAGCTTTTATAGAATCGGGAGCAGGCAGCATATCGCAGGTGCGTCAGTGCACAGCCGAGCTGATGCGATTTGCCAAAGAAAGCGGCACGGCGGTGTTTTTGATTGGTCACATCACCAAAGAAGGCACTATCGCTGGCCCTAAAGTCCTTGAACACATGGTGGATACAGTTTTGCAGTTTGAGGGCGACCGTCATTTATCTTATCGCATTCTGCGCACCACCAAAAACAGATTTGGCTCCACCTCTGAACTGGGTATTTATGAAATGCTTTCCAACGGGCTGCGCGAGGTGAGCAACCCCTCCGAGATCTTAATTTCACAGCGCGAAGAGTCTATTACAGGCATCACCATAGCGGCTACACTAGAAGGCAATCGTCCTCTTCTCATTGAGGTACAGTCTCTTGTAAGTGTGGCTACTTACGGAACACCTCAACGCAGCACCACGGGTTTTGATGCCAAGAGGCTCAATATGCTGCTAGCCGTTCTCGAGAAACGCGGCGGGTACAGACTTGGGGCACAAGATGTGTTTTTAAACTTAGCAGGCGGAATAAAAGTAGAAGACCCCGCACTAGATTTGGCCGTTTGTATGGCCGTTATTTCCTCTTTGGAAGATATTGTCATTCCTCAAGATGTCTGCTTTGCCGCAGAGGTGGGCTTGGGCGGCGAGGTGCGCGCCGTGGGACGCATAGAGCAACGCATAGCGGAGGCCGAAAAGTTGGGTTTCAGAAGAATGTTTATTTCTAAATTTAACCTGAAGGGTTTAGCTCCTCAAAACTTCAAAATAGAGCTTGTAGCAGAATCTAAGCTTGAGCACTTTATCGAAAAATTATTTGTCTAGATGCTGCTACAGCCCAAAATTAAGTTGAGTAGAATAGACTAAAGGTCATCAGGGAAAGGATCGGCAAAGGCGTTTTTGTTTTCTTTACCAAAAAGTTTTGCTTCTTCTTCTGTGAGTAAGCAGTCTTTAAGCTCAGCAATCATGTCTTCTTTATTAAGATTTTGACCTATAAAGACTAACTCATTGACTCTGTCGCCCCACTGTTTGCTCCATCTAGCTTCTATATAAGTTTGATTATTCAAAAAGCTGGAGTATTTGGTGCGGTCAGCATAAGGCATACTACACCACCAAACGCCCGATTTTTCTAAGCGCAGCGACCCGCCCGCCTGAGAAAAGCTGATAGCTTCGTCAGGACGCGACGCTATCCAAAACAAGCCCTTGGCTCTCAATACATTTGCAGGATAGTTGTCGTTTAGATAATACCAAAGGCGCTCGGGGTGAAAGGGACGCTGTTCTTTAAACACAAACGAAGAAATGCCATATTCCTCGGTTTCAGGCGTATGGGTGGGCGACTCCAGTTCTTTTTGCCAACCAGCAGAACTTTGTGCCACTTCCATGTCAAACAGATGTGTGTTTAAGATGTCTTCGGGCTTCACCTTTCCGAATGAAGTCATGATGAGCTTGGCCGAAGGATTTAATTTTTGTATGATGGCCGTCAGCAGCTTAACGGTTTCAGAGTCTACCAAATCTATTTTGTTGAGAATGATGATATTGGCAAACTCAATTTGGTCTGTGAGCAAATTGACAATGGTGCGATAATCCTCTTCCATATTGGTCAGCTCCCTGTCTTGCAACAAGTCATCAGACCCAAAGTCTTTAAAAAAGTTCAGGCAGTCTACCACGGTTACCATGGTGTCTATGTAACTAAAACTAGATAAATCTACCCCATTGGTTTCGTCTACAAATGAAAAAGTTTGTGCCACAGGCACAGGCTCGCTGATGCCTGTGCTTTCAATGAGCAAGTAGTCAAAGCGTCCTTCTTTGGCGAGCTTCTCCACTTCCAGAATCAGATCTTCGCGCAGCGTACAGCAAATGCAGCCGTTGCTCATTTCCACTAGTTTTTCTTCGGTTCTAGAGAGTGTGTTTTCATTCTCTACCAAGCGCGCATCTATGTTTACTTCGCTCATGTCATTGACAATCACTGCCACTTTCATGCCCGCTTTGTTATGAAGGACATGGTTGAGGAGGGTCGTTTTGCCTGCGCCCAAAAAGCCGCTCAAAACAGTAACAGGTAGTTTTTTTATAGTTTTCATATCTTATAAAAGAAATTTAAGAGAACTAAATACGATTGATAAAGAAGTAAGGTATCTAGAACTTAGAGTGCGTAAAATCAGCGTTTGTGTGGCAAAGTTAAGCAAATTTATTTCATGCAACACTGTTGCATGAAATAAATTTAAAGTTTACCAATCTCTTGCTATAATCTGTGTTGAGACCAGCAGCGTTTAAAAAAAAGCAACTATTTTTGCGGCTGAAACGTATAAAACATTTTTGACTAGTCTAAATAAAAACAACCACATGCAAAACACCAATATCCTCTGGGCCGACGATGAGATAGATCGTCTGAAACCTCATATTTTATTTTTAAATCAAAAAGGGTATCAGGTAAAAGCTGTTTGTAGTGGCCTAGATGCGCTAGAGCAATGCGAAAAAACGCATTACGATTTGGTGTTTTTAGATGAGAACATGCCTGGCATGAGCGGCTTGGAAACCCTTCAGCAAATAAAAACGATGCGTCCCAACCTGCCCGTTATTATGATTACCAAAAGCGAAGAGGAAAGCATTATGGAGGAGGCCATTGCTTCAAAAATTGCTGACTACCTTATCAAACCAGTGAATCCCAATCAAATATTACTCTCTATAAAAAAATGTTTGGATAAAAAACGCTTGATAGCTGAGTATACCAACCACAGCTACCAGCAAGATTTCCGCAATATTGGTATGGCTTTTAACGATGTGAATAGCTTTCAAGATTGGAGCGAAGTCTATAAAAAGCTGGTATTTTGGGAACTAGAAATGGATAAAGCCGAAAGCAATCAAATGAGAGAGGTTTTAGTGAGTCAAAAAGAAGAGGCCAATGTCAATTTCACAAAGTTTGTGAGAGAAAACTATGAAACATGGTTTAGTACATCGCCGCCTAGCAACACACCTCTGATGTCGCATAAGCTGATAGCCAACAAGATACTACCACTTTTGAAAGACGACGAAAGCGTATTTTTTATTCTTGTAGATAATTTGCGCCTAGACCAGTGGCGTATGCTAGAACCCATCATTGCAGAATACTACAATACCATAGAAGACAGTCTCTATTGTTCTATTTTACCTACCACGACGGCCTACGCACGCAATGCAATTTTTGCGGGACTTACTCCGCTGGAAATCTCCTACGATTATCCGCAATTGTGGGCTGATGACGATGAAGAGGGAACAAAGAATAACTTTGAAGACGAATTTTTGCGTCGCCTCTTGCAAAGAAGGCGTTTGGATCATATCAAAATGTCATATCATAAGATTTTGAATAACAAGCAAGGTAAGGCTCTCAACGAAAGTCTTAAAATGCTGCTTTCCAATCATCTCAATGCTGTTGTTTATAACTTCGTGGACGCGCTCTCACACGCACGCACGGATGTGAATGTGATTAGAGAGCTTGCCCCGGACGAGTCAGCTTACAGAGCCGTTACTTTATCGTGGTTTTTGCACTCCCCGCTTTTGGAAATGCTCAAATGGTTGGCCTCTCACAAGGTTAAAGTGGTAATTACTACCGATCATGGCACTATACGCACCGAAAAGCCTTTCAAAATAGTGGGTGACAAAAACACAAACACTAATTTACGTTACAAGCAAGGCAAAAATTTAAACTTTCAGGGAAAAAACATTGTCATGACGCGTAAACCAGACTCTTTTGGACTACCTAGCCCAAACGTATCCACATCCTATGTTTTTGCTACTGAAGACCACTTTTTTGCATACCCCAACAACTACAATCACTATGTGAAGTACTATAAAGACACTTTTCAACATGGTGGTGTATCTATGGAAGAAATGCTCATTCCGTTTATTCTTTTAGAGCCGCGCTCGTAAGAGATTGTATACCAAAACTATTGAGTTTTCTTTTGAAAGAATAACTCTCTTTACAAATTAGAATGAGACGTATTAGAGGTTTTGGTACTCCATGTGGTACATATCAAAGCCCATAGCCCAATAATTTTTGATGACCTCCAAAAGCACAAAACCCTGCTTCTGGTAAAACATAAAGGCCATTTGTGATGTTCTGACAGTAATTTTTTGGACACTTGGCATAGATTTCAGCTTTTCTGTGCGGTATTCTAAAAGCATTTGGCCCAAGTATCGACCTTGATACAATGGGTGTAGAATGTCCCAACTTAACTTTCCATGTGTTTGGCTTTCATCAAAATTGATTCCACCACAGCCCACTATTTTTGCTTCATAAAGCAGCACATAGTAGAGTTCTGTCTCTTGGTCGAGATAAAAGGACAAGTCTGCTTCTTCTTCAGGCGCAAAGAATTGAGGTGTATTGAGCCTAAGAAGCTCTAAAACAGAGGCTTTATCTTGTGCTTGGTAGGGGCGTATTTCTACTGATTGGGTCATGTGTTGTTATGTATGACATCCTACCGTTTGGGCACAATGAAATAGCTTATTTTTAGAACTAAAGCCCTATTTTTCCTGCTCATATCCTGAGTAGCGTAGTTTTCGGAATACACCAAAAACAAGTCCGAAACAGGTTTGAAACGCCACTGCAAGCGGCTGTTTAGATTGAAGTTATTGGCCTGCGTGTTGTATTGCATAAAAGTAGTAAGAAAGAGCGAACGCGTAAAGGAGAAATCTACGCGCGGCGCAACCAACCAGAACTTATTGCTGCCGTAAGCTTCGGGTTGTTCTATAGCGTTGTAGCTTACATCTAAAGCCACCGAGCCGTAGGGCTGCAAACGGTAATTCATTTTGGTATTTACCTCCAGCTTGTTACCCAAAAAATAGCCACCGTAATTAACATAAATAGAGCCGTTAAGGCGTTTTCTCACGTCTGTGTTGGCATAAAAAGCCCAGCCGTTCACATTATAGTCTGTATCGGCGGCCAATTTTTCTTTGGTGGGATCATTAGAAGGGTTAAAAGGAAAAAAGAGATAGGTATAATCTCTAAAAGCCCAAAAAGTAAAGGAAACTGTGTTTAGAAGTTCCGTAGAAAACTCTACTTCTTGATAGAAATCGGTTACCTTTCTATTGAGATTGGTGTAGAGATTATTGTAGCTTTTGAGGCCAAATCTGAATATTTTTTTTGACTTAGGATACATAAAATACTCAAATATAGGTTCAAATCGCCACATAGCATTCCGAGATACAAAACCAATATCGTTGATATCGTAGTTCTCGCCCGCAAACTCGTGGTTCCACCAAATATTAAATTTTCTACTTCTATAGTTTAAAAAGCCTGCATGTGCATGATTTTGAGCTTTACGGGAGGGATCAAAAGCTCGGTGATAAAATACTTTGGCCCACAATTTATTATCCTTAGATTGGTAGTTGAAATCAGCCCCAAGCAAACGTTTATAGCGTTCATCAGACTTATCATTAAAAATTTGTCTGTTTACACCAATAAAGGCAATGTTTGAGCGGGTGAATAGCTGCCTTTGTACGGCGGCTACGGTATAATTCTGGCCTTGGATTCCTTTCTTCTCATTACTTGCCGTTTGCAGATTCATACCACCCACGCGCCAGTTTTTATTCACTTTGCCGCTCAAACGCGCTCCATAAAGAATGGGGTTCTGAACAATTTGATTGGTGGTGGTGTCTAAATCAATCCCTATACGTCGAGAAAAAAACGGCCTGAGATTTCTAAATCCAAAACGGGCAAATAAGTCGCTGTTTTCTACAAAAAATTGTCGTCTCTCAGGAAAAAATATTTCAAAACGGCTCAAATTGGTCACTTGCCTGTCCACTTCCACTTGCGCAAAATCAGGATTTACAGTCAGGTCTAAATTGAGCGAAGATGTAAGAGCCACTTTAGCGTCTATCCCACTGTTACCGCTTTGCTTGCTGTCTTTTTGAGGCTGAAAGGTTTGATTAGTTTGCCCCGCCAGATACGGAATAATGGCAAAGTTGGTGCGTACCCGCTTGATAGGCTCTGCAAAATGTAGCTGTCCACAAAACGCCAACGTGCCAGAGCTATACGCCTGCGGTACACGCGCCCATGTGGAAAGCTGATTATTCTTAACATCATTGCGGGCAAAATTCACACCCCAAGTGCTAGACTTATCCTTGTAGCGCAGCATACGAAACGGTATAGCCATTTCTACCACCCAATGGTCATCGGTCAAAGTAACAGCACTCAGCCACCAAGTATCCCAAGAACTGTCATAAGAACTGCCATCAGATATCATGGTTTCGTGCTGAACATTCATGGCTGACACAGTAAAACTAAACCCATTCAGTTTGTCCTGAAAAGGATCTAAGTAGAGAGAAAAGTTATCATTCAGTCCCCAGTCAAAGTCGCGCTTTAAAGAAGATATGACATGCTTTTTTTGAGGTGAAGCGTCTTTACAAATAGCAGCTACGTACAAAAAATTATCATCAAAAGCTACCCGTACCTCAGTTTGTGATTTGGCCAGAGTCGTATCATTGGGAAAGTTCAGCGTAAATAATTGCTTACTCGGTAATTGTTCTTTCCAAACAACTTCGTCCAGTATGCCGTCAATGTTAACCTTAGTGGATGTTTTATACCCTTGTATATCAGGAACAGGAGAAGATGTATTCTGGGCAAAAAGAAAAGATGCGGTCACAATAAAAAAACACAGACCCATCGCAATACGAACAAGTTGCATTGGATTTTTCAAGTTAAAAAATCAAATAGAAGTGGCTAGTTATTCGAGCAATAAGACGTGTTGGGAATTGCGCACGCAAAAGTAGCACTAAAACCAATAAATTTCTCTAAAAATTATACATGAAGCTTAATAATTTTTGACCTTAATGGTGAAAATCACATGAGACACTACAAAAAGAGAATACTTTCTACTGCCTTATACCAGCGTACCGTATAAGTCAAAGGCTTGTGCTTCATGAATCTTAACTTGTGCAAAATCGCCCAAACGCACATAACTTTCTGCCGAAACCAACACTTCGTTATCCACTTCTGGTGAGTCATATTCAGTGCGTCCAACCCAAAAACCACCTTCTTTTCGGTCAAAAAGTACCTTAAACACCTTACCCACTTTGGCCTGATTGATGTCAAGCGAGATATCTTCTTGTAGGCTCATTATTTCGGAAACGCGGGCTTGCTTGATATCCTCTGGCACATTATCGGGCATTGTAAAAGCATGTGTATTTTCCTCATGCGAGTACGAAAACACACCTAGGCGATCAAAACGCATTTTTTCTACAAACTTCAACGTTTCTTCGTGGTCGGCCTCTGTTTCGTTGGGGTGACCAGCGATAAGTGTGGTTCTTAGGGCAATGCCAGGCACTGATTCGCGTATATTTTGAATTAGCTGTTCAGTTTTGGGTCTTGTGATACCTCTACGCATGGCTTTAAGCATGGCATCGGAACCAGTCTGTAATGGAATGTCTAAATAATTACAGATGTTGCCGTGTTTTTGCATGACAGGCAGAATTTCTAGCGGAAAACTGGCAGGATAGGCGTAGTGTAACCTTATCCAAGCCAAACCTTCCACTTGAGCAAGCTCGTCCAGCAGCTCGGCCAGCTTGCGTTTGCGGTAAATATCTATCCCATAATAGGTTAAGTCTTGCGCAATGAGCATAATCTCTTTTACGCCGTTCTTAACTAAGTTTTTGGCCTCAAGTAGAATTTGCTCCATAGGCTTAGAGGCGTGCTTGCCACGCATGAGCGGAATGGCACAAAAAGAGCAAGGACGGTCACAGCCTTCGCTGATTTTAAGATAGGCATAATGCTTGGCAGTGGTGGTGAGGCGTTCGCCCAGCAACTCGTGTTTATAGGTGGCTTTAAAGCGTTTGAGGAGGGCAGGCAACTCCATAGTGCCAAACCAAGCGTCTACTTCGGGGATTTCCTGAGCGAGTTCTTCTTTATAGCGGTGTGAAAGGCAGCCCGTTACATACAGTTTTTTGATACTACCAGCCGTTTTTGCGTCAGCATAACGCAAAATGGTGTCTATTGATTCTTGCTTGGCTCTTTCTATGAAACCACAGGTATTGATAACGATGATGTTGGCATCGTTATTGCTGGCCTCGTGTGTGGCAGCTATGTTGTTGCCTTTAAGTTGGGTAAGCAATACTTCGGAGTCCACTAGGTTTTTAGAGCAACCTAATGTAACGATGTTGATTTTATTGGGCGTTTTTGCTTTGGTTTTCATAGAAGACTGCCTAAAAGACTAAATTTGCACTTGCAAAATTAACTTTTATATGCGTAAAAAACTAAAGCTTGCAGCTTTGCCTTCCTAAAAATTATTTAAACAGAGAAATATCACTTAAACACGCAGCCCTTTTTGATGTTTTTTTACAGAATCTAAATGTATTTGTAAAAAGGCGAAAGCACAAAAAAGTCTGCTTATTTAAAACACTATCTATAGTTTTAAGTTTAATTACAGTATTAAGGTTAAAAAATATAACTAATCAAATTATGTCTTATAGGCTTCTCTCAGAGAACAAATACGCAAGTGTTCAGCTAGATAACATCAAAAACACGCTTTTGCTCACCACCAAGTCCTCTTTTATCCCGCCTAAAGAATTTCAAGATATTTTTCAGGAGCTCTCGAAGCTTGTGCCTACTCATAAGATTAAAAAATTGATATTTGATAAACGTTCTTTAACGGTATTTCATCAAGCCTCTATGGTCTGGTATCACTTGATTTGGAAGAGGGATATGGCGGTTTTTGGCCTCAAGAAACATATCAAAATACTACCAAACGATATCATCTTTAGAAAGTCGGTGGAAATAGGCCGTCAAAAAATTCAACAAGAGGATATTGCCAATGTGCTTTCTGCAATAACTATTCTTTACGCTGAGGGTCTTGAAGAAGCTGAAAATTTGTAAACATGATTTAAAAGCAATTTTCTGCTCGCAAGAATTAAGTGTTGCAAACTCTTTTTGCAACACTTAATTCTTTTTTAGAGGTAACAGGCTTTACTTAACCACCAATGATTTCTTTAGCAATATCCAGCGGTTTGGCTGATGAGGGGTAGAATTTTAACACCTTGCCATTTTCGTCAACTACATATTTGCAAAAATTCCAGTTAGGTTTGCTGCCTGCTTTTTCTGCCAAAAAGCTGTAAAGAGGATGACATTTTTCACCCACTACATCAATTTTACCAAACATTTGAAAGCTTACCCCATAGTTTTTTTGGCAAAACTGCCCTATCTCACTGTTGCTGCCTGGCTCTTGTCCGCCAAAATTATTTGCTGGAAAGCCTAAAACAGCGATTTGGCTGCCATAAGTATCATGAACTTTTTCTAAATCAGCGTATTGAGGTGTATAACCGCAAGCCGAAGCGGTGTTTACAATCAATAATTTTTTACCTTTGAAGCTGGACAGTTTGATGTCCTTGCCTTCAAGGCTAGGAAGGCTAAAATCATGTACAGAACTCATGTTTTGTTTATTTTGTGGATTGACAGTGCCATTTGAGCGGCAGGCTAAGCTCAGCGAAACCGCGAGCACTAAGCCAAGAAAAAAATAATGTTTCATACGTGCTTTTTTAACGCACATTAAACTTAAAAACAGAGCTTTTGTTCCCTATTTTTAAAGTTTATAGTCGTTTTTTTACTTATCAATGAGATGCTTGACAAAACAGACTGTCTTATTGTTTTGGATCTTTCTATACCTAAACTGCGCAAATTGCTGTTTTATAGGCTATAATAAAAAAAAACCTGTGCAATCTACACAGGTCTTAGTCAATTATCAAATAAACCAAATAAAAATCCCAAAAAGTATATATGTTTTAAGAGTACTTAATACTCGTATATATTGAAGAAAAACAAATAAATTCTAAGAAAATTCTCAGACCTATTTCAGTGTATCCTATCCTAAACAAACAGCGTAAACTTTTTTACGCGCTTGTATATATCTTAAATTCAACTATTGAACCAAAAAAAGTCTGTTTGGTCTTTGCATAGTGTTTTATCGGCTAAAGCCTGAAAAGTATAGATTGAACATCTACTTTATTCGGTAAAAAGAAATTATACCTGAGTAGTTTTATAGAGATATTTGATTTAAACAAATATCAACAAATTGCTGACTGTTAATACTTTGTTTATTCTTTTGAAATACCTTGCAAACGGACTGTGGGTAGGATCTTTGCGTTATAATCAAAAGCCTTAAACACCAAATCCCATCACTAAAATATCATCTATTTGCTTGTGTTTTTTGGTGCTGGTGTGCAACCATTCATGGAGCTGTGCAGAAAACATCTCTTCTTGTTCAAGAGCTTCTAGCTCTGCTGTGCTTAGCAGGAGTTGTTTAAAGCGATTGCTCATAAATTTACGCCCTTGGGGACCTCCAAATTGATCTTGGTAGCCATCAGATGCCATGTAAAACCAATAGCTGTATCTCTCTAAATCTAAGTCAAAAACATGAGTGGTGTAGTCCTGTTTTTTCTGCTCGTAGAGTATGCCCCCAATAGGTGTCTTATCACCCTTTATTTCTTCTAAATTTGTACTTTCAAGGCTTTTCTTAACTATGTAGAGGGCGTTCATAGCACCCGAGAAATTCAAACGGTAGAAATCTTTTTCTGCCAATCCTTTTGTTTTTTTGTCAAGACACACCAAGGCGATGTCCATGCCATCTGCATTTTGTGTTTCGTGCTGTTTGAGTGCTTTTTGTATTCCCAAATGAAGAAAATCAAGGATTTGAGCCGTTTGGGTGATGCTTTTTCCAAGAATGGCCTCATTGAGTAGCTCGTGCCCAATCATAGACATAAAAGCACCTGGTACACCATGTCCTGTACAGTCGGCTGCAGCCACAAAGGTTTGATTATCTGTGTTCAAGAAAAAATAAAAATCGCCGCTGACAATATCGCGCGGCCTGAAAAAGACAAAACTTTTTGGAAAAATCTGTGCTATTTCCTCTTTTGTAGGCAACATAGCGGTCTGGATACGCTTGGCATAAGTGATGCTGGCCGTAATATTTGCATTTTTATCCTGTAAATCAAGCAGAGTTGTGTTGAGCTGTTCGGTTTTTTTATCTAAATCATTTTTTTGCTGCTCTATTTCCTCTTTTTGTTTCTGTATAGCCGCTTCGTATTGCGCATTTAGCCTTTGTAATACAAGTAGGGAGGGTACAAACACAATAAGCAATATAAAAACACCGCCTCGTAAGATAAGATAGTCTCGTGGCGGCATATAAGGAGCCTCTGCAAGCGACACACCGAATAGCTGGTGCACAATATCAAAGCTAAGCATACAAAACAAGGGTACTAACATCATCAAGAACGTGAGCTTTAAGTGCTTGTAGCCAAAAATAAAAACAGGCAACAAACACATGATAATCAAAGCTAAACGTGGCATGATGGTAAAGGCTAAAGAAAAACCAAAGCCCTCTAGTTTGGTGTAAATGGACACACAAAGAATATTAATAGCCGGCCCATTACAAGCTAGGATTTGAGCCAATCGGATATAACCACGAGCATTGCAGAACAATATCAAAAATATGAGAACAATATTTATTGGCTGGAATACAAGTAAAGGCGTAATAGCTTGGGCTATTACAGTAATCAGCAACGTGATAGCCAGTATAGCTAAAAGCAATACAAATGAAATTTGGTTTACTAAAGTTACCCGTCTCTTTTCGTCTTCAGAAGCTGCATATCCAACTCCTAGTGTTGAAATTGAAAGCCAATACTTTTTTATGTTCATCAATAAAATTTTTAGATATGCTCTTTGATTGCAGTGTTTATCTACAAGTTTCAGCCCAATTGCTTCTGTTTGTATACAAAAATATACAGCAAATGTAAAACATAAATGCTAATCCGTATGCTAACTGATAATTTCTTTTCTTAAAGCTAGAGCAACCCTCTTATTTTTTGTTTTTCTTTGAAATAGGCTCAAAAAATACATATATTTGCAAAACAAGCGTTATCAATTTTGCATACGCACTATCTTACACTATCTTGACTATTACAATAAATAACCATCATACATCATCACCAAGTAGAAACGCCATGTTATCACTGATTTTTGGTATGAGATTACACACAAAATATTTTATCTATTCTTGTTTGTTGTGTGTCTTGGTAGTTTTTGGCGCATCTGCGCAAGATACCAAGCTTTTTACAAAAGAAGAAGCGTTTATAGCCGATGCTCAGACGCTCATGGCTCGTGCTCGCACGCCTTTGTCAAGCAAGGTATCAGCAGAAATTTCAGGTGTGCTGAGCAACCTTCAAGCCGATGAAAAAAGCCTTATTTACAAAACAAGTAAGTTGATGTATGAAAAAGGCTATCGCCCCACGCCTCAGTTCGAGGACTATCTGGGGGCAGTCGTTTTGGGCTATAAGTCTGGTGCAATTAGAGACCAAGACCTAAAGGATTTGCTCAATGCGAGCTTCAATGCTGTCAAAGACTGTTCACCTGCCACCGCAACGCCTTTTTTTACTTCGGCACGAACCTATGCCGAAAGCAGAGCCATTTATAAATTTAAAGATATCAGTGGGCTTTATCTCAAACAAGGACGCTTGTCTTTTGGTTACAAAGCTCCTATAAAAGCTGAACCTAGCGATGCCTCGTTTGAGCCAGAAGACCCCAATGAAACGCAAGCAGCAGAAGACACCATGCCCAACATAGGCGAAGTGGCTACAGACGGTGCAGATGAGGCTGGTTGGGATATAGAAACAAGCGAACCCGCTGGCTCAGGCGAAACAGCCGCTAACGATCCTTGGGCGGTTTCAGGCGATGACTGGGGCGACCCTTCTGGAGATGCCAACAGCGATGATTGGGGAACAGACGGAGGAACACCAATTAAAGAACCTGTCATTGAAAAAAAGTCTGTAACCGAAAAGTATCCTAACTCTCTGAAAAAAAATTTGGTTCAATATGACGAAACCGCTGAGGATTCTTTGGTCGTGGAGGGGCCTTATCTTGCATTAGAAGGAGCTGTTTTAGAAATGAGAAGCCCTAACGATACGGTGGAAATTAGGAATACAAGCGGTTATGTGGTATATTCGAAAACACAGGGCGGTGCTTTTACTGGTAAAGGCGGGACTTTTGACTGGTCTTCTGTGGGTATACCCTCTACCAAAGCCTATGCAGAGTTAGACCGCTTCAACTTCAAGATAAGCAAACCTGAGTTCAAGGCCAAAAATGTCAAGATGTACTACCCCGAAAAGCTAGACTCGGCTGTTAGGGGAGAACTTCAGTTTGCAAGCCTCAAACAAGCCAAACGCGCAGAGCCTATTATGCCGTTTTTTAAGTCCTATCAATCCAATATCAATGTAAAGGGCTTTTCAGAACAGTATGCCAAGAGCATCGTGTTTACAGGCGGCTTTTCTTTAAGAGGTCGTAAAGTAACGAGTGAGTCCTTTTCTAGGGGATTTTCTACGATTGCTGTCTATAAAAATGACTCCCTGCGCATGAGGCTGCGTTCCAAAAAACAGTTTGAATTCACCCCAGAGTTCATTCGCAACCAGCTTGCTGAAATGGTGGTATACCTAAACAATGGCAATGACTCTATCGTGCATCGCGGAATGCTTTCTAGGCTTCGCGTTAAAGACTCTCTTTATTTTGTGGGCAGGAAATCAGACGATTTTAAGTACGGAACATTTTTGGACACATATCACAAAGTAGAGGTAGACGCAGATTATGTCAAAATCAATTTCACAACCGACACCATGGATATCAGTGTGTTGAGAGGACGTAATGATATCCCCGCGTTTATTGAGTCTTATAATTATTTTGATCAGTCGCGTTTGGCGCGACTCCAGGGCATCTACAAGTTCAATCCGCTTATTTCTGCGGTGGGCTATCATCGAATGCTTGAAAAACCCTCTTTAGAATTTGCAAGTGCAGATTTATCCAAAAACTTTAATCTAGGAGCCAATATTGTTCAAACTGCTATGGCTGGCTTACATGAACGTGGGTACGTAACCTACGAGCCAGAATACGATTGGGTTAAAATCCAGCGCAAAGGACTGCTCTATACCAATGCCAACAACCGCCGCAGCGATTATGATCGTATCCGAATTATATCAAGAACTGGCTCCCTCAACAACATGGGTATGAACTTTAACAAAGGAGACTTGGTGGTAAGAGGGGTAGTGGCCATGCGCTTGAGCGAAACCCCTCTCTTAACCATTTCTGCTACGCCTAGCGATAGCATCGTTATCATTAAAAAGGGCTTGGATATGGAGTTTAAGGGAAAGATGGACGGCAAAATATTTGACTTTCACTGCGCCTCTAAGCCCTTTCAGTTTTTCTATGACTCGTTCAAGGTGGAAATGGAATTGGTGGACTCTATGCAAATGTATGTCATGGATACCATCATAGACAAAAGAACTGGTGAAATCAAAAGTATTTTCCGAAAAAGAGATTCTACAGGCAAGTTAATGATGGTGGACAATACTTTCAAAAACTTCAAGGCTACTTACTATCTGAATCACCCAAAGAACAAATCGGGAACTTCCACGCGCCGTGAAGTAGAGAATTATCCCATTTTAGCTGCAGCGGAGGGTGGCTTGGTTACTTTCGACAAGAAGAGTATTCTGGATAACGCCTACAGCGAAAGTGTCAAGTTTGAGATGGATGCCTTTACATTGGACAAAATGGACAGGCGAAACCCAAGTGAACTCTATTTTGGTGGGACTTTTAAAACAAGCGGTATCATGCCCGATTTTGAGGAAAAGATACACTTCAATGAAAAAGACCGATCCTTGGGATTCACGCACGTAGTGCCTGACTCTGGCTATGCGCTATACGAAGGCAAGGGCAAGCTACTGGGCGCAAGCGTTACAGTGGACAGTAAAGGTATCAGAGCCACCAGCAAAGACCCAGCAGCTAAAACCAGCCCGATGAAAAAAGCCGCCACTATCAAGTATTTGGCAGCCGATGTGCAGTCTGATGATTTTGTATTTTACCCTGACAGTGTGAAAGCCAACGGTAAAGAGTCAAGAGACCCTAGTTCTACCTTTACAAAAGCAAAAATTCGCAACGACACCATCGCCAACGGTGTGCGTTACCCTGGTACGGAAATGCAGGACTACGAGCTCAACTGGGATGTGAAGAAAAACGACATGATGTTTAAATCTAAGTCTACGTCTTTTGAAATGTATACCAACCTTAAAGACAAAAACTTACACGATTCTACAAAGTTTAAGGGTACACTCGGACTCACACCCGACGGCTTGCGCGGCAATGGCAAGTTCGAAACAGAAGATGCTGTCATGGCTTCCGAAAGCTTTAATTTCAGAGAGGATAAATTTAACGCCAACCACTCGAATATTAGTGTAAAGTCTGATAACAAGAATGTGGATGCGGTAACTGCCACTGATGTTAAGATTAACTATAACATGAATGCAAAAGTGGCAGAGCTTGAGTCTGAAGTTTCGGGTAACCAAGCCTTTGAATTTCCATATGCCAAGTACAAAACCTCTCTTGCCAAAGCCACATGGCTCATTGACAAGGATATTTTGGAATTTAAAATTGATGAAAGCAAAAGTAGCGTAGAGCAAGGTTTTGCCAGTACTGATAGCACTAACGGCGTGCAGTTTTCGGCTACTTATGGCAAGTATGATATCAAAGAGAACCTCCTTTCAGTGGGCGGCGTGCCTTACATCTTGGTCGTAGACTCCAAAGTTATTCCTAATAACGGTGAGGTGACGATTCGCAAAGATGGTCAGATGGACATGTTGCGTGAAGCTCAGCTAGATGTGAGCGCGGCTACCAACTACTTTCATCTGAACAAGGGTAATATTGTGGTGCACTCAAAAATCTTCTTTAGTGGTGAAGCTTCTTATGATTACGATAACGGCACGAGCAAAAAAGAAAGCCTTAGGTTCGATAACTTCGAAAGCCAATTAGTTAAACAGGACTCTATACCTATCGACATCAGAACTACAGCCCTAGGCCAGCAGATAGCTAACAAGCTAGGAACCTACAGCACCATAGAAATTCCAGAGAGCAGAGGTTTCCTCATTTCAGAAGGCCGCCAGTTCCGAGGTATTGCTACTATGTACGCATGGAAACCAGGTTTGCAGTTCAAAGGTGAGTTTAGACTTTCTTTAGACGGCCCTGATGCGCCTTGGTTGCCACTCACAGGCTCTGGCGAAATTACAGTGGGCAATGGTAAAATCAACGGTGCGGAGCTGATGATTGGAGTACTTGTAGAAAAAGGTAAGCGAGAAATTTACGCACCGCTTATTGAAGCCAAACGCAATAAAGCTGACTTTGAAATCATCGAAGCGGCTGGTAATCTGGAAACCGATGGTGTAGCGCGCAAAAACATCATCATGCCTAAGGAGAAAAAAGCAGGCCAACAATATAACGGCAATCGCTTTGAGTATTCCAAAGAAACGGGTGTCATAGAGTTTGAAGGCAAGCTGAACCTCTTGGAGTCTACAGAAAAGTTCAGCGCACTGGCCTCTGGTCTAGGACGTGGCAAAACCAAAGAAAACAAATTTACCATCAATACCATGCTAGCCATTGGACTTGAGGGTGAAGGCGAAGTCTTTAAGTATTGGGGTAAGCAAATAGAGGAGTTCATGCTCGAGAATCGCAAGGAGTTTCCAAGAACTGTCAAAAACGACATCACGACACATTACAAAATGGGAGAACATCTTGAGAAAAAAGAAGTAGATAACTTCAAACGACGCTTTGATCCAGGTAGGCACTCATTTTCAGACTATTTTGGCGATAAAAAGCTTGTATTCTCGGATGTTACCATGAACTGGTCGCCTGAGCGCAAGGCTTTCTATAGTATCGGTGACTTAGGGCTGGCCAATATGCTCAAGGTAGACATTGATGCCAAAGTAACTGGCATGATAGAAATTCCTATGGAAGACAACAACAAAACGATGTATGTCTACTTAGAATTTAATGAAAACCGCTGGCTCTATTTGGAATATAACGTGCGAGACATCAAACTTCTTTGCTCTGATGAAGAGTTTATGAAAAAGCTCGAAGAAAATAAATCCAAAGATAAATACAAGGCCGCCACGCCTGAAGAAATGCAAACTTTCAAAGACGCGTTTAAGGCACAGTATAAAAAAGTTTCCACTCCTTCGGTAGAATTAGGATTGGAATAACATGAGAGGATAACCAGCACAAAGCGGCTTTTAATGACTTGTCATTAGAAGCCGCTTTGCTAGGTAGTCTCTAGTTAAACATTACAGACTTTTTAAGGCATTCCCATTAGCAGAATTCTCCTTAGTAAGATAAAATTGCCGAGCAAGTAGTTTTTTTAACCAAGGAACTTATTATTTCAGTTTTTTGTCCAAAAAATCGTGAAAAGCCTCTGTATCCTGCCCAAAACTTACGGATATAGGCCAAAAAAATACAGGGATATCAGCCAAAAGCGATGCCAAAGGCTCAGATAATAACTTTACAGCGTCTTTCTCAGTGGTTAAAATTGCGGTGTGACTTTGGGAGCTAGCCAAAAATTCTTTTTTGATACTCAGAATCAGCTCTTGGGTATAAAAAACATGATCCGAGAGGTGTTTACAGCCCAAGACATGCAGTTGAGAACGGGCATGCTGCTCAAAGCCTTGATACTGAGCTATGCCACTCAAGAGCCAAAAGCTTTTGGCAGTGAAGGTTTTAGCTAATTCATTGAGCGGACGATAGGGCGCGTAGACGATATGGCTGAAAAAAATCGCTGTGTTTGGTTTCAAATAAGGAATTGATTGTGATTTGAGATGTTCTTGCTGCAACTCACTCAAATCGTTGGGACACTTTGTAATAATCAAACAATCAGCTCTTTTTGCCTGTAAGGCTTGCTCGCGTAACCGTCCAAGTGGCAACAGCTTGTCTTCATAGAATGGCTTTTGAAAGTCTGAAAGCAGTATATTTAAGCGGGGCTGGAGACTAAGCTGTTGATAAGCGTCGTCCAAAACCACCCAGTCTAAATCTGACTCATGCTTCGCTAGTGCAACGTGTCTGTTTTCAGAAACAAAAACCCTCACTTGTTTAGCCATTGTTCTAAAAACTTGATAAGGCTCATCACCCAGCTCTGTAGCGGTATGGTCAATACTGGCTTCCAAATAGCCCTTTGTTTTACGCCCGTAGCCCCTGCTGAGCATACCCAAGCGGCTCTTAGGACGATTCTTCTGAAGCCATTCGAGCAAATACAGGACATGAGGGGTCTTGCCCGTGCCGCCTACTGCCAGATTACCCACAGCCAAGAGACCACAGGCATAATGCTGCTTGCTTTTGCGCACTTGGGTTATGCGCCACAGCCAAATACCAAGACCGTAGACCAAGCTTAATACATACAACAAAGGCCAAAGCCAATAACGAAGCCTGAGCATAGGAAAATCAAAAATGCGGTTTTAAAAGATATACATGAGCTTTATGCAGGAAGATAAAGGTCTTGTCAAGCTTTTATTTTGCAAATAATCTAAAAAAAAGTAGTTTTGCAGCATTAAAACAAATTATTTTAGGATCAGCTCCATGATAGGAACAGACAGCCGCGTATTTAACTCCAAGATATTACTTTTTGGGGAATACAGTATTTTGCACGACAGCATGGCTCTGGCTGTGCCTTATCCCTTGTTTCAAGGCCAGCTGGCATTTAAGCGTGTAACGCAGAGTTCTCAAAAACTAGCGCAATCCAATCAAGAGCTACAGGCTTTTAGTAACTATATTTCCCTTAAAATTCGCGAAAAAGAACTAGAAACTGATTTTGATTTTTCTTCTCTGGCTTTTGATATTGCTCAAGGCTTATACTTTGAGTCCACCATTCCACAGGGTTTTGGTGTGGGCAGCTCTGGTGCGCTTACGGCTGCGCTTTATGATAGATACAGTGAAGAAAAGCCAACTGTTAATGCCTCTGAAATTACTGTAAAAGATATTTTAGCTCTCAAAAAAGTACTTGGTAAGATGGAGTCTCACTTTCACGGGTCTAGCTCAGGCATGGATCCGCTGATTTGTTACCTCAACAAGCCCTTGCTGATTCGCAGCAAAGACCATATTCAAATTACCCAAGTCCCACCTTTCAAGAAAGACAAAGGAGCTATATTTTTGCTCAACACAGGCCGTCCGCGTCGTACAGAACCTTTGGTAAGCTTATACTTAGAAAAATGCAAAAATCCAGACTTTGCGGCTCTCTGTAAAGATAAGCTTGCACCCTGTGCCGATGCCGCCATAGCAGCTTTTCTTGACTATCAAAAAGACGATTTGCTGAATGCTGTGGCACATATTTCACGGTTTCAGTGGGAGCATTTCCAGCCCATGATACCTACTCTTTTTGCTGATATCTGGAAGAAAGGTCTTGACACAGGAGCTTATCATCTCAAGCTCTGCGGTGCAGGCGGTGGTGGTTTTATTCTGGGTTTCACGGACGATTTTTCTAAGGCCAGAGAAATACTCCAGCACCAACTCATGCGGGTGATTTACGAAATTTAGCCCCTATTTTGCCTTAGTGACAAATTCCTACTGCTCAGCTAAAATCTTGAGTGCAGTAAGCCCCTTATCAAAATCCTGACCAAGCACGCCTTCTGAAAAAATAGTAAAAAAACGCATGGCTGGAAAGCTGCAATTGCCTACATTAGACCATCTGACGAGAGTGCCGTTGCCGCTTGGTTCAAGAGTCCAGACATTTTGTGCTTTCATGTCCACTGGCGGCAGAAAGTTCATTTCTGTTTCTACAAATTGTCCCATCTTGCATTTTTTTAGAACCATTTCACCTCGCCCAATGTCTTCACCAGCCCAAGTCCAGCTGTGCCCTTCCTCCATAGCCGTCCCCTTACTGCTAAACTTGTTGGCTTTGGCAAGCTTTATCCATGGGTTCCAACGCGCTTGCTCCTCAAAGTCAGCCACCAAAACGTAAACTTCCTCAGGAGGGCGGTTGATAACGATACTGCGTTCTACTTGGTAGCTAGAAGGCAATAAAGCTCCTACTAAAAGTAAAAGACCTAGCAAAAGACCTAGTACAAAAGCAATTTTTTTGAGCAGGCTCATAATCTATTCATTTTGGATTTTTAAATATACAACTTAAAACCAAAGAAGCAAATATATCTGGTGTGGATTGATAAATCTTTGTGGATTTATTTTTTCTTGAGCAGCTTTATTTTTTCTTTTGCTTTTTTATGTAACTCATTGTCTTTTTCGGTATTATCCACTACTTTTTCGTAGTATACCATAGCTTCCGTTTTGTTTTCATAAAGCTCTTCTATCTCAGCCACCTCCATCATGGCGCGCACAGAGTAACCCGCTGTCAGGTTTTCGCTTTGGGTAGCAAACTCAATAGCTTTTTTATAATAAACCTGAGCAGCTTTAGGATCCGCCTTGCGATAGCGATAAAAATGTCCTAAATAAAAAGCAGCATAACGGCCACTAGTCTCCTCAAAACCTTCTTTTTTATTTTCCAGATTTTCCAATATTTTTCTGCATACAGGCTCTGCCTCTGTCACGCGGTTATTCATGTAGAGGCATTTCGCATAGTTGCGCATAAAAACAGGGTTCTGGGGGAAGTTGGTATGCAAATAAGTGGCTATTTCTAAAGCTTTTGCATAATTTTTTTCATTGTTGTAAATGTCCAATAAAAATACCTGTCCTTCAGTTTTGGTATAAAAAGCTTCACTTACTACAGTTTCGAGCTGCTCAATGCCTAGTTTTTTATCACCTTTTTTGAAAAACCAAAGGAGAGGTTTCACAGACGGTTTTTCTTGAGGAATCCAAGCAGCATAGTAGTTATAGAGACCATCACCAAACAAAAATTCAGGGCTAAAATCGCTGCCTCTGTCTTCCATTTCTTCTAAATATTTAACGGCATTTCGCCCTGATAAAGCTGCTTTCACGTAGTTTTTGCGCTCGCCAAGCAAGCGTCCCTTAAAGCCATAAGCTCCCGATAAGAAGAAATAAGCCTCTATATTTTTATTTTTTTTATCCGCCATTTTTTCTCCATACTTGATGGCACTATCCAAATAAGCCATAAATCTGTCTTCATTTTTGCGCTCGGTGGGCGTAAGATTTTTGGTTCTTTCACTATCTAAGCCAGGCATAATACGCCACCAATACGTAAGAGCCATCAAAAAATAGGGTAAGGGGTGTTTGGGGTAGGCTTTTCGAAGTTTATTAAATTGCACATCGGCCTTTTGAAACTCAAAGTTATACAAAGCGTTGATGGCATCAGTACACTCTAGTTGAATCGTGGGGTCGGTGAGCAAAATCTTGACACTGTCCAAAGACGGGAGGTCATCTTGTGCGTTTGCAGGCCACAAAAGCCCTAACAAGAAGAAAGAAAGGAGTAAACTTCTCAAAAACATACTGTCAAAGAATTGGATAGAATAAGACTCAAAAATACGCTATTTTTTTTAGAACGTTGAGCTAGGCCGCTAAATTTTACGCTATCCATGTTTATGGGTCTATTTTAGTATTTTTTATAAGTTCTACTTTTTTAGGAGCTCAGCTTTACATGAGGGATTGCTTAAAGCCCTTTAGGACATCTGCATAAATCCAAAAAAGATATGCCAAGTCTTTTTGATAATTGGCTTTTTGTGTGTTTAATTGTGCCTAAGTCTCATTGAATAGTGGTCAAATCGCTCAAAAACTATGTCTAAGCTCTTAACAGGCAATACGCTGAATGCCGCCATCAGCGAAATCATAGCCCAGGCAGAAAGTAAACTGGTTTTGCTCTCGCCTCGCATTCATTTGCACCACCGCATTTTGGATTTACTAAAAGCCAAAATCATTTACCCAGAGCTAGAAACTATGGTAGTTTTTGGTGAAAAGAACCGCAATTATCAGAAAAATTTCAGGCCAGAAGATCTTAATTTTTTTAAAACCTTTCCCAACATAGAAATTCGCCACGAACCTAGACTCAGCGTGTGTTATTATGCCAACGAAAAAGAAGCCGTGATGACCTCTATGACGCTCACAGCAGAAGAACACGACAACAGTATAGACACGGGCGTAATGCTTAAATCTAATCTTCTGAACAATATCTTTGGGGAATCCTTAGATACCCAAGCCTATGATTTTTTTAACAAGGTTATAGAAAACAGTGAATTGCTTTACAAAAATGCCCCCAAGTATAACAAAACTCTGCTTGGCAAGAAGTATCAAGGCTCGCAAGTGGAGCTAGACAAGATTCCTGTTTCTAATAATCTTTTTGACGACTAAATCAGTTAGCGAATAAGTGTTACAGCACCCTGCTTACGAATGGGGTCGTATGGACGCTCTGGGCTGTAATACTTGAATAGCCAATTATAAGTACCTGAGGGAGAACTTTTACCTTTCCACGTGCCGTCCCAGAACTTCATTTGATCCATGTTGGAGCCACTATCGTAAAATACTGCCTCACCCCACACATCGTAAACCCAAAAATCGTAGTTGATAACGTATTTCCCAAAAAGCTGGAATACGTCGTTTAATTGGTCATTATTAGGGGTAAAAGCCGAGGGAATGAAAGAATAGGCTTTGCAAGCTGATACGACGGTCAAGCTTATAGAGTCCTGACAAGTACCAGACTGTACAATGGCTTTGTATAGACCACCCTCAACCAGTCTTAACTCTTGTTTTTGGCCAACCAGTTCTCCTCGTAGATTATACCAAGAAATCTGGTAGGGGTAATTAGCCAGTTCGTTTAAGATACTTAGCTTAATTAAATCTGGGTCTGGATCGTCAAAACAGACCAAAGTATCTTGCATCAACTTAAGCTTAGGTTGATGTGCGAATACGGTATCCTGAGCGACAGAAATTGTTCCAAAATTATCTTTGGCTGTTAAGCGTAGATGATATTGGCCATCGGCTGGCAGGCGGTATGAGAAATCTGCACTATTGGCTGCAAAAATGGTTGTATTGGTACTTGCATTAATCAACTCCCATGTGTACAGTGGTGGCCTGCTGCCACAAAACTCCGACAAGTTTTTAGCTTCTAGATTCATGCAGTTGGCTGTTTTTTCAAACTTAGCTGAGAGTTGTGCTTCCAGAAAAACGCTTTTGCTGCTTTTAACCACTTTTCCTGTGGGCGAAGTGCAAGTGAGAGTCAGTAAAAAATTACCTGCCAAACTGGGCTTATAAGACAAATCTTTGCTCGGGCTACTCATCACCACTGCGCCGCGTTCATCTGTGAGTGTCCAGAGATAACTAAATTTATCCACATAACAACCGCTGGATTTGTTTTTTGTGCTCAAAAGGTCGCAAGTAATTTCGTGAGAAAAGTCTGAAACAACTTTTTCGCTAAGAGTAGCTGTACCTCCCCACTTCATTTTAAATGAACTGGTGTTATTAGAAAAATTATCCAAAACCAAAATGTATTCTTCACCTGCGGTAACGTCTAGATACTTAGACCAAACAGAACCAGGCCCTGGTCCTTGCGTGATAAATTCAGAGTCCATAGAAAGCCCTGTGTCGCCAAAGGGTTGCGAAGAGTTGCAGCGAATAGGCTCTCCTAGATTATTGCAGTCAGGGCTAGGGCCCCAAAGTGAAAAATCGTAGTCGGTGTTTTCTTTATCTGGCGAAATGACAAAAGTGAGCGTGCCAGAGGTTTCTATTTGAAAAATATACCAAATAGTGTTATTCTCAACATTTAAACAACCTTTTTGGTTATTGGTTTTGTCAAAGTCGTTCTTACCTTTTCCTAAAGGCTTAAAAGTAACATCTACCGAGCCACAAAGTGGCTGCGCATCATCACAATCGAGGCTTTGTTGTTGTGCATGTGCTAACTCAACCCAACCAAGACATACAATAATGAAACTTAAAAAGCTGTAAGCTGATGTATAGAACTGTTTCATGTGTCTTATTGATGAATTTTATGCTGGAATGATACGCAGTAAAATTCAGAATAACAAGACAATGCAAAAAAAGTGCGAAAAAAAGCTAGGAGTAAAACTCCTAGCTTTTTTCAATTTACTTTGTTACCATCTCAAAACAATTAATCTTTATAACGGCATCTGCCTCGTAAGGCGGTATGGCTAAGCACGTGACTTGCTTGTCATAGCGACCGTCACGGAAGGTATCTACATAGCCTATTTTAACTTTTGCGCCTTCTTGCAGGGATTGTGGCACAGAGAAACCGTCTACAGTACTGAAGGGTTGTAATATTGTACCATCTTCCAGCTGCAACCATTTATCGCCCCAAAGTCCAGTGGCGCAGGTGTTGCTAATGACAGTAGCTTCTTTAAAGCAGTTTGCATTGGGCAGAGGGTCTGCAAAGCAGCCCTCTTCGTAGTTAATAATGCCATTTGTACAAGCTGATTGGGTGAGGAGTATGAATAAGATACCCACCCAGAGGATTACATTAGGGCCTAAAAGGCAAATTAAAGCGGTTGATTTTTTCATAGTCGTAAACTTTTTTGGCATAACACAAGGAATAGTAACTTTTAAGCAAAGAATAGAATTGCAATTTTTTGGCAATTTGGTGCAACCGTTTTCATAGTTTTGAATGAAGTCAAGTAACTGAGTTATTTGACTGTTGTACTATAAAGACAACGAAAGCTTGGAAATAGTTGCAAGAACATATTATAAATTTTGTTTTTATGTTATTTTGTGAAATTTTATAGGGTTTAAAATTGCGCAAACTTTTGTTTTAAAGCCAATTAGGCAATAGCTGTTTTTTTGAATAAACTTTTTTATTTTGATAATATCTATGTTTCTTTACATGATACCTAGAGGGCTTAGGTGTTTTTGGGTACTATAGAAAGCGAGTCTGTTAAGGTTGGTCTTTTGTGATGCAAATAGCGATTAAAAACGTATTTTATCTCTTCAAAAGCACAAATAGACTTCAACGAACCACACATTTAAAGTCCTGTAAAATTTTATGTGCCTCATGGGTTGCAAATTCTTTTTGTTTTCGTTTGTTTTGTCTTCATTGTCAAAACAGTCTTATACCACTTTTCTATTTCATTGATTCAACTTTATTCTGTTTTCAGAAACATGACCCATTTACTCATACATAATATCAAGGGACTGGTACAAGCTAGTGAAACTCTTCCAAGCCGTTTGAAAGGCTCAGATATGAAAAAGCTGCCTGTTATTGACAATGCCTTTTTGTGGATAGAAAACGGCTTGGTACGCGAGTACGGCCACGAAAAACACCTCCCAGAGAGCTTGCCTGCTGATGTGCAGCGTCTAGATGCGGGTGGTGGTTTTGTACTACCCACATTTGTGGACTCGCATACCCACATTGTGTACGCGGGCAGTCGCGAAGATGAGTTTGTGGATAAAATAAAGGGCTTGAGCTACGTTGAAATCGCTCAGAAAGGTGGTGGTATTCTGAATTCCGCCCAACGGCTGCGCCAGACCAGCCCCGAAGAGCTTTATGTACAAGCGGAGGCACGTTTGCGCGAGCTATTGAGCTTTGGGGTTGGGGCAGTGGAAATTAAAAGCGGTTATGGCCTGAGCACCGAAAGCGAGCTAAAAATGCTCCGAGTAGTCAGTAAGCTAAAGAAAAATTATCCTTTGGTTCAAATAAAAGCCACTTTTTTGGGAGCACATGCTTTTCCAAAGGAAGTGGAAAGAGAGGTCTACGTGCGAAGCATTGTAGAAGACATGCTACCTGCCATAGCTCAAGAAGGTTTGGCGGATTACTGCGATGTGTTTTGTGATAAAGGCTTTTTCACAGTAGATGAGTGCCGCTATATTCTTCAGAATGCCTCACGTTACGGACTTAAACCCAAAATACACGCCAACGAGTTGGATTTTTCGGGCGGAATACAGGCTGGTGTTGCCGAAAAGGCTATTTCTGTAGATCATTTAGAGTTTACAGGCGAGGAAGAAATAACAGCTCTTTTGAATTCTCAAACCATTCCCACCCTGCTTCCCAGCACGGCTTTTTATTTAGGGTTTGAGTATCCGCCTGCTCGTTTGATGCTGGATGCTGACTTGCCTGTGGCTTTGGCTTCGGACTATAATCCTGGCAGCTCGCCTTCTGGCAATATGCTTTTTGTACTCTCTTTGGCTTGCATTAAAATGAAAATGACCCCAGAAGAAGCCATCAATGCCGCTACTATTAACGCTGCCGCTGCCCTAGAACTAGAAGAAAGTGCGGGCTGCATTCGCAAAGGGCGACGTGCGGATTTCTTCATCACTAAGCCCATTCCTTCACTCAGTTTTATACCTTATAGTTTTGGAAGCCGCTTAGTGGCACAGACTTTTCTGAAGGGACAGCTGGTGTATAAAGAGGCTAGTTCTTGGTCATAAAAACTACGGAGCCATTCCTAAAGCAGATGCCCTCTAAATGTATTTTGAAAATAAAATCACGTTGCAACAGAAAGGGCACTTAGCTTTCGCGTCTACTGCGTGCCCAATACACCCATACTCCCACACACAAGAGTAATAAAACCAAAAAATTGATAGCCACTCTCGCTAAAAAATCACTAGAGCCAGAACGCAAATCATTGCTTTCGTTTTGCATGAGTGTGGTAAGTTCGCCAAAATCATTAGAGTTGACATTCTTGTTGCGCGTACTCTCGCCACTTACATTCAGTCTTACGTCAGGGCGCAGTGTATCATAGCGGTTTTCTAAGGTATTAAAAAACACCCACTCTATTTGTTCGTCTAGTGGATAATTACCAGCTTCCGAAGGAATAATTTGATAACTAAAAGCCTTCATGCCATAAACCGTGTTGCTGCTTCGGTTTATCTGTTGGCGCGTGGTGGGTGGAAAAAGCTCAAGCTTAGGATGACTTTTGAGGGTGGGGGCGGCTAGTGCAGAAATATTTCCCTGCCCTTCTATTTGGAAGGTATAAGGTATACTTTCCCCTGTTTTGAGAGATGTTTTGTTTATTTTTTCGCGAAGTCTGAATACCCCAACTGCCACTTTGTCGCTTAGCGGGTGCGGTGGTAAGGGTTTGACTTTGATTTGTTTGGGCATACTTGGGAGGGTGATTAGTGTTTCTCCACCGCTAATTCCCGCAAATGAGCGTTTATAGCTCACCATTTTTAGGCTAGAAGCAGGTATTTTGATGAGTTCTGTGGAGTAAGAAAAGAACGTCCCTTGATAAAGTTTGTACTGCGTATAAGCCCTGCCGTTCACCGTCACTTCTTCGGGAATAATTTCACTGATACCAAAATTTTCTTCCCATACATTCTTGGGTCTCACTTGTTGTAAAATATCCGTGATTTGCTCACCTGGTTTATAAAAACTCATTTCTGCCTGATTGGTTTTGGCTACATAAAGAGCCACTGTAAGCGTAAAACCCTCACCCACATAAACTTCACTTCTATCAGACGTTACAGCAAAAAAAGCATCTGCTTTGACGTTGGCCATTTCGCGGGTGTTTCTTGCGTCAAAAAGTTCAAAAAAGGCAGCAAAAGGGTCATTGCTTTTTCTTTGTTCGGGAGCCGTTACACGCACTAGACCACCTTTGAAGTTAACAGTCTTGCCGTTTACAGCAATGCTAAAAGGTTTGATACTAAAAGCTCCCTCTTTGGTAGGCTGATAGCTCTGTTTAATGATATGCTTCATTTGCATACTCGTTCCGTTGCTGTAGCTTTCTGTTGAATTGGTTTTGCCACGTTTGATAAAACCAGGTATATCAGGAAAATTACCAATATTTTTAATAGTTTCATCAGAAAGTGTAACCGAAAGCTCTAAAAAGTCGTTTAACGGAATACTATTAGATGTCAAAGACACCGATGCGTTTTGAGCATTGGCAGAGTACACAACCATCAAAATAAGGCTACACAGCAAAGTAAAGCTACTTAACAGTTTATCTACATTCAAGCTATTTAGAATAATTTGTTTGAACTTTGAGTTAAACATAGTGGCGTTATTTGAAACTTTGTAAGAAAACTTATACTTTTGCAAAGAAATTGGATTCTGTCTAATTTTCTTTCTCATTATCACACTACTGTTAATGTTGTTTGTCTGTTCAAAAATCAATGCAAAACAACTATGAGCTACCTAGAATACCAAAAAATGATCCTAGAAAAGGTGAGCTTTGATAAGACCCTTTTCGAGAAAGAGCTTTCTAAAGGTTTACGCTCTGTTTCTACGCCTCAAGAAGAAGCTGAGCTTAAAGGTTGGGCAGTAAGACATTATGGCTTACAACACAGTGATGTTTTGAGCAAATTCATGCGTCCTAGCTCCATCTAACACGCTGAAATGTCTTTTGCTGACTTTAAAAAGTTTTTATTAAATATTCTTAAAAAAGAACCGTTTAAAAGTTTAATTTTGAACGGTTCTTTTTTTTATATGATTTTTTTAAGGGTTTAAATAGGTGCCTTAGCGTTTTGTACATCTGTCGTGATTTCTTCTTCTGATTTAGAAGCTTTCGTTTCACCATTCACATAAGCATCGTACGCGGTGGGCTGATCAAAAGGTCTTTTACCCAACAAACGTTCTAAGTCAGCTTGAAAGAGCACTTCTTTGGTCAAAAGTTCTTGAGCGAGAATCTCTAAAGCTTCTCTTTTTTCACGAAGTAGTTGCACTGTTCTATTATAGGCTTCGTCCACCATTTTCTTAACTTCAATGTCTATCTTTTCAGCAGTTGCATTTGAGTAGGGCTTTTCGAAGTTAAATTCAGAGCTTTTGGAGTCGTAAAAAGACAGATTTCCAATAACGTTATTCATACCATAAACACTGACCATGCTGTAAGCAAGCTTTGTAACGCGCTCTAAATCACTGAGTGCACCAGTAGATATTTTATCAAATACGACATCTTCGGCGGCTCTGCCTCCCAAAGACACACACATATCATCTATGAGCTGCTCGGTAGTATGTAAAAACTGCTCTTTGGGTAGGTATTGAGCATAACCAAGAGCTGCTACGCCCCTAGGCACAATACTTACCTTCACAAGAGGATCTGTATGTTCAAGAAACCACCCAGCCACAGCATGGCCAGCTTCGTGGTAGGCCACTATGCGCTTTTCTTCTGGAGAAATAATTTTGTTTTTCTTTTCCAAACCACCAATAACACGGTCTATGGCTGCCTGAAAGTGATCCATTTCTACAGATTTTTTATCGCGGCGTGCAGCAATGAGGGCAGCCTCATTACATACATTTGCAATTTCAGCACCAGCAAAGCCAGGAGTTTGGGCTGCTAGTTTTTTAGCGTCTACCTCCGAATTTAGCTTGAGAGGCTTGAGGTGAACCTTAAAAATAGCTTCACGACCTTTTATATCAGGCTTATCGATGCTAATCATGCGATCAAACCTACCAGGACGAAGCAAGGCGTTATCCAAGATATCAGGACGGTTGGTAGCCGCCAGAATGATAACCCCAGAATCTGTGCCAAAGCCATCCATTTCAACTAGCAGAGAGTTGAGTGTATTCTCACGTTCATCGTTAGAACCAGGCATTCTGCCGCTTCCACGTGAACGTCCCACAGCATCTATTTCATCTATAAAAATAATGCAAGGTGCTTTTTCTTTAGCTTGTTTGAAGAGATCTCGCACACGCGCTGCCCCCACGCCCACAAACATCTCAACAAAGTCCGAGCCTGAAAGCGAGAAAAAGGGCACGCCAGACTCACCAGCTACGGCTTTGGCCAAGAGAGTTTTACCTGTGCCTGGCTCGCCTACAAGCAAAGCGCCTTTGGGAATCTTGCCACCAATATCAGTGTACTTAGATGGGTTTTTCAAAAACTGAACAATTTCTTCAATTTCTTCCTTGGCTTCATCTAAGCCCGCCACATCTTCAAACGTAATTTTTACACGGCTTTCAGCGTCAAAAACAGACACTTTAGCTTTTCCAATATTAAAAAACTGAGTTCCTCCTGATCCCCCTGTCATGCGACGAAGGAAAAACACCAGCATCACACCCAGAATGATGATAAAACTCCAAGTCATAACCAAATTGCCCATGTCTTGGCGAGTTTCTACACGGTAAGCCACTCGCTTGTTTTCGGGCAGACTAGCCTGAAGTTTTTCTAAATAAGATTCAAAACGCTGTGCTGAGGTGATTTCAAAGCGATAATGTGGACTTTGTGTGGTATTTAGAGATATTTTTTGCTGAATCTCGCGCTTATATTCCGATTTGAGTAAAGCTTCATTGGTTAACACCACCTCCACATATTTTTTGTTGACCAGTATCACCTCGCGGACATCGCCAGCCATAAGCATTTTTTCAAATCTATTTCTTATTATCTCTATGGCACTGCTGCGATTGAAATAAGTAAGACTAAGCACAAGTACAAGCAAAGCCAGAAGCAGCCAAATTTGATAGCTACCTCGTGATCCGTTGGACTTGGGCATAAAGTTCTTTTCGGAATTCTGATCAGACATTATATATACAAAAGTTAGTCGTTTTGAGTATAAGTACTCAAGTTCATAAACTGATTGCACCAAGAATTGTTCCCAATGCACACGTGATAAAACAAAGCACAATTTTAAAGCTCAAAAATAGCGAATTTGTTTGAATAAAAGGATAATTTATATCAAAAAAAGATTATTCAAAAGTATACATGACAGGCTAGTTTACAGGTGTCATATATTTTACTGCCAAATTGTCTGTATTATCTGCTTAGGCTTTACGGGAAGGCTGTGCAATTTCACGATTTACTAACACGCGGTGAGGATAAGGAATGACGATACCCGCTTCATCGAAACGCTCCTTGATGGACTTGTTGAGGTGACAGCCCATATCAAAAGCAGTAATAGGGTCTTTGCACCACACATAAGCTCTCAAAAGCATGCCTGAGTCTAACATCTTGACAAGTAAAACTTCTACTTCGTCCTTATTGTTGCTAATTTCCTCGGCTGTTCTGTTATCCATATAGTCGGGATGTTTCATGGCCTCTTCTTGCATAATTTTTATTGCTAAATCTATGTTTGTGGCAAAATCTACACAAAATTCCACATGCTGACAGGTGAAAGGGTCGCCTATACTGGAATTAGTGATTTTGTCAGCACTGATAACTGAGTTAGGAATGACCAAGCGGCGATTCTCGAGACCACGCAGGATGGTATGTCGCAGAGTAATATCTTCTACAATTCCGTAGATGCCCGTAATGTGTAGCACATCACCTACGCGAAAGGGCTTAAAGATGACAATAAAAATGCCGCTTACAATATCACCAAACGCCTTTTGCGATGCAAAAGCGATAAAAGCCGCAAAAACACCCGCACCAGCAAAAAGCGTAACAGCCACCGAGCGAAAGAAGGGAATCGCATACACGATGGATAAAGCAGCTACAAGCCATATAAGAAAAGAAATGGTGTTTTTGAGAAAAGTATAAGGGGTCTTGTCGTTGTGTTGCCCTTTTGCATCTAGATTTTGAACGTAATTGTCTAAAGCAAGCTTGAGAATCCGAGAAATACTCAACGCACCTAGCAGAATAGTTACGATTGCGATGATGGTTTTATAGTCCAGTTCTACGAGTAATTCTACCATGTTTCAATATACGTCTGTTTTTTTAAATCACAAAATTAAAAGATATTGTGTAGAATGTGCTCAATTTAATCAAATTTTTAACTAACCTCTAATAATCAATATTAGACCTTCATTATTAGGCGCTTACAAAAAGCATTGCTAAAAAATTTGCACAACTCACTTTTACCCGTAATTTTGCACTCTTTTATGATACAGATTTTTAATTTTTAAGACTATATAGCATCTTCATTTTACCATTTTAAGTATTATTATTATGCGGCTTGTTATTAGGGATTTTTTCTGCGTATTTTTCCTACTTGTTTTTACACAACTAGGACTGGTTTTTGGGCAGGATTTGATTAACAATGGCCGTGTTTTGGGCATACCTGAATGTTTAACCGCTGCAGACCATAAGCTTGAGGCTGGCGATAAAAAGGAAGCTAGCCGATTTTTGAACCAAGCTGCCACTATTCATTGGGAGCGCAAAGAGTATGCAAACGCAATTGAACTGTTTGAAAGATCTGCCCAGCTGAACCTTGAAATCACTAATTGGCAAGGCTTGAATGGTATTTATTCCAACTTGGGTATGATTTATGCCGATATCGGCAGCTATGATAAATCTGTTGAATATTTTCAAAAGGTTATTGAGTATAAACGGAAAGATAAAGATCGCGTAAGTCTTATTTCAAGCCTTATCAATTTATCTGTTTCGCTTAATGCTCAAAAAAAACATTCTCAGGCAGCAGTTTACCTAGAAGAGGCCCTTGTGTTGGCTCAAGAAATGAATGACCCTGTTCAAATGCGTTCTTGTTATGGGATGCTTTCTGAAACTTATGACAAAGCAGGTGATAACACCAATTCGGTTAAGTATTTTAATCTTTACCGAACGTTTCACGAAATGATTTCGCGCAATAAAGAAAATGCTTATGTCCAAAGTATAGAAGAAACTAAGCTTCGCAATGAGCTGCTCTCGGCAGAAAACAAGAATAAAGAGTTTGAACTTTTGCTCAAAAACCAGCAAATACAGGAAGATGGTAAACTGCTTTCTGACTTTAGTACAAAAAATAAACAACTTTTAGAAAAGGCCACTAAGCAAGACCTCATCATCGCGCTTCGCAGACGCGAGCAAGAAATGATGCAAATCAAAAACGATCAGAAAGCCGCTGAGGCGGAGTCGGCTTTGCAGGCTGCCAACTTATTTAGAAATGTAGTCATTGCGGCTTTTGTAGCATTAGCAGCTTTTGCAGGACTGATTTATAGACACTATCGTAGAAACAAACGCGTGAATGCGCTTTTAGCTAAGCAATATGACTCAATTACAACACAGCAGGCTCAAATCATCAAGCAAAAAAATGATTTACAACTTGCCTTTGTAGAAATTCAAAATAAAAATGATAACATTACGCACAGTATCAACTATGCCAAGCGCATTCAAAATGCTGTACTGACAGCCCCTTTTAACTTAAATAAGCTTCATGAAAAAGCATTCATTTTGTTTAAGCCACGCGATATTGTAAGTGGGGATTTTTATTGGTTTGCCCCCTTGCCCACGGGTGGTTTTCTGGTAGCAGCTGTAGATTGCACAGGACACGGGGTACCTGGTGCCTTCATGAGTATGATAGGACACGAAATGCTTACCGAAATTTACACTAGGGGCATTTATTCACCTGGCAAGATACTAGATGAGCTTGGAAAAGGAATTGACAAAGCACTGCATCAGTACGAAGACGACGGCTCTTCAAATGTTCGTGACGGTATGGATATGGCTATATTATCACTGGATAACTCACAACAAAACCTCATCTATGCGGGAGCAAAGAATCCTTTGTTTTTGATTCAGAACAATGAGTTAAAAGAAATAAAGGCGAATAAAAGTTCTATTGGCGGTCATATGGTGGCTGGGGAAACTCACTTTGTAGAGCACCATATTGACATTGCATGTACCTCTGCCGCCTACATTTTTTCGGATGGCTATAAAGACCAATTTGGAGGGGCGAATAATAAACGCTTTTCTACAAAAGCCTTTAAAGAGCTATTACTGGAAATACATATATTCTCTGAATTAGACCAAATGAAAATACTTGACGAAAAGTTTATGGCTTGGCAAGGTACACGCAATCAAATAGATGATGTCTTGGTTGTTGGGCTTACGCTAACTCCTGCACAAGCTTAGTTTTTTTACTCGCCACTTTTTTTGGGTTTCACCCTCAATAAATTCACATGAAAAATATTTTACTCTTATGTATTGCCTTTGGGGCAGCTTTTAATATGCTCCAAGCCCAAAACAAACCTGAATACACCAAAGGTAGTTATGTGGACTCGCTCAATAGATACTACCAACAAGCTTCGTTGCCGCTGTATGTTTATTTTGCGCATTCTCCAACTGCTACACCTCAGCAAATTTCACCTTCAGATGCTCCAAATAAAAAAAATGAGCTTAAACCAGTGTATTTAGACGGACACGGCAAGCATGTCTTCAAGCATTTTGACGATATACACAACGATGTACAAACCTTTATGGTGTATGCAGACGGTCTTGCGCCTGCCTCTGAACACCGCTATTTAGATGCCTCTTACCATTTGGGCAGTAATGGACAGAAATATTTTGGAAAAAGTTTGAAAGTGAGACTCAACTGTAAAGATGAGATGTCTGGAGTCAAAGAGCTGATGTTTTCGCTCAATAAGGCAGATTTCAAGCCTTACCAAAACACTTTAGACATTTACAGTGAAGGTAACAACACACTGGTCTACTTTGGTGTAGATATGGTGGGCAATGTAGAAAGCGATAATGTAGAAAATTTTATATTAGATATCACTGCCCCTAGTACATTTTATAATGTTACAGGTGTCAACATTGAAAATAATACCATCGCTGCTTCTACAAAGCTCTACCTGACCAGCCAAGATGCAAGTTCAGGGGTGGCTACAACCTATTATAGCTTTGATGAAGAGCCGCTACGTGTCTATAGAGGCGGAAGCTTGGATATTTCTTATTTAGCAGATGGCAACCACACGCTCAATTATTATTCGGTGGACAAAGTTCAAAATCGCGAAGAAAATAAGTCTTTTACCTTTTATTTAGATAAAACTGCTCCTATTGTTACATCAGATGTTTTGGGCGACAAGTTTATTGCCAATGACAAGATTTATTTTTCTGGCCGTACCAAGCTGAAACTGACTGCTGTTGATAATCGAAGCGGTATCAAACAAACGGTGTATTCCATAGATGGTTCTGGCTATGTGCCTTATGTAGAGCCTTTTTACTTACCAAGTAAATCGGGCATCCATCTGGTGCGTTATTACTCTTTGGATAATACAGACAATGAGGGGGCAGGTAACAGATACGCCACATTTGATGAATATAAACATACAGTAAGTGCCGTCTATGTGGATTTGACGGGGCCCTCGCTGAGTAAGCAATACATAGGTGCTAGCTTCTTGCGAGGCGACACAATGTTTATTAACCGAAATACAAGAATTAGCTTGTTAGGTATAGATGCAGAGTCTGGAACACAAAAATTAACCTATTTGCTAGACAGTGCAAGTGACGAAGCCGATTACTCCCAGCCATTCAATGTGGCAGCAGATGGCGTGCACAAAATCAAATACTATGGCTATGATAACGTTAATAATAGAAACGTGAGCGATTTTGTTTTTGTGGTGGATAACCAAGGTCCAGAGGTATTTCATCATTACAGCATAAAGCCCCTGCGAGTAGAAAATGGTTTAGAGGTTTATCCTCAATACACAGTGCTGTTTCTGGGTGGCACAGACCTTTTTACAGGCTCCAAAAATATCTATTATAGCTTGAATGGCGGCAAAATGCAGGTTTATAACGGACTTGTCAAAGGGTTTGGGAAGAACAAAACATATCAAGTGCTCATTCGTGCAGAAGATATGCTTGGAAACATTTCTGAAAAAACCATAGAATTTAAAACTGACAAGTTTTAAATCACCTATTTATTCAGCGTAACAAGTGCTTTTTTCGTAATAGTCTTCGTCTACGCTTTGACGTTGTAGGACTTCACCTTCATCATTAGTAACTATGTACACATAGGTTTTGGCTTGGCTAAGGTAGCGATCTGCCCAATAGATTCGCTTACCATTGGCCATCAAAACCCTTATGTTGGAATATTCTTCGGGCATCAACCTGCCGCGCTTGTTGCTCATTAAGCCAAAACTGCCATACCTAAGTGTTCTAACAACTGTCTCGTCGTCAGTTTTACACAAAATATCCTGATTTTCAAATATATCATTGTCTAGTGACTTGGAAGAAAAATGGAATATACGCCACATATTATCTACCTTAACCATTGCACTAGAATCATTCCACCTCTCAACGCTCTCGAAGGTCTGTTTTGAAATAGGTCTGTTAAGCAAATCTAAAACAATCCATGAGCCTTTTTTTTGAGCTTTGAAATAAAACGCAGAAACTTGTTGTGGGCAGCTTTCATAAATAGGCGGAATCAAGACTTTTTCCTTTCCTAAATACATGCCATACTTGTTGTTTTTAAATAATATCAGGTGAGCTTCGTTATTTTCACCAACCGTGATGCCATCATAGATACAAGGCAAGATAACCTCACCCCGTAAATCAAGTAAGCCTCTTTTCTTGTCTTTCTCCACAATCAAAAATCGGCCATTGGCCACAAAAGCATCGGTATAATTCTCACTCAACGCTATTTTTTGAGTATTTAAAAAGAAATCAAAGTATTTGTTTTTGTTTTCTTTAAGCAAATAGAATCCCTCCGCACAATAACCTAAGCGCACAGACCGAACACCATTCATGCAGAGTGAGTCTGTTTTAGACCAGTAAAAGCATTGATTACCACGTTCTTTGCCCACTACGCCGCCGCCCAGCCAAACCAAAGAGTCAAAACCACGGGAAAGAATCGGATTGAGCGTTTTTAAATCGTACAAATACCACTTACCTGATTTTTGGGCTATAGCTACCGTATCTACACAACGCAAAGCCGTAAAAGATGGGCTTTCTTTATACTCTGGCCATAAATTATAGAGCTTATAGTGCTGTCCATCAAATACTTTAATGCAGTTTTTGTACCTGCCCAAAGTGATATTTTGCCAACGTAACCAACGTTTTTCAGCTATGAGATAAAATTTATAAAGTCTAGTCCCCTCTGTAAAGAGATAACCTTCAGGCCATATAGTCTCGAGTTCCATATTTTGACCTAGATGGATACTGCTGGCGGCCATATCGCCATCAGTGCGATGCAGCTCTGCCAAGTCTATCTCGTAAATATTTTCACCTAAGCATAATATCTTTTCATTGTCTAGTGGCACAATGCTGTCTGATGCACACAAAAGTATGCCATCGTATGTAAAAACGCCTTTCTGCTTGGTGTCAATGCGCGTACCCGCCACAAAGTAACGAGACAAAGGCTCTAATGACGTAAAAACAAAGTCAGAAAGTAGCTGGCCGCTCTTGAAGGCTACAGCCCAGAGTTTGTCCTTATTTTGCAAGCCTATAATGCCCGCATTTAAGGGCATCAAACTGTCATATTGCGCTTCAATGAGGGTCTGTCCAAGTCTGTCGCTCAGACCAAAACCTCTTTTAAGTTCCTTAAAAACAATTTCGGGGTTCTGATTACCCTCACAAAAATAACTTGGCAACACCTCTTCAAAAACAGCTTTTACAGCCACTTTTCCTGTATTATCTAAAAAACCTATCTTCTTTCCCTCTATAAAAGGCCACTGTATGGGGGCTTTTGGGTTTAGTACACTTTGCTCAGCTAAAGTGAGCCAACGGAGGACACTGGTAGCTTCTTTTGAGGATGTATGATTAGGAAACTCCTCGATGAATTTTTGATAGTAAGTACTCTTATAAAAAGGTGTGAGTTTTTTATATATAGTTTGCTCTATCTTTGTTTTATTTGAAACTTCTGGATTAGTTTTGAGATAAGTAGTTAGCTCTTCTATTGTACCAAATTTTAATTTTTCTTCAAATAAACAGTCTTCATATAATACTAAAGATTTATTTTTAAATCGTGACTCAGGATAGTCTTTTATATAATTCATATAAGAGATAGAAGAATTTATTTTTTGAGCTTCTAAGAAAGCTAAACTATCCCTAATCAAAAGAGCTGATGTATAAAAATAAGATTCTGGATAGTTGGTAATAAATATTTTTAGATTAGATAATTTATACTCTTTAAGATAATTATTGTATATTTTCCTATCAACTTTACAAAAGTAGCTTCTAATCAAATTTGAGTCTATACTTAATTTATTAAGACGATCGATTTGTTTTTTATTGAGACTTTGAAATGTGCTAAGCGAGCTATTAAATTCATTATAAGCCTTACTCAAGCTAAAATAAGGAGATAAAGAATCTTCGTAAACCAATCCAAATAAAAAATCTACACCAGCATTTTGTCCTTTTTTATTTTCGTATTTTTGGAGCTTCGTAAAAGCAGCTTGCTGGGCATTTTTTCGGAGCAAATGATAAACACTCTTATAGGGTTGGGCAATCCCTATAAGCTGCGAACCGATGAAAAAACATAAAACAAACAAGAAACGCATAGGAATGTGTTGGCCTAAAGCAGTAAATCATGCAAAAGCTAAGTAACAGCTTATTGAGTCAATGATATTTTTGTTAAAATTTTAGTAAGCCCGTCCTTCTTTGCCCTCCATAAAGTTTATAAAAGCAGTATTGGCCACCCTACTCCCACCCTTAGTGGGGTAGTTGCCTGTAAAATACCAATCGCCAAGGTGCTCAGGACAGGCCTTGTGTAGGTTTTCAACGCTTTGATAAATCACTTTTACTTTGGCCTTCATGCCTGAAGGACATATAATCTGTGCTACTTTGTCCGAAATTTGCTTATCAGAGAATGGCTCATAAATCTTTTTTACATGGTTTTCAACCAGCTCAAGACGCAAGTTTTGGCTATCTTTGCATTGATGATATACTTCCTGTAGTAAATAAGTACACTTGTTTTCTTTAAGCAGCTCTAGGGTAGCCCTAAAAGCCACAAAGTCATGCATGCGACTCATATCTATGCCATAACAATCTGGAAAGCGTATCTGTGGTGCAGAGGAAACTATGATGACTTCTTTGGGCGATAGTCTGTCCAGCATTTTGAGAATGCTTTTTTCAAGGGTAGTGCCGCGCACAATAGAGTCATCAATCACCACCAGGGTATCCGTACCTTTTTGCACAATTTCGTAGGTGGTGTCGTACACATGCGCCACTAGATCGTCGCGGTGATTGTCGTCTGTGATAAAAGTTCTGAGCTTGGTGTCTTTTATAACAAGCTTTTCGGTTCTTGGCCTGAAGCTGAGTATTTGATTGAGATTTTCAGCACTCAGTGACTCTCTTGTGAGCGACTCTAAGCGTTTGCCCACCAAATACTCCTCTAAGCCGTCTATCATGCCCATATAAGCAATTTCGGCTGTATTGGGAATATAGGAAAACACGGTATTCTGTACATCATGCTTGATATTGTCCAATATGACGGGTACAAGCAGTTTTCCTAACGCTTTGCGTTCTTTATAAATGAGCGGATCGGTGCCACGCGAAAAGTAAATGCGCTCAAAGCTACAAGATAGTTTCTGAGTAGGCTGCCCTACCTGTACTTCACTGTAGTTACCATATTTGTCAATAATGAGAGCATGAGCAGGCTTTACTTCTTTGATTTGATCATAATCCACATTGAAAGTGGTCTTGATAGCTGGTTTTTCGGACGCTACCACCACAATTTCATCGTCTGCATAGTAGTAGGCTGGTCTGATACCAGCAGGGTCGCGCGTTACAAAGGCTGTACCATAGCCCGTCAGTCCTGCCATAGCATAGCCGCCATCAAAATCGCGACAGGAACGCTCTAGGATTTTGGCGATATCAATCTCGTCTTCTACTAAACGAATGATTTCTTCATCAGTATATTGGTTAAGCTCATCATATTTGTTAAATATTTTATGATGCTCGCGCTCTAAAAAATGTCCTACCTTTTCCAAAACCGCAAGTGTATCAGTACTGTCCTTGTGGTGCTGGCCTAGTGAGGTCAGTTTTTGGAGCATATCTTCCACATTGGTCATATTGAAGTTGCCCGCCATTAACAGCGTGCGGCTTCGCCAACTGCTGTGTCTCATTCGTGGGTGGCAGTACTGCACTCCTAGCGAACCGTGTGTACCATATCGCAAATGGCCTATGAGAACTTCACCTGTGAAAGGGATGCTGTCTTGTACCCAATGCGCATTTTTATACGCTTCGGGCTGTGCACTTTGGGCTTTGTTGAGATGTTTGCCCACTTGCTGAAAAATATCTGAAATGGGTTGTTGAGCCACAGAACGAACTCTGTCCACATAGTTGATACCTGGCTTGACATTCAGTTTAATACTGCCCAGACCAGCACCGTCTTGGCCTCTGTTATGTTGTTTTTCCATCAGCAAAAGCATTTTGTTGATGGCGTAAGCTGGCGAACCGTAACGTTCCATGTAGTAGCCCAAGGGCTTACGAAGGCGTAAAAGGGCAATGCCGCACTCATGCTTAATTTTGTCACTCATAATCAAAGTTTGTATAACCAATGCGCTACAAAAATAATAACTTTTTTGATATAAACTCTAGCCTTTGAATTTTTTTTTAGACTACTTAAAAAAAGTAAACCTAATAGCCATGTTTTTTACAATCGACCTAAACATTTGTGTCTACTTAAGACAATTTTATAATTTTTATTATGAATCACTTAAAAATACCATCAATCTAAATACTAGCATATTATTTTTTAAACAAAAAATAAACTGAAACATTCTATATTTGTTTTGAGTTAAAGCAACTATTGCAACCAATCGCAAGATGGTTTTAAGCTTAATAACAACATAAAATTGCTAAGTCATGCAGCTAAGCGTAGGCGAACAAGCACCTGATTTTGAGATATTTAATCACGATGGTCAAAAAACTAAACTCTCGCAGTTTCTTGGTCAGAAAGTTGCTCTTTACTTTTATCCCGAAGATGACTCGCCCACATGCAACGTGCAGGCTTGCAATCTAAGAGATAATCATCAGGAATTGCTTAAAGCTGGCTACACAGTACTTGGCGTAAGTCCAGACACGCCCGAAAGTCACCGAAAATTTATACAGAAATTTGCATTGCCTTTTACCCTGCTTTCAGATCCTAACAAAGACGTGATGACGCTTTACGGCACTTGGGCTGAAAAAAAGATGTACGGCAGAACCTACATTGGTGTGCATCGCAACACTTTTCTGATTGACGAAAGAGGGATAATCAGCCGTATAATTCTGAAAGTGAGATCAAAAGAACACCACAAGCAAATTTTGGCGCAGTAAACCTTACGCAAAAAAGAGTGTGGAATAGTCGGAAGTCCTAGAATCTTGCTTATATTTGAGGCCAATTACAAAAGTTTGCAACTTTATAATTTTTATGGCAAGATCATACAAACCGATTGGCATGACCCAAATTAGCGATTTGCTAGGCAAAGAAGCTGACTATTTGCTTTCTTATAAGTCTAACAAAATCTCTAAAGACCTTTTGCATAAGCCTAGTCCTCAGTTTTTAGACCAGAGCTTTGGACTTTCTAACCGCTCACCTCAAACCTTGCGTAGCTTGGCGGCTATACACAACAGCGGCCGTCTTGCTAATACAGGCTATTTGTCTATTCTTCCTGTAGACCAAGGCATTGAGCACAGTGCGGGAGCCTCTTTCGCACCCAGCCCAGATTATTTTGACCCTGAAAACATCATCAAACTAGCCATAGAAGGTGGTTGCAATGCAGTAGCCACCACTTTTGGCAATTTGGCTCTGATGTCAAGAAAATATGCCCATAAAATACCTTTTATTGTTAAAATTAATCACAACGAACTCATTAGCTATCCTAACAAACACGACCAAATCATGTTTGGCAGTGTGGAAGAGGCATGGAATTTAGGTGCTGTGGCTGTGGGTGCTACTATTTATTTTGGCTCTGAAGAATCCTCTAGACAAATTCAAGAGGTATCGAACGCCTTCGAGCGCGCGCATGAGCTGGGCATGGCTACCATTCTTTGGTGCTATATGCGCAACTCGGCCTTTAACGTGAAGGGTGATAAAGATTATCATGTGTCAGCTGACCTCACGGGGCAGGCCAACCATCTTGGCGTAACTATTCAGGCGGATATTATCAAACAAAAATTGCCTGAAAATAACGGCGGCTATAACGCTTTGAAGTTTGGCAAGACACACAAAAAAGTATACAGCCAACTCAGTTCAGATCACCCGATAGATCTTACTCGTTATCAAGTGGCTAACTGCTATATGGGACGTATAGGATTAATTAATTCTGGCGGAGCATCTTCTGGAGAGTCAGACTTGAATGAAGCCGTAAAAACTGCTGTTATCAATAAACGTGCAGGCGGTATGGGGCTTATCTCTGGACGTAAAGCTTTTCAGAGACCTCTCAAAGAAGGTATTGAGCTGCTTAACGCGATACAAGACGTTTATCTCTGTAAGTCGGTAGACTTGGCTTAGTGTATCTAAACCAACTCTAATTTTAAACTTTTAAAGCCGTTTCTGCAAATCTTATTTTTATTGTTCATAAAAATAGGTCTCTGCATAAACGGCTTTTTATCTATCTCAAAAACTTTTTCTTAAAGAAACTTGTTAAAACGCTTTATACTAGGCATGAAACTATAAAACAGGCTTCATTCTAAGTGTTTAGTCTTTAGTCAATTATGATGTCTTTGTCTTTAGAGTGGGCTTAGTTTTGTTTTTTCTTAAACCTTTGAGATAAAAAAGTTAGAAAATAGTTGTTAAAAAATTTCTGAAAACGGGTTTAAGATTGCAGATTTGCACAATTAAAATTTGACTACAACAGAAGAACCCTGCGTATGGTAACGCTCATTTTAATACTTCTCCCTCTGCTTTCTGGTTTTGCTTTACTTTTGGCTAAAGGCAATGCAACTAAAATGGCAGCTCTTGCCGTATCGGTTATGGCACTTTTGGCTGCAATCTTTCTCTACACGAAATTAGATCCAAATGCAGGGGTGCAGTTTGCTTATTCCTTACCATGGTTACCAGATGCAGGGATACATTTTAGTTTAGGCATAGACGGTTTGAGCATGTTGTTGATTTTGCTCACCACCTTGTTGTGTCCTGTCATCATTCTTTCCACTTTCCAAACCGATATAAAAAATCCTTCGGCCTTTTATGCTTTGATTTTGATTATGGAATCTGGGCTTTTGGGAGTTTTTACAGCACGCGATGCTTTTTGTTTTTATCTCTTTTGGGAGGCTGCCCTTATTCCTGTGTACTTTTTAGCAGCCATCTGGGGCGGCACAGATCGTGTACGCGTCACATTTAAGTTCTTTATTTATACCATCTTTGGAAGCTTGTTTATGCTGGCTTCATTGGTGTATCTCTACTACAAAACTCCTGGTGCTCATTCCGCAGACCTATCTGCTCTCTACGCCTTAGAGCTAGATCATACCGAACAAGGTTTTTTATTTGGCGGTCTTTTTATAGCTTTTGCTATTAAAATGCCGATTTTCCCTTTTCATACTTGGCAACCAGATACTTACACAGAATCACCAACTGCGGCCACCATGCTCCTTTCAGGTATCATGCTCAAGATGGGGCTTTATGGAGTGGTGCGTTGGTTGATGCCTATAGTTCCAGAAGGTATGACCGAATGGAGTATGCCTGTTATGGTTCTGTCGGTTATTGGTATCATCTATGGCTCTATCATTGCTATACAACAACAAGACGTGAAACGTCTTATTGCTTATTCCTCTTTTGCACACGTAGGGCTTATGTGTGCGGGTATTTTTTCGGGTAGTTTAATAGGCTTGCAAGGAGCACTTATACAAATGTTTGCTCACGGAGTAAACGTGGTAGGCTTGTTCATGGTGGCTGAGGTAATTGCTCAGCGCACCAACACACGCGAAATTGCCAACTTAGGTGGCATTACGCGCAGCACGCCCCAACTGTCTGTGTTTTTTGTGGTCTTGATGCTCGGTAGCGTTGCTCTACCTCTCACAAACGGTTTTATTGGTGAGTTTATGCTTTTGTCAGCGGTGTTTAAGTACAATTCTTTGATGGGAGTTTTGGCTGGCCTAACCATTATTCTAGGTGCGGTGTATATGCTCAGAATGTTTCAGCGTGTTATGCTGGGCAACACTAACGAGAGAACTGAGGGTTTTAAGGATTTGAACATGACTGAAACTATTGCTTTTCTTCCGCTTATTGCTTTGGTGCTTTGGATTGGAATTTATCCTAAGCCCTTCCTTGCTCTTACTGAGCCTACCGCACAGGAACTTTTAAGGCTTGCTGCTCAAGCTAGTGGTATGGAATAAAGTTTGAAGCTAGCTCTCCTTGACCTCTCATTAACAACAAACCAAGAATCCCCCTTTTGTTTGAGGAGGAATTTTCTTGGTTAATCGTTATCAACGAGGCTGCTGCGCCAAATACCACAGATAGCTAAAAAAGTGATACATTTCTTTATTGGCAGCTAAGTTCTTTTTGTCTTCAATCCAAATACCTCTGTTGGAAACTAATTTATAAAACTTCTTAGGGCTTTTACAAATGACCTCAGAGCTATTTTTATCGTAAGAAATATTGAAGATGTTGTCCGGATACTTGGGAATTGTCTTGATAAGACTTCTTTTAGTATTTTTATCCTCTGGAAACTCTAAATAAAACTTATAACTGCTAGAAATTAATAACCGATAGTCAATATAGGATTTCAGTACATTCATTTTGGCTTCATCAAAAAAAGAATCGTCAAATGCCTCTGTATCATCATGAATCATTTCATACTCAAAAATAGTCATCCTATTTTTTGTGCCAGAACTACCCGCCTTATGTAGACCCTCTGAATCTATTAATAGCTCTGAATCAGTAATTTGTTCTACTGTTCCTAAAGCAAGAAGTCTATTATCTAGTTCTTCAGACTTCCATTGATCTGTATTCTTAACAAAAAAAACCTCAGAAGAGTCAGAAATCAATGCCGCTCCAGATTTAGTTGCCACAGCCTTTCCTTTAATTTTGCGAAGACTCTGAGCAGTTTGTGTGAATAGAACATCTTCGCTTTCAAAAACCATAACAATCTGTTTGTCTGCTGAATAAGCGGCAGCATCACGCAAACACGTAAATACGCTGTCTATCGAAACAATAGGCACATGGTGCATCTTGCCCTCATGCTTAATGATCAGTATCTGTCTTTGCATTTCATCATTTTGCAGCCCTGTGGTGGTGGTAATGAGCGCAAAGCGCATGAATGGGATGAGTGGATAGGGTTCTGGCCGTTTAGTGTGGCTGCTAACGTTGAGCTTCACGATGACTTGAGAAGGGAAGCTGTTCGCAGAAGTTTTTTTCATATTTATAGCTGAAGAATTGTATTTTGAAGCTTCACAGGAAAAAAGAAAACATACCAAACAGCCCACTAGCCATGTGGTGAGTGCCACGCGACGATTGACGGTTGGGCTTGAAGTCATACCACAGAGTTATTTCCTAGTTCTATTGCGAATTTTGAAAAGCTTAATCAGCTCTGGAACATAGTCTTGGCTTGTTTCTAAGAACAAATAATTTGCGCCAAAGCGGCGGCAAATACTCGTTATTTCTTGTTTTTTGTTGAGCAGCTGACGCTCAAAAGACGCTCTAAAATCTTCTGACTCTGTGTTTATCCAAAGCATCTGGCCGCTTTCTTTATCCAGAAGCGGTACTATGCCCATGCTGGGCATGAGTGTTTCTCTACGGTCAGAAAGATGTACCACCACCAAGTCGTGTCTTTTTGCAATCGCTTTAAGCGTTCTCTCAAAGTTTTCATCAATAAAGTCAGAGAGTAAAACTACCAAACTCTTTCTCTTGAGCATGTTGAGGCACAAACCAAGAGCATCAGCAAGATTGGTTTGACGTGAGGCTGGCTTCAGGTCAAAAACAGCATTCAATAGTTGATAGGCATGCTTTACCCCCTTACCTGGCCTGATGTAACATTCTTTGCGGTCTGAGTAGCACAAAAGCCCCACCGAACTTTGTTCTTTGGCTGCTGAAAGCATCAAAACACCTGCCACTTCTTTGGCAATGTCTATTTTTTGCGCGCCTGCCACGCCTATTTCCTGAGAGGCACTCACGTCCACTACAAAAAATACATTTTGTTCTTTTTCTTCTTTGAAAGTGTTGACGTATGCACCATCACCCTTTGCACTCACGTTCCAGTTCACGGTACGCACGTCATCGCCGTACTGGTACTGGCGAATATCGTCAAATTCTAGACCCGACCCTTTGAAAACTGAATGGAAGTCGCCCTGCATTTGTGCATTTACCGCCTTTCTAATCTGAATTTCGTATTTTCTGAGCTTGCTGATGAGATCTTTTTCCATGACAAAGAAGTTTGGTGGCCTTAAGACAAATGATACTTGGCTTTGGTGTTTACAAACAAAGCGTTCTACCACCATCTACGGGCAGGTTGATGCCGTTGATGTAGGCTGCCGAGGGAGAGCATAAGAAGGCTATTGCAGCAGCCACTTCCTGCGGGCTAGCAAATCGGGCTACAGGAATTTCTGCCTTCATTTCGTTTTCGACTGTCGCACGGTCAGTTATGTTGAGCCTTTTCATGCGATTTTCGATGATTGCATCTAGTCGTTGTGTAGCAGTAGTTCCAGGCAGTACATTATTGACGGTTATCCCATGCACAGCCACCTCGTTGGCAAGGGTCTTGGCCCAACTCGCCACAGCTGCTCTAATCGTATTAGACACTCCCAAATTTTTGAGGGGCTGTTTGACCGAGGTGGAAATGATGTTCACAATGCGTCCGTACTGAGCAGACTTCATGTGTGGAATCAAATGCTGGGCTAGAATGTGATTGCAAACGAGGTGTTCGTTAAAGGTATCTAAAAATTCTGAGGTTTTAGCATCAGCAATAAGGCCAGGTGCTGGACCGCCAGTGTTGTTGATGAGAATATGTGCTTCGGGTCTACCATCAAGAAAACTGGCTAATTTTTTTTCTAGTTTGTCGGGCTGGCTAAAATCTGCCACAAGCGCAAAGTGCTCTTGATCGTAAGGCCTGCTCAGTTCATGCATGGTTGTGTTGAGTGCTTTGACGTTACGGGCAATGAGCACCACAGACGCTCCTAGGTCTGCCAGCTCCACAGCTGCAGCTTTTCCAATGCCTTGAGTACTGCCGCAAACAAAAGCCGTTTTTCCTTTCAAACTAAGATTAAGCATACAATTTTTGTTTAATGACTGGAGAAAAAATAAATTCTTAAGGTGTATTTGACTTTTAACCCTTGATACTTTGTATTTACGTAAGACTAGTCCGCCTGCAAAAATGGATAACGATAATCTTGTGGCGGGACAAAGGTTTCTTTCAGCGTTCTTGCATTCACCCAACGGAGAAGATTCAAGATAGAACCTGCCTTATCATTTGTGCCAGAGGCGCGTCCACCACCAAAAGGTTGTTGCCCTACCACTGCACCCGTAGGTTTGTCGTTGATGTAGAAGTTACCCGCAGAGTTAGTGAGAGCTTTTACGGCCACCCCTAACGCGTAGCGATCTTGTGAGAAGATAGAGCCTGTTAGTGCGTATGGCGAAGTGCCGTCCACTAGCTCCAGTGTACGCTCGTAGTTTTCAGGCTGGTACACATAAACTGTGAGAACTGGCCCAAAAAGCTCTTCGCAAAGCGTAACATACTGAGGCGATTTGGCTAAAATAACAGTTGGTTCAATAAAATAACCTACTGATTTATCACATTTACCACCAATAATTACCTCTGCTTCATTAGAATTCTGAGCACCCTTTATATAAGATTCCAGCTTATCAAATGATACCTCATCTATAACAGCGTTGATAAAATTAGTAAAGTCTTCTGTGCCGCCCATTTTCATGCTTTTGATATGCTCGCGCATGAGTTCCAGAACTTCTGGCCAAATGTTGGCGGGAATATAGGCACGAGAAGCTGCTGAACATTTTTGTCCCTGATATTCAAACGCGCCACGCACGAGTGCCACCGCTAAGGCTTTGGGGTCTGCTGAAGCATGAGCCATGACAAAATCTTTGCCACCCGTTTCGCCCACAATTCTTGGATATGATTTGTAGATATCAATGTTTTGACCGATGGTTTTCCAAATATGGTTGAAAGTGGAAGTACCACCCGTGAAGTGTATGCCTGCAAAATGAGGGTTTTTGAAGACCACATCACCAGCAATAGAGCCTTTAACGTATATCAAGTTAATAACGCCATCAGGCACTCCTGCCTCGCGGAAAATTTCCATGAGTACATTGGCCGAATAGATTTGGGTAGTAGAAGGCTTCCAAACGACCACATTGCCCAGCATAGCGGGAGCTGTGGGCAAGTTGCCAGCTATAGCCGTAAAATTGAAGGGGGTAAGTGCAAAAACAAATCCCTCTAAAGGTCTGTACTCGCTTCTGTTCCAAATACCAGCAGAGGACTCTGGCTGCCAAGTGTAAATTTCACGCATAAAAGCCACATTATAGCGCAGAAAGTCTATGATTTCACAAGCAGAATCAATCTCAGCCTGAAAAGCATTTTTTGACTGGCCTAGCATGGTGGCTGCGTTCAGTTTGGCGCGGTAAGGTCCCGCAATTAGCTCAGCTGCTTTCAAGAAAATGGCAGCACGTTCTTCCCAAGGCATATTAGCCCAAGCTTTTTGTGCGTTGAGTGCTGCTTGGATAGCTTGCTCTACGTGGCTAGCATCGCCCTCATGATAGTGTCCGAGTGTATGCTTATGGTCGTGTGGGGGGGAGAGCCTTCTGGTCTGTTCGCTTCTTACTTCCTGTCCGCCTATGTACATGGGTATGTCAGCGACTTGGGCACGTAGCTCACGAAGTTTTTGCTGAAGCTCTTTGCGCTCTGGGGAGTTGGGCGCATAAGACTTAATAGGCTCATTTTGAGGTAATGGCGTTCTAAATATGGCGTTTGACATGAGGTTTTTGCAATTAGAAAGAACTGTAGTTGGCGGTAAAGTTAATCTTTAAATCTTAAAAAAATCTAAAAATAGACTTTTTTTTAACTTAACACTATATTGAGTTAATTTTAATAGTGCATTTTGCTAATTTTATAGTAACTGACCATATCGAGCGAACGCATCGGCGTTATGATTGAGCATAGAGGGAAAATTCTGTATTTTCTTTTGTGGAACACTAGAATCAAGATATACAAAAATTGCTTTAGTTTTGCAGATGTTTTCTAAAGACCTAATATGAAAAAAATTGTATTGATTTCGGGTGCTACATCAGGCATTGGTGAAGCTACAGCTAGAATATTGGCACAAAAAGACTATGGACTTATTTTATGTGGCCGTCGCGCAGATCGGCTGAGTACCTTAGAAGCCCAGCTCAAGCTTCAAACCAAAGTTTTAACGCTTAACTTTGACATTACCAACCAAGGCGATGTGGAAGCAGCTGTAGCCCAACTGCCCAAGGAATGGCGAAATATAGAGGTGCTCATCAACAATGCGGGTAATGCACATGGCTTAGGGCCTTTTCAGGAGGGCAGCCTCAACGACTGGGAAACGATGATAGACCTTAATGTGAAGGGTTTGCTTTATTTAACAAAAGCCATTTTACCCCTCATGTTACCACAAAATAAAGGACATATTATCAACATAGGATCTGTGGCGGGTATACAGCCCTACCCTAACGGCAACGTGTATTGTGCCTCTAAAGCAGCTGTACACTCCTTTACGCAGTGTCTACGCATGGACTTACACACTAAGGGCATCAAGGTAAGTGAAATCAAACCGGGTATGGTTGAAACCGAGTTTTCATTAGTGCGTTTCAAGGGAGACGAACAAAGAGCCCAGAGAGTCTATGAAGGCTATGAGCCATTGCGTCCTCAAGATGTGGCCGATTTGATAGCTTACATGCTAGAAGCTCCTGCACACGTCAATTTGGCAGATGTTTTGATTTTCCCTGCTGCTCAAGCGGCTTCAGGTATGGTTCACAAAACGCTCTGAGCCATGCAAAATCAGTTAGATCCGCCCTTTTTTTCGGTAATTGTGCCTACTTACAATCGCGCAGAACGGCTCAAAAAAACTATTGAGAGCATTCTGGCTCAAGATTTTAGCAATTTTGAGCTATTGGTTGTAGATGATGGTAGTACAGACCATACACCTCAAACAATTCAGGCTTTGCAGCATCTCGACAAGCGCATTGTATACCTGCCCAAGAAAAACGAAGAGAGATCAGTAGCTAGAAATTATGGTCTAAAGCACGCTAAAGGGATTTATACTGTTTTTTTTGATTCTGACGACTTCATGCATGCCAACCATTTGGCTTGTTTTTGGAAGGCAATCAAAGCCAATCCTGACACGCGATTCTTCACTACCAAGTTTCAGATTTCTGATGGCAAACACGTCCAAGCATCACACATAGCTACTTGGCCAGAAGCTCATTATGGCTGGGAGAAGCTCCTTGAGGGCAACTGGTATGGCACACTGCTCTGCATCAAACGTGAAGGTAAGCCTCTTGTGCCCTTTCCAAGAGAATTTAATATTTGCGAGGACTGGATTTTTAACTTGATCAACTTGCAAGAATCTCCTATTTTTGTCATTGACCAAGTAACCATTACCGTAAACGATAGCCTAGAACGTTCTATGGCTCAGCATCAAAAGGTCATAGATGCTAAGCTCAGAGCCACAGTTTTTTTAGAAAAAACACTGACACTCAATGATATTCAGAAAAAAACGCTTTGGCAAAATGCCTATAAGTTGTGCATGGTACACGCCTACTTGCTGAACGATAGACCACAGGCTTTAAAGTATTGGAAAAAAGTAAAATCTTATACAGGACTTAGTAAAAGTTTATTGATAAGCTTATTGAAGCTCTTAATTGGCAAGAAAAATATAGACCGACTAAAAGTTTAGCGATAACTGGCCACGCATGGTTCTAAAGCATGAAAAGCGACTCGGAAATTTTAGAAATTCTGAAAATGATATTGTTCAACCGCTTTAATGTATTTGAACAAAAAATTTCTTTTGACACTAAACTAAGCGATGATTTATGGCTAGATGAAGAATCTGTTTTGTGGTTTATTGCAGATGTGGAGTATTATTTTCAGGTAGACTTTAGTCATTTTGAGGTGCATCAATACGAGTTTGATATTCACATCCCTATTTTCCCTCTCAAAAATTTTTTTCACAGAATATTGAGCAAAGAGACTTATCAACCAAGACCTTATTCTTTGACTCTTCAAGACGTAATTAATTCCATCAAATCTGGCAAATGGGTGCATCCTTGCAACTCTTGAGCTATACTTTATTGATTATGCCACTATGCTTTGGATTTTCAGAAAACGTATAGCTCATTTTAACCAGACCATTGTCATAGGCTTGGCAGTTTTTGAGATTAAAGTGACTACTAAAATTTGATCCTTCAAAAAGACGGATGCCATCGCCCAAGCAAATGGGATATATGAGTAGGGTCAGTTCATCTATCAAACCAGACTCTAGCATGAGCGCATTGAGCCTTCCGCCACCAATTAGCCAAATATTTTTACCTTCTTGTATTTTCAGTGCACGGGTGTAGCCCACTGCATGGTCAGCTGCCATAAAACTTACCCTTGGCTGTTCATACTCAGGCTCACGCCCCGCCGTAAACACTATCTGCTGAAGAGAGGCATCTAGAATCTGAGGGTTTTCACTCATCATTTCGTAGGTGTGTCGTCCCATCATGGCAGTGTCTATTTGCTGCTTGAAGGTATCAAAGCCATAATCTGTACTATTGGTAATCCAACCTACGCCATTATTGGCATCAGATATAAAGCCGTCAAGGCTCACAGCGGTATAGAGAATGAGTTTGCGCATGACTTTTTGAGTCTTTTTGAAATAAGAAAAATGTATTCGCTAAGCTTTTTGCTAGAGATGCTGTCTTTGTTTTTAGGACTTTACACCTTTATTTTATGTAGCTTGGTAAGGGTTTTATACACGTGGTTGAGCAATCGTTCTAGCTGTTTTGCAGACTTAAAATCTGGCTTAGTGCGTACTTCAGGGTCTTTTTTGAATTTACTCAGAAACTCTTCGTAAGGTTTTGGGCTGCTAAAAATACCCTTTTCTGCAAAGTGATGTTCTTTATTGGTTAGAATCGCTCCCCAGTTGAATTTTTTAAGCACTTTAGGATCGGTTTGATAGACATTGGCATCAAACAAAAGGTTTGTATTGAGGCTCTCACGCATTTGGCGAAGCCAGCCAGAGTCTATGGCTGACAGACCATTGCGGTAAGAAAACGCAAAGTGCTTCGTGAAGTCGTCTATTGCCCTAATATCTTCCTCTGGAATGTCTTTGTAGTCAGCTATGCCATGCTCTTTGGCTAGAATTTTGGCAAATGTCCCCAAGCTTCCCTCTTGTTCGTTTTGCAACATAAAACAAAATGCCAAAAATGAAGAAAGGTTATTGGTGAACTCTATGCGGCGGGCAGGTGTGCCAAAAAAGTCAGAAAAGGTAAAATTGGCCTGATCCTGGCTGTTTTCCACGTTTCTAAACACAAACTCATGTTTACCAAGTTTGGCAGGATTATCTAGAAGAAAATCTATTGCGGCAGAGGCACAAAGCAGCTCCGCCACATGGGCAGGATTGCGTTGCTCTAGGCCGCCTGTAATGGTTGTGTTGTTTTGGCTGTTATATTGAGCCAGAGCCAGAGGCCAACCTACCATGTAGAGACGGCTATAGGTGTTTTTAATGGTAGTGTCCCCATCATAAAATGTGAGAGCCGCTTGGCAGTTGAAGGCAAATTTATCAGCATCTGCAATAATCTTTTCTTGCTTTATCTGATCATCTTTGGGTTTATTGAACCCGAAGTAATTTGTCAGAAGTGTAGCCCCATACACGATACGGCCCGAAAATTTAGCGGAAGGATCTATTTCTGTGAGCGCATCCTCGAGCGATTTGGGCAGAATAGGAATAGAAGAAGCTCCTGTACCACCAAAAACCGAACCCATCATAAAAACACGAACCTCCTCGTCAGATTCTTGGGCGGCATCGCGCAGCTTATTGAGAAAGCTCAGTACGTCGTGGGGTTGTTGTGCTTGTGCGCCTTTGTGTATGCGTCTAATCTCATCCCTGATGGCATTGTACATGAGGTATGAACCTATGTGGGTCTGAGCGCGGTAGCCATGCTCGAGGTCAAATGAACGGGTATCTTTATCAAAAAGCAGTTCGGCAAGAGCCTCGTTTAAATGATTGATATCCTTATTCATGGCCTGACCTATACCACAAACTTGGTTAAAATTTTTATGTCCTTTGGAATAACTAGGAGCAAAACGATAAAAATTGAGCTTTGCGCTAAAAAAACTTTCGTCTAGGGAAACTTGCTGACCGTTTCGGTCTTTTTTGACGCGAATATAGGTCTCGAGAAGGCTCTCAGAACGGTTTTTATTGCCGTTATTAGTGTCTGTGTCCAGTGACAGTACATTAATTTCAGAGTTGCCAGCCATGCCAATAGCGCAGAGTTGAACCAAAGATTCAAGACAGCGCATACCCGTTCCGCCTATGCCAATGACAAAGAGTTTCATAGTAGAGATGATTTGATATACGTGCAAATCTAGCTAGAATACCACAAAAGGCCAAATTTATTTACACACAAAAATTCAGCTGCGCATTTTGCAGCCTTTCAACAATATGCCTACAAGCTATTTTTGCAAATGACCTACTCTAAAAAAATGATTATCTCGCTGAAAGAGGTCTTTATAAATGTTGATAATTGACCAATACTCCTCAAAAAACACACGGTGCATGCCTTGTTTTTCACAAACATCTAGCGTTAGTAGACTTGTGTAGCCGTTTTCTTTTACTTCTATAAATTTTGGCAGGTATTGAAGCTGGTGATGCAACAAATGTTTCTGATTAAATTTAACATTACGCCACGAGCGTGGATTAAACTTGTTTTTATGATGAAAGTAGTAGGTGGTTTCTTCTTGCGCGTTGCTCCATACCATTTTTCTAAACTCTCTGCCTTCTTTAAATGCTTTTCTTTGTTTTTTAAGTTCGCCACCGCGAGGATTAACCGTACTGGCTTTTTGGGCATAGTGTGTGTCGTCGTTTACGCCCCTATAGGCACATAGGTTAAGTCTGCGTGCATATAAATTGAACGTGCCGTTGTTATAATGTTCTAGATAATTTCCTTTGCCCACAAAAATGTGTACACGCGTGCCGTTTTGTTTGGCCAAATAACTTTCGGTGAAGCTGGCAGAATCTTCTATTTTATAGCTTATGTTATAACTGGCCATACCGTAGAAGAAGCGTGATTTAACAAGTGGACCACGATAACAGGCACAAAGCAAAGGAAGAAGCGCTATAGACAAGAGTAGACGAACCTTTTTCATATCGAGGTCAGAGTTGGAGCTTTGAGGTATGGCGAGAGGGGAATCAACTTTAATCTTTATACGTTTAAAGCTTTTTTTTGGATAATTTTTCGGATAAATTCCTTATTTATTTTTCAATAGCAGACTCCATAAATATAAGATGTACTTATTGATACTTTAAATCAGCATTTAGAGATTTTTTCTACTTTTAAAACAAAAATATTCTAAACTAGTTAAACAGTCTGTTTTTTTGTTGTCACTATACAATTTGTTAGTTTGGCCACTCATTTAAACATACTTAAAAAAATTATGACTCACTCACGAACAAAAAAAAATATGCGAAGTGCGCAAAAAGCACTTGTAGAAAATGTAGATTTCTACATGGAGGGTTCCTATATGGTTTTTACTGCCACTTATCTTTCAGAGCGAGGCTATTGTTGTAAAAGTGCCTGCCGCCACTGCCCTTATGGGTTTAGGCGCGAAGCCTGCGAGTGATTGTACTTTTTAACAATGTTTTAACAAATACATTAACAGCCTGTTATAGCTTAAAAGTTACTTTTGCAACGTTAAAGTCTGTAGACAACATTCTTTTCATAACTTCTTAAAATTGATTTTGCGATGAAAAAACAACTTCTCTTCACTTTCATCTTTCTTATGTTTGTGTCTGTGGCTGCAATGGCACAGGATTATGCTTCCTTTAAATGGGATAAGACTACTCACGAGTTTGGCAACATTGCTCAGAATAAACCCGTATCTGCAACTTTTACGTTTACCAACAACAGCAAAGTGCCTATGATTATTTCAAATGCACGTGGTTCTTGCGGCTGTACGGGGGTCAAGTTTCCTACCGAGCCTATAGCACCTGGTGAGACAGGCGAGATTTCGGCTACTTTTAATGCTGCTGCTGTAGGTGCTTTCCACAAAACCATCACAGTTACGGCCAACGTCATAGAAGGAGCTGCTGTGCTGAATATCAAAGGCACGGTTCAGTCTGAGGGCGGCGGAAACTAAGCATAAGTTTTTTTAAATACTTTTATATTTTAAGCAAAGAGAGCTATCTAAATAATAGCTCTTTTTGTTTTTTTTAACGAATCTCTTATATTTGCTTTTGGTAGAAACTATCATTTTTTACATAGCTTGTTGGTGAGTTAGAAATATTTTAAACATTTTGATTTTATGAGATTGGCTGTTTTGAAAAACTGTCTGCTATTTGTTTTTATAGGTGTACTGTCGCATGCTGCTTTTGCTGACAAATACGATTTTAATGTTAGCCGTATACCTCCCGAGTTACTCAAAAATGCCTGTGTTGTTACGCGTTTTAATAAAACAGAATGCGAACTACTTAGCATTGGTGAAATGCTCGTTGAGGAGCACTACGCCTATACGATTTTAAACGAGGACGGTAGAAACTGGGCACTTATCACAGAAGGATATGATCAGTTAAGTCAGCTGCAAAACATATCCTGTAATTTGTATGATAAAACCGGGAAAAAACTCAATAAATTTAATGAAAAGGACTTTCGCGACATTGCATCTGAGGACGGCATCAGCATGGTCACGGATAATCGCATCAAGGTTCTTGATATTCGTCAAAAAACCTATCCCTACACCGTTGAGGTAGAAGTAAAGAAACTTTTAAAAAACTTGTTATATTATCCAAAGTTTATACCTCAGACTTCTTATTATCAGTCAGTTCAAGCCGCAAGCTTTAATATCAAATACCCTCTGGGGCTTGTAACGTTGCAGTATAAGAGTGCAAACCAGCCAATGAACGTCAAGAAATGGTCTGATGAAAAATTTGAGGGCTATTATTGTTCGGTCACTAAATTACCTGCTATCGATAATGAAGGTTATTCACGTTTCACCCCTTCCAAGCTGATCTTTATTGCCAATAAATTCCACGTACAAGGATATGAGGGCAGCCAGCTTTCTTGGCACGACATAGGGGTTTGGTATGAAAAGTTAAATCAAGGACGCGACAAGCTCAGTGGGGAGCGAGTAAATGAAGTGCGCCAGCTTGTGGCGGGCATCACTGACCAGCGTGCCAAGGTAAAAAAGATTTATGAGTTTATGCAAAACCGCACGCGTTATGTGAGTATACAACTGGGCATAGGAGGTTGGCAAACCATGACCGCAGAGCAAGTGGACAAAACGGGCTATGGCGATTGCAAAGCTCTTTCCAATTATACTAAAGCCCTTTTGGCCGCAGTGGGAATAGAATCCTATTACGCGCTTATATATGCGGGCGATAACCGTGCTAATATAATCAAAGATTTTTCTGCGCCCGCTTTCAACCATGCCATATTAGTCGTGCCTATTGGCGGGGACCTCATGTGGCTAGAATGTACTAACCAAACCGCGCCAGCGGGCTACATGGGCGATTTCACCGATGATCGCTATGCCCTTTTGGTAAAACCAACTGGTGGAGAATTGGTTACAACCGTTAAGTACAGCAGTAAAGACAATGTAACAAACCAGAATAGCTATGTCAAGTTAGACGCAAATGGTAACGCTCAGATTTCCTCTAAAAGTACCTATATCGGTATAGCTCAAGACGATCCGGCGAATCTTTTGCGTAGTAGTTCCAAATCAAGCTTAGAAGAGTGGCAACGTGAGCTGTTGGGCTATGTTGGACTCACTATCAAAAATGTAGAAGGTGTGCATGAGAAGCTGTTTATTCCCACCACAACAATTCAAACAGACTTTGAAGTCAATAAATTTGCTTCCAAAACAGGCAAGAGAATGTTTTTGCAGCCTAATGTGTACAAAAAAAGTACTCCTGACGTGGGATTTCTCAATCCTGCCACCCGCAAATCAGATATTTACATCAACAGATCTTTTGAAAAGAGAGACACCGTTGTTTGCGAGCTGCCCCAAGGCTATAAATTGGAAAGCCCGCCAGAGACTTTTTCTCGCAGCAGCCCTTTTGGCTCCTATCAGTCCAAAATAACCTGTGAAGGCAATCTGCTGACCTATACCTCGGAGTTTATCCTAAAAGAAGGTGAATTTCCAAAAGATAAAACCCAAGAATTTATAGATTTCATCAAGGCTGCAGAATCTCATCTGAACCTAAAAGTCGTCCTTGTGTCACTCTAGCACCAACAAAACATATTTATTCTTTATTTTGTTGATTATTAAAACCTTATAACAATGCTCTTTCGCTTTGTCCTAGTCTATATCTCCCTCGTGTGCTTGTGTGGTCATGTTTGGGCGGCAGAGCTGTATGTGTCCAATAGCGGTACTGACATAGGCAGCTGTAATATTCCTGGCATGCCCTGTCAGACTATTAACTTTGCTATTTCTCGCGCGTTTGATGGTGATAGAATCAACGTAGAAGCTGGAACTTATGATGAGGCCATTGTTATCAACAAAAGGGTGTGGCTTGTAGGCGCAGACTCTGCCAACACGACCCTCACGTCTAGTATAGGCGATGCCATCTATATCAAATCCAGCGGTTTGGATACAGTTTCGCAGTATATTCTTATCAAAAACTTTCGTATCACAGCAGCTCGGCACTCTGGTATACGCATGGGGAAACTTGGCGAAACCTTCGTAGCTTGTGTGAGGCTAGAAAATCTCGCCATACACGACAATCTTAACAGCGGTGCAATTTTTGATTCAGGAATCATTATCGATGCGCGCTGGGGCGGTATGATGAGAGATATTGCTCTCATCAATTCAACTGTGTACAGAAATAACCGAACAGGTATACTCATCTACGGAGGTTGGCGCGTGCCAGGTGTGCCCGCTGGTACAGTCAAAGGACATCACCGAGCAGATAATATACGGCTTATCAATGTACAGGTGTTGCATAATAATGTATCATACAATCAATTTGATGTATATTTTGTATACTTCAATGGCAATGCAGTATTGCACAATGTCAAAATAGAGAGTATGAATGGCACTGCGGAGGCTGGCATACACTTTTATGGCTTTGTAGACCTAAGTGTTCCCTCGCCAAGAACCAGCATACACGACCCTGGACAAATTATTTTTTCAAACTTCCGTGTGCGGGGCAACTACCGAGGGGCTTGCCATTTTATGTCCAACTATCGCACCTTGGCCAATTTCAAGTATAATAATCCCAGTATTCCTGGTCAGGAGTGCCGTTTAGAGCTTATAGGCAGACCTGACAGTGTTATTAGAGGTTGTATTGTTACTTGGTGTTATGGCGATGGAACCACACCACCAGGCGAGCTAGATCTCAACGACACCGAACTGGTTCTTTCGCCAGATTTTAACATTCCTGACAAGGTACGAAGTTTTTTTATAGGCTCACAGGCAGATAAAGGCGGCATTAATGCCTCTAAGTGCAAGTTTATCACGCCCACCTACCCAAGTGGTTTGAACCCTGATATTTTGCAAGAGGCTTTTATGATAGAGGATAGAATCTTGCATACCATAGACGGCCATGACCCCAGCATGACCTATTTTAACTCCTATGGCCTTTTGGTGAAAGTCAGAGACAGCACAGCTTACGTAACACCACTTTCTTACAATGGTAGTTTGGCAGAATCAGCCAATATCAACCGAGCTATACGCGCTGTGGGCGATGGTTGGAAAATTTATATCCAAAAATCAGACACCGTTTATAACAGTTCTACCTCTTCGGACATTACCTCATACCGTTATGCTACGCCCGTGGTGGTAAACAAAAGCGTAGAATTACGCACAGATGGGCTTTTTTTAAGTCCAAATTCTCAAACCAATATTCACCATTTGCAAATGAATGGGGCTGGAAAAAATCTTTTTGTCAATGGCAACTTTGGCATCAAGCATCTATTGCATCTCACGAGCGGCAACGTGAGCGTAGCAGCTGACAAAGAATTGGTTTTGCATTCCAATGCCGCACAAACAGCCATGGTCATTAACGACAGTTCACACACCGTAACGGGTGCGGTACGCGTACAGCGGCATATTACTGGACACCCCATAGGCTATGCACCAGCGGGTTACCACTATTTGGCTTCACCTGTCCAAAGCCCTACTTTTGCTCAGTTAGAACCTGAAATGGACGTAAGAGTATATCCAGACTACTACTGGTATAATCCTGCCTATACAGATGCGGCCACTTTTCCTAACGTGTTCAAATATGTGGAAAGCGGAGATAACTGCGACAATGGCAATAACACAGGTGGTTTTGAGGGAAGTTCTGATGCAGCGGGACAGAAAGGCTGGCGTTGTCCAAGCAGCGAAGCCGAAACTATGGAAACTGGGCGCGGCTATGCGGTTTATATTCCCACTAACACCATTGCAGACCTAAAGGGCATATTACACAATGATTCTTTGAGCATACCTCTAAGCTTTAGCGGTGGTACTTGCCCCTTCAAAGGCTGGAATCTCATAGGCAACCCTTATCCTTCGCCACTAGACTGGGAGACTGTTTTGGCCAATAACATGGGAGTAGTGAACGCGGCCATTTATCGGCGTATTCCTTTAGGCGTATTCAATAACGTGACTTGGGCTACGTATTTAGCTGGTGTGGGTGGTACGAATGATGCAACAAAAGATATTGCACTGGGTCAGGGCTTTTTTGTAGAGGCCAACACCGACGGTTTCTTGAGGCTAGATAATAGCATGAGACCTAACATTTACCAAAATCCGCTATTTTACAGACAACATCTTTATAGGCAGGGGCTTGTAAAGCTGCGCCTCAAGCACAAGGAGTATAAGGACGAGTGTATTATTTACTTTCAGGACAATGCGACAGAGAACTTTGACGGGCTTTTTGACGCAAGAAAAATGCTCAATACAAAAGACGCTCCCAATGTGTTAGTGCGTTCGGGAGAGGGTTTGCCGCTCAGTATAGGTGCTTTTCCTACTTTCAGTCAAGAACGCAGGTTGTCGCTGGAGGTTGTTTTAGCTAATAGCGACCCTATGACGCTAGAAATAGCTGAAGTAGAATACTTTGATAAAAATGTTCAAATCATGCTCTTTGACCGCAAAACAAACACCGAGCATGACTTGATGAATGCGAGCTATAACTTTAACTATGAGGCTTTAAAAGACCAAAGCAGGTTCGATGTGGTGTTTAAAACAGGCAGAATTACAGGCTTAGACCCAATAGCGGCTTCTGATTTCCTACATTGCTTTCCTAATCCTGCTCAAGCGCAATGCAGATTGGTGGCTGCGCAAGGACTTGATTTTTCGGCTGTGCGTCTGCGAAGTGCGCAAGGACAAATTTGTAAACAAATCACACTCAGCCAAGCACAAACGAGTCTTGACATCGATTTAAAAGATCTATTGCCAGGCTTTTATATCTTGGAGGTGCAAAGCTTGGCAGGTGTGATTGTCAAAAAGTTAGTTGTTAGGTAAACTCTTTCAACTTTTATTTCTTTTTGAAATAGTCTTCTATGCTTTTGGGTTTGCCAGCCTCAAAATTTTTAAGGTAAAAGGCCGTACAATAAGCTAAATCAGCGTATTGCTGTTGTTTATACATCTCAATGGCAAGTTCTCCCACTCCTCTAGCATGGGTGTGAATGTTACTCAAAAACACGACTTTAGCTTGCTCTGTCATTAGACTGCGATATTTGTCTGCACCGTTTCCAAAAAAATAGAGATGGTGCTCGGCAAGTTCTGTAGCAAAAGTATTGGCTTCTAGCACTTGTGCGCGTGCAGGAGCAATTTCTTGTAAATGCTTGTCGTAAATGCTCATGTATACTTCCATGCGGCGTGCATCAATCATGGGCACAAACCAACTGTTTTCTGGCCAAAATGGCAACATAGCTTGTACTGAATGTGTCATAGCAGCCAGAGAGTCTACAGCCAAAAGCGGCACATCTAGAGCTTGTGCTAGCCCCTTGGCTGTGGAAACCCCAATACGCAAACCCGTATAAGAGCCTGGCCCTTTGCCAAAAGCCACGGCAGCTGTTTGTACGCGCTCAGTACGTGTGTAATGATACAAGTTAGCTATTTGCGGCATCAGGAACGACGCATGGGACTTGCTTGTGTAGAGGACAGACTCGCCAAGTAACTGGCCTTCAAGGGTATGAAGAGCCACAGAGCAAACCTCTGTGGCTGTATCCAAGCTCAAAATGACCTTAGGAGAATTTTCCATTTTACTAGAGAACATTAGCCAGTTGTTCCTTGATTTTCTCAAGCTCGTCTTTCATAATTACCACATCGTGCTGCATAAGTGAATCGTTGGCTTTCGCGCCTATGGTATTAATTTCGCGGCCTATTTCCTGAACCACAAAACCAAGTTTACGCCCACTAGACTCTGGAAGTTTTAAGGTTTCTTCAAATAGATTAAGATGAGCCTGCAAACGCATGATTTCTTCACTGATATCTAAACGCTCTATATAAAAAATGAGTTCCTGTTCCAGTCTGTTTGCATCATAGTTGAGGCTGTTACCAAGTTCTTGAAGCTGTTTTTGTAATTTTTCGCGAACACGCTCTATGCGCTTGGAAGCCTGTTGAGCAATGCAGGTATGCTTGCTTTGGATTTGCGAAAGGCACATCTGGAGATGCTCTTCTATCAAAGCACCTTCTTTTTGCCTAAATGCATTGCAGCCTTTAAGGGCTTCTTTTAACAGTATCTGGAGTTGAGGCCAAAAGTTTTCTATATTCGGGTCGTTATCGGACTGCTGAATGATGTCAGGGAGTTGTAAAATGGCCGAAAACAGTCCTTCTTTAGTCCCTCCTAGGCTATTTGCCAGTTCTGAAAGTGTGCTATAGCAGGCAGCGATCAAGTTTTTATTCAAACGTGAAGCAATATTACTGGCATTTTGCTGCTCCAGTTTGATACTGACAGACACTTTGCCACGCTCCAAAGCTTCTGCAATCAATTGCCTCATTTCAAGTTCTTTGCTATAAAAAACTGAAGGCATTCGGAAAGTTAAATCAAAGTTTTTTGAATTAAGCGTTTTGATTTCTAGGGCGAGCAGAAACTGTTCGGTTTCTGTTTTGGCCAGCCCATAGCCCGTCATGGATTTTAACATTATAAATTGTTGGTTAAGTGTTTTGCATGGCTGGTATATAACTCCAGCTTTAAAAGCCCAAAATTCAAGCTTTACGCACAGCTTCAACTTATTTGGCTAAGCTTTAATCAAAGCCAAAGAACAAGTCAAGGAAGCAGGATTATAATAAATCTTAGCTTTTGCCGCGTTTGTTCAGCTCGTCGCGAATAGTGGCGGCTTTTTCGTAATCTTCGTTTTCAATGGCTTCACCAAGCATACTCTCAAGCTGCTCGTCTGTGTAGTCGCTGAGTTTGGTAGGCCGTCCGTGTATGTTAGTGGTCTGGGCGGGAGAGTCGGGCCTGACGATGTGTCTGGCTTCTTGTTCTGTATCTTTTTCTTCTTCTTCGGAGATGTTGGGTGTTTCAGCCTCTGAGGAGCTGAGCACAATACCAGCCTCGTCTATAATGGACTCATAGGTATAAATGGGAACTTTAAAGCGAATACCTATGGCAATGGCATCTGAGGGGCGGGCGTCTATGGTAATGATTCGACCATCTCTACTGTCCAAGCAAATCATTTCAGCATAAAAAATACCGTCTCTGATGTCTGAAATAATGACTTCTTGAAGTGTAAAATGAAAGTTTTGGGCAAAACTTTTAAACAAATCGTGTGTGACGGGGCGTGAAGATACAATTCTTTCAATTTCTAAAGCAATTGCTTGCGCCTCAAACATGCCGATAATGATAGGTAAACGTCTTAGCCGACCCTCTTCGCCAAGTATAAGGGCGAATGAGCCTGCTTGTGATTGGCTTGATGATAGCCCAACTATTTCCAACTTTATTTTAGCCACAGAACAATATTGTATATTTTAAGTACAAAAGTACAAAAATTTGCATTGATAAAAACATCATTCTCTATAAAAATACAAATTGCTAGAACAATATTTTTACACAATCTATCAAACAGAGAGAGGTTTCTCAGGCTCTCTTATTGACAGCTTTAAACTTTTCGCGCTGTTTTATCTTTTCCCTTTCTTATTTTTATTGACGAGCTTATTAAGAAGAGAACTCTGTCCTGGTTTAGCCAGCGCAGCTTGCTGTTGTTGCTGAGGATTCTCTTGTGTATTCATTTTCTTCATCATCTTTTTCATTTCATCAAATTGACGTAGAAGGTTATTGACCTCAGTTAGTGTGCGTCCACTGCCTTTGGCTAAGCGGTTACGCCGCGAGCTGTCTATGATATCTGGTTGTTCACGCTCTTTGGGAGTCATAGAAAAAATAATGGCTTCAATGGGTTTGAACGCATCGTCATCAATTTTCACGTCTTTAAGCATCTTGCTCATACCAGGAATCATCGCCATGAGATCTTTGATATTACCCATTTTTTTGATTTGCTGAATCTGAGACAAGAAGTCGTTAAAATCAAACTGGTTTTTACGTATTTTTTTATTGATTCGCTGCGCTTCTTCTTCGTCAAAAGCCTGTTGAGCACGTTCCACAAGAGATATTACGTCGCCCATGCCCAGAATACGCTGCGCCATACGGTCGGGGTGAAACACGTCCAACGCGTCCATTTTCTCGCCTGTGCTGATAAACTTGATGGGTTTTTCCACCACACGGCGTATAGACAATGCCGCACCGCCTCGTGAGTCGCCATCGAGCTTGGTAAGTACCACGCCGTCAAAGTCTATGCGATCATTGAATATTTTTGCTGTATTTACTGCATCCTGACCCGTCATGGCATCTACCACAAAAAGAGTCTCTACAGGTTTAACTGTTTTTTTCAAATCTGAAATTTCACGCATCAACTCTTCGTCCACAGCCAAACGACCAGCGGTATCGACGATGATGGTTTTTTTGCCAGTTTTTTTGCCATGCTCAATACCACGAACGGCTATACCTATGGCATCGGTGCGATTTTCTGGCTCTGCATACACTTCCACGCCCACTTGCTCGCCTAAAACTTTAAGCTGATCGGTGGCGGCAGGTCTGTAAATGTCACAAGCCACCAACAATACTTGGCGACCCTGTTTTTTGAGATAATTGGCTAGCTTACCTGTAAATGTTGTTTTACCTGCACCGTTCAAGCCTGCTATCAGAATCACATTCACGTCTTGGCGAAGGCTGATATCGGTTTTGATGCCGCCCATCAAGTCGGTAAGTTTTTCGTATACAATTTTTACGAAAAGTTCACCAGGCTTAACGGCAATCAATACTTCACGGCCTAGTGCTTCTTGCTTGATTTCATCTGTAATTTCTTTGGCCACTTTATAATTTACGTCTGCGTCTACCAACGCACGCCTAATTTCCTTTATCGTAGTTGCAACGTTTACATCTGTTATCTTGCCATGACCTTTGAGGTTCTTAATGGCTTGGTTTAGGCGGGAACTTAAATTATCAAACATGGCTTATAAATCTCTTTTGATAAGATTTGAAACATACAATTGGCAGAAATCAACACAAAAAACAGCTACAAAACCCGCAGCATATTTCTTACAGACCGCAAATATACGATAACTTCATAAAGTATAAAAAAATTGTATTGAAAAGTTCTTGAGGCGGCTTTGTATGTGGAGATGATGGCAGCATTGGTTATGAGCAGATAGGACTTTTCTTAATCTTTTAATCCATTATCAAGCCGCCAAATAGAATTTTTAGCCTGTTTGGCAGTATTTTGTAAACAGACAAAAGTTCGTATTACAAAAAGAAGGGATTAAATTTATTATTTTGCTGAACATTTTTGACAGCATCGTGTTTTTATATTGGTTTCTTGTTGTAAATTTGTAGTTCAAAAAAAAATTAAACAAACCTCATGTCGAGTTATCCCGAGTATCTGACCGCCCCCATGAAGCAGGATCTGATGAGCGTAGGCTTTCAAGATCTTACAGCCGCCAGTTCAGTGGCCGAGCTTTTAGATAATACCGAAGGCACTACGCTTTTGGTTGTAAACTCTGTATGTGGTTGCGCAGCAGGAGCAGCACGTCCTGGTGTGAAGATGGCAATCAAAGAAGCGGTTAAAAAACCCACTAATTTGGCCACTGTTTTTGCGGGTGTAGACAAAGAAGCTACATCTAAAGTTCGCGAATACTTGATGCCTTACCCACCCTCTTCGCCTGCTATAGCCCTTTTTAAGAATGGTGAGCTGGTACACTTTGTGGAGCGTCATCAAATAGAGGGACGGCCTGCACACATTATTGCAGAGCACCTCAAGGAAGTCTTTGAAGAACATTGTTAAATTCAAGCAGCTTGCTGTTTGAATTGATGGGCTTATCAGCCATAAAAACACCCCAAAAGAGTCGTAAAAACACTTTTTTGGGGTTTCTTCTAAGCTTTCGTTTGTACCCTCTGAGTATAAGTTATGCGTCTCATCAAACACCCTGTTCTGTGTAACTACTATGTTACTTACCGATGTAATGCCACTTGTCACTTCTGCGATATTTGGGAAAAACCCTCCCCTTTTATCAAGTTGAGCGAAGCAAACCAGAATCTAGACGCGCTCAAACGTATGGGAGTAAAAGTGGTGGACTTTACAGGGGGGGAACCACTTTTACATCCACAAATAGCTGAACTGCTGGCTTTGGCCAAGCAAAAACAGTTCATTACAACCTTAACAACCAATGGTTTAAGGTATCCTAAATTTGCTCGTCAGCTCAAAGGCTTAGTGGATATGCTTCATTTTTCTTTAGACGCATCCACCGCCCAAGCCCATAACGAAATACGTGGTGCAGCTTGTTTTGAAGCTATTATGGAAAGCATTCCTTTGGCTCTTAGTTTGGGTGAAAGACCCGATATTTTATTCACTGTATGGAATGGAAATATGAGCGAAATAGAAGCAATTTGGAAAAACATTTGTCTGCCAAATAAGCTTTTGTTAATCCTGAATCCTATTTTCGGTTACAACAACATTGACAGCAAGGAAGGACTTTCTCTTAGCGCGCTACAAGATTTGAAACGCTGGGGGCGCAAAAAACTGGTATATGTGAATGATGCTTTTTTAAAGTTGCGTGAAGCTGGCGGCAATCAAATTCAAAAACCCGTCTGCAAGGCAGGAAGCAGCACGGTAGTAATAGGGCCTCATAATGATTTGATTGTGCCTTGTTATCATTTGGGCAGTAAACACTACCCTCTGAATAATAACTTAGAAGAGGTGTACCAAAGTCAAGAAGTTCAAGGACTTATAGCAAAGGAAGGCCGTTTAGAAGCCTGCCAAGGCTGCGTTATTAACTGTTATATGCAGCCTTCTTTTGCTGTAAATATGAATAAATATTGGTTCTATGCTTTGCCGAGCACCTTTAAATACAATTTTGTGAAGGGCACTTGGCGCAATCTCTTTTAAAGAATACAATAGTCAGGTCTGTAAGTTTAGAACTGAGGCTAGAGCACATCTCTAGGGCTTACATTGTAATTTTAGCTAGATGTTTCAGCTAAATCAGGCAAAGGGTAGGCTGTTTCGTAACCTTCTTGTTTAAAGATAGAATCGCACAAGCCTTCCACCTCTTGAGTGTCAATGAATGCACACTGTAAACGCATAATGTCAGAACCATTCGAGAGCAACATATCACCCTGACCTACCAGCTGATCTGCACCGTTCACGTCAAGAATAACACGTGAGTCCACTTTAGAACTTACCCTAAATGCCATTCGAGCAGGGAAGTTGGCTTTAATCACACCCGTTATGACGTTTACCGAGGGGCGTTGAGTAGCCACAACCAAGTGTATGCCTATGGCACGCGCCATTTGTGCCAAACGCGCAATAGGCTTTTCTATATCTTTGCTTATAGTGATCATTAAGTCAGCCAACTCGTCAATAACTACAACGATATAAGGTAAAAATCTATGTCCTTTTTGTAGCTCTAACTTGTTTTGGGCTATTTTGGCATTGTACTCTGTTACCTGACGGCAGTCCGCAGCTTTTAAGAGGTCGTAACGGTCATTCATTTCTACCACCAAAGCATTGAGTGTTTGTACAGCATCTGCAGCGTCTGTAACTACGGCCTCTGCGCTGTTAGAGAGTTTGGCTAAATAATGCTTCTCTAATTTGTTATAAAGCGAAAACTCTACTTTTTTAGGATCTATGAGAACAAACTTTAGTTCGCCAGGATGTTTTTTATACAACAAAGAGGCAATCAGAACATTGATACCCACAGACTTGCCCTGACCCGTTGCACCAGCTATGAGCAAGTGAGGCATTTTGGTTAGGTCTGTAACAATAATTTCGTTAGAGATATTTTTGCCTAAAGCAATTGGCAATTCCTTTTTGGAATCTTTAAACTTGGGTGATTCTAAAAGCTCTTTGAGGGTTACCATCTCTCGCTTTTTGTTGGGCACTTCCAAGCCAATAGTGCCTTTGCCAGGCATAGGGGCGATGATACGAATACCTAAAGCTTTGAGGTTGAGAGCGATATCGTCTTCTAAGTTTCTGATTTGTGAGATTTTGACTCCTTGTGCAGGCCAAAGTTCATAGAGCGTAACAGTAGGGCCTACAGTAGCCTTGATATCCTCGAGAAGGACTTTAAAGTTTTGCAATGTACGAACAATATTGGCTTTGTTATCTTCCAATTCGCGCATATCCACTGGGTCTACCTTCACACTTACGTCTTTGAGCAAAGATAGCTCTGGTAGTTTGAAGCCCATCAGAGCCTCTACAGGCATGATATAGGCTTGCGTTTTGCGCACAGCTTGGCTGCCTACTGGCGGCTTATCGTTATTCGCAGACTCATCGGTTTTGGACTCCTCTGTTTGAAACAAGCTCTCCAGATTAAGCTCTTGTTCTGAGTTTTGTGTATTTATTGCCAGCACTTTGGGTTCTATCTCCAACACTGGTTCAAGCTCATTGCTTTGATATCTGTTCTGTGGCTTGGTTTCTGTTGTTTCTGTGTTGCTGGCCTCACTTTTATCTCCATTTTTCTGATTGCCCACCTCATACTCGTGGTATGTACCCACTTTGCGAATGAGTGTTTCTTGTAGAGGAGTTTCAGGTGTACTTGTGCTGTTGTTCTCTTCGTCAGACTTTGAGATATTTTCTTGATTTTTGGTGCTGCTATTAGAGTTAGAGTTTTGTTTATTTTCTGAAGAAGTGTCTTTGTTTTCTGGCTTCGCTTGTATAAGCCATGTAGGTTTAGCAAAATACCAGTAAGCAACCGCAGCACCTATCAAAATCAAAGGCGTGCCTACCACACCTAAAAGACCCGTTAGAAACAACATCAGACCCCAGCCAATGCCGCCACAATAAAAAGAGAAAAAACTCTCGCTGCTCAACAAGTAAACCAACCAGCTTAAAGCAGTGCTAGTCCAAACGCTTATGCCAAAAACAAAGGCTACTCTTTTACTCAATACAGATTGTTGAATAGGGGTTTCAAAATACATGGACTTGCCCAGTTCAAACAAAATAGGCAACCATAAAAATGCAGCCAATCCAAAAAGTTTATAGGCTAAAATATGCGCACAAAAAGCACCGAATAAGCCCAACCAATTCTGAACTTCAGTGGCAGACTCCGATACACTCACAGAAAACAAACCTTCTACTATGCTTTGGTCTGATGCGCCCGTAAACAGAAAAGAAATGAAGGAAACACCCAGAAGCAATACCAAAAGCATCAAAAATCCTCCAAGCACACGCCTGTAAGACCACAAAACAAAGCGTTCTTCTGTAGCAACAGGAATCTTTTTAGCAGCCTCTGCTGTAGGGGTTTCTGGTTCTTTTTCCTCGTTAGACGGAGTTCTAAATGTATTTTCGGGCGTAATTGGGCTCATAAATTTAACTAGAAATCTTACAAAATGGTATCACGTTTGGCTACAACAGAACATTCAAAAGCAAAAAGCCTAGAAATCGGGTTTTTAACAGCACTTTTTAAAAATTTGTTCCAAAGTTAGCTATAAAAAAATTGACTACCTAAGACTTAAGGCCAAAATTGTCATTGAGAATTTTTTAGCGTTGCCATGAAGCCTTCCTGCTCTTAATCATTCGGAAATTCTTACACAACTTGTTTACAATCTAAGCCCTCTGTATAGTTTATAGAACAAAGCTAGAGGAAACTTGACACGATAGAGTAGACATAAAATATTTTCAAAAATAGATATCCTGCCGCAATATGTTTGATGTAGTTGACGAAATTGAGAGGCCAAATGAGGCTGGGCAGTGTAGAGACAAAATCGAAAATGAAAACGCAAAGACTGCTTAAAATCTTCCAGAAACCCATTTTTTATGCAATAAGCTGCTTGTTGTTTCAAGGTTTCTAGAGTGCTCTCCAAAAGTCTTTGATTCTTATGAGGATCATAAAATTGTTTAGACAGCGACTGATGATGTTGTCTGTATCTAATAGTTGTGGCTTGAAAATACGCCAAATCTGCCCTTTGGGCGAGGCGAAGCATAAAATCATAATCCTCGTAAAACAAAGCAGGGTTATAACCTCTTAGCTCCTGCATCAAATCTCGTCTAAATACCATGCTGACTGTGCAAACCAAACCTCCTGCCCGCAACAATCGCCCATAGAGTGCGCCAGAAGGTTGTATTTGACTAGGCGGGTAGTAGTGCCCTAAAAATTTACCTTCAGCATTAATCAGTTCGGCATTGGCATAAATAGCTCCCACATTGCACGGCTGGTTCTCAAAAAATGTAACACATGCAGACACCGCATGAGGATAAAGCACATCATCAGCAGAAAAATCTAAAAGATACTTGCCTTCAGCCAATGCGAGTAGTTGATTAAAAGACTGACAATTGCCTAAGTTATGAGTATTTTCTATAAACTGAACAACTATTTGAGAATCTTGATGTTGCCGTAAAAATCCCTTGATAAGTTCCACACTATTATCTTGGCTGGCATCATCTGCAATAAGAACTTGAAGTGGGCGGTGTGTTTGTGCAAAAATAGAGTGTAGTGCTTGTTCTACATATAGCTCGTGGTTATAACAAAGACAAATAACTGTAAACAAGCTCATAAGCTTTTATATTTTGAGCTGATCTTCGCGAAGTGTGGCACTAAACAGATTAAAAGTACGGTACTCATCCGCTACAATGTCTGCATAGCGTTGTGAGTAGAAAGGGCCTGCCACATACGCATAACCGCCTGGTGCTTCATTTTTGCGTAACGGCGGCGTTAGCACCAACACGGCATCTTCTTGGGCTTTATTTTGCGGAATAATGGCCACATAAAACGAAGTGGTATTCACTTTTTGCTGGGTATAGCTGTGTGCCAAGCCAGTCAATTCTTCTAACATAAAAGCTTCATTATCAGCTATATTGCCATCAATATTCACTAACATTGTGAGCACATCTATAAACTGCAGCACCTGCGCCTGTGGGGGCGAAGTGGACAAATAGTCCGTCATAGCTTTGCGCAGAGAATCAAAATTAATACTTGTATTTGACATAGAAAGACTGACGCTTTTCCAGTCAATATCTATGTTCCAATGTTTAGCAAAAGAATTGATAAACTGTATTTCCTTATCATCCAAATCATTGTCTATAAAAGCCACTTGTTCTAAAATAGACAAAAGTTTATCGGCTTGTGAGGGTCTAAAAAAAGATTTGGCCAAATCGCCAACTTCTTTTTGTTCCATGCTTAAGGACTGTTTGACAAGTTTCCAGAAGCTTTTGCGCTGCTGCCCTGCAACCCAGAAACCACTCCCGACAGAAATGTGTACAAGTATCAAAAAAACGATTAAGCCATTGTAAGTGAAGTTTTGCCAGTTATCTGTGGTATAGGCATGAATGGTAAATACCGTCATGGGAAACAAACTGACAAAACGGGCGGTAAGCGAAATACTTTCAGCTACCACGCGTTCATGCTTGCGTTTCCAGAGTTTATTAACAGTCAAATAAACTTCAACCACAATAAAAACAATGGCAAAATAAGCCAGCTCATTTACAAGTTCTTCAAAAGTTGCAGGCATAGTCAAAAATTTGGTTTATTCCATCACAAATAAAGCACTTCAAGAACAAATCTCAAAGTGCTTTAGTTGTATTATAAAGATTTATTTTGACAAATTAAAGCCTTTTTTTGTTCATAACCAATGCTTCGCCTTCAATAGTAGATTTTCCAGTTTCCACATCGAGAATACGTGTTTTAAGCAGAGCAGTGCTTTTTTCACGATTTACTTCCACCACTTCTAGAACAGCTTGATAAGTGCTGCCTACATACATAGGGCGCGTAAATCTCATATCTTGTTTGAGATAAATAGTGCCCTCGCCTGGAAATAGCGTACCTAGAACTTTAGAAAAAACACTCCCCCCCAAAAAGCCATGAATAATTGGCTTTTTAAACACAGTTTGAGCGGCGTAGTTTGAGTCCAAGTGAATGGGGTTGTTGTCGCCGCTTACTTCTGCAAAAAGATTGATTTGTTCTTGATCAAAGCTAAAGCTATGCTCGAAAACATCACCTACCTCAATCAGTTGTTCTGAAAGTTGTTCTTTCATAATGGGTTTTGAATAATTAAAATAACACAAAGTACTGATAGTCAAATACTTGCCGTTTTTTGAGCAGATTTGAAGCCCAAATTTAGTCATTTTTAATCACTCATGCGTTACCAAAACAATAAATTTATTCTATCTTTGGCCACTTTTCAGGCTTCGTCTTCAAATGCAGCAAGTACGCACATCCAAGTTTACCTACCCGAAAATTTTACCCACCCATGCCTTTTGTTTCTAAAGCCCTTTCTTTTCTGATTTTTTTGGGTTGGATAATGGCTGTGCAGCCTGTTTGGTCTCAAAGCAAATTGACTACCGCTTTTGAGCGCAGCCAAGGACTAGAAACAGCCACTTATGAAGAGGGAATTGCTTTTTTTGATTCCTTGGCCAATCAGCACTCAAGCAAACTCAAGTTTATTGAGCTAGGATATACTGACTCTGGTTATCCTTTGCTCTTGGCCGTATTATCTGTAACAGGCCTGTTTGACCCTGCCGAACTGAGGGCACTTGGTAAAACTATTATTTTGATAAACAACAACATACATCCAGGAGAACCAGACGGAGTAGATGCTTCTATGCTGCTCTTTCGCGACTATCTCTCCAAGCCAGAGTATGAAGAAATGCTGCAAAAAGTAGTGGTCATCTGTATACCTTTTTATAATGTAGACGGCACACTCAATCGCAACTCGCATAGCCGCGCCAACCAAATTGGGCCTCTTAGTTATGGCTTCAGAGGAAATGCGCTTAACTTAGATCTTAACAGGGATTTTATAAAAGCAGATTCAAAAAACGCACGTACTTTTTTTGAAATCTTTCACACATGGAAGCCAGATCTTTATTTAGAACCACATGTCACCAACGGAGCTGATTACCAGCATGTAATGACTTATTTGCTGACTCAAGAAGACAAACTTGGCGGCCAGTTGTCAAGGATAGCGCGAAATAGCTTTGCGCCATTTATTAATCGCAATATGGCTGAAAAGGGCTTCCAGATGTGTCCTTATGTGAACGTATGGGGCACAACACCTGATAAGGGCATGACACAGTTTCTGGAAACTCCTCGTTACTCTAGTGGCTATGCAGCTCTTTTTCAGACCATGGGGCTTGTTTTGGAGTCCCACATGCTCAAGCCATTCAAACAACGTGTGGAGGCCACTTATGCTCTTTTGCAGGAATCGGTGTTGTGGGCTTCTCTGCACAGCAGCATATTGCGTGAGGCTCGCTCCGCAGACAGAGACACCCTTCGAAAAGCGCAGAAACTACCCATATCATGGCAAAACGACCCCAAAGGATTTGAAGAAATTACTTTTTTAGGCTATGAAGGGCAGTACAAAAAAAGTGCTATTACAGGCAAAGAAAGGCTTTTTTATAACCATACGAAGCCTTTTGCAAAGAAGATACCTTTTTATAACCGCTACGTGCCCTCTGAGGTGGTCATCAGACCTAAGTCTTATATTGTGAGTGCTTCTTGGACCAAACTGATAGAGCTTTTGGAAATCAATCGAGTAAAAATTGAGTACCTAGAAAAGGACAGCGTGTTGAATGTTACTTCTTACTATATAACAGATTATAAAACCGTCCAGCAGCCTTACGAAGGACATTATCTACACTACCAAACCAAAGTGAGAAGCGAAAAACAAAAAATTCTTTTTAAGAAAGGCGATATCATTATTCCAACAGACCAAGATGCGGTTCGGTATGTGGTAGAAACTCTAGAGCCTAGCGCAACAGACTCTTTCTTTAATTGGAATTTTTTTGATAGCATTCTTCAACAAAAAGAGGGCTTCTCTGATTATGTTTTTGAGGACATTGCCGAAAAATTGCTTGTAGAAAACAACAAACTTAGAAACTTACTAGAAAAACAAAAAAAGAAAGACCCTGCTTTAGCGCAAGATCCACTCAAGCAATTAGACTTCATTTATCGCAACTCTATTTATTACGAAAAGTCGCATAATCGCTACCCTGTGTTTAGGGTAGAGTACTAAAAGCAGGCAGACTATTTCGTCCAGAAGGTTATTAGGCTTTTTGAAAAATATCATAAGCCTTAGCAGCCTTCAAATCTTAACCTACATTATTGTAAATGAGCTGTCCAATCCTGAATTTTGTATTCAGATTATAATGAATCGGGATTGTTTTAATCACTCAATTAAACAAAAAATGGACAGAAAGGACTTCTTAAAATATGGCATTTTAGGCTCAGGAATTTTTGCCTCTGGCCCAGCCGCAGCCTCTATTTTGAACAACAACATAGATGAAATAAAACCTTTAGAAATACTCGGATTCAATCATTTACCTACTTCAAACCCTCAAGTCATGGCTAATATTGTTCTTCATAAGGCTGCCAAACGCGGCTACGCTAACCACGGTTGGCTCGAGAGCTACCACAGTTTTAGTTTTGCAAGTTATTATAATCCCGAGCAAATGCACTTTGGGGTATTGCGTGTACTGAACGACGACCGTATAGCGGGTGGCGCGGGCTTTGGCACACACCCCCACGACAACATGGAAATTGTGAGTATCCCGCTTTCTGGTGCGCTAGAGCATAAAGACAGCATGGGCAATGTGGCTGTCATTTCAAAAGGAGAGATACAAGTCATGAGTGCTGGAACAGGCATTTCACACAGCGAAAAAAATAAAAATACGAAAGAAGAAGCCAAGTTTTTACAGATATGGATTATTCCAAACAAGCGCAATGTGACACCGCGATATGACCAAATTAAGCTGAATGCTGAAGAACGTGTGAATACATTTCAGCAAATTCTTTCGCCTAGCCCCAATGATGCGGGAGTTTGGATACACCAAGATGCGTGGTTTCATTTGGCTGATTTTGAGCCAGGCAAATCGTCTGATTATCAGATCAAAAAGTCTGGTAATGGAGTTTATGCCTTTGTGCTAAGCGGCACAGCTACCATCAACGGCATTGAATTGGAGGCACGCGACGGACTCGGCGTTTGGAACACAGATAAAATTGAGGTCAAAGCCAACTCTCAGCTAGAAATCTTGCTCATGGATGTACCAATGGCTATTTAGCTGTTTATTTTGAGGAGCAGCTAGTTAAAATGTGCATGAGATTTGTATATTTGTAGCTAGATTACATGTTTTTATCACTCCAATTCTTGGTTGGCTTTCAACTTCATTTAGTTTTAGATTTATGGCAAAACAGAAAAACCCCAAAACAGCTCCTGCACCAGAGTTTGTGAGCAAACTGCCTTGGCAAACTGTCAAAAAGTATAAAGAAATTTTATTCCAACACTATGAAGGCATTGGGCGAGTGAGCATCAACCGGCCTGCCATGCACAATGCTTTTACGCCTCTCACAGTCATGGAGCTGATAGATGCTTTCAATATGTGTCGTTATGATGATCGTATTGGGGTAATTGTCCTCACAGGGGAAGGGGGAAGGGCTTTTTGCAGCGGCGGCGACCAGAGTGTACGCGGTGAAGGCGGTTATGTGGGTGACGACGGTGTGCCAAGACTCAACGTTTTGGATTTGCAGAAGCTCATACGTTCCATTCCTAAACCTGTTATTGCTATGGTGGCTGGCTGGGCTATTGGCGGCGGTCATGTTTTACACGTCATTTGCGACTTGACGATAGCCGCCGAGAACGCACGTTTTGGGCAAACTGGCCCTATGGTAGGGAGTTTTGATGGTGGCTTAGGCTCCTCATTTTTGGCGCGTCATGTGGGGCAGAAAAAAGCCCGCGAGATATGGTATCTATGCGAGCAGTATGACGCACAAGATGCCCTACAAATGGGCTTAGTAAACAAAGTAGTGCCTTTGGATAAATTAGAAGAAACTACCGTGCAATGGTGTAAAAAAATACTTGAGAAGTCTCCCTTGGCACTCCGAATGCTCAAATGCGCTTTCAATGCAGAGCTAGATGGTCAAATTGGCATACAAGAGTTGGCAGGCAACGCCACGTTGCTTTATTACCTGTCGGACGAAGCGCGAGAAGGGAAAAATGCATTTTTGGAAAAACGAAAACCCGATTTTTCTAAGTTTCCAAAATTTCCATAGTTCAAAACCTCAACTATTTAAGCCTTCTGCGACGAAACACCCGCTTCAGCAGAAGGCTTAACTATTTTGCCCAAAAAATTTAGATAACTGTTTTATTTTCTGGCTTGTGTTTGTACCCAAAAATGAGTTTCTTGCGTTTGAATAGAAACAGGTTTTCAACTGTAGTTTTTTGAATACTCAAGATAAAATAGAGGCAACGATGAAACATAAACTTTTAGCTCTAACACTTATTGGCTGTGCCTTTGCGTGCTTCTTAGGATTTTCTTGTACCAAAGAAATAGGCGGCGATGTACCAGAAAATCCTTTTCTGAAAATAGATTACTCCGACACAATCCCTGTGCCGCCAGAGTTGCTCGACCCCAACACCATTGAAGGTTTGCACCAAACGCTCTTCAAAAATCGCTGTGCTGTACCAGCCTGCCATGATGGAGCATTTGAGCCAGACTTTCGCACGGTTCAAAGTTCGTACAGCACGCTGGTTTTTCACCCAATTACCAAAAATAATGCTGCCAAGAGTTTTTCTTTCCGTGTAGTGCCTTACGACTCCAAAAAGTCTGTGCTTTATGAAAGAATCACAAACTGCTGCTTTGTGAATACCAACGACAGGATGCCGCAGGACAATATTGGAAAACCTCTTGAAGACAAGTACATCAATGCCGTTAAAACCTGGATAGACAGGGGTGCGCCCGATATGTTTGGGAATGTAAATCTCTACCCTAACCGCAAAGCCTCTTTATGGTATTATTTCTGTTTGACAGAAGATTTGTCAAAGAGCGTTTCAGACACAGACAACCGCATAGATTCATACGGGGCTTTCCGCTTAGAAAACAATAAGAAGTATAAGCTCTTCTTTGCTGCGCAAGATGACAGCACCGCCATTAGAGACTTATCTAGGTGTCGCATAGAAATATCTGAAGACGCGCTTGATTTCAGTTCTGCACGCGAAATTACTTGTGAGTATTTTGGTCCTGTAGGTTTTGAGGGTTGGTTTGCACTCATAAACACAAGCATTTTGCCCAAAGACAAGACCTTATATTTCAGAATATACATTAACGACAACAACCAAAAACGCGATACTGAAACACCAAATAAAGATAGTCCAAGTTACTTCTTTAGGTATTTTTCGTTTTACGTAGCGTCTTAAAACGCAAAAAAAGGGGTGTGTTTCCAGAACACACCCCTTTTTTTGCTTAGTATCTGTAGTTTTTCTAAATTTCAGACAACAAATAGCTTTTCTCAACCACTATGCCCGCTTCAGTTTGCGTCACGCTGGCACACTCATTAGCGTGGTCGTGCTCAAAAAACAAAAGCCAGTCATTCTGAACAGCTTTTTTGAGAATTTTTTCTTTTTCTTGTAAGGTTAGAAGCGGACGCAAATCATAGCTCATCACATAAGGCATACGGACGTGGTGTATGGACGGAAAAAGATCTGCTGCAAAAACCAAATGATGATTCTTGTAGGGGATAATTGGAATCATTTGTTTTTCAGTGTGGCCGTCCAGAAACTCCACTTGTAAAGACGCATGCGGAAATGGAGTTTCTGCGCTGATAAATTGCAGTTGTCCAGACTCTTGTATAGGTTTGATGTTTTCTTGCAAAAAGCTGGCTTTTTCTCTAGCGTTGGGCTTGAGTGCCCAATCCCAATGGGCGGTATTGGACCAATAAACAGCGTTCTTGAAAGTAGGAACAAGCTGACCGTCGGATCGGCGTGTTACCGCTCCTCCGCAGTGGTCAAAATGTAAGTGTGTCAAAAAAACATCTGTGATATCATCAGGGCTAAAGCCCTTGGCTTTGAGAGCATTTTCTAGCAATTTTTCGCCACTCAAGTAAAAATGTCCCTTAAACTTAGCATCTTGCTTATCGCCTGCGCCTGTGTCTATGAGAATGAGTCGCTTACCATCTTCTATCAGCAGACAGCGTAAAGCCCAAGTACACATGTTGTTTTCGTCGGCTGGGTTTAGCTTATTCCACATCACCTTTGGCACCACCCCAAACATGGCACCACCGTCCAATTTGAAGTTTCCTGCATGAATTACGTGTAAGTTCATGATGTTTTTATTTGCGTTGTCAAGTTAGAGTTTGTTATTGGAAATGCAGTTTGTCGGTTTTTTCATTGTAGGGGCCTTGCTTGACTTCTATCAACTCACTGTCTTCCAGCATTTCAAAGCCGTGTCCTCCAGCTGCCAGCAAAATCACGTCATGCGGCAACAAAAGTGCACTTGAATGATAGTCGTTGTTTTCGGTATAAAAGTCAGCCCGTATTTTGCCTGAACGCACGAAAAGCACCTCTTGGGTATTTAGAACTTCTCTGCTTTGCGGCAAATGCTTGTGAGGTACTACCACATAGCCTTTTGGACGGTTCATATAGCCGAGTTGTTGCGAAAAGGAAAGCGGAGTAAAAAACTCCACGCCCTCGCGCCTGTATTGTGCCCGCACGATGATGGCCAAAACAACCGAACCAGATTGGATAAACTCTACCACTGCATAAATTGAAATGTTCCCAAAATAAGACCTGCTGCAAAGATATTCTTATTCTTGCATAGCAGCTCAAAGAGAACATTATTTTTTTACAACAGCATTTATTTTTTCCCAAAGCTCGTCGTGGTAAACCAAGGGCACGTTAGAAGGGTCTGGGTTTTCGCCCATGCGTACCACCACCAAGTTTTGAGAAGGTACAACGTCTATAATCTGGCCGTTTTTACCAAGAGCACACACCGCATCTGTGGGCGCGTTGGGCGCAAGAGAGGTATTGAATACCATTTGAGAGCCTGGTGCCATGAATTTACTTTTTCCATTAAGCCACCACAAATAGCCATAAGAAGGATTGATTCCTTGTGAAGTAGCTAACATTTCGGCGAGATAAGCTTCGTTGATAATTTGTTTGTCCTGCCATTTGCCTTTGGCTAAAATACATATTCCGAAACGAGCCATACTGCGCGCATCGCTTATGTAAAGATGATTATAGCCTGCGTAACTCCAAATACCGCTCATTCCCAGCGGTGCTTGGAGACGAGTATTAAAAAAATCATCAAAAGACATCCTAGAGGCACTGCTCAGTATCTGGTCTAGAATGGTATAAGGAGCATTGTGATAAGCCCAGCGCGTGCTTGGTTCAGCCAAATACTTCAAACACTCAGGCTTTGTGCAGTCAAAATTGCTATCATCTAGTCCTGTGGTCATAGTGAGGTGATTTTTGATAGTAATCTTTTGTTCCTGCTCAGGTGAAAGCGAAGACCAGCCCTTGCCCAAGTACTTTTGGCTTGATTCTTCAATTTTGAGCATGCCTTCTTGCTGCGCAATGCCTATTAGAGTAGAGGTAAGCGTTTTGGCGGCAGAAGCCCAATACCACAAGCTTGTATTGCCAAAAGGCTTATCTCCCCTAAGCTCTTTGCCAAAATATATTTCATGAGCAATTTTACCATCTTTGAGAATCAAAAATGCTCTGGTGTTGCCTCTTTCCAAGAAGCCGTTCAAGTCGGCTAGAGCTGCTTTGTTCCAGCCCAGACTGTCCAGATTGGCTGTAGCCCAGCTGCCAGCTTTGGGCGGGAAATAGATGCTTGTTGCAGTTGGATTAACTGTATTTTTTTTGCAGCCAAACAAAAATACTAAAAAAAACACCCAAAAAGCATGTTTAAAATGAGTCATCTGTTGTGTTTTGATAGAGTATAAAGAAAAAACCATAAATATTTTGGGTTTGGATACACCAAAATACTTATGGTTTAAATTGTGCAGAAGTAAATGACTTAATTATTTATTAAGTTCTGCCTGAAGTGCTTCAAGGGTGGCCTTTTCTCCTGGGCGTGTGGCATCGGCATTTACAATTTTTCCTGTTTTGTCTACAATCATATAGCGCGGAATGCCTGTCACTTGGTATTTTTCGCCAATATCAGCTGCTACCACGTCTATAGGCAAAAAGTGTTTGCCCATGATATTGAGTTTTTTAACGGCTGTTTTGAAATCACTTTGGCTTTCATCCAACGACACGTACAAGAAGACCAGATTCTCATTTTTAATTTTTTCTTTAAGCTCAGCCGACTTTGGCATTTCGCGGCGACAAGGTCCACACCAACTAGCCCAAAAATCTACATAAACGACTTTGCCTTTATAACTAGCCAAAACATCTTCGAAGGAGCGCGGCTTGCCGTCAGGGGTAGTTCTGGCCAGCATTTCTGCTCCTGCTGGCAAATCTCCCAGCGAAGAGCTATCAGAATCACTATGGGCCACTGCAAGCTGTATGACCACACCCACCACAAGCAAGCAGGCTAAGGCTACAAAAATCAGAATTTTTTTGTTCATGTTTGTTTAGAAATAACTCTACGTATAAAAACGCAAAATAACCTTTACTTGTTGCATTGCCATTCTAAAAACTAGCTATTCTTTGCAAATTCACAAGCTGTTTTATAAATCTTAGCTCAACCCATAACAAACTCATGCTACTGTCTTGAGACTTGAAAATTTGTAAGATTTCAGCCGTTAATTTTAAGTACAAAAGACGTTATTGACCTAGAGCTAAATAGATTCTCATAAATTGAGCTAGCTTTATCAGGTGCTAGAAAATTTTAGCTATGTTTGTGCGGCTAAAATGCGTCAGATGTTTTCAAAACAAGCTTTGGTTTACGAATATGCCCTTTTTTAGTTTGCTTTTGCCATACCGCAACCGCGATTTGCTGCGCCTAGAGCGTTGTTTGGCTTCGCTGCGCGCACAGAGTTTTGAGGACTTTGAGCTGGTGTTGGTTGATTATGGCTCAGAAAAAAACTTAGCGGTACAAGTGGCAGAGCTTTGCAGAGCTTATCCATTTGTGAGCTTGATTTACAATGATTCTGAAGGGCGTTTTTGGAATCGTTCTCACGCACTCAATACAGGTTTGCGAGCTGCTAAAGCTGATTTTATAGTTACGCTCGATGTGGATATGATTTATGCGCCTCATTTTTTGAGGGTGCTTCAGCAGCACGTCAAACCGCGAACCTTGTTGTTTTATGGCTGCTATTATCTGCCCGAAAACTTTACGGCTTATGCTCAACTGCACGAACAAGACTGGGCCCACTTGCGGCAGAGCGATGCAGCAGCTTTAGGTATTTTTACCGTTCCACGATCTGACATTCATGCTATTGGCGGTTTTGACGAATATTTTCGTGTGTGGGGCGTAGAAGACCTCGACATGCGCACCCGACTGGTGGCGGCAGGGCTTCAGAATGAGCGTTTGCCACTCGAGAAGGCACCAGTCTTTCATCAGTGGCACCCCGCCTCTGATGTCAGAGACAATATGCCCACAGACTGGAAGCAAAAAATGTTGGACTATTACCACGCCAAAACCTTTCCGAAGGACATCAACAACCCCTACCCTCAATGGGGCGAAATTTATCAGGCTAGACCAGCCCTATCGTTCAAAGACGCTAAGCCCAATTATCAGCCTCAATTTCCGCTAGAGGCTTCGCTGATGGAGTGGACCAAACGTTGGTCAGACCTCAAAACAGGCGAGTATTTATTCTTAAAACAAGAAATTGCACTTTTTGAAACAAAGAACAGCAAACTGGGCCCTTATATGGCGAAGGCTAATAAGCTTCTGGCCAAAGCCAAAATTTCATATCGCCTCACAGATCTTGAAACCAACAGAAGAGGACAAGCTTTGTCTTTTTATGAGGTGAGAGATGCGATGTTTTATTTTGCTCACTACTACCAAGAACAGATTCTGGATTATTATTGGGAACAAAAAGATAACTTTTTATGCTTTCTAGCTGTTAAGGCTTAGAAGTTCTTGTTGAACCAAAGAATGCTATTTACCGAGCCTTTTAGTGTGCGTAGCACTTAAACTCCTTCTCTTTAAGCTTTTCTTATTCATGACCGCTTTATATCTTTGTGTAGTTGCATAACACGCGCCATCATGCCACTTAAACCCACTTTTGAGCAAACCCAAGCCTATTTGAACGCTTCTGAGCCTACATTTTATAAGGCTCAAGAGCTTGCTTATGAGGAAATGCTCATCAATTTAGGCCCCCAGCACCCCTCCACACACGGTGTGCTGAGGCTTGAGGTGCTGCTAGATGGTGAGCTGGTAAAGGACGTGGTGCCGCACATTGGCTATTTGCACCGCTGTTTTGAGAAGCACGCCGAAAAACTGACGTTCCAGCAGATTATACCCTATGTGGACAGAATGGACTACGCCGCCTCCATGAACAGTACCCACATTTATGCCATGGCAGTAGAAAAACTGCTGGGCATTGAAGGCAACATAGCGCCGCGTGTAGAATTTATACGCGTTTTGGTGGCAGAACTCAATCGCATAGCCTCACATCTGCTGGCTTTGGGCACTTTTGCCAACGATTTGGGCGCGGTAACGGCCTTTTTGTGGGCCATGCGCGACCGCGAGCACATTTTGCGTATGCTGGAGTGGCTCACAGGCGCGCGCCAGCTCTACAACTACATTTGGGTGGGTGGCCTTTATTACGATTTGCCTTTGGGCTTTGAAGAACGGTGTTTGGAGTTGGTTCACTACCTGCCACCCAAGTTGCGCGAGTTTGAAACTTTGGTGCTAGAAAACCCTATTTTTATGAAGCGAACCCAGGGCTTGAGTGCGCTCAAGCTTGCGGAAGCCATCAATCTGGGCGTTACGGGGCCTATGTTGCGGGCTTGCGGTTTGGCTTATGATTTGCGCCGCATAGAAGCTTATTCGGTATATCCAGAGCTAGACTTTGCCGTCCCTACTGCCCAAAACGGCGACTGCTACGACCGAAGCCGAGTGCGCTTTCTGGAAGCCTTGGAGTCGCTCCATATTGTGAAGCAATGCGCAGAAATTTTGCAGAAAAAACACCCCAGAAGCCGAGACTTTGACCCTCAGGCGGCCTGTGTGCGAAAACCACGACCCATGCAAACAGACCTTTATTTTAGGGGCGAAAGCCCAAAAGGCGAACTCGGATTCTATATCCGTACCCTTGCCAACAAATCTATACCAGACCGCATAAAGGTGCGTCCACCCTCTTTTTGCAATTTGTCGGCACTGCCTTTTATGTGCAAAAATATTTATCTGGCCGACCTCATTGCTGTTGTGGGGTCTTTAGACATCGTTCTGGGTGAAGTAGACCGCTAAGACTCGCCTCTGCTGCAAAACAAAGAAGTAAGTCTACTTGATGTAGTTTATGTCTACATGCGTTAAGCTTTCAGGCTTTTTCTTTTAAGGTCTGCGGCTTTGCACCGCCTGTTGGGGCAAGTCTGTGTGTCTGCCCCATCACCACTTGGCCTGCTCGTGGAACCAAGCCACGGCGGCAAACCCTATAAGGTTTGGCGGCCCTGTATGTTTTTTTTTACACCTTGGCAGAGTCCGAAAGCCTTACAAACTTGTAAAAAAGGGCTTGAGGATTCCCTCATTTTTCTCTCAGGATTACACAAACTACGCGCCTAAAAAAACACGACTATTGGGGACTATGGCCGCCTGAAGAACAAACTTAATCCTATCTCTTCTTGGACAAATTGACGCGATAGCCCACGCTGGCGCGCAGGACAGTGCCTCTGAAGATGTGGTATTCGGCTATTTTTTCGGCATCGGGCGTGCGGTAGGCGTATTCGTAGCGATTTTCGCGCACTTTGAACAAGCCTTTTTGGTACATCACATTAAAAAACAACTCGTTTTGGTTAGAAAAACGGATATTTTTTGAAATACCCATGATGATATGAGGATTCCAATACCGCCAGTGGTATGTGAAGCGGTCATAGTTGATGAGAATGTTGGGGTCTTCGGGTGAGGGGCATTGTGCCAATCTTTCACCATAGTTATCGTCAGAGTATTTTTCGTGGTATGCCAAGGCCAGTCCGCCTTCCAGTGCCCAACCTTTATAGACATATCGCCTAGCCACGAGAGCTGTATAATTATAAGAATAAGCATTTAACCTACTAAGACTGCCGCCATCCCAATCAAACCCAAACCCAAACCAAGGCGTAACGCGGCCCCAGTTCAGATTAAAAGCCCAAGGCGAGTCGGGGGCCTTTTGATAAGAAAGCCCTATGTGCCATTGGCTGTTGCGCTTGACGAGGCGTTGCATGTTGCAAGGGTCCGAAAATTTATGTTGCACAGGTCGTGAGGCATAGTTTGCGCCCACGCCCAGTTCTAAAGCCAGCCGGTTGCGTAGCCTGTTGGGCTTTTGTGGTTCTGCGCCGCGCTCTTGTTTGCGTTCGCGTGTGCCTATGCGATGGATATATGAAATAGCAAAACGCGTGTTGGTGCCTCTGAAGTTGATTTTGCTGCTGTGCGGCACGCCGTCCTTGTTGTGGTCTATGTAATACCGTTCTTGCCTTGCAGAGACCCTAAAGTTCTGTTGGTGTATCAAAGAAAAACTGATGAGGCCGTTTTTGCCTGTCCGAATGCTCTTGCTCAAACCTAGGGTTACAAAAGGGTTGAGCGCGATAGGGGGGCCGTACTCTTTGACTCTGTAAACAAAGCTTTTGTCAATATTAGACTGACCGCTACCGCCAATAACGGTGGTATCGGAGATATGTCGGTAGCGTGCTCTGTAGCGATAGTTCCAGTCTAACCCACCGCCCACCAGCACGTCAAAGTAGCGGAAGCTGTGTTTGTAGGCTGCGCTGAAAACAGCCAATGGCCTGCGAGGTTGACCAGAATACATATAGCCTGGCATCTGCTCCTCTATATACTTGTATTTTTCTCCGGCTACGGCCACTTTGGCAATGTGAAAGTTGAGGCAAAGTGCCTTTTTAGCCGTTTTTTGGTAAATATAGCCCACTCCCAGGTGCGTGCCTAAGTTGCCCACCGTCGTGTAAAAAAAGTCGTTATTCGGAAACTTTGTTACCAGCTGACGATAACCAAAGTTGAGACCTGTGCTGAAAGAAACATACTTCTTGGGATAACTCTCCTGCGCACGCGCTGGCAGAGTGGTGAGCACAAAACCCAGTAAAAGTAAAACTAAAGTGGAGTGTTTCATAAAAAAAGTTTTCGTTAAAAAGAACAAAAGCTACTCAAAAGTGGCGTTTAAATTGCCTTAAATCTCCGAGTAGCTTCTGTTCATGTGAAATTTTTAGTTTAGTTGAAATAAAAAAATCATGGACAGTTTTTAAGAATTGGTTTTAGAATAAGTCCTGGCCCATCCCATGGCCCAGTTGATGAAGCCTTGATTATGGCATGTGGCACAGTTCCAAGGCCAGCAGTACTGCCTGTATACATACAAATTTCGTTCAAAACCCTTGTGCCCGAATAAGGCACCCAAGTGCGATGGTAGCTATGAAGATCTTCACCAGTAATCGTTGGATCGTAAACTTCATGTTTTGCTGGGCGACACCGTGGCTTAAAGTGAGCTTCTGATTCCATCACGTGATAGTCTGGAAATAGAAAATTTACCCACAGCGCACCTTCTTTTTTCTGCGTCCTTGAGCGCGCACGGAGTTCAAAATAAATCCCCCACTTGCCATAGTGATGCAGAGTCCTAAGTCGCCAGTCGTCATAATAATGGGAGTCAGATCTTACATGTTCAACACCCCCCACGCCACTTTCGCTACAACCTAACAACATCTGATCTTGCTGAAAATATTGTCCTATGGCATTCCAATCATAGAATGGCGGCATAACATAGTTGTCAATAGCGTCGCGGTGAATGTCCAAAGTGCCTGTGATGGCCGCTGTGGGGTTCATAAATAAGTAGGTAGCCACTTCGTCGTTGTTAGAAAAAATATGTATGTTGGTGTTGCTGGGGTTGATGTTCACCATATCATTCATATTGGTGGGTGTGGCCAATGATGTGTGAAGTGCAAATACAAGACCGCGACCTCCTGCGTTGTTTTCATGGTCCACGCGCACAATCCAGTTGCCAAGCCGCACAATGTGGTGAGTGTTCAATACAGCCGCAAATTCTCGGCTGTTCACCGCCTGTAAGCTGTCGGGAGTTCCAGCGGCCACATAAGCACCCCAAAGGGAAGACAAGCCAGCGGCAGTAGTCCAAGAAGCAACTTGAGCATCAGTCATAGGTATCAAGGCGCCAATTGTGGCCTCAAAAAGTGAATCGTTGGCAAATACAAGATAATTCTGTGTTGTGCCACTGCTAGAATAAGACCCCGTGCTGGACGGCGGCATGCTCAAAGGCACACTGTCGTTGGTGTTCACATTAACCTCTTGGTCTTTCTGACAAGAGGTTAGCAGAAAGAAAGAAAGAAAGAAAGAAAGAAAGAAAGAAAGAATGCTTTTTCATGATTGAAATCACAGAAAGAAAATTAAAAGAATAATAAATAAGCGTGAAAAAATATAGTTG
>RDZD01000034.1 GCA_004293815.1 Cytophagales bacterium | reverse complement strand
TATGGGCTGCCAAAACTGTTGATAAGATGAGGTATCCTCTTCTTGAAAGGCAATGGCGTTTTTTTGATAGGTAGCGTAGAGCATTTCCAAATCATTGCCATTTTTGAGCAAGACAAGCTCAGGAGTTTTGCTTTTTGTTGTAACAATCAAAGCCGCATAATGAATGCTATCTGTCAGGTCATGAACCTTGTATTCAGGAAACTTCCCGTTTACTTTTTGGGCTGAGGTATCAATTACTGTTTTTGCAATACCGAATTTATTAATACGGACTAATTCAATGGCGGCTTGGTTCTTTTTGAGCTGTTGTCGCACGTCTTGCCAAGTGGGCACTTTGTCGTCTGTGATGCTGGCAAAGGCTTCTGATTTGAGTGAAAGGTCTTTTTCTAGCTCATTGGCTACGCTTTCTAAAGAATCTAAATTGATATTAGCCGCCTCTAGCTTACTTTTTTCCATCTGAGCATACTTGGCCAATGAAAAACGCAAATTTGTCCATTGGGTGTAGGTGGCTATCAAACTAGAGTCTTTGCTACTGAGAATGCGTGACTTCATTTTTTGGCTGGTGTTGAGCAAAATGCCCTTAGAGAAAAGCTGCTGGTCGTATAAATCTGCGTTGAGGTCTGTCTGGGTGATGGCAAAGGCATTAAATTTGTTAAAACCCTCTTCTATCTGCGATTTGTAATAGTCTGCTTTTTCTTTTTCACTCAAAAAAGGAAAGTTCTTTGCAATCACGTCTTTGCTCAGACTGCATGCCTTTGTGATGAGCGGCAAGGCTTGGTCGTATTGTTTTAAAATTTGATATTGACTTGATAAATTAACCACGGCCTTTATAAAATCTTGGCGATTTTCTCCTTGTGTTGCTCTCCTTAGCTCTACAGCCTCCGCCTTCATAGAACTCGATAGCTCATAATTGCCCATGTTACAATACAAGGCTGCTAAGTTTTGTAAGGAGTTTATAGTATTAGGATGCGCCTTACCTAAGGTTTTAGTTTGGGTATCCAAGGCTTCTTTATACATTTGTTCTGCAACATGGTACTGACCAGTATGAAGATATAAATTAGCTAGATTATATTGACACATCGTATAACTTTGATGTGAAGTCCCTACAGTATTCTTGAATATAGTTAGAGCTTCATTAAACAGACTTTCTGCAGCTTTGTGATTGCCTTTAAATTCTTGCAAGCCTGCCAGATTCAATACAGCACCTGCATAAGTCGGATGGTTGGTTCCAAGTACTTCCTTGTACACTTGCAAACCCTGCTTTGTCATCTGCTCTGCGGCATCGTAAATACCCATATCTTTATAAAGTGCTCCCAAATTGTGCAGAGAAGTTGCATAACTTATATCTTTTGTTCCCAGGGTAGCTTTTTTTACATCTAAAGATGTTTTGTAAAGGACGTTTGCCATGGCAAAATTGCCTTTTCGGATTTGTAAAAGAGCCTGATTATTTAAAGAGCCTGCGTAAAGAGCGTGCTTATCCCCAAAAACCTCTTTGCGTATCTGCATAGACTCTTTCAAAATCGGTTCAGCAAGTTCATATAGCCCCATCTCTACATATAAATATGCAAGATTATCTAGTGCTGCTGCATAATCAGCATCTTTGACACCAGATATGTTTTTAAATGCTTCCAATGACTGTTTGTATAGGGGCTCCGCTTCAGGATATCTTCCCATACTTTTGTTTATACGGGCAAGATTAAGAATAGAAAATGCATAAATTTTATGCTTTGTGCCCAGCACTTCTTGGCTTAGGCTGAGGCATTCTTTGTATAGAGACTCCGCATTAGAATAATTGCCTTGATTCAGATAAAACTCACCTAAACTCATGACCAAATTTATATAAACCGCACTTTTCTTGTTCAGCTTTGCAGATAATGCAATACTCTCTTTGATATATAGTTCTGCTTGGGCTTTGTCTCCGAAAGATGCCATACACCTACCCAGCCCATTCCGCGTTTTGAGATAGTTTTCTGAGTTCTTGCCAAATTCTTTTTCGGCCAAAGGTAGAGCCTGCTCAAAAAGGGACATGGCCGTCTTGAAATCGCGCTTCTGTTGCAAAGAGTCCGCTTTTTGATAAAGCGACTGCCATGCCTGTGCCTGCACCAAGCAAGTACAAAGGCAAAGAATACTTGTTAAGATGAGAGCTTTCATATTTTGTTCGTTAATGGACTCGCAAGGTGGTGTTTTAAAGGTTAAAGTATCAGAACAAAAATCACTCCCCCGCCATCACAAAAGCACCCCAGAAATAAGGTTCTGGATATTTTTGTTTGAGTGTGAGCTGAGCGGCTTTGAAAGCATCACGTTTGGACTTTCCTGCGAGTAAGTTTTTGTAAAACTCGCTCATTAACAGCTGTGTGGCTTCGTCCGACACTTTCCACAAAGACATGAGAATGGTTTTTGCACCAGCTTGTTGAAATGCCCGTTGTAAACCAAACACGCCCTCGCCATTTTGAATGTCGCCCAAGCCTGTTTCGCAGGCCGAAAGTACTACCAGTTCCGTATTTTCAAGACTCAAATTCATGGCTTCTTCGGCGGTCAGAATGCCGTCTTCTTCAGTTGATTTAGGGTTTTCGCAGCCCGAAAGTAGCAGACCAGAACGCAAGAAAGGATTTTCCAAGAGATTGCGATTGGCTGCGTCTTGCAGGGTTTGGACTTCTGAGCTTTGAATGGCTGGTATGAAAAAGCCATGCGTGGCCACATGCAAAACGGTGGGCGAAGTAAAAGATTTGACGTTTTCTTCATTGGCATTTGCTTCAATGAAAACATTTGTAGAAATATTTTTTTGGTTAAAATAGCCTTTAATCACCTCAATTTCAGCCTTTGTGCCAGGCAGTAAACTGATATTTTTACCTGCAACTCCTTGCAAAACCGAAAAGTTTCGGTCTTTGCCTTCCTGCTTACTGTTTTGGTCTTCTAGATTGTAAATAGGAAAACCCAGCAAGTAAGCTTTATAAGCCTCAAAATTACGGCTCAGATCTGTTTGATTTATACCAAACTCTATCAAGTCGCGGCTTGAGCCTAGGAGCTGAATGTTTTGGGACTCTAACAAAAACTTTTTGCTTTTGGGGTCTTTCAGGGTATTAAGACTGATTTGATGATAAACCCCATCTGGCGAAAAATAGATTTTGGTGAATCCTTTTTTATTGAGCTGTTTTAATTTCTCAGCAATGGGCTGCCAGTACTGACTGTAAGAGCTGTTATTTTCTAGGGTGAATTGAATGGTATTTTTATAGAAATTCAAATGGGTTGTTTCTAGTTCTTTACCATTTTCTAGAATCACGATATCGGGCTGGGCTTTAGTTTTTGGGGTTACAAAGAGAGCGACATAAACGGTATCTTGGATATTTCTGCCCAAACTGTCATAACCACGCGTTCTGAGTGTGCGGATAATTTCTACTACGACCTCGTTTTTGCCTAGTTTTTCTTGTACTTGCTGCCAAGTGTAGCTTTTTGTTTGTAGGTTATCTGCAAAAAGAGTTGAGCGTTTGGAAAGGTTTCTTTCCAAGTCATTGATATCAGAGGCTAGTTTATCGAGATTGACTCCCTTCTTTTCTTGTTCTTGTTTAGACGTTTGAAGAAGTTTGTTGTAAGCATCTTTTTGAGTTTTCCAGTTGTCATAATCTTTAATCAAAGAGCTATCTCCACTGTTGAGAATTTGTTTGCGCATTTTTTGGGTTGAGGCAAAGACAATGCCTTTGGTCAGAAGCGTTTGGTTGTATAGCTCAGATACAATCTGGGGTTTTTGCTTGTAATAAGCAAGTGTAAAGTCTTGGAAGTTTGTGAAGAAAGAAGCAATACTTTTAAAATAAGCGATGCGTTCTTTTTCCGAAAAAGTGGGTATAAGATTCTCTAATTGAGTAATTTTATTCTCTATGGTTTCTTTACAATAAGGCTCTGCTTGAGCATACAATCTTTGTTTTTGATAGAGATTAGCTAAATTATTGCATGCTTGTGCGTATTCAGGGTGCTGCTTGCTAAATACCTTTTCATAAATGTTCTTGGCCTCAATAAACAATGACTCTGATTTTGTATAAAAGCCTTGATCTTTGTATATCCCTGCCAAATTGTTACAGGAGTTGGCATAAGCAGGGTGTTCTTTACCTAGAAGTTTTCTACGGATATCCATAGCCTCAACACAAAGGGATTCCGCTTTGTTGTACAAGCCCTGCTTTTGGTATACTCCTGACAGGCTGTTGCAAGAGCGCGCATAGTCAGGGTGTTCTTTACCTATATTTTTTTCACGAATGTTCTTCACCTCTATAAAAAGAGCTTCAGCTTTTGCATTAAGGTTTTGTTTCAAATACAATATAGCCAAATTGTTACAAAGAAGCGCGTAAAAAGGGTGATCACTACCTAAAGTACTATTAGACAAAATTTTAGCTTCTAAAAAAAAAGGCTCAGCCTTGTCATAAAATCCTTGCTCTAGGTATAATGATGCCAAATTATTACAGGATTGAGCATAATCAAAGGGCATGTTAGCCAAGTTTTTTTTACGAATCTCTTTAGACTCTATCAATAAAGGCTCTGCCAGCGCGTAAAAGCCTTGAATATTGTATACATGAGCCAAGTTATTACAAGAAAAGGCATAGTTAGTGTGCTCTTTGCCGAATTCTTTTTCAGCTTGTTTTTTAGCATCTTCCCATATTTTCTGAGTTTTTTTATAGTCGCCTTCATCGTAAGATTTAGCACCAGCCATATGAAGCCCTAGCCAAGAGGTGAGGTCAAGAAAAGACTTCTCACTTTCTAACGTCCCATTTTTATAAATAGCTTCTATTGTTTTCTTGCCTTGCTCGTCATAGTAAATAGCCAGCCCGTCCAGTACATCTTTGGGCTGGTCGCTTAGGAGCGTAGCCTCCATCTGCACTATGCCATTGCGGTAGTGGTCGGTGACTTTGCCTATAGGCTTATCGTTTTGGTAACTAATGAGGCGATAAGATGCTGTTTTAGCTGTATCAGTAATTACATTCTGATTGTTATCATAAAGAATCGTCCATTTGCCTTGTCGCTTGCCGTCTTTGTCGGTCAGATTGGGATTTTTGGGAATAGACTGGGCTTGTAGATTGGTACTTAGCGCACCTAAAAATAAGAGAAAGAGTAGTAATTTGAACTTAGCCACCATAAAAACAAGTAAGATTAACGGTGATGCAAGATAATAAAAATAAATTCATTCTGCATTCTTAAACTCCTAAAATTCCGACAATCTCAATTATTTCAACACTAATTCATTGGTTAAACGCTCTTAAATTGTTATGTTTGCAAACAAGTTTTGACATTACCAATCTCATGAAAAAAATATTTCTATTATTTCTCATCACATATCTATTTGTCAACCAAGCTTCAGCTCAAAAAGCTTATGATTATGTGGTGTACAAGGGTACTTGGAGCAACTTCAATGTTACTCTTAACTATGGATTGGGATATGAAGAAGCTACAGAACTCCTCTGTGCTCAGAAAAAGGGTGGTTCAAGAAAAAAATACTTGTTCAATCATGAAAAGAGGACAGATACTATGCTCTATTTTACTGGCAAAGGGAATCAATTGATGTTTAGCTTCCCTAGTATGGAAAGTACTCACCCCTTGCCTGAATCTATCAGTATCACAGTTTTTTCTAATGAAAAGCAAGAAAACTTCGTAGTTTACCAAGAATAAGGGCACGATGTTATGATACTAGACTTAGACTGCCTGTTTTGGTGTCAAGCTTATGCTATGGATGATTTGGTCATGTTGTCTAGCTGTTTGAGAAGTGTGGGTATGCGGTAGTCACCATGCATGGACAGAATGTTTTGAGAAGCCTCAGCTAGGCTTACGCCTATAGCCGTGATATAAAGCGGCTTACTGCTTTTACCTCTCTGTATCAGCTGCATACCCGTTGTTATGGTTTTAAAGCTTGTTTTGGCCACACCAATCACTGGCACTTTCTGAGCCAAGTGTTGGTAGAGATGTCCACCTAATCCCAAACGCTGTTGGTTGTCTAAAAAAACATAACCATCCACTACCAAGCAGTGGATAGGCCTGAGGTGAATAGACGCTAACAAGCTCAGAATACAAGGCAACTCTCTTTTATAAAACTCTCCAGGCTGATAGCTTTCGCTGTGAGGCTTTACTTCTGTAAAAACATGACTAGGACTACTATCTTGCCAGTTCTCGAAGGCTATGCAAGCAGTTTTGGCACAGTTGGGAAGATAATAGGTGTCAAAGGCTAGAATCATACATGTCGCTGTTTAGCTAGGATAATTTCTCTGTAAACTCCGTCCCACAAACCTATTGGCAAAGCCTTTTTGGAAACTATGGAATTGATATACAGGTCAAATTATTCTGAAGCGTTCATTTAAGTGATTATATCTAAACTGCAATTCAAACAAATCAAACACCCTCTATATCTGCTTTTTTCATAAATTTTACATAACAAGAGCCATTTTAGTTCATTCAAGGCTTTTTGATTTCAAAAAGTGTTGACGAACGCACCTTGCCCGCCTTTTTGGGGTCTACAGAAAGCGATTTAAGATTGCGATAAACGGTAAGACTCACAATTTGATTGGTTGGGTTTGCCCTATTCCAGTCTCTGAAAATATAATGAGCAAAAGGCTCAGAAATGCTTTCCAATTTGCTGTCCATGAGCGAGACCAAATACTTTCTGTGTCGGCAATTAAACACTTGGTGATCAAAATGACTATCCTGATACGGTTTGCCTTCGGCCAAAATATCAATAAACTGACCTTGCCTTGTTTCTGCTTTGGCCGACACCCAACTGGCCACCTCAGCGGCGTTAGGCGCAAACATGCCCCACGATTGACTCATTTTGAAATGGTAAAGTATCTTTAACACAACTGGTGGCGTGTTCTCAAAATCTATTTTGATAAAGTTCAAAAACAAAACAAGTCCTATCATAGCCACACCAAACGCATGTCTGGTAAGAGATAAAACTTGAGACAAAAGCCCTTCGCGCTTTTCAAATTCGTCCTCATCTCCTCTCTTTCTAGCTATGCCAAGGCCATCCCAAACACCCCTAGGCAACATAGCCAACCAAAAAGCCATACAATACCACGGGAAAGCCCCGATACTTAAAAATACGACAAAACCTAAATGCAGACACCAATAAGACAAAAAGACTAGCAAACGAAACCATGAGTTTTTGAATGGTATAAAAACTAAAAGAATGATGTATTTTTCGAGATAATAAGAGCCATAAGTCAGTGCTGCATGGACGCTGCTCGGCAAGCTGAGCAGCCATCGCCCCATATCGCTTGTGTAATAGGTCATTTGGAGTGCGTAAGATACCGCTACACCGCTAGTCCAGTGGTAGCCAGATTTTAAAATTGCTGATGAAAAATAAATCACCGAAATTTGTATGACAAAGAGTGCGCTCACCCCCGAAAAATGCTCATTGGTGGTCAGCCGCTTCCTGCTGGGGCGCACCGAAAAGTGGTGATTGAAGGGTAGAAAAAAGCTCCAGACCAGGAAAATAAGCATCATAAAATCACCAGAGTTGTTCGCAAAGGGATTTCTAAAGTTAAGAGAAATATAGGCCACCCAGCAGATAAGTATAGCTATATGAGGAAAGAAACCCAGAGACAGGCACACACAAGCCAAGCCAAAGACCACAAAAAACAACACAGCAAACCACACCGTGCCGTTGAGCATCAACACAGAAAAAGTGCCCTCTTGCCAGTTGCTCATAATCAGGTCTACGCGCGGGAGCATGCCCTCATCCGTGTAGTGCTCCACCAACATGTGTGAACGCATGAGCAAATCACCCAATAAAACCAACCCCAGCGCAATCCTATAAAGCGCAAGTGAACGGGTGTCAAGTGAAAGAATAGTCCTGAGAGCGACTAAGAGCGGCTTCATATCACAAATCTTATTTTTGTACTATAAATTTAATACAAAAGCTATTTTCCTTAGACTCTAATTTTAAATAATACAAGCCATTGGGCAAATGAGAAGTAGAAACTCTCCATCGTTTTGCCTCTATCGTTCTCAAATCTAAATCACTGCTATTGAGCATTTGTCCTGATGTGTCAAAAAGTTTAGCAGAGAAGTGAATAGATTGCATGGACTCAGCGAAGTGCAGCTCTAGAAAATCCTGTGCCGGATTTGGAGAAAAACGACCGCCTACCGCCTCAAAATTTGTTTCAAAACCTGTTACAGTACTATCGCCCTCATCGGGATCAGGATCTACTATAGGGCATTTGTATTGGTTTTGAACCTCATTAGTCCGCAAAGAATCTTGAAAAAGCTTTAGAGCAGCTTCTCTTCCTTTTAACTGATAGTCAAGCCATGGAATAAGGCGAACAAACATTAAATCTTGTTGCTTTTGTCGGCTAATAATAGGCTTAGGCGTACTAGAAGCCTCCCCAAAACTGCATGCAAAATTATCGTTTGCAAAAAAACAATGTCCACCGCCTTTAATAGTCAGTAAATAACCACAAGCTTGAAGGGCTTCGTAAAGAGGGATTTGATGCTGTTCTGGGGGAGTAACACCATCATTTTCGCCTGCAAAAATTAAAAATGGGATTTTTATACGCCTTGCTGCTGTTATAGCCGAAGGCGTGGTTTCAGCGGGTGCAAAGCTCACCATAGTGGTAAAAAATGTTTGCTCAGCAGCTGCAAGAAAAGCCGCACCACCGCCCATGGAATGCCCCATAACAGCCGATTTATTGCCTAAAAAACCGTAAAGTTCAAAACGGGAATCGCTTTTAGCACGTTCCATTAGGGTTTTGCCCACCCAAAGCAAATCTTTTCCAAAATTGGCATGGCTAGGAGAAAGCGACCCTTCTGTAGTGGGCAAAGCCAGAACATAGCCCAAAGGACAAAGCACTTTGGCAAAGTTTTCATAGGCATCTACACTCATCACAAAACCATGTCCTAGAACCAATAAAGGCATATTGGCTTCAAGTGGAATAATTTTTCCATCGGTTGTTTTGCTAGGATAAAACACCTCAACTCCCACACGGCGGTTGCCTCTGCTCGCGTCAGTAAGACTTAAAGAAAGCCTCTGAATATTTTCAAGTGTGGCTGGCTGTGCACAACTTACATGCTCTAGCATCAGAAAGGTCATAAGCCAGCATACAAACAATAATTTTGAGAAAGGCATAATCTTGAAGAATTAGCAGGATTTAAATCAACAAAAAAGCATTGAAAGTTACAAATTCTTTCAATGCTTTTTGCGTATTAATATAACCAGCGTGCTTTAGAAGCGGAAGTGAGAGAACGCTTTGTTGGCTTCTGCCATACGGTGCGTGTCGTCTTTTTTCTTTACTGCTGCACCTTCATTTTTAGATGCTGCGATGATTTCTGCTGCGAGTCTGTCCACCATGCTCTTCTCACTGCGTGAGCGTGCATAATTGATGAGCCATTTCATACCCAAACCTACTTTACGCGTTGGGCGTACTTCAGTAGGTACTTGGAAAGTAGCACCACCCACACGGCGGCTGCGAACTTCCAAAGCAGGCATAACATTATTGAGAGCTTTTCGCCATGTTTCGAGGCCACTAGCTTCTACACCACCCTTGGCCAAACGCTCTTCTACTTTCTCGAGAGCTTCGTAAAAAATGCCATAAGCTGTACTTTTCTTACCATCTAACATGAGGTTATTTACAAATTTTGTAACCATCACATCGTTAAATTTAGGGTCTGGTAAAATCTCCCTTTTTTTAGGCTTTGCTTTTCTCATAATTGAAAAAGAGTTTTGAGCTGATTTTAATGTTAAAATTGCGTGAGATACTGCCTAAATGGTCTTATTTCTTTTTACCTTTAGCCGGTGCGCCTTTCACTGGTGCGCCTTTTGCACCTGCTGCTTGCGGTTTTGGCTTTTTGGTGCCATATTTTGAGCGAGACTGACGACGTCCATCTACACCTGCTGTGTCGAGTGCGCCACGTACGATGTGGTAACGAACACCAGGAAGATCTTTTACTCTACCGCCGCGAATCAGCACAATAGAGTGTTCTTGAAGGTTGTGACCTTCGCCTGGAATATAGGCAATCACCTCTTGTGAATTGGTGAGGCGAACCTTAGCAACTTTGCGCAGCGCAGAGTTAGGCTTTTTTGGAGTAGTTGTGTACACTTTGGTACAAACTCCTCTTCGTTGTGGGCAGCTATCCAGAGCTGGTGATTTGGACTTCACCGTCTGCATAACGCGTCCTTTACGAATTAACTGCTGAATGGTAGGCATTTTAAAAACCCTTGTTAGAAATACTTGTTCTTTAAACGAATTGAAAATCAGCTACTTTTGCAACTCTTTGGAACAAAATTTGTTCTTTGAACTGCAAATATATCACATACTTCGTGATATACAAAATATTTACGCGCTTTATTTTAGTGAAATAGACAGGTCAATTTTATTTTGTGGGGAGTGATGCTTGCACGGAATCAAGTTGTTATGTTTTTTCTGGGGTCTGCCAGTTTTGCCCAGTCCGCCTTGATATGCACCCTGCCAGGCGGACTGGGCAAAAACAGTGTATAGTTTAGATAAAATCCTACTTTTGGGTTAGAGAGATTTCAAAAGCTGTTTGATTGACATTTTTATGTAAAAATTGCTATTTTTATGAATGTACTTTTTTTAGATAAATATTGATAAAAATAAGTTCTAAGTTGGCGCTTGACGAGTTTTTGATATGAACTCATTTAAACTTTTAGTAGGATTAAAAATGCGGCGATATAATGCCAATTAAGCCACTTGCTATCGTGTTTATCAAATCGTATGAGTAGCGTTCTGAAGCTGTCTAGCCAAGCAAAACACCTTTCATTGACGAAGCGATTTTTATAGGCATCTTGGTCAAATAATCTTTTTTTGCCTCGCTTTGTTTTTTTTCTATTCCTGACATTTTCTTTGATGTTTGGTATCATACCACGCCTGAGTATGGCACGCCTAAGTGCTTTACAATCAAATCCTTTATCTGTATTAAGCATCACGCCTTTAACAGATATTCCAAGCTCGTTGAGCTGCCTGCTCATGGCAGCAAATTGAGGAACTACCTGGTATAAATCATGATGATTTCCAGCTATGATAGGCCCTATGCTAATGGGAATTCCTGCCGCATCGGTCATGATGAGGACATTGGAAGTTCTGCCTTTTTTTCGGTTTTGATACCTCGCACTTTCTGCTGATTTTTTTACCAAGGTTTGGGTGCCGTCTAGGTTCAAATTACTTTTGTCTAAGAGCTTTGCTTTGGCTGCCAAATGGGCATTGTAGAGGTTTTTAAAAACATCTGCTTGACACCATTTTTTGTAAAAACAATAGACACTTTGCCAAGAAAAATGGGGTTTAAAACCCTCTAAATCAATAAATAACTTATGCCACTGGCAGCCTGTTTTTAGCTTGTGAAGCATACAACTGAATAGGTCTGAAACAGAAAATCTGCTGGCAAAGCCTCGCTTATTTTTGGGAATAAGGGGCAGAACGAATTGATTTGATTCGTCTTTTGTTATATTTGCAAGTGAGTAGCTCATCTAGATATAGTTTATTGGTTATCAACGCTAAAGTATATCTTTTGGGGCTACTTTCATCGTATTTAAAAGTTTAAATAGGTTCTATATCAGAAAATTAGCACTGGCTGCGGCTATGGTGGTCATGCTGGTGGGCTGCAAGGACTGCTCGGAAGACCCCGATGCCGCTTACCAACCCTGCAAAGACGGAGAACAGCTAGACGTAAAAACACCTGAAGAGCTTATGCCCATGCTCAAAAGCAGCAAATGGCGCGCGGTGGCGCAGTATAACAACGTAACTGCTATCCACCCGCCAGGCGGTGATCCTTTGGTAATCTTAGAAAGCCGTTCTTATAGAGTCAAGCGGTCTTTTGAGAAGGATTCCGTGATGACTATTTTCACGTATGATTTGGACAGTTTGGGTAAGGAAAAGTTGAGGAGTACGGAGTATCGAAGATACGACTTAGCTCTCACTCCCAACGGTAAGTTGGCTGTGCGTGTAAAAATAGACACCATACATCCCAATGGCACACCCAAAATCGAGTATATCTATTACTATCTCTGTTCCCGCGATAAGTTAGTAACGGATTTTACGTATCTCACAGCACCAACTAGATTTTATAATATCGATCATCGCGACTAAATTTTTAAACTTTAATACAATAAAAAACAATGAAAAAATTTCAAGTTACTTGCCTAATTTTGGCATGTTTATTGACGGGGGGGGGGGGGGGTAATCTGCTCGCCCAAAAGTTCTGTGGCTCAGAGCTAGATTCCGCCACTTACGCTGCTATGCGCCAAGAGATGCTGGATATGATGAAGAATAAGCGCACTCTCAGCAACTGTACCGACCCTTATTACGATTGCCCAGACGACCAGTAAAACAAGAACTTTTGAATTTATTTTTACAAAAAGCTAATTTTGTTTTCTTTGTAATTTCTACTTTTTAATTTTGCTGGGCGGTGCAAGCTGCCTTTGTTTTTTTAAATTTTATTCAACAAACTCTTTTATTTTTATGCTTAAATACATCAGAAAGTTAGCACTGGCTGCGGCTATGGTGGTCATGCTGGTGGGCTGCAAGGACTGCTCGGAAGACCCTGATGCCGCTTACCAACCCTGCAAAGACGGCGAACAGCTAGACGTAAAAACACCAGAAGAGCTTATGGCCATGCTCAAAAGCAGCAAATGGCGCGCGGTGGCGCAGTATGTGAATACGGCTGCACGTAATCCACCTGGCGGTAATCCTTTGGTTGTCTTGGAGGGTATGCCGCATAAAACGATACTATCTTTTGAAAAGGACTCCGTGCTCACTTATTTCTCATATACAATAGATAGTTTAGGGAAAGAGAAGTTACAATACTCCTTAGACTCAAAATACATCGTCACTCTTTCGCCTCAGGGCAGGCTTAGCGCGCATACGATATTGGAAAGCAAGCACCCCAATGGAACGCCCAGAATATCCTATATTTACTACTATTTTTGCAACGCAAACAAGCTAATTGTGGACTATACCTATCTGCCTGTGGAAAGCCAGTTTATTTATTATAACATTTGCACCCGCGATTGATTTCTTTTAACATTAAAACCACAAACAATGAAAAATTTCCAAGTTATTTGCCTTGTTTTGGCATGTTTATTGACGGGGGGGGTAATCTACTCGCCCAAAACGGCTGTGGCACTACACTAGATTCCGCCACCTATGCTGTTATGCGCCAAGAGGTGATGGATATGATGAGGAATAAGCGCACTCTCAGCGACTGTACCGACCCTTATTATGATTGCCCAGACGATGAGTACCTAATTCCAGTCGTCTTTCATGTGGTGCAAGACCAATCCGATGCCTTCCATTTCCCGATCTCTGATGCCACACTGAAGACGCTTATCGCGGACCTTAATCGCATGTATGCTGGCACACACCCCAGCCAGAGCATCGCTTCCATAGACCCAGATTTTTATCCTCTCTTTGCGGGCGATACCAGAATTAAGTTTGTACTAGCGGCCGTAGACCCAGACGGCAATCCACACAGCGGCATTGAGAGAAGAACGACGGATAAGACAGGGTTTAGGAACGACTTTTATGATTTATCCCCTGATGTTGCTCTTTCGCCTACTAATAGTGATTTTATTATCAAGTATGAAGCAAACGGTGGCTTAGATGCTTGGCCTAGAACAGAGTTTTTGAATATTTGGATAGGTGATATTTACGATTATACACCTGGTAGTACAGGGGGCTTCCAGCCTCCTCATACAGCACCTTCCCTCTATGGGATTTAATCAGACCCCAGCTTTCTGGTATTGTCATCCATCAGGGAGACTTTTACAACCCAATGCAGCCAGTTTTTATGTTAGCAGCGCATGAGGCAGGCCATTGGCTAGCAGGCTTGATTCACACTTTTTGGGAGGGCTGTACCACTGAATGTGGCTATACCTCAGGCGATTTGTGTGAGGACACGCCTACGGACAACAGTACCTGGACGTGTTCTAGTAATACCTGCGACCACAAGAACATGAACGAAAACATCATGGACTATTCCAACTGTCGTAAGATGTTCACGGAGGGTCAACGCAATCGCATGAAGTGCCAAATGAGTTCTTATCGTGGTACATTTTCACTGTTCGGTGGTTGGTCTTGTGTAAGCGTTCTCTCGGGCATCAAGTTTACTCCCGAAGTCAGCACCACACCTGTTTGTTTTGGTGAAAGTCGCTCACTGGCTATTGCGCCCATGCAGGCTACTCCTACGAATGGGACGTAACGCCCGCAGTGGCCGTTTTCACCGTTTCTTCGCCTATTGCCAATGTCATTAACATAACCAACATCAGCCCCACCTATAAAGGCGAAGTTACTGTACGTGTACGTATGAAGCTTCTCGCTCCTATTGGCAGCGTTGCTCCTTGCGGCACAGGCGGTTGGTTTGAGCACAAGCTGTGGTTTGGTGGGCTAACCAATAATCCAGTTATCAGCAGTACGGCCATCAGTACCATTCCCAATAGATGGAGTATTTGCCCAACTGAGCAAAGCACTTATTTTAGTGCTGAGGTACCTGGTTATCCTATTGCACTTTTGCCTAGTTTGACCTACACATGGACGGTAACAGGCGGCGGTATCATTCATAGTGGAGCAGGTACAAGCGAGATACAAGTGTACTGGCCAGCTCCTACTTACACGCTAGGTACGTCGGGGACTGTAAAAGTTGTGGTAAACAATGGTTGTGGCGGTAACTCTGATACTGACTTTGGGCGCGTATGTCCTGCGCAGGGCCAGGCAGTGGCGGCCATATGGCCTCGCTCTCGCCCAATCCCGCCAGCGGGCAAGTGGTAGTGAGTCTCAAAGATGAGATAGCGATGTCGCCCAATGGTTTGGCGATAACGGTTAAAGATCTGATTGGTTCTACCAAACTTTCTCTCACCTCTTTTGAACGTCAAACAACTTTGGATATAGGCAGCTTGCAGACGGGTTTCTACATAGTTACCATACAAAACGGTCAGGAATCCGAAGATCTGCGTCTGGTAGTAGAATAAGCGTTTTTGTTGAACTGTAAACAAGCCTTACAAGGTTTTAGAAACCTTGTAAGGCTTGTTTAGATTTTGGTCTAGCTGGCAGGCCGCGCTGTGCGCGCACGTTACCCTGCAAAGCCGCAGGTTCCCGAAAAATAGAATATAAAATCTGTCCCATGCAGGTATAATTACCAGAACATAAACTTGATTCAAACAAACTTCTGCTTGAAACATCATATTTTTGGTGCATATTACATCACAATTGCAAAAAGAGCATTACATTTGTGTGGCAACTTTTAAGCCAGCCTAAGTTACGTTTTTTACGTTTTTTGCTATTCCTCATCAATCTATGTATTTTGCACGTTCATTTTTTGCCTATATGGCTCTGTGGTTTTTATTGGTTGCCTGCCGTTCTTCTAATAAGAATAATAGCATCAGTTTTAGCATTCTGCAGATTAATGATGTGTATGAAATATCACCTATTTCAAACGGCAAATATGGCGGTTTAGCTCGCATAGCAACACTCAAAAAGCAACTTTTGGCAGAAAATCCCAACACCATTGCGGTGCTCTCTGGCGATTTTTTAAGCCCATCCATGCTTGGAAATGTGGAAATCAACGGCAAAAAACTTCGCGGAAAGCAAATGATTGCAGCACTCAACGCTGCGGGCATAGATTTGGTTACCTTCGGCAACCATGAGTTTGATTTAAACCAAGAGGATTTACTCGAGCGAATTCAAGAGTCTGATTTTCAGTGGATGTCTACTAATACCTTTCGCCAATATGGCGATAGTGCACGCTCTGACATTCGACCATTTCAAGATAAAAATGGTGTAGATTTTCCCACACACTATCTTTGGAAAGTAAGCTCCTTAGACCAGAAAAAAGCTTTCAAGCTTGCTTTTTTGGGTGTTACTCTGCCTTTTACCAAAAAACCTCATGTTCATTATGACGATTATTTTGAGGCTACCAGCAAAGAACTCAAAAAGCTGGAAGGCAAAACAGATGTTGTCTTAGCACTAACACACCTCAACGCACAGGACGATCGCGCTTATGCGCGGGCTTTTCCAATCATTCCACTCCTTATGGGCGGACACGATCATAGCGCGATGGAGCTTATTGAAGGCAACACCCGCATCGTAAAGGCTGATGCTAATGCCAAAACAGCTTATGTTCACCGCTGTGTTTATCACTTGGGCAGTAAGAAATTAGACGTAATATCGCAAAAGGTGGTCATAGGAACTCGCTTGGCCGAAGACCCTGCAGCTATGCGTAAAATCAATTATTGGAAACAACTAGCAGACTCAGCTCTCCGCTCACAAGGGTTTGTTCCAGACGAGTTTCTTTGTCAAATAAAAACCCCTTTGGAGGCGCAAGAGGTGTTGGTGAGAAGCTCACAAACCAACTCTGCTCAGCTTATCATGCGCGCCATGGAAGCCAATATGCCGCCTTCAGACTTGATAATACTGGGTGGTGGGGCTATCAGACTAGACGATGTGTTGCATGAAAGTATCACTCAATATGATGTATTGCGGCTTCTTCCTTTTGGAGGGGCGTTTCTGAGAGTGCACCTTAAGGGGAGTTTGCTAGAGCAGATTCTCAACGATGGAGAGAAAAATAGCGGCACAGGCGGTTATCTACAAAGGCGTTATGCTGAATATACAGGCGACAGTTGGAAAATTCGCGGCAAAGCATTAAACCCTACTAAAACCTATACGCTTGTTATCAATGATTATTTGATGACTGGGCAAGAAAAACGGCTGGGCTATCTTACTCCACAAAATAAAGACGTGGTGCGCATAGACCCTATACAACCTAGTCATAAAGACATCAGAAAAACACTCATCGCTTATTTACGAAAAATTAAGATTGTTGATTAAGAAAAAAGTGCTAGTAGTTTTTACCCAGAGGCAGTCTATACCACACTTGATAGCTCATCAACAAATTAAAATTATTTTGAGTGCTTCCAAATCCTGGTAAATCAGTACTTTTAACCAGCTTACCATCTTCCACTTGCAGCAGATACTGTAGTCTGATTGTATAACCTGCAAAGAAGTTACGCCAAATACGCCCCTTCAAAGCACCAGAAAGCTCGCCCCAAACGCAAGACATACCATCCTCTTTGAAGGAACTGATAATTACATCATTTCTACCACTCCAGAACGAGTTGCGTATGGCGTGATCTAAAGAGTGCCTATACGATGCGTAACCCACGTGTAAGCCCGCGTAAACCCCATTTTCATTCATCACGCGGCGCAAAAGATTGTACTCTACGCCCAAACGAGCAAAATTTCCAGTGTTGATATACTGCGCACTGTAAACAACAGAATCGCTATTGCGGCGAATAACGGAACGCATGGCAGACCGTCCTAAAGTCAAATTCAAGTGCACACGGTTGCTAAAGCTGATATCTGTACTAAGGTCAAAACGGCTTTTATCGCCATTAAAACCCATAAAAATGAGCTTAGAAACATCTGTACCTACACGAATACCATCAAAATAGAATGGAATTTTTATTTTTTGAATCTTCTGTTTTTTGACCTTAGGGGGTTTGGGTTGGTTTTGTGCCAAAAGAGGGATTATACCCAATAGCAAACAGCTTAAGAGGAAACTAATTCTGTATGTCCACATCGTATTTATAATAAACAAGCGGTTGTGTGCGAACGAGGGTCGCATTTTTAAGAGAGCGGCCAGTAGTGCTTACAGATTTAAGAATAACAATTTCTTTTACACCACAGTTGGGAGTAACAGGCTCATATCTAACCGAATATTCTATGGTTACGGTATCAGGAATACCAGCCGTCTTAAAAACAAATTTGCCTTCGTTGGTCAAAGTATTGAGAGGAAGCTCATAAATCGATAAAGTTTGGTTCACGTACAAAGCTGGACGTTTTTCATCACTTACGGCCTCTACGGTGCTGAAGTTTACCTTTTTTTCTTTGCCAGCCTCATCCACAAAGCGGACACGCACACGTGTGAGACTGTCCACTTCATAACTGCAATCATTGCAGCCACTCATCAACAGAAAGCACAAAAAGAGGTACAATAAAGACCTCGTTTTCAACGAAGTAATAGCCCTTTTTGTAACAAATTTTTGCATTTTGAAGAGAAACATAACAAGATTAAATAAGTCATAAGCACCTATCCTTTTTAAAGCCCGCAAGTTCTGTATTTTTTTTGACAATACTACGCCTTGCGGCAGAAAGCACCTGAAATTTAGCTTTTTTTAACAGCCATGACCCAATTTTTTGCATCTCAATCCCAATAAATAAGTCTGGGAGCATGACTTTCTTTTTTACACCAATGTAAACAAACTCTTTATTTCTCTAACTCCAGAGTCTGATAAGGTTTAATTACAAAAAATTATGTGCTGGGAGCTTTTTGAATCACAAAGAGGTGTATATTTGCTCAATACTAAGCATGCTCAAACCCTTTTTTAGCCTCATGTTTAACTCAGAAAAGTACCAATCAGTACTCGCTCAGGTAAGCAAATACCAAGCCCGTTTGGTTGTGGTCAGCAAAACTCAACCCATAGAAAGTCTGAAGGCTGCTCATGCCGCTGGCGTGCGTGTAATGGCTGAAAACCGTGTCCAAGAGCTGCTTAGCCGCTATGAAGCCCTCCCAAAAGACATTGAGTGGCATCTGATAGGACACCTGCAAACCAACAAAGTGAAATATATTGCGCCTTTTGTTGCATGTATTCATTCGGTGGATAGTTTAGGGCTTTTGCAAGAAATTAATAAACGCGCCACTCAACACCAGCGCGTCATTCCTTGTTTACTACAAATGCACATTGCAGAAGAGGAAAGCAAGTTTGGCTTGAACCTGACAGAGCTGGAAGATTTATTACAAAATCCTGTTTTAAAGACCCTTAGTCATGTAAAAATCATTGGTTTGATGGGTATGGGTACACTCACAGAGGACAGAGAAAAAACTCATTCAGAATTTCGCTTTTTGAAGCAATGTTACGATAGGGTGCGATCTATGTATCATGGCCAAATTTTTGAGTGGCGTGAACTGTCCATGGGGATGAGTGGTGATTTTGACCTAGCACTTGCCGAAGGCAGCACAATGGTACGTGTGGGCAGCCTACTGTTTTAAAAAAATTCACTCAAGCTTTTACATCTGTGTTTTACTTTTTGCTAAAACTGCTCATTAGAACGGCTTTGTCGGTTTTTTTTAGGGAGTTAAAAGTCTCTTACAAAGGATCTTTGCCAAACAATACGACAATTGTGGTGGCCAATCACCCCAATACTTTCATGGATCCCTTCATTGTGGCTAGTTTGTTCAAGCAGCCACTCTATTTTTTAGCCAAAGGGGCACTCTTTAATTCAGCTTTCAAACGTTGGTTTTTAGGCAATATGAACATGATTCCTATTTTTCGCGCCCAAGACTTGCAAGAAGCCAACTCTACACCCGAACAAATGAAAGTGCAAAATCAGGCTGTATTCCAACAGTGTTTTGACTTTCTGAAGAAAAAAGGCTCTTTACTTATTTTCCCCGAAGGTACAAGCGTGAGCGAACGCAGACTGCGCGACATCAAATCGGGTACTGCTAGGATTGCACTAGGAGCTGAGGCAGACAATAACTTTGAACTGGGTCTATGCATTCAGCCTGTGGGGCTTAATTATACCAACAGCCACCGCTTTCGCAGCCGGGTATTTGTGAGCTGTGCCGAGCCTATTAGTCTCAAAAACTACCAAAGCCTCTATGAAGTTGATCCTTCTCTAGCTATCAAAAAATTGACTGAAGACACTCGGCTGGCTCTCGAAAATGAGATGTTGATTGTGAATAGTCCTGAAGAAGACCTTGCCGTACAGCAGATAGAGAAGATTTACAAAGCCGCATTTGCCACTAAAAAGCAGAAAGAAATGGGGACGGAAGGCTTTTTACTCACTCAAGAAATTCTCAAAGCCTACAGGTATTTTAATGCCAACGAGCCAGAAAGAACCCAAGTTTTAAGACAAAAAATACAGCGGTATTTTGGGGCTTTAGACCGACTCAAACTCAAAGACTCCACACTTGCCGAGCCTGAAGGCGACGCACAACTGTGGTCAGATACCCTCAAAAGCTCTTTTTTGTTGATTATAGGCTTCCCTTTATACCTTTTTGGCTTAGTCAACAATTACTTGCCTTATATTTTGCCTTCATATATGGCCAATTGGCTCACCAAAGAAAAAGAATATACTGCGCCCATTATGATGAGCAGCGGGATATTGAGCTTCAGTATTTTCTACGCGCTTCAGATTTGGCTTTGTCATTATCTTCTTGAAAACTTTATTTACACATTGATTTACAGTACTTTACTACCTCTCACAGCCTTTTGGGCAATGTATTACACCGCTCGCTGGCAGAGTATATACAAACGCATCACACTTTGGGGTATTTTTTATTCAAAATCTACACTCATCAGTCAGCTTTTGGCTCAAAGACAAGATATTTTACAGCACTTGGCTCAAGCCCGATCAGATTACGAAAAACTAAATCTGTAAGCCTATTCTAGTCAATCCTTTATTCGGACTAGCACAATCTACAATTTATACACTGCTTTTTTCAAATAGATTATCTAAAATCCATCACGCAATTCACGCGGTAGGTTTTGTGCGGCTCTACAGACACACCCAAAGACTTATAGCGAGGATCTAAACACATTTCGCGGTGTCCAAGACTCGCCACATCGTAATCTATAAGTAGTTGCATCACAATTTCTAAGCCCGAACCTGAGCCGTAGGCGCAACACTCACCGCTAAAATTTTCATTGCAACCCTGACGCTCATGCCCCACATAACCAATTTTGCCTGAATAAACAGCGTGGCATTTGGCTGTTTCGTACAGCTGCTGATCTGGCACTAAAACGGGCATACTGGCTGTTTTAAGCATCGTTTTATAAAGCGAGCTAACATAATAATCTTGCATGTCAGGCGCGTAGCCGTCGTTCCAAGCCACATACTTCTTGAGAAACGTTTCAGCAAAAAGAGGCGGATTGAGTCTGGCCAGATTAAGAAAGTAGTAGACTTCTTTTTCATTCTTTTTCAGATAGTTGACATTTTGCGCAGTATTGGCAGCTTTATATTTGGGCGCATTCCATGCAGGAACCATCGCCATAAAGTCTCTAAAATCTCTTGAATCTTTTTGCTTATTTTCTTCAGTCAGCATTTTTTCGTACTCTGCTTTTGTATAAACAGGGTCGCTAAAAAAATAAATGCCACTAGAAACCTTCCCTTTCTGCAAACTAGCCCCAATATGAAGACCCCAATGCCCTACCTGCTCTTTTTCCCAAAACGCAACAACAGTATTTTCACGGCTCAAAAAGCCCATCAATATTCTCAAGCCAGAGTTTTCATAAAACTGTTGCCCAGAGGAACTACTGGTCATAACAAGACTCTTACAAAACGCGCTTTCAGAATTCTCTAATCGGCAAGTGCTGTAATCACAATTATTTTTGCTGGGCACCACGACCTCTGTGAGTGGCTCGAGACTCAAAACATAGGCTTGTGTAGATTTCACATCAGCTCTCATCATTACCGAGTAGCCAAGGGAATTGGCTTCGTTCCATTTAGGGTTCTCTACAAAAAATGTTTTGGCAAAGAGGCTAGGATTGAGGCGCAGCAGATTTAAAAAAAGCACAAAATTTTGTTCTTCCTCATTTAAATAAGGTTGCTTAGCAGCAGTAAAAGCGGGCTGATAGCGTGGATTTTTCCACTCAGAAAACTGATCCAGATAGGCTCTGTCTTGATAGCCTTGCGCCATGCAGCCCTCATCAAATTTTCCCAGAACAAGTCCCAAACAGCTTATTATCAAAAAAAAGATTCTCATAAGGCAAAAAAGCTATTCATGTAAGCCCGTAACATTTAGAAAACTAACAGATATACAGCTAAAAACGCTTAAAAAGATATAAAATTATGATGACAAATCATACTTAAAAGATGACCGCAAAATAGATTTTTTTTACATAAAAAATTTGCTCAAATGATAATTAGGCTCAAATTTTGTTATCTTTGAAGCGTAATTGTATTCAATGAGTGATTTGACAACACATTTAGTTTACTTCAATATAATTAGGTTTTAAGCCTTTTGGGCTTATTCTAGTCTTTGAGAATTAGCAAGTTAATTGCTTTATAAAGGATGTTGGTACGGAATTTTTACTTACAAATTTGCACTTTCGCCCTGCTGCTTGTTTGCTCCATGAGCGCAGACATATTGCGTGCGCAAGGTGCTTATTTAATAGTGGATACCACCCAACACGTTCGTTTGTATGACTTTGCAGAATATTGTGTAGCTCCCACACAAGGCAAAAATATTAAAGACATTGTTGGTCTCCCCTTTGTGCCTTTTTCGCCTGAGTGGAAACCTACTCCTGGCCAAGACACTCACTGGCTGCGCTTTTCGCTCAACAACTCTCACCATCAGGCTATCAATATGCTTTTGAGTGTAGATCATTGGGACTTTGCCACCATTTACCATGAACAGGGAGATGATCTTTGGACAAGTAAAGAATCTGGCATTCTGATGCCTTACTGGCAACGTCCGCTACAAACAGGTCATGCGCCTTATTTGCAAATAGTTTTGAATCGAATGGGCGAACAAACTTACTATCTAAAGTTAGAAAACAAGAGCAATTTTCATAGAAATAATCAGCTAGTATTTAAAAGTTTTGAGTCTTTAAGCATTCGCAACTTTGAGTCTGTGGAACGCGACTACGAAGAGCGGCGTTTTTGGCAGGGTATCTATATCGGCGCGATGCTTCTGATGACTTTTTACAATTTGAGCCTTTTTGTCTTTTTAAGAGATAAAAACTACCTTTTTTACTCCCTGTTCATCTTTTTTGATGTCTTTGCCAATGCCATTTTAGAGGGGTTTGCCTTAGAATATATATGGCCCTCATTCCCGTACTGGAACCTATACAGTGCTTATCCTATTTACTCTTTGTCTTGGATATTTTTTGATATTTTCATCATTTTCTTTTTGAATATCAGGCAGACCGCCAAGAACTGGACGTTCCAACTCATTATAGGTTTAGCACTAGCCAAGGTTTTATTCATAGTGCTTGCTTTATTTGATATTTGGGCTATTACGTTCCATTTGGCAGCAGTCACTATTTCGGTGGTGGTAATTCTTATGGCCAACATCATTGCAATTCGCAACAAGTACAGACCTGCGCGCTTTTTGCTTTTGGCTAATATCTTTTTCCTTTTGGGCTTTGTTATTCAAACACTTGCGGCTCAAGGCTTGATTATTCAAAACATGTATACTCTCAACGCCACTCAGTTTGGTGATGTGCTACAAATTCTCATATTTTCATTAGCACTCTCTGACCGTATTAACGCTATGCGCGATGAGCTGGAAGAGCAAAGAATTAAGCAAGAACGCCTAAAGTACACTCAAGAAATGGAAAGAAAGCGCATTGCTGAAGAACAAAAAATACAATTGGAACTAGAAGTAAAACGCCGCACACAAGAAATAGAAGCCATCAACGATGAGCTAGTGGAACAAAAGGCAGAATTGGAAAAAAATCAACTAGAAATTAAGCAGGCTTACAATGACATCATGGTCATTAGCGAAGTGGGCAAAGATATTACCTCAGAGCTTGGTATCAAATCCATTGTAGCGCGTGTTTATGAGCACATCAATAAGCTCATGGATGCGCATGTGTTTGCGATAGGCATGTATGACCAACAGGAGCAGTCGCTCACTTTTGATGAATACTTGGTCAATGGAGAAGCTCAAAATAAAGTGGTCTTGAGCTTAGATGAGGAAGATAGAATTTCACTCTGGTGTCTGATAAACAAAAAGCCTCTCTTTATCAATGACTTTGACTTAGAGTACAGCCTCTATCTTAAAAGTAAAAAGCCAAGTAAAATCGTAGAGTCGCGACAGTCTTTGCTCTATTTTCCACTCGAAACTGAGCACGGGGTGATAGGCGTTTTAACAGTACAAAGCCTCAAGAAAAACGCTTATAACCAAAAACATTTCAAGATTTTAGAGTCTTTGGCAGCCTATATTGCCATTGCCCTAGACAATACGGCGGCCTATTTGCAAATAGACGAAGATAAAAAAGAAATAGAACTACAAAATCGTCAAATTACTGCCAGTTTGCGCTATGCTAGCGACATTCAGGAAATTTTGCTGCCTAGTGAAGAGGTATTTATTAGATTTTTCAAAGAATCTTTTATCATCTACAAACCCAAAGACATTGTTTCAGGCGATTTTTATTGGGTAAGAGAATTTCAGCAGAATGTCTTCTTGGCCGTAGGAGACTGTACTGGGCATGGCGTGCCAGGCGCATTTATGACCATGCTGGGTATTAGCTTGTTAGACCAAATTGTTCTGGATTTTGGCTATGCACACGACTTGGTAGGCATTCTCAACAGCCTTAACGAAAATATTCAAAAGCTCCTCAAGCAAGATGCGCAAGAGAACTCTGACGGCATGGACATTGCTCTTAGCGTTATTTCACCATCTAAAGACACACCTGGACGCAAGCAGATTGTATTTGCAGGAGCCAAACGAAACTTGTACTACTTCCGTGATTCTAAATCAGAATTGTTTGAGCTTAAAGGAGCAAAAAAATCTATAGGCGGCTCTCCCAAAAAGCGTTCAAATCAAACTTTCACGCAAGAATCCATCACGCTTTCTGTAGGCAATGAGCTGTATTTTACAACAGATGGTTTTGCGGATCAAGCCTCAGAAACTCGCGAAAAAATAGGCTCTACCAAGCTCAAGCAGGCTCTCGCTCTCAATGCCAATAAGGATATGAGCTTCCAAAAGAACTATTTGCTCAACTTGCTTCAGCAACATCAGGGCGAGGCAGATCAGCGAGATGATATCACCATTATAGGCTTGAGATTGTAAGCAGTTTTGCTCTGTTTTTTGACTCGGGCTTCGTCAAGTGCTATTAACTAAGCCTCAAAATCAAAAAATTTAAATTTGTTCTCCCAAAAACATTGTTTACATTTGCCTGCAAAATGCTTGTTGGCTATGTCTCTTTTTCCCTCACAGTCTTTTGATGCACTTAAAAATAAAGTGCTTCTAAAACGAAAAAATGTTCTTCAAAACGTAGATTTGCCACTTTGGCACACGCCAGAAGGACTTACGCTAAACACAGTTTATACACCCCAGAACAACCAATTTGCCAAGGAAATGGCTTATTCGGCTGGTATAGCACCCTTTCTGAGAGGGCCTTATAGCACCATGTATGTCCAAAATCCATGGACAATACGTCAATATGCAGGTTTTAGTACAGCCGAGGCCTCCAATGCGTTTTATAGGCGTAACCTCGCGGCTGGCCAAAAGGGACTTTCCGTAGCTTTTGACCTAGCCACGCACCGAGGCTACGATTCTGACCATCCACGAGTGGAGGGTGACGTGGGCAAGGCTGGCGTGGCCATAGACTCCGTTTTAGACATGAAAATTCTCTTTAACGAGATCCCTTTGGATAAAATGTCGGTGTCTATGACTATGAATGGTGCTGTTATACCCATCTTAGCTTTTTACATTGTGGCAGCAGAAGAGCAAGGTGTAGCACCAAGCCAATTAAGCGGTACTATCCAAAACGATATCCTCAAGGAGTTTATGGTGCGAAATACGTACATTTATCCACCAGCTCAGAGCATGCGCATTATTGCTGATATCTTCAGGTACACGTCTGAAAACATGCCCAAGTTTAACTCTATCAGTATCAGTGGTTATCACATGCAAGAAGCAGGAGCTTCTAACGATTTAGAACTGGCCTATACTTTGGCTGACGGCTTGGAATACTTACGCACTGGCATTGAGACTGGTTTAAACATAGATGATTTCGCACCTCGTTTGTCGTTCTTTTGGGCTGTGGGTATGAATTTTTTTATGGAAGTGGCCAAAATGAGAGCAGGGCGTTTGCTTTGGGCAAAAATTGTCAAAGGCTTTAATCCTCAAAAGGCCAAATCGATGATGCTGCGTACACATTGTCAAACTTCTGGTTGGTCTCTGACAGAACAAGATCCATTCAATAATGTAGGCAGAACTTGCATAGAAGCCATGGCAGCTGTTATGGGACACACGCAGTCTCTTCACACGAACTCACTGGATGAGGCCATTGCACTCCCCACTGACTTTTCGGCTAAAATAGCACGCGACACACAACTTTTTATTCAGAAACAAACCCAAGTCTGCTGGGGCATAGACCCACTCGGCGGCTCTTATTATTTGGAGCAACTCACCCAAGATTTGGCCGAAAAAGCATGGAAGCTTATACAAGAAGTAGAAAGTTATGGCGGTATGGCTAAAGCCATAGAAGCAGGCTTACCCAAGCTCCGCATAGAAGAAGCCGCAGCACGTAAGCAGGCACGCATTGATAGCGGAAAAGACACGATTGTGGGTGTAAACAAGTTTTTAGTACAGGACGACAGTTCACAAAGCTTAGACCTGTTAGACGTGGATAATGCGGCAGTGCGCCAAGCGCAAATTAAGAGGCTGAAGCAGTTACGCGCTGATCGCAACGAGCAGGACGTACAGGAAGCTCTAAACGCCATTACCCAAGCTGCTCAGAATGGTACAGGTAATTTACTGGCCTTGGCTGTCATTGCCGCTCGCAAAAGAGCCTCTTTAGGCGAAATTTCTACAGCCATGGAGAAGGTTTTTGGCCGTTATCAAGCCACTACGCGTGCAGTTTCTGGTGTATATGCAGGCGAAAGCAGCCAGAACGAGCTTTTTAAAGCTGCCAAAAAGCTATCCGATCAATTTGCCAACCAAGAAGGCCGCCGTCCTCGTATCATGGTGGCTAAAATGGGACAAGACGGACATGACCGAGGTGCTAAGGTGGTGGCTACGAGCTTTGCCGATTTGGGCTTTGATGTGGACATAGGGCCGCTCTTTCAAACACCTAAAGAAGTAGCCAGACAAGCTGCCGAAAACGACGTACACATTGTGGGCGTGTCTTCGTTAGCCGCAGGACATAAAACGTTGATGCCACAGCTCATTGAGGAGCTCAAGAGCATTGGCCGCGACGATATTTTAGTTGTAGCTGGCGGGGTTATTCCTCCTAAAGACTACGATTTCTTGTACCAAAAGGGTGTCGCAGCCATTTTCGGGCCTGGCACAGTGATTCCACAAGCCGCTATGAACTTACTTCAAAAATTAATGTCCTAACCCCACAGCACCACATGAACCTAGGCGAAAAAGTACGACTCATACATGATACCGTAGAAGGCATTATTGTTGCCTTTCTCTCGGGTAATATTTTGGAAATAGAAACCCCTGATGGCTTCAAAATCCAAGTGCCACAGCGCGAAGTAGTGAGGGTGAGTAGCAGCGAAGAACTGTATTTTTCTGCACCCAAGCCCGACAAAATTGTGTTGTCCAAGCCTCTGGGCACACTCACCACAGATCGTGTAGCTGTATCACAGAGTGGTCTTTATTTGGCCTTTACTGCAGCAAATGCACAAAGCTATAATCTCAACTTGGTCAATTACAGCGAATGGGATGCGCTTTTTGTAGTTCTGGAAGAGCGCGGAGGGGCACATGCTTTACTCTACTCTGGAGCTATTAACAAAGGAAAATTTCACAAAGTTACAGAAACAGGACTTAGCCAGCTAGATAAAAAAGCTATTTTGGTTTTTCAGATTCTTCTGCATCGAGAAGGTATTTTTAAGATGCAAGAACCATTGGTAAGACACTTTGATTTTATTACAGCCAACTTTGCAGCCAATCTGAAAGTGGCTCCTCTACTCCGAAAAGAAGCCTTTTTATTTGAGTTACTCAATTATTCGCCCACACTCATCACAAAACAAAGCTCTACTACCCAAAGCTCTGAGCCACAAATAGACCCGCTCAAGCTCAAAGAAAAAATGCTATCTGGTAATCAGAGTACCGAAAATATCAAACAGTACATTAAAAAAAGTGTTACGCCTCCACCCCAAGAAGTAGACCTACATATAGAAAAGCTCCTCAAAGAGAGTTCTCACCTCTCTAACGCACAAATCGTTCAGTATCAACTAGAAGTTTTCATAAAAACATTAGACAACGCCGTGGCCTCAGGCATGAGCGAAATCACCATCATACATGGCGTGGGCAATGGGGTGTTGCGAAATGAAATTCATAAAAAATTGAGCAAGCACCCTCATATAAAGTTTTTTCAAGATGCTAAACGTGAAAAATTTGGCTACGGAGCTACTATCATCACATTTGTTTAGCAAAAAGGGTTGAATGGTAAGGCTTAAAACAGCCTTTTAAAACCATTCCGCCTTTAAAATTGATAAGCCTAAAAACAAGTGGCTGATTTTTTTGAGACAAAATCAAAAGTTTTTTGTTACCTCATCATGTTTGGTAATAATTTTGCAATTAACGTAATTTAAACAGTTTTTGATTGGCAAGGCTAATTCCTAAAGATACAGTATCATATGACTTTATTACAGCGTTTGAGTCATTTAAAGCTTTCTGCAAAACTCATAATAGGTTTTTCAGTCATATTGGGGCTTTCTATAACGGTAAATATTTTCGCAATTATACGCCTCCAGCAAGTACAGGATGTGGCCATAGAGATTAGCGAGAATTGGATGCCAAGTATTTATACTGTGTCGGATATCAACACGAATAATTCCAACATGATGATACTCCAACAGCAGCATATTTTTGCGCTTTCGGAGGTAGAAATGGCGGCCATAGAGCGGCAAATGGATGATATAAAAGCTTTGGTGGGCGAATATGATAAACAATACACCTCTTTGCTTAAAAAGCGTTCTGCACTGTTTGGTGATGATGAGTCCGTCAAACGCAGCGGGCAAGTGTTTGAACTCTACAAAGAAAATTTTATGCGCTATATGGCTGAAAACGAGGCAATCGTAGACAGTTCTCGCCTCAACAATAAAGAAGAAGCCAAAGAAAAATTAAGAGAAGATTCTTACAAAGTCTATGAGGAGTGCAACCAATTGCTGAGCCAGCTCACCCAAGATAACCTGATGGGTGGCGCGGAGGCTGCCAAAAGGAGTACGGAGATTTACATGTCCTCTCGGTTGCTGATTGTAGTATCTATGATTATATCGGTCATTATCAGCATTGTAGTGGCTGTGGTTATCTTTCTCAACTTGCTCAAGCAAATTGGCGGCGAACCCCGTGACATTGCCTTTATCACAAGACAGGTATCTGAAGGCGATCTTACCATGCGCTTTGATAAACTGGGTACGGGAATGTACTCCTCCATACGTCAAATGGTGGAAACTCTTAGAGAGGTGGCTGAAATCACCAACAACATTGCCAAAGGTGATTTTGCCAGACGCGTTCGTGTAAAAAGTGAAAAAGACTTGTTGGCTGTATCTATCAACCAGATGATTGATAACTTTAAAACTATTGTTAATCAAGCCAAAATTATTGCGAGAGGCGACTATAATGTGAATATCAACCTGCGCAGCGACGGAGACGAATTAGGAGCAGCCCTCCAGCTAATGACAGACAGCTTACGCAAGAACAAACAAGAGTCAGCAGAGCAAGATTGGATAAAAGACGGTATCAATAGGCTTGGTCAGGAGCTCTCAGGTAATCTTAGTTTGAAAGAGCTTTGCCAAAAGGCCATCACTTTCTTGGCACGCTACAGCGACTCGGGAAGTGCCGTTATTTATGTGTATGACAAAGAGGCCGAAGTTCTTAAGCTTTATGCAAGTTATGCTTTTACAGAGCGCAATGCCTTGGCCAATCACTTCAAATTTGGTGAGGGCATAGTAGGCCAAGTGGCTTTGGAAAGAAGCCCTATTTTGCTCAAGAATATTAGAAGGGGCGAGACTTATATTTCTAGTGGGCTTATAGAAGAACCACCGCTCAATGCCTATGCTATTCCGCTCATTTTTGAGCAAGCACTTTATGGTGTATTGGAGCTATCTTCTTTTGAAGCCTATACCTTGCTCAAGCGCGATTTCCTAGAGCAGGCTGGCCGAATGGTGGGCACTTATCTCTACTCTGTACAGCAAACAGACAAAGTCAAAGGTCTGCTGGCCATTTCAGAAGAAGCTACAAGAAGTGCAGAGGCTCGTGCCAAAGAAATAGAACACGTGAACGCCAAACTTGAGGATCAACGAAAAGAGCTGCAAAACAAGTCAGAAGAGCTTCGCAAACGAAATGATAGCCTCATTTTAGCCAAAGAAGAATTAGACCGCCGCGCTGAACAGCTCGAACTCTCAAACAAATACAAATCTGAGTTTTTGGCCAATATGTCGCATGAGTTGCGCACGCCGCTCAACTCCATCATTATGTTGTCTAAAATGCTTGGCAAAAACGAGCAAAGGAATCTTTCAGACAAAGACGTTAAAAAATCTCAAATCATTTACAAATCGGGAGAGGAACTGCTCCGCCTCATTAATGACATCCTAGATCTCTCCAAAATTGAGGCTGGTAAAATGGTCATACATCCAACGGTATTTACTTCTACCGAAATCCTTTCGGATATGCATGACTTATTCCATACTCTCACACAAGAGAAAGGCATTGCCCTAAACCTAGAAGACAATGCAAAAATCAACCTCTTTACAGACCGAGACCGACTCGCACAAGTGTTGAGAAACTTCCTCTCTAATTCCGTCAAGTTTACCAAGAAAGGCAGTATCACGCTCAGAGTAGCTCCTCACCCTACCAACAATGCTTTGGCTATGCTCAGTGTCATAGATACAGGCATTGGCATTCCTAAAAACAAGCAACAAGTTATCTTTGAAGCCTTTAAACAAGCCGACGGTACTACATCGCGCGAATACGGAGGCACAGGTCTGGGGCTTTCTATTGCGCGAGAGCTGGCCAAGCTTTTGCAGGGTCGCATAGAGCTTGAAAGCGAGCCTGGTAAGGGCAGTAACTTTACCATCGTGCTCCCAATACGCATCAATGAGGACGGTATCAGCGAAGAAGAAATCAAGAATAACAACATTGTGGTGGTCAAAGACGCTGCTTATGATGTACAAATTGAAAAAGCTAATACTTTTTCAACTACTGACAGTTTGGACAAACTTAAAAATACAGCCGCTGTTCGCGAACATAAAGAGACGATTCCAACACCAACAGCCCAAACCACTCAAAGGAAAGCTGAGGACGACCGTCACAACATCAAAGAGTACGACAAAGTCATTTTGATTATTGAAGACGAGTTGCAGTTTGCTGAAAGCATGGCTGAGGTAATAAGAAATGAGCGTATCAAAGTTGTGATTGCTATGAGCGGCGCAGAAGGCATAGAGTTTGCACAAAAGTACAAACCCAAAGGCATCATTCTCGATTTGGGTCTTCCTGATATGGACGGCTCAGAGGTGCTCAAAAAAATCAAATCCATTAAAGAGCTTCGCCATATTCCTGTAGAAATCATCTCGGCTCGCGACAAAGACATGAGCCTACTCGGCAAAGGTGCCATTGGCTTCCTTCAAAAGCCTGTAGATGAGCATTTGCTTCGCAATGCCATGAATGAAATCGTAAACTTTGGAGCCAAAGCTGTTAAAGATTTGCTCATTGTAGAAGATGACACGGATCAACTGGAAGCTCTTCAAGAGCTGCTGCGAGCCGACGATATAGAGGTTAAAGGCGTTAAAACTCAGGCTGAAGCTATTGCCGAAATTCAAAAAGGGATTTATGACGGTGCTATTGTAGATTTGGGTCTTAAAGAAGGCAACGGCTATGAATTATGTACCTATATCAATGAAAACTATCCCAAAGTACCAGTAATCATCTACACAGGGCGCAGCCTGAGCATCGCAGAAGAGAAAAAACTGCGTAAAGCTGCTCAAAGTATCATTCTCAAAACACAAGACAACGACGAAAAACTCAAAGATGAGGTGTCGCTTTTCTTACACCGCATGGAGCGAAACTTTGATAAAGAAAAAATTCATAAGCACGTAAAAAGCACAGAGGAAGAGCAAACACCAGAAGCCTTCAAAGATGAATATAAGGAAGATGGCTCTTACCACTCCGATGATTTGGAACCTACTGTTTCTATTGAAGAGAGAATCGAAAAAGCCGTAGCTGAAAAAATCAAACTACAACAAGCTGCTGGCAAAGGAGGCCTACCTTCGCAGTTCTCTGAAGCAGAAGCTGCCAAGATTATCAAAAATAAAAACGTGTTGGTTGTGGATGATGATATTCGCAATATTTTTGTCATAGCCTCTGCTCTTGAGAATTTTGAAGCCAATATTCTGGAAGCTCTCAATGGTAAAGAAGCCATAGATGTGCTTTCAGAGGAGCGTGTAGACCTCATCATGATGGATACCATTATGCCCGAGATGAATGGTTTAGATGCCATCAAAGCCATTAGAGCCAATCCAAAGCTCAAACATCTTCCTATTGTGGCCATTACAGGCAAGGCTCAAGAAGAAGACCGACAAGAATGTTTAGCTGCTGGTGCCAATGCTTATATTCCAAAACCAGTGGACTACGAGCAGCTCCTCCAAACCGTTTGTACTTGGATAGGTAAACGCGTGGAATAAACACCAACTGCAATTTTTTATACTCAAAACCCATATTTGACCAAATCCTCAATCTGTTTTTTGCTCAAAAACAAAATAAAATTTAGTTTTTGCTTTGCAAATACAGATTGAGGGTTTACATTTGGCCGTTGTTATGCGTTATGTAGCGTAAGTACACAAAATAGCTATCTAAACAATTGATATAATTTTAACGGGCATCTGCCAATCTTACAATTATGAGTGTAAATCAAAGCAAGCAAGGGCATCCAAAAGGGCTTTATCTACTTTTTGCCACTGAGTTATGGGAACGATTCAGCTACTATGGCATGAGGGGTTTGCTCACTCTTTTTCTCACCAAAGCGGCCATAGAAGGCGGCTTGGGCTTTCAGAATGAAGATGCGGTGTTGATATATGGTTACTTTACGGGGTTTGTATATTTTACGCCTATTATTGGAGGAGCGATAGCTGACCAGTATCTGGGACAGCGTCTGGCTATTCTCATTGGAGGCGTGCTGATGATGTTCGGGCAATTTAGTTTGGCATACAGTGCTTATATGGGACCAGAGCAACTGATGTTCACTTGGATAGGTCTTTTGCTGTTGATTGTGGGTAACGGCTTCTTTAAACCCAATATTTCCACGATTGTGGGCGAACTCTATGAGCAGGGCGACCCTCGCCGCGATGCAGGTTTCACCATTTTTTACATGGGCATCAACGTGGGTGCTTTCTTAGCTCCTTTAGTTTGCGGCTTTTTAGCTGAAGATTATTTTGCTGTAAAGGCATCTGATGGAAAAACTATCGTTAAGTATGCTTTTCAATATGGCTTTTTAGCGGCAGGGTGCGGTATGTTTTTAGGACAGGTTATGTTTAACCTTCTGGCACAAAAATACCTAGGTGATTTAGGCAGGCATTCCAACAAACAAAAAAATGCCAACAAAGGTGCAGATCAAACTAACCAACCTCTCACAAACGCAGAAAGAGACCGCATGTCTGTTATTTTTGTTATTACCATCTTTGTAACCTTCTTTTGGGCTGGCTTCGAACAAGCGGGCAGCTCTCTGACAATTTATACTGACCAATTTATTGACCGCGAGTTGTTTGGTTTTATAATCCCAACTTCTTGGTTTCAGTCGGTAAACCCTCTCTTTATTGTGGCTCTTGCGCCAATCATTTCTGGCATTTGGGTAAGTTTGGCCAGCAAAAATAAAGACTTGAGTATACCAGTCAAAATGGGCTTAGGCATGATTCTTTTGGGCTTTGGGTACTTCTTTATGGTGGGTGCAGTGCTTGAGCGCGGCGATGCAGGCGATGATCCAAGCGTGAAAGCAGCTTTAATCTGGCTTTTGGCTACTTACTTTTTCCATACAGTGGGTGAGCTTTGCTTGTCGCCCATTGGCCTTTCTATGATTACAAGACTCGCCCCTATCAAGTTTGCATCTATGCTCATGGGGGTTTGGTTCTTGTCGCCGTTTGTAGCGCAAATTGCAGGTGGCTATATTGCGGCTTACGTAGAAGAACTCGGTCCATTGACTATCTTCACAGCTATTGCTATTTTTGTAATTGCGGCAGGCTTGGTCTTGTTCCTCATAGCCCGAACCCTCATTACAAAGATGCACGGCAGAGGTTAAATTTTATAACATGAATTTTACAGCAACACAGAGTCAGCTAGTTAGTTTTATTAGCTTTCTCTGTGTTGTTTTTAAAGGAATATGTATTTTTTTGGATTAATGTTTGCGAATAGTTTTGTTATCAAAATTTGGCAGCAATATCCTTTTCAATAGTTAACGTTTACATAAAATTATAAAGATAGCACAAGATGAATGAGCACGACATCCGTCTTTTAATGGACAATCCAGCCATCAAAGCCGTTGTGAATGATTTTAGAAAACAATATTCTGGTTCTGAACAAGCCTTTGCGGTTCTTACAGACAATGATTTGCTTTCTACTATCATGTTAGGGCCTGTTATAGGTGTGGCACTGTCCAATAACCACCTCAATTTTTTTGAAAGCTTGTATCTCACACATTTGAGCCGCCTACTTTCTGAAGGAGGTTACTATCATGTTTCCGACCCTGTATTGAAAGCAGCTAAAGCGACTGTTAAGCGGTTTGAAGAACTAGAAAAACCGCTTTATGCAGCACTTAAAGAGGTCATCAACGCCCTAGAACACAAATCCGACTTGCCTATTTTAGATATGATGATTAACATGGGCAACGTGCAAAAAGATGGTCTTTCGGCTACCAAAACAATGAATCAAGAAGCTTTCCTAAAAATCAAAGTTATTTCAGAAAATTTACTCATCAGCAGCACTAGTTCCTATAAAAAGTTTTTACAAGACTACCAGCACCTAGAACCCAACGACTAACCGCAACAAAGCCTATGAATATTTACAGCGCAAATCAAAAAAAGAGCCTTCTCATTATTGCAGTGGTGGTTTTAGCAGCATTTATTTTCTTTGGCATCAAAGAATATCTGGGTGCTATTCTGGGAAGCCTCATTGTTTACGCGCTGTTTAAACGTCCTTTTGATTATCTCATCAACAAAAAAAAATGGTCGCGAGGCTTGGCCACAGTTGCTATCATGTCGCTGTCAGCCATTGTATTGATTGTGCCTTTTTTTTTGCTGAGCTTCATGCTTACGCGCAAGGTAATCAGTTATGGAAGACGCGTAGGTGAGCTGATGCCTCTACTCAACAAAGTAGAGGGCTACTTGATGCAATATGCGGACATGGATCTTGCCGACCTCAAAGCCTATCTACCTAAAGTACTGGAAAAATCTACCGCTTTTATTTCGCAGCTGTTTCCCTCTCTGCTTTCTGGTACGCTCGACATCGTATTCGGCTTGGTCATTCTCTACTTTGTGTTGTATTATATGTATCAGCACGATAAGCAAATACGCGATGCGCTACTGCGCTACTTACCCTTTGACCGCATCACTTCGCTGCGAATGTTTAGCGAGCTTCAGAAGTCTATCTATGCTAATGTCGTGGGTCAGGGGCTTATATCCTTCGTACAAGCGGCCTTGGTCGGTATAGGTTTCTTGGTTTGTGATTTTGGTGATGCCTTCTTTTGGTCGGTTATCAGCTTTTTTATGTCTTTCATCCCCATGCTTGGCACTCCGCTAGTCTGGGGGCCAGCTGCGCTAATCGCTATCATTAAAGGCGACGTTACGGCAGGTGTGGGCATGCTTATTTACGGTGGCGTAATCATTATGAACTCTGATAACGTTTTGCGTATGCTTATTGCCAAAAAAATGGGCGACACGCACCCCCTCATCACGGTTATGGGCTTGATAATAGGCATTCCTATTTTTGGTATTTTGGGTTTAGTACTTGGGCCTGTTCTGATTGCATATTTTGTGTTGCTTCTTCGCACCTACGACCACCAGTTTGGCGAAAAGCGACTCATAACAAACCCTAGTATAGAAAGCCCCGAACCTCTTTCTTAGGAACGTGGAATAGATTATTTGAAAGGTTTGTATCCCAAAAACTAAGAAAGGTTTTGTACAAAATCTAGCTCAACATGTTGCGCAACTCTTTTTTTTGACCTATAATTGCTAGGAATCTGTTTGCCTTGCTTGGACACCTCGCCCCAAAAAGTCCCTGATATAGCCTTTTAACAGAGAACAACCACTTGATTACCATCGAAATAAATCTATGCGCGTTACCCAAAACTTGTATTCGGCGAGCTTAATGCTGCTCACAGATCTCTATCAGCTAACCATGGCCTACGGCTACTGGAAAGCTCAAAAATCAGAAGAAGAGGCTGTTTTTAATTTATTTTTCAGGAGCAACCCCTTCAAAGGAGGTTATAGCATTGCTTGCGGACTAGACTACGTAATAGATTTTCTGGATAATTTTAAGTTTACAGAGTCTGATTTAGAGTATTTGGCTACCCTCACAGGTAATGATCATAAGCCCTTGTTTGAGCGTGGTTTTTTGGACTATTTAGGCCAAATGCGTTTCCAGTGTGATGTAGAAGCCATTCCTGAAGGCACTGTAGTCTTCCCTCACGAGCCTCTTTTGAAAATCAGAGGGCCTCTGGTACAGTGTCAGATTATAGAAACAGCCTTGTTGAATATTATCAACTTTCAAACTCTTATAGCCACCAAGTCTTCGCGCGTGTGTATCGCGGCTGAGGGAGAATCGGTTTTAGAATTTGGGTTAAGACGCGCACAAGGCATAGACGGCTCTTTGTCTGCTTCTAGAGCAGCCTATATTGGCGGAGCCAGTGCCACCTCTAACGTCCTAGCTGGTAAGCTTTTTGGAATACCTGTACGCGGCACGCACGCCCACAGCTGGATTATGTCTTTTGACAGCGAATTAGAAGCCTTTGATACTTACGCCGCTGCCATGCCTAACAACTGCGTATTTTTGGTAGACACTTACAACACCCTAGAAGGCGTAAAAAATGCCATCAAATCAGGCTTAGAGCTTCGCAAAAAAGGATTTGAAATGACTGGTGTGCGCCTAGATTCAGGTGATTTGGCCTATCTGAGTAGCCAAGCGCGTGTTTTGCTAGATGAAGCAGGTTTTCCCGAAGCGGCCATTGTAGCCACCAACGACCTAGATGAATATCTCATTTATAGTTTAAAACAACAGGCTGCTAAAATCAACGTTTGGGGAGTGGGCACACGCCTTGTTACTGCCTACGAACAACCCGCACTTGGAGGAGTGTACAAACTCGCTGCTATTAAAAACAGGAAAGGCACTTGGGACTACAAAGTAAAACTATCAGAGCAAGCCATAAAAGTGTCTAATCCAGGCTTACAGCAAGTTAGACGCTTCTACACGGCTGAAGGTTTGATGCTTTCTGACATGATTTTTGACACAGACAATCCACCCAAAGAAGGCAGCGACACACTGATTGTAGACCCTATGGACATGACTCGTAGAAAAAGAATAGCGGTTAGCACTCCTTATACCGACTTACTGACACCCATTTTTAAGGGCGGCAAAAAAGTCTATGATAGTCCTAGTCCACAAGCTATTAGAAAAAGAGCAATGGAGCAGCTCCAACTTCTTCACCCTAGTTTTAAGCGATTTGCAAACCCTCACGCCTACCCTGTAGGTCTAGAGCAGAACTTGTACGAACTTAAAACCAGTTTAATCCTCAAACTCAGAGCCTTGGATTAGGCTTACCTTTTTTTGAATCTCGTTTTTATTTATCCAAAATATTTTTACATATGATAAAATTTTCAAAATTGGCTTTAGCATTGGTATTGCTCTCTGGTTTGTCTTTTCAGTCTAAGGCTCAGAGCTTAAACATCAAAGGCTTTCTCAACCCTTTTGCGGTGAAAGTCAAAGAACGCATTCCGCTTTCTTTTGGCGGCATGGTAGAATATGGTTTTTCTCCTAAAATGGCCATTCAAACAGAGTATGCACTAAGGCTTTACCCTGAGACAGAAGGCCAAAAATCAGACTTTGGCGGGCGCGTTCAGGCCAATTTCAAATATTTTACGGGTAAGTCAAGTAAAATGAATAATAGCGGTTTCTATTGGTCGGGGCTTTTGAGTTACAGCCGTATACAGAACGGTGCGCTGAAAGACGAAAACTTGTCTAGGGTTCAAGATTTGAGCCAAGATTACGGCTTTAGTGGTCTGATTGGCTTTCAAACACGCGGCTTGTTGGTTGTGGATGTTTTTTTAGGCCCTGAGCTTGTATATGAAACCCAAAATGCCAATTACCTTAACAAAACCACCAGTACCAACGACATAACTTCTGACTCTAATCTGACTTATGATTTTCGTTGGGGCTTGAGAGTAGGATACAGACTTTGGGGCACAGCTAGAGAGGGGCGCAAAACCAACAAAGCAAAATAAGCTGATGTAATCTGTCGATTAAACAAAAAGTGCAGCACCCAATATCCGTTCCCACAAGTGGGCGCGTCGTGGAGGTTGTCAACAACACCCCAATTTTTACATTTTTGGAGACATGGTTCTAAATACAAATAAAAAAGCCCAAGTAAATTGGGCTTTTTAAGGGAATCAACAAGAAACATCTTTTAGCTGTATTGGCTGATATAGCTTTGAAGGCCAGAGCTACTGCCATGACCCACTGCCTCAAAGTGCCAGGCCAAACCTACCCTGTAGAGCTTACCAAAAACCAAACTCACATGATGAGGATTGCGCTCGTCTACGTCATAACGTAAAATCTCCTTGTGAGCCTCTACATCATAGATTCGGAGAAAGGCATTGTTCAGCATTCCAAAGTGGTGTTGTTTGGTGTGGGCTTCATCAATACTGAGTACGATGATAATTTCCTGCACCTCGCTGTCTACTTTATTCAAATTAACCAGAAGCACCTCATCATCATCTGGACCGTACCCAGTTCGGTTATCACCAGTGTGTGTAACCGCTCCATCAGGCGACTTGAGGTTATTGTAGAACACAAAATGTTTGTCGGAAGGCATTTTGCCTTGTTTTGTGAGCAAAAAGGCCGATACATCAAGGTCTACAACATGGTGAGCAGGCACCTCCCAGCCCAAACCAACAACTATTTTGTGCAAGCTTGGATGGTCTTTAGAAAGATCTATTGTATTGCCTTTTTTGAGGGATATGGACATAACTTTAGGATTATCAACTATTCTTTGATGAAAGGGTAATTGGGTTCAGCATATACATCGCGATAGATTTCATCTGGCTCTGGATAGGGCGATTCTTCTGCAAACTTGACAGAATCTTCTACGATTTCTTTAATTTTAGCATCAATATGAGCCAAATTTTCCTCTGTAGCGTAGCCTTTACTTAATAAAGCTTCTCTTACTTGCTCTATAGGATCTTTGGTGCGATACTCTTCCAGTTCTTCTTTGGTGCGATACTTGGCAGGATCTGACATAGAGTGTCCACGATAGCGGTAAGTTCTAAACTCTAACAAAGTGGGGCCATTGCCGCTACGTGCTCGGTCTGCAGCTTGTTTCACAGCAAAATGTACTGCTTCAGCACTCATTGCGTCTACTGGCTCAGAAGGCATATCAAAAGCATCGGCTAGTCTATATAGCTCACGCATGTTGGAGGTGCGCTCCACTGAAGTACCCATAGCATAGCCGTTGTTTTCTATCACAAAAATAACGGGTAGTTTCCAAGTCATTGCCATATTAAGTGCCTCATGGAAAGCTCCCTGACGAACAGCACCATCGCCCATGTAACACATACAAAGATTATTTGTACCGCTATATTTTTCAGCAAAAGCCAAACCTGCGCCTAGTGGAACTTGTCCGCCCACAATACCGTGTCCGCCAATGAAATTATGCTCTTTGTCAAATATATGCATAGAGCCGCCCTTGCCTTTGGAACACCCTGTGGATTTACCAAAAAGTTCTGCCATAACACCTCGCGCGCTAGTGCCTAAGCCTAAGGGGTGGGCATGGTCTCTATAAGCTGTAATCCATTTGTCGCCTGCCTGAAGTGCCGTAACAGCACCTGACACACAGGCTTCTTGGCCTATGTACAAATGACAAAAACCGCGTATTTTCTGCTGCCCGTAAAGTTGAGCGCATTTTTCTTCAAACTTGCGCATGAGCATCATGCTTTCGTACCAATAGAGGTAAGTTTCGCGAGTAAAGGTCTTTTGATCAAATAAAGGCTCCATAACTAAAGAATCAAATGGCTAGTGCGGTTTTTTAAGGTTTGTTTCACGAAGGCGCAAAATACAAAAATTTTGATTATACCCAATAAATTGGAAAAGTTTTTTGCTTCGCTGACCTTAAAAAGTAAAGAAAACAGGAGTAAAATACCTTTATAGATGACAATAACAGAGATTTTGAGCTCCGTCATTGCCATACTACAAAACGATGTCAGGTATTAAGGAACGCCTTCTAAAATTACATGTATTTAGAGATAGTGTGCTTTTAGAAACAAATTATCTATCAGCAGGTATAAAGATGGATCGGAAAAGGAATCTCTTATCAGAAAATTCTTAAACCTCGAGAAGCAATCATCTTCCTTTCAATACATTTTGAAACCCAAATCCTATCTTAAACTTAGGCTATCTCCAATGATGGCTTACCTTTAGCCAAAGCTCTAACAATTAGATAAATACCAGCAATTACTAAAGGAATACTTAAGAGCTGCCCCATATTCATCAACATGCTTTGCTCAAAATCTGATTGGTTTTCTTTGAAAAACTCCCAAACCATGCGCAGACCAAAGACCCAAACCATAAAAATGCCCAAATACAAGCCTTTGGGTGTTTTTTCACGTGTTTTTTCATAGGCCATAAAAAGCCCCGCAAAAAGTACCAAGCACGATAAAGATTCATAAAGCTGGGCTGGGTGGCGTGGCAGCATGCCACACTCTCCACATTTGGCAAACACAAAAGCCCAAGGCAAATCGCTAGGCAAGCCTACAATTTCTGAGTTCATCAAATTCCCTAATCTGATAAAACAGCCTGCCAGCGCAATCGTAATTACGAGCCTGTCCAACACCCACAAATAGGATTGGTCGGGCTTATTGCGCGAATAAAGGTAAATAGAGAATAAGATACCCGCAGCACCACCATGGCTGGCCAAACCGCCTTCCCACACCTTAAAAATATCCAAAGGGTTAGACAAATAATAAGCAGGGTCGTAAAATAAACAGTGACCAAGCCTTGCACCCACTACCACCGCCACAATCATGTAGACAAGTAAGTTCTCAAGGTCAGCTTCTGGCTTATTTTCAAGGCGATAGACGCGTATCATGATCAGGTTTCCAATAAAAAACGCCAAGGCAAACAACACGCCGTACCAACGGACAGTAACTGGACCTAAAGAGAAAATTTCAGGGTCTGCCTCCCAGAGAATGCTTAGGATAGTCATTTGATTGAATTGATTGAGTAGTTTTGTTTTAAAGTGCAAACATACTAGATTTCAGATTAGAAACGCTGCCTCTATCCAAAGTTTAACAATTTTTATAACTTTCTGTTTATCAAAAAAAAGGCTATTAGCTCTTACTTGACCGCAATACAAGAAATTTCTACACTGACGTTTTTGGGCAATGCGCTCACCTCTACTGTCTCGCGGGCAGGCGGATTTTCTTTGAAGTATTTAGCATAAATGGCGTTTATTTTCTGAAAATCACCCATATTTTTGATAAAAATAGAGCATTTTACTACATGCGAAAAGTTCATATCAGCAGCAGCCAACACATAGCCTATATTTTTGAGCACTTGTTCTGTTTCAGCCTCCACACCCTCGTCGCAGAGTGCACCTGTAGTGGCTACGAGCGCGATTTGTCCCGACACATACAATGTACCATCCACTAAAATAGCTTGACTGTAAGGCCCTATGGGTGCGGGTGCATATACGCTATTGATAACCTGACGTGTTTTATTAGACATAGTTTTATTAAGGGTAAAGAAGGTGTGAAAAATAGTTTCTGATAAACAAAAGCGGTAATGAATTAGAATCGCAAATAGTAGTTTTTACAATAAATTGCCAAACAATTAAGTCTGTTTTTTTCAAAATGCCTTGGTGATAATTTTAACAATAAGAAGATTAAAGAGTTGCCAGATACAGTTTTTATTGTATCTTGCATCGTAATATTACTTTAAGCTAACTTTATGAATTAATACAAAAAACAGAGAAGTTTATCTTCTTCAGTTTTATAGATTTTTCTAAACCATTAAAATTGACTAAAATAGACTATATGCAGGATATTTCTATCTTCACATCAACACGTTTCAACATGAAAAGCCTTATAATCAGTTTATTTGTTTTGATGGTATCGCTCTCGCCAGTCTTTGCTCAAGGTCAGTGGGAAACCGTGTTTCAGAAAGCCTACTCTCTGCAAAAAAAATATGCTCACAAAGACGCTATTCCTGTTTTTGAGGAGGCCCTTGCACTTGCAGAAAAGGACTCAGGAAAGACCAGTGAGCGGTATCTCAAAACACGTAACTATCTAGGGTTCAGCAAAATTTTTGTAGAGGATAGACAACAAACAGAAGCATTTCTTAAAGATAATCAGCGGCTTATTGAGCAAGCATTGACCAAAAGGCATTCTCTTTATCTTTATGCTCTTTACCCCTTAGCTTATTTTTATTCTTTCACCCAGAACAATGCACTCGCAGAGGTTATCTATCGTGAAATAGTTGTGGTTAGTAAAGAAACTCTTGGTGAACAAAGTAGTATGTATAGAAAAGCAGCTAAGGATCTAGGAAACTTGTGTCGCCTGTTAAAAAAATTGATTGAAGCAGAACAGTGGCTGCTAGGTGTACTACAAATAGAGAAAACAACTCTTGGCAAAAAACATTTGGATTACAGAGCCACATTAAACACTTTAGGAGCAATATACCGCGATATGGGTGAGTATACGAAAGCAGAAAACTATTACAAAGAGTATGCGCAACTAACCAAAGAGCTTTTTGGAGAAGAGCATCCAGAGTACGCTGGTTCTCTGCTTAATTTAACAAGTTTGTATGGCATGCTAGGCAACCGAGAACTGACTAAACAGCTTTGCAAGAAAGGTATGGCTATTTTAGAAGCTAATTTGGGTGAACGGACATTAAATTATTCTTCCTTGATGGATAATTTGGCTATTATCTATACCATGGAAGGCAACTATGTAGAAGCTAAACAGCTTTATGAGAAATCGCTGGAAATCATAAAAGAGCTATTTGGAGTCCAAAGCTATCATTACTTAACCACATACAAAAATACGGCAGACTTATATTTTCAAATGGGGCTTTACGCTAAAGCAGAAAAAATGTACCAAGGAGGTATGACCAGCTTCAAGAACCAAAAAAACACTTATGACTATTATGTGTATGCTGAGAATCTATCAAACCTATACTGTGCTGTAGATCAATATGATAAGGCCAAAGAGCTACAAGAAGAAGTTTTGAGCGTCAGAAGAGAAACAGTAGGTGAGAAGCACCCTCAGTACAATATAAGTTTGGAAAAAATGGGTATTTTGCATTCAAAGATGGGCAACTATGAAGCAGCTGGGGCTTCTTTCATCAAAAGCCGTGAATTGTCTCATGCACTCATTCGCCAGAACTTTTCTTTTATGAGCGAACAAGAAAAAACAGCCTATTTTAACAATGACATCAGGTTTTTTATTGACAACTTCACCAGTTTCGCCATAGAGCAAAACAAGCATTTAGCAGAGGTTTACGATACGCAATTGTTTACCAAAGGGATTTTATTGGCTTCTACCCAAAAGATGAAAAACCGACTGCTCAACAGCAAGGATACGGTTGTCGTTCAAAAATACAAGCAATGGAACACGCTCAAGATGGCGGTTGGAAAATATGCGCAAATGGCCAAAGAAGAACTTTTGCAAAAAAATATCTCACTCGATAGCCTAGAAACCGAAAGCAATAACCTAGAAAAAGAGCTCTCCCTTTTATCAGAGTCTTTTGCAAGCTTGGCCGATGCCAGAGAAGTAACTTGGAAGGACGTACAAGCCAAACTCAAAAAAAATGAAGCTGCCATTGAGATTGTCCGAATCAACCATTTTGGAATTCAGAAAACCGTTACAGATACCTCTGATTTGGCCAAAGCCCCCAACTTTCCACAATAC
>RDZD01000033.1 GCA_004293815.1 Cytophagales bacterium | reverse complement strand
CTTTGAAACATAGAACCAAAAATGGCAGGCGAAATTTTGCTCCAATCAATATAACAGCAATTCAACAAGGCTTGTCGCATTTTTGCGTCAAAACTTGCCGTAGGCAGGATTTCTTCAAACAGTTTTCCGTTTACGTAGGGGAAGTCTGCCAGTTGCTCGTCCAAGTTTTTGAAACGGTTTTGCTTTGGCGTGTTCAGCACCTGAAAAAGCTCTTGTAGTTTAGCTGCAAGGTCGCTTCCGTCGGTGTTGGTGCGCTGCTCTATGTATTCCTGAAATTGCTGCTTATCAAAAATGGTGGTGTCTTCGGCAAACAAGCAGAAGAGCAAACGCACCAAATAAACTTCTAGTGGGTGTCCCGTATAGCCAATCTCTTCCAATCTGTCATGGAGTTTGCCCATGAGTTCAGCCGCTTTGATGTTGGCAGGGTCTTGTTCTTTATAAACTTTCTTTTGGTAGCCGAGCAAGTAGCCAAAATGCTGAACGCTATTGACCAGCTCATTGAGCTTAAACTCAATAATCTTTGATTCTTCAAGGTCATAGAGCCTGAAGTTTTCAAAGTCTGAAACGAGAATGTACTTGGGAAGCTCATGTTCTTTGAGTCCGTGGAGATAGTCTTTGGCTTGTTGGTATGCGCGGTCTAGGTTTTTGCCTCTGCTCTTCATTTCTACCAGAATCATGCTTTTCCAAAGCAAGTCAATGTATCCGTCTTTGTCGTCTAGTTTTTTAACTCGGTGCTCGAAGGTAGAAACCCTTTTGCTGCTAATGCCAAACACGTTAAAAAACTCAACTAAAAATGGTTTTGCGTCTGCTTCTTCGTTGGAAGTGTCAGCCCATTCTTTTGAGAAATTAATTGCTCTATCTTTTATTTCGTTCCAGCTTAGTACCATGCTGTTGTTTTTTTATGATTTTGTGGGATTCTGTTATTTCTGATGCCCTTTGTATAGAGCAAGAGCCTAGATTTTTTAAGGATTGCTTTTGGGTTGCTGCTGATCCGACACCCTAAAACCTACTTTGCTGCGTCGGTTTTTGTCTGCGTCTTTGAAGCTTACAGCCTTGAGGTCTTCCAAAACAAGTGTTTGAAGGACGGTTTCTGTCCGCATCTGCTCGGGCAGAGCCGACATGCGGAGGTGTTGCTTTCGCACGGCCTCCTGCACCACGCGACGCACTGTACGGGCATTGCCAAAATACTTGTCCCGTTTGTCGTAAAGCTCCAAAAGCTGTTGGCGCAAATAAGTTAGAGCTTCTGCATCAGGTGTTAAACTGTCTTGCTTGAGCATTTCCAAAGCAATATTGGTGAGTTCGTCTAAGTTGAAATCTTCAAAAAGCATGCTGCGGTCAAATCGCGACTTAAGCCCTGGGTTCATATCCATAAACTTATCCATGTTGTCGGTATAACCCGCCACCACGACCACCAGCTCATGTCTGTGCTCTTCCATTTGCTTCAACAAAACTTCTACGGCCTCCTTGCCAAAGTCGTTGGTTTCGTTTCCAGCAGGCGCAAGGGCGTAGGCTTCGTCAATAAACAACACGCCCCCCATGGCAGCCTCTATTTTTTCTCGTGTTTTAAGAGCTGTTTGCCCAATAAAACCAGCCACAAGCCCCTGACGATCAGTTTCTACCAAATGACCACGCTCCAAAATACCCAAAGCTTTGTAGATCTTGGCCAAAATTCTAGCCACAGTCGTTTTGCCCGTACCAGGGTTGCCCTTAAAGACCACATGAAGCGAAAATCTTTGTAAAACGCTTTTTTGGGTCTGTCTATAAAAGCGTACCAACTGAACCAGTTCTTTGATGTGCGCCTTCACTTCTCGGAGTCCCGTCATGCTTTCTAGCTCTTTGAGAGCTTCTTCTAACAAATCCTCTTCTATCGGAATGACTGGCTGAGAGCGTTTATAGTCTTTCTCTATGTTTTGCACATCTTTGAGCGTGATGTGCTTGAGTGTGGTTTCGCTCACCTCTTCCTCGTCTGCACGCTCCTTCATAACCCTAACACCTTGATTGATAGCAGCTTTTTCAAGTAAATTTTTAACATAACGCGCATTGCCAAAGGAGTGATCCCGCGTGCGGAAAGCCTTAGTGATGAGTGTTTTCAAATATTCTTGGGCGGTCTCTTCTATAACCAAATCCTGCTGCAAAGCGGTGGTATTGATGACTTGAATAAGTTCTTGAGGGAGCAAGTCTTCAAAGTGCAAAAAATGCCCAAATCTGGACTTAAAACCAGGATTATGGCCTAAAAATAAATTCATTTCTTTTTCATAACCAGCCACCAGCACGACAATATCCGAATTGTCGTCTGACATTTCCTTGACCAGCATTTCCACCACTTCGTGGCCGTAGTCTTTGCTGTCATCAGCCGCCCGCACCAGTGAGTAAGCCTCGTCTATAAACAAAATGCCTCCTCTCGCTTTTGTTAGCACTTCTTCTACTTTGGGTGCTGTTTGGCCTATGTACTGCGCCACCAAATCCACGCGACTCACCTCTGTGAGGTGTCCAGAACTGAGAAAGCCCAAGCTATGGTAAATTTTAGCCAAGAGGCGTGCCATGGTCGTCTTGCCCGTACCAGGGCTGCCAAGCAGCACACTGTGAAGATTGGCCTTGGCATAAAGATTTTTGTCGCGTCTGAGCTGCAAAAATTTGAGGTAGTCCGTTAGCTCGTGTACTTTTTGCTTGACCGAGGCTATGCCTACCATTTGTGTATCTATTTTTTGAAAAATAGACTCTAAAGACTCCCCCTGATTGTTGGGTGCGTCTTTGGGTACTCCCTGTACAATTTCGCTGTTTTGGTGGTCATAATAAGCCACTACCCCTTTGGTGTCTATGTCTTCTATCTTAAAAGACAAAGAGGCTATTTGTACATCTAAACAAGAAATTCTGAGGGTATAAGTGCCTTCCTGCCAAGAATTGGGCTGTTCCGCTCCCCAACCTGTCTCTACAAAAATCTTGTCGTCTTCTTGCTCTGCTTTATGGGTTTTGACTTCTATAGTTTTTCCCTTGAGCAAACCCGAACTGGCATAAAACTGAAAGATAAACTCAGCCGTCCAGTCATCAATGGCCTGATTTTCTAGCTCTAGCTCCACCCACACGTAGCGTGTAGTGGCGCGGTTGAATGTTTTGAGATAGGTTCTATCAATGCGGGGAATGAGCTTATTAGGCCCCTCGAAAAGCAATATTTTTTTGATAGAAAAGGTAGATTCGTAGTCTTGCTGGAAAGTATAACCAAAGTCCACAACATGAAATGTGCGTGTGGCTACCAGCTCATTGTTGATATAGGCTTCCCAGATATACTCGCCGTGTCCCCAAAAACCTTTTTTATCAGGACTACCCCAGCCTTCCCGAGCGTAGAGTATAGGCTCGCGCATATCGGCATTGAGATCCACTGAAATCTCACACATAGAGTCGGACTTGCGCGAAGTTTCGGGATCTATTCTAAAAGCGGATAATACAATTTTTCCTACCCAATCTTCTTCGTCCAAAAGCTTGTTAAAAAACGACAACTCCACATAGAGGTATGATAATTCCGCGTAATCAAAGACAGTCCTATAGGCTTTCTGACCATCAGCCAGCCATTCAGTAGAAGAATAGATTTTTAAATCGCGAAATTTATATGGTTTTGTTTGTGGCGGTTTGTTTCTAAAAAGCATTTGTAGGCGAAGAGTTTACAATAAAGAGGACTTGAATATATAAATTTTTTGTTAATCTTATACGTAAAACTAGGCTCAGGTGTTTTGTTATGATTTCATTTCAGACACATTGATTTCGGTGGGCTTCATACCGCGCTCAAAAACGCAAAACAGTTTTTAAGCTATTTTGCGTTTTTGAATGCGATACAAGGGTGTCTAAAAGTACCTTGGATTACTTCTTCTGATACTTAGCTGGATAGAGCGTAAGTTGTGTGTAGCTAGAGAAGTCTGCAAAACGTTTAGCGGCATCTTGCAAATCTTTGGTAGTGAGTGCATCTATGAGCTTTGTGTAGGTGGCGAGTGCACTCATATCTTTGCCGTATCTGTATCCGCGTTCAATGGCGCGCATCCAGTATCTGTTTTGCTGAAGATTCGCCTCGTGTTCGCGTTTGAGACCTTCTTTTACTTTGCCCAAATCCGATTCGCTAGCACCATTCTTTTGGATGCTTTCCAACAAAGACAATGTCGTAGTGGTCAGATTCTCGGCGTTGGTAGGCGAGCAGTCAAAAGCTACTGTCAGTGTGCTCATATTCAAAGGCATACGCTCGAATGACATACCGCAGTAAGGCGAATACACACCGCCTTTGTCTTCTCTCAAAACCTCTGTGAGCCTTAGATCCATGAGATCGCTGAGAGCCATAAGACGTACATAATCAGTCATTTCGTACTGATTGGCTTTTTCTGTTCTGTGAAAGGTCAGATTAACCGAACTTTTTTCGTCTACCCCTGCAAAAAGTTCTTTCTTGGTAACACCTTTTGGCGGACGTACACCCAAATCTTTAAACTTTTCAGCTTTGTTGAGTGTAGGCAAAGAAGCCAAGTATTTTTCTATAAGCGGTTTAAGTTCGTCTTCATTGAACTTACCCACGAATACCACCGTAAAATCTGCCGCATTGCTAAAGCGTTCTTTATAAAACTTGATAGCTTTTTGAGCATCAAATTTAGCCATAATTTCTTCATTGGGCAACATCAACACTCTTTTGTGGTAATTAGACATCATTTGGCTAGATTCTATACTGGCCATCACTTCTGGGCTATTCATATAGCCTTTTACTTGATCTAGTTGCATTTGTACAAAATTCTTGGCAGCCTCCGCGTCTTCGCGTGGTGAGGTCATGGCCAAGTGAATGAGCTGAAAAAGATCTTTTGCCTCCATGGTTTTGCTCTGTCCGTACAAACGCTCTTCGTACATATCTACGCTTGCACCTATATAGGCCGTTTTTCCTGCCAGTGCTTTGCGCAAATTCACAGCTGAAAAACTTCCCCAGCCCGTAGTTTCCACCATTTCGCCAGCATAAGCAGCTGAAACAAAGTCCTTGTCGGAATAAAGGGAGTGTCCACCACTGCTGAAAGCCGAAAACATGATTTCATCTTGTTTAAACTCCGTTTGCTTGAGCAAAACACGCAAACCATTGCTAAGCGTCATTTCTGTAACACCTTCAGGTCCTTTTTTGAGAGAAGCTATTTTACCGCTTTTAGGCTCTGAGGCCAATAAATTGGTTGCAATGGCTTTTTCTTCATAAGGCTTGTACTGAAGCGTTTTGGTTTTGGCTATTGCTTCACGGACTTCGGCTTCGGTAGGCATCTTGGAGCCTTCTTTCTGAATGCAAGTAATCGCCAATACGCTGTTGGTACTAGGCATTAAGCTAGCCACGAGCTGGTTTACCTCCTCCAAGGTAATGCCCTCTACGAGACTTTTCATAGCTGCAAAGTCGGTCTCTGGGTCTGCTAAGATTTTATTATTAAGAAAGTTAGCCACCAAACGATAGCAGTAAATTCGCGACTCGGTAGTATTTCTTTCATTATAAGATTTTTCTAAAGCAGCTATCACCTGTTTTTTAGCTCTATCAAGTTCAGGCGCAATAAAACCAAACTGCCTTACACGCTCAAAAGACTCATAAATAGAGGATACTGCACGCAGTGGATCGTCATTGGCCACCCCTGCATAAACTTGAAAGGCTTCTACAGCTCTTGCCCAGCTATCACCGTCAAAACTTGCCGCATACTGAAAAGGCGGGTTGCTTTCAAAACGCATTTCGTTAAATCTAGAATTAAGCATCGCTGTAAAGAGTGACGCAGCCGTTTTTTTCCTGCGGTCTGCCCAAGTGCTCACCTGGCTGGCATCGCGTTTGAACATGAGTTGCAGCGTTGAGGACATGGCCTCTTTGTCTTCGGTAACCACGATAAGATTTTCATCATGCTTAGGCACTTCAAAAATAGGGCGCGGAATTGGATTGACTGAAGCAGGAATCTTACCAAATTGCTCCTTTACTTTTTTCTCCATCTCCTCGGGATTGATATCGCCCACCACTATGACTGCCATCAAATCTGGTCTGTACCAATCTTTGTAGAACTTTCTGATTCTTTCGTGCTTGAAGGTTTCCAAAATCTCTACAGTGCCAATAGGCTCTCTGATAGGATATTTTGAGCCTTTGTACAACACAGGTAGTGTTTTGCTCATCATGCGTGAGTCGGCATTGAGGTCTCTGGAACGCCATTCTTCAATAATAATTCCGCGTTCTTTATCTATCTCTTCGCCTTCAAAGCTCACATTGTGTGCCCAATCTTCCAAAATCTGAAACCCTTTGTTGAGGATGTCGGCAGAGTCGGTGGGCAATTGAAGCTGATAAACTGTTTCGTCAAAAGAGGTGTAGGCGTTAATGTCGGCACCAAACTTGACACCAAACTTTTGCAACAAATTCACTACATCGTTCTTAGAGAAATTTTTGGTACCATTAAAGGCCATGTGCTCTGTAAAGTGTGCCAAGCCGCGTTGGTCGTCTTCTTCCAAAAGCGAGCCTGCATTGACCGCCAAGCGTAGCTCAACTCTGTTTTTGGGCGTGGCGTTAGCCTTGATGTAGTACACCATCCCATTGGCCAACTTGCCTGTTCGCACCGATGGATCAATTGGAAAATCTTTGGGGCTGTATTGAGCCCAAAGCACGTGAGAGAGCAGCCCGCACACAAGCGCGACAAGACAACTAAGAAAAGAGGGCTTCATAAAATTAAAACTTAAGTGATAAGAGAATATAAAATTTTGATAGTGAGCCGTTAAAGGCATTATAAATAGTCACAAACCTCACTTACGGCATAACCGCTCTGCAATAACATCAAAATATACCATAAAAAAAGTAACCTTGAAAGTTTTATGCAACTTTCAAGGTTACTTTTAGGCGTAACGCAAAACTTGTATTAGTTTGCGCGCGAAGACTCCATTTGCTGACGGTAAACAGCTTTAAGCTTGCCGTCGCGTTTCCACACAGAAGGCTTCTCGAAATGAGAGCGGCTACGAAGCTCACGAAGAACCCCTGCTTTTTCAAATTTCTTTTTGAAGCGTTTGAGAGCTCTGTCTATGGATTCGTTATCTTTGATACGGATTTCTATCATAACAGTTGATGTTTTAATCTGCTTGTACAGGTTGTTATTTTGGATTTGGGTGCAAATATAAAAAGATTTTTGGGATTAACGAAAAAAGCTCAACTTTTTTTGTTTTTTATTACCAAAGCCGTTATTAAATAGATGAATAGTGCTAGATTAGGGGCTAACAGATTTTAAATTTTAATCAAAAAATATATTTTTTGCATGAAAACATTTTTGAGTATTTTGCTGTGGGCATTCTTGGGTGCTTTAGGCGGCTTTGTGGGTGGTGCTTTGTCTCAGTTTACAGGCGATGAGCACGCTCACCAGATATTCCCTAACTGGCTTATAGGCGGCCTTCTGGGCATACTAGGTGGGTTGTTTACGGGTGGACTGGGGGGCTTTTTGCTTCGCAATCAACCGAGTGTGAAACTTTACGCCAGTTTGTGCGGCTTTGCTACGGGACTTTTTGTAACCTTACTGCTCAGTTAAAAGCCTCTGACTGCGTTTTTGACAGGCACTACAGCTCTCAAATAAATTACCAGTAGGTTCTATAGTTATCCCACCAAATCTAAAACATGTTTGAACTTTTGCGCCAGTTCAGCATCTGTAATGCCGTCTTGTTCTGAAAAGTTTTTACTAAAAAACGGCAGACTGAATGCTGCTATAACTTCAGCTCCGTGACTAGGAAAACGCAGTTTGGCTGTTTCAAGGACGCTCATCCCGCCTCTGCCGCCAGGCGAAGTGGCTAGTAAAATCATTTTTTTGTCCGCAAAGCACTTTACTTTGTGACGCGAAATCCAATCAAATAGGTTTTTGAAGACCGCTGTATAAGAACCATTATGTTCGGCCAAAGACACGATGATTAAATCTGCGCTGTCTAGCTTCTGCTGAAACTGAAGCGCAGGGGCGGGAATGCCGATTTTTTTCTCTAGGTCAATAGAATAAAGCGGTAGCTCAAAGTCTTGAAGATCTAAAATCTCTACTTGATGCTGGTTTTTGAGCTGGTTAGCTGCATAAACTGCCAGCTGCTTGTTGATGGAGGTGCTGCTGCTGCTTGCGCCAAATGCAATAATTTTCATAAATATCTTTCTTTTTGGTGCAAAGATGCTGGTCTTTGCTCAAAATAGCAATTCCTTGCCGTAGTTTCTTATTATCGTTGCTTGATTTACTCAATTCTGACATTTTGACATAAAACAACTTCGGAACAATCCTTGCAAAATGTAGACAAGAACTTATTTTAAAGTCATTATGGAAGCAACAGAAATGCAAGGTACACTTTCGGTACATACCGAAAATATTTTTCCCATCATTAAAAAATTCTTGTATGCAGACCAGGAAATATTTCTGCGAGAGTTGGTAGCCAATGGGATTGACGCATCGCAAAAACTGCGTCATTTAGCTAGTTTGGGCACTTATGAAGGCTCTCTGGATGGTCTTAAAGTAAACATAAGCGTGAATACTGAAGCTAAAACAGTGACTGTTTCGGACGGCGGTATTGGCATGACACAAGAAGATATCAAAAAGTATATCAACCAAGTGGCCTTTTCTGGTGCCACAGAGTTTATAGAAAAATACAAAAACACAGATGCCTCTAAGCAAATTATCGGACATTTTGGCTTAGGTTTTTATTCTGCTTTTATGGTTTCTGCCAAAGTAGAAATTTTTACGCGTTCTTATTCGGCAGCAGCCAACGAAGCTTGTCACTGGACTTGCGATGGTAGCACCACTTACACCCTAGCCAACACGACTAAAGAGGAAGTGGGTACAGATATCGTTTTGCATTTGGCCGAAGATTCTATAGAGTTTTTGGAAGCTCATCGCCTGAGAGGAATTTTGCAAAAGTATTGCAAGTTTTTGCCCTTCCCTGTGGCTTTTGAGGGTGAGGTTATCAACAACCCTAATCCTATCTGGACAAAAAACCCTTCAGAACTTAAGGACGAAGATTACAAGGCTTTTTATAAGGAGCTTTATCCACAAGCCTTAGACGAGCCTTTGTTCTGGATTCACTTAAACGTAGATTATCCCTTCAACCTCACGGGTGTACTTTATTTTCCCAAGCTTAAAAAGGAATTTGTGGTTTCTAAAGAAAAAATACATCTTTATAGCCGTCAAGTATTTATTACAGACGAGGTCAAGGATGTTGTGCCAGAATTTTTGATGCTTCTTCATGGCGTGATAGACTCTCCCGATATTCCGCTGAATGTATCTCGCAGCTACTTGCAAGCAGACGGCAACGTTAAAAAGATAAACAGCTATATCAGCCGAAAAGTAGGAGATAAGCTCCACGAGATTTTCAAAAATGACCGCCCCGCCTTTGAAGAAAAGTGGTCTAGTTTGAACCTTTTTGTGCAGTATGGCATGGTTACCGATGACAAATTTTTTGATAAAGCCAAGTCATTTACTTTGCTTCGGAACGTAGAAAACAAGCACTTTACGTTTGAAGAATATCAAGAACATATTGCAGCCAACCAAACAGACAAAAACGGCAATAAAGTCGCGCTTTATACCAATGACCCACTCAAGCAGCACATTTTTATTGAGTCGGCAAAAAAATACAACTATGATGTGATTGTCATTGACACGCCACTTACTGGACATTTCATACAGCATCTTGAAGGCAAGATAGAAAAGTTTAGAATCAAGCGTGTAGATGCAGATAACGTATATGAACTGATTGGTAAAGACGAAAAAGTAGAGTCTGTCCTTTCAGAAGACGACCAGAAACAACTCAAAGAACTCTTTGTGGAAGTGGCTGCTGATGCTGAAATGGAAGTACAAATTGCCTCTTTGCCGCCTGATGAGTTTCCTGTAACCCTCACCATACCAGAGTTTAACCGCAGAATGAAAGAAATTTCAGCCATGAACGGCTGGGATTCCAATATTTTGCGAGACAACTACAAAATTGTCGTCAATTCTAACCACAGTTTAGTACAAAAGATACTTACCCAAACTGACCACGACCAGAAAAAACGCTTAGCTCGTCAAAGCTTTGACTTGGCCATGCTTTCGCAAAATCTGCTCAAAGGTCCTGCTTTGGCTGATTTCATCAACCGAAGTTTAGAGCTGGTTCAAAAGTAAAACTTTGAACGTCATTTGTGATATTCATAAAGTAACTTAGCCGTACTAAAGCCTCTACGAAAGAGGATTTAGTACGGCTAAGTTATTTCAACAGCTTGATTTTAAAGCTTACTTCATTTTAGACCACTCTTCAATGGAGTTTTTGTTGGCATTTTCATAAGCGGTGTCGCCTTCAGCTTTAGCTTTTTCCATAGATGTTTTAGCAGTTTCTATAGCACCTTTGTAGTCTTTGAGCTTGGCTTGTACCAGCGACTTATGACGCAAATACCAATAAGGAGGCTCGCCACCTCTATATTCGATGGCTTTATTGACCCACTCCAAAGCTTTTTGCATGTCTTTATTGTTGTTGTAGTAATACTGTGAAGCATTCCAGTAGTTGCTCACAAGGCTAGACATCGGATTTTTTTCAAATTTAGCCACCTGAGCCATAATCTCAGTTTCTGCGTCGTGAGCGACAACAAAGCCTACTTTTGTATTTTCCCACAACATTTCCACAGTAGCGGTATTTTCGGTTAAAGAAGCCAGATGAATTGTGAAAGTTTCTATTTTATCATTGAGCTTAGTAGGAGCCACTTTAAAACGCGCCACATCTTCCTCTGCCTTGTAGCCCTCTGTGTTGCCGCCAAGGGTTATGTTTTTGTTGAGGACAATAGTCCACTCTGCTGCCCCTGGTATGGTATAAATGGCAAAAGTGCCAGCTGGTACTTTTGTGCCATTCACGCTCATTTCCTTGCTGAAATTGATAGTTGTAGCACCGTTTGCACCTGTACGCCAAACTTGATCAAACGGCACAACATGCTTGCTGGTAGTCCCAAAAATAGGACGACTCTTTGCAGAGGGACGTGAATATTCTATTTTAACATCAGCCAAGCCCACTTTTTGTGTGATTGAACCAAGTGGACTTGGTGCAGGCGTACTTATCTGAGCCTGTGCACTCAAGGTTAATAGTGTAAAGAATAAAGCGTAAAAGATACTTTTTAACATATTTTTTTTTAATTTAGCAGTAATATTCTGAAAAACAAAGTTTGGTTGTGTTGGGATTACAAAGTTGCACAAAAAATATAGTTTGTCAAAAAATACCGCTTTTCTTTTATAAAACAGATAATAATAAAACCAGAGAGCCCTTGTATGAGTTTGTATATTAAAGTCTTAAATGAGATATTTTGCATAAAATATTATAGCAAAATGGGTTAATTGTTTTTGATGCGTTTCGCTTATCTTGTATTATTACAGTTCAAAAATGCGCATAGATATGAAAAATACACTTTTTATTGTTTATTTATTACTGTTACCAGCTATAACTTTTGCACAGGCCACATGGGAGCCAGTCTTCCGAAAAGCAGATTCCTTGTTGAAAGAGCAGGACTTTGAGGGAGCAGAGCAGCTTTTTGAGCAGGCTCTCATACTAAGTGAGACTAGCTTTGGCCAAAACAGCTTGCCATACATTCAAACCAGAAATAAGCTTGGAAAGAGTAAGGTCTTTAGAGATTGTGGAAAAGATTTTGAACCTTTTTTGATAGAAACCTCTTTACTCATAAAGAATGTATTAGGAAGCAGACATATAGAATATGCTCAGGCTTCCTATGTTAAGGGGTTATTTTACTACCAAAAAGGCGACTACCAAGCTGCCGAAACCGCCTATCAAGAGGCTGCACAACTACAGCAAGAGCTACTCGGTGTTGATAATCTAGACTACGGCAACTCTACTAACCGCTTAGCTGTCCTTTATCTGGCCACTAGCGACTATTACAAGGCTGAGCACTGTCTTCAAACTACCCTTGCTATCAAACGAAAGCTACTAGGCTTAAAACATCCTGATTATGCTGCCACATTGGGTAACTTGGCTGTTTTATACAGGCGAATAGGCAACTTTACACAGGCAGAACTCCTCAGTAAAGAGGTGTTGAACATTTTGGAAGAGACTGTGGGAACGCAGTGCCCTGACTACGCAGCTTCGCTTAGCAATATGGCATCTTTGTATAGAATTAATGGAGACATGAAGGCCGCAGAGGCCACATTATTGAAAATTTTACAAATCAAAAAAGAAACATTAGGCGATAGGCATCGCAGCTATGCCACGTCGCTTAATAATTTGGCTGTTTTCTATAACGACACACGCAATTATGAGGCGGCAGAGCGGCTCTATAAAGAAGCTTTAAGCCTTAAAGGAGAGCTTAATGGTAAAAAAACTTTACCGTATGTCAATACTCTTAAGAACTTAGCAACGGTGTATGTAAATATGGGTAGATACCAAGCAGCAGAAGCCATTTATAAAGAAGTCTTACAGATCTATCAAGAAATTGTCAATAAAGAAAATATCGGCTATATCGGTGCATTAGGCAAATTAGGCAATCTCTATGAAAAAACAGAGCGATATGAAGAGGCAGAAGGTTTTTATCTAGAAAACATCACACTTGTGCAAAAAGTGGTGTATAAAAACTTTTCTTTTATGAGCGAAAGCGAAAAAAGCAGTTACTATGATAATACGATAAAATCTCACATAGACAAATTCTGTAACTTTGCCATTCGTCACGAAAGAGCTATATCAGCAGCTTATGACACGCAGCTGTTTACCAAAGGTATTTTGCTATCAGCCACCCAAAAAATGAAAAGCCGGATTCTAAACAGCGGTGACACCAACCTTATAAAAAAATATCAGATGTGGAATCAGGCAAAATCCAATCTGGCAAGGTGTTATCAGATGAGTAAAAATGAGTTAATGCAAAGCCATATCAATATAGACAGTTTAGAAGCTACGATTAACAATATAGAGAAAAAACTAGAGCAGCAATCCAAAGATTTTACAAACCTCACTGAACATCACAAAACCACGTGGCGCGATATTGAAAAGAAACTTAAAAATAATGAAGCAGCTATTGAGATTATTAGACTTGAGCTCAGTAAGGAAGACAGTGTGTCCTACGTGGCCTTGCTTATAAAAAAACATAGTCAAAGTCCTTTGCTCATTAACCTAAAAAATGGATATGTTTTAGAGCAAGAGTTTCAAACTTATTACCATAATATGATAAATTTTGAACAAGTAGATCTGATTTCATATAACGCATTTTGGAAACCTATTGCCCCATATCTTACTGGCATCAAAAAAGTATACTTAGCACCTGATGGCGTTTATAATCAGCTTTCTTTGAATACTTTGTTGAACCCAGAAACTAAAAAATACCTTATAGAAGAAGTAGACATACACTTAGTGAGCAATACAAAAGATATTCTGGCTTTTGGTAAAGCGAAAAAAAACACTTTACAGGCTTACCTTGTGGGCTATCCTATTTATGATAGACAAAAAGAATTGGCTTCAGAACAAAAAGTAACTGACTCAACCCGAAATTATCATAAATTTCAGAACTTATCGCAGTTGCCTGGTACTAAGCGTGAAGTAGAAAGCATTGCTCAGTTGCTGAGTCAAAAAAAGTATAATACATCGGTTATGATGGGTATGGAATCTACCGAAGAAAATATCAAAAAGATCAAAAGCCCTAAAATTCTACATATTTCAACGCACGGTTTTTTTATGAATGAGCAAGAAACAAACTATAAATCAATCCCCATGTTGCGCTCTGGCCTCCTGCTTACGGGCGTAAGCGAATACACTCGTTCAAAAATAAAGCCTGATACTGAAGATGGTATACTTACCGCATTAGAAGCGGCTAACCTAGAGCTGGATAATACAGACTTGGTTGTTCTCTCAGCATGTCAAACGGGCTTGGGCGATGTGAAAGCAGGTGAGGGGGGTTATGGCTTGCAGCGCGCCTTCCGCGTGGCGGGTGCCAAGAGCATTATCATGTCTCTTTGGAATGTAGACGACGCTGTCACTCAAGAACTGATGACCCATTTTTATAAACGCTATGCTCAGTATGGATGTGCGCGAAGAGCCTTTAAAGAAGCTCAGCTGGAAATTAAAAAGTATCATCCAGAACCCTATTTTTGGGGTGCTTTTGTAATGAATGGGGAATAAAAAATGCTTGTTCTAAAATCTACATCTTGGCTAAGAAAGGGCTGCGAATCGATAGCCTTTATTCAAAAAATAGTCTAGATAAAGCGGTAACACATGCCGCATGGTGCGAGCAGCCTTCAGACTGTCGTGAAAAATAACAATAGAGCCTTGTTCTGTGTTCTTTATAGCTTTGTTGTAGCATTGAATAGGATCTAGCTTGGCATCAAAATCGCCAGTCAGAACGTCCCACATCACCACTTGATAAGTCTCTTTAATAACACCGCTTTGTTGCGGACTTAGTCGCCCATAAGGTGGTCTAAAAAAACGCAACTTGAGCGGTATTCCTGCATCTTTAGCCACCTGAGTCATTACTTGGCGGCAAGCCTCCACATTTTGAATGTAAGTATCTAAATTAGAGTTCCAGCCGTTTAGATGGTTATAAGTGTGGTTACCCACCTCATGCCCTTCTCGCAGTATGCGCTTGAAGATATCGGGGTGCTTACGAACATTGTCGCCCACACAAAAAAAAGTGGCTTTTGCACCTGCTAACTGCAACAGATCCAACACATACTCGGTTTCATTGGGTATGGGGCCGTCATCAAAAGTAAGGTAAATTATCTTTTCGGAGGTGGCTTTATGCCAAACAAAGTTTGGAAAAGCTCTCTGAATAATCTGAGAAGTTTTGTGTAGATACATAGCACTCTAAAGACAAGACTGGTGTCCGCAAGGTTGCTTCAAAAATTAAATTTTATTATTGCCTTTGAGAAGCGTTCTAAATCATATCACAAAGGTAGGGCAATTTATTGATAGATGCGAAACTTGATGTAATTTTGCACTCTAATCAACGTTATAAGCTGAGGGCTGGTAGAGGTTCTGTGTCAATAATGTTTTCTCAAACAAAGATGATATGTCAAAAAAATTAGGCTTGCTTTTAGCCTTTCTTTTCGTGTTTGCTTACCAAACAAAAGCTTCTGATGTCAGTATAACAGATACTTTTACGTGCCAGGGGCGTTACTATTTTTATAAAATCACACAAAAAGAATCCGAACCTCAGTTTTGGGGATTAGAGGTTTACAGCACTTTCACCAATAAGTTAGGCGAAGACGATATACAATCCAATATCGTTTTTAGAACAGACTTAGAGCTTAAAAGAGTGCAAGGACGCATTTCACTTGTAAAAGTGTTTTTGGCATCACCAGTACAAGGTATGTGGACGGTTTACCCCACCAACCATTTGAGAGTGAGTTTTATGTGGGATAAAATGAAAGTATATTACCTTCCTGTGGGTGACAAGCTCAAAGACCCAAACATAGCACGCGAACTCAAAGACTCTGAAATGGTGGAATCCTTCGCAGCAGCAGGCTTTGACGAGGCGGCTGCATTTAGAATAGCTGTGACAGAATTTACCAAACGCTATGAATCGGTGTTTGTCAAGCCAATGGAGTCTAGCAAAGTGGCACCAACTCGTGAACACAAAGGAAATATGACTTTCAATCAAAAAAACTACGAATACACTGTTTTTAAAGATTTTTTTTCAAAAGATGAAAGTAACATCGTAATTAGAATGGAAGATTATTATGGCACCAACAATGCCAAAATCAACCGCCAAGTATTTAATTCTCTGATTAAGATTGTGGACGAACGAAGCACAAAAAAACGTGTAGAAATCTATATTCACTCATCTGAACTGGAAGGTCTGTCGTGGGGAATCCTCGCCAAAGAGTATCTGCTCGTCACGTTTGATGCCAATACTCAGGACATCACGTATGCCGTCGTAGGTGAGCAAATGCGCACTATTTACAAAATGCCACGTATGCCCTATCAAGCCCAGTATAAACTGCCTGAGGGCGATATTTCCATGCCCAATGCGGTAGATATTGCTCTGCAATACTTTATAGCCAACTTCAACAAATTATTCTTTGTTTAAGAAGGCTAAATCTCATCTGGTTTGTTAGACTCGGCTTTCTGATAAAAATCCTCTATTTGTTGAGCAATGTAAGTGGAAGAATTTCGTATAGTTCGCACTCTGATGTGTGCTTTTTGGTAACATACAAGTCGCTCTTCATAGAGCTTAAGGACTTTTTTTACAAAAAATTCTGAGCTTACGTCATCAAAAATTGGTCTGCTGCGCCTGCCAGTGTAGAGCCTACTCACAATATGTTGTATGGGTGGGTCTAGAAAAACAACCACACCGTTCTGACACATTACGTCCATGTTATCGGCATAACAAGGTGTCCCACCCCCACAGGCTAATACGAATTGCTCTTTGGCATGTATCACTTCCTTGAGAGTTATTTTTTCTAATTCTCTGAAACTTGCCTCGCCAAAAGCTTTGAAGTAGTTGGATATGCTACAACCCACTTGGTGTTCAATCAGCTTGTCCAAGTCCATAAAATCTAGGGAAAGCCTTCTGCTAAGCGGTGGGCCTATGCTGCTTTTCCCAGATGTAGGCATACCTACCAGAAAAATTTTCTTCAACATCGCTTGTGTTTTTGCTCAAACATGGCTTTGAAATAAAACAAGACTTGGAACAGATATTCGTTCCAAGCCTTGTTATTAAGCCATAGTTATTTATGAAACTTTTTTACTTGAGCACGCTTCTAGAAATAACAATTTTCTGAATTTCAGAAGTCCCTTCATAAATCTGTGTGATTTTCGCATCACGCATGAGCCTTTCCACATGAAATTCTTTCACATAGCCGTAGCCGCCATGTATCTGAACAGCTTCTACGCTTGCCCACATGGCCACCTCAGAGGCAAAAAGCTTAGCCATTGCGCCCTCTTTCGAGAAATCCTGTTTCTTATCTTTCAAGCTAGCAGCCTGCAAACAAAGCAAACGCGCTGCCTCTATGCGTGTAGCCATATCGGCAAGCTTAAAAGAAATAGCTTGATGCTGATGGATAGGTTTGCCAAACGCTTTGCGTTCTTTTGAATACTTGAGAGCCAGCTCATAAGAACCTGCCGCAATACCCAAAGCCTGAGAAGCAATACCAATACGACCACCGTTGAGTGTGTTCATCGCAAAGTTAAAACCAAAACCGTCGTCACCGATGCGATTTTCTTTCGGCACTTTCACATCTGTAAACATAAGTGAGTGAGTGTCGGAGCCACGAATACCTAATTTATTTTCCTTGTTACCTACCACAAATCCAGGCATTCCTTTTTCCACAATAAGGCAGTTAATACCTTTGTGACCTTTAGCCACGTCGGTTTGTGCCATCACTAGATATACGCTAGCCGTGCTACCATTTGTAATCCAGTTTTTTGTGCCGTTGAGTAAATAATAATCGCCTTTATCTTCGGCTGTAGTGCGTTGTGAGGTGGCATCACTACCAGCTTCTGGCTCAGACAAACAGAATGCGCCGATGATTTCTCCCTTTGCAAGCGGCACAAGATATTTGCGTTTCTGAGCTTCATTGCCGTACTTTTCCAGTCCCCAACACACCAAAGAGTTATTGACCGACATAGCCACCGAAGCAGAGGCATCAATTTTGGAAATTTCTTCCATAGCCAGCACATACGACACTGTATCCATACCGCTGCCTCCGTATTCAGGTGAAACCATCATGCCCATAAAGCCTAGTTCACCCATTTTCTTGATTTGTTCGTAAGGAAACTCCTGCTTTTCGTCCCGTTCAATTACGCCTGGGAGGAGCTCTTTTTGTGCAAACTCGCGTGCCGCATCTCTAACGGCTATCTGCTCTTCTGTAAGTTGAAAATTCATGACAAAATATATTGGTTTTGAGGGTGTTGCTATAAAGCTTGGTATGGATTAAACTAAAAATTATGAGATTGAAATCAATGCTTTGTTTAGTAAAAATATTCCAAGCAACTGATTTACTCATTGTAAAACAGCTTGTTCTTGAGAATGGTTTGCTGCAAAAATAAATTTTTTTTAACAATAAATGCCAAATATCATCAAGAATATAAAAGTTTTTTGAATTAGAAATCATGGACAAAGCCAATAGTCCTAAAATACAGCTCTTAAAGAGATACGTACACGCAAAGCTCCTGCAAAAACAAGAGCCTGACGGGATACATCAGGCTCTTGAAAACTGTATTTTTCTATAATGCACCAAAGTGTTATCTGTATCGCAACGGACACACGACGCTTTCTGGAGCCAAGATGTATGATAAATGAAAGCCTGTAACGAGAAGAACGTCTCGGTCGCGGCTGTTTCCGCGAATATTTTCTATGTTATTTTCGTTGCCAAAGCCAATGAAGGTCGTGTAGGTTTTGCCATCAACGCCCGTAAAGGTTTCAGAACTTTTTGCGCCCCAATAAGCTAGATTGCCCTCATCAAACATCGCAGCTAAGCGATCCGCGCGGCCATCTTCGCGTGAGCGGTCGTGCATAGCTCTGCCCAACTCATCGTCACCAAAAAGACCTGGATCCACATATTTACGGCTTACATCATCAAAGTAGTCCGTAAGCATGAAGCGATAGTTTACTTCAAATGCTAAATCCCATTTCGCGCTAAGCTTTTTGCGGAAGCCAATACCAAGAGGAAAACATACCTGCCATCTAGAATATTTATCACCATAGCTGATTGTTCTTGTAACACTGTCATTAACACTTACCTGACGCGAACGCCCCTGTCCTTCAGTACCAATGGGTTGTAAAGCTACCCAATCACCGCCAAACTGAGAAGGTGTTTTGGCCTTTGGATTGTGGTGAAACACTCCAATACCTAAAGTTACATAAGGAATAATCCCACTAGGACGCTTGTAATATTCTTTATTCAGACGCTCTTCGCTGGCCAAATCTATGTTGATAGAGGTGCTGAACTCCACTACATCGTTACGGAATGAAGCATTTCTGATATAGCGGAATACATCATGATTAGTAGTAGGACTTGCAGAGGTACTATCTGCACCAGCAGCACGTCCCCAGCCTATCATAAAGCGTCCAGTCATTTGTGGTCTGAAGCGTTTGGTAGCAAACACACTAATGTAAGGTCTGGTAAAACGAATGTCTGTACTCGTAAACTCAGGACGTGGTACGATATCGCCAAAGTAGTTCATGGCACTGGCATTGATGCCCACTGTCCAATATTCGCGTCTTTTAGACCAAATCCAGCGGTGATTATGTGGTGCTCGTCTGATAACATTTCTTTTATACCAGTATTTATAGCCGCCTTTGGCTTGGTTCACGCCATCAGAACCCGCTGTGCCGATGTTACCGCCTCTCACTTTTTGTGCTTCGGCTTCTGTAGCGATGAATGCACCTAAAAAAAGTACAACAAAGTAAACCCAAAATTTATTTTTCATGATTTGCATGATTATCGTTTGATAAATTGTCCGTTGGGTAGTTTTATCAGTTTAGGAATAGTTACTCTCTGAAATAACAGCGCAATTTGCTAAAAATTATATCCATAAACAAAAAATATGTGAAAATATTTTTTGTTTATGCTTTTCAATGCAGCATGAAAGCATCAAATTTTTGGCCAGTTAGCCTCTAAAAAAACATTAATGCCAATGATTCTTGGAATAGTGCAAGCTTATCTTGTTGCTAGTTTGCCATGTGCCAAATAATACGATAAAAAGTGCCAGCTTACCACCCCTGCGCAAACCGCCACATTGAGCGAATGCTTGCTGCCAAACTGGGGAACCTCTATAGCTGAATGACAATAGTTTAAAACTTCTGGGCTAATACCTTCTGCTTCATTGCCTAAAATGAGCGCGTAAGTATGAGCAAGGTTGGGTACAAAGTCTTGAAGAAGAACACTTTCATTGGTCTGCTCTACGGCCACAAGCTCTACACCTTGGGAACGGAGATCTTGCAACAAAGTACTGAGGTTGGGGCTATATTCCCAGCTTACGGTTTCGGTTGCACCCAGGGCCGTTTTTTGAATATCGCGATGTGGAGGCGTACCAGTAATGCCACAGAGATAAATTTTTTGTATTTGGAAAGCATCAGCCGTCCTAAAGATAGACCCCACATTCAGCAAACTTCTAACATTCTCTAGAACAAGTATGAGAGGAATTTTGGGTTTATTTTTAACAACCTCGGCACTTTCGCGCTGTAATTGGTCTAGTTTGAGTTGCTCCATAATCGTTAAACATGAGGCAAGAGAAAAGGCTTCAAGAAAAAATGGTTGACATTAGTGTGCAAAAACTTTATTTACCAACAGAAGTTTTATGAACATACTATAAAGTTTAAGCCCGTAGGTTCATACAGAACTACTTTTTGTATTACATTTGCATTTTATAGTTCGCGAGCCAACTTGAAAACGATACAAAAATAGTTCGTGGTGACAACTTTACAAAATTTCAAGATTAAACTTATCACTTAAGTCTGTTTTTGCAAAAAGATAATGCGGTTTATTGCTGTTTGTTTGTTATGCTTTCTTTCTCTTTTGGGTCAGGCTCAGAACAGACGGCTATTGGATAGCTTAAATCTTGCCTACCAAAACGCGCCATACGACACGTTGCGGGTTGTAACTCTATGCAGAATAGCCCAAATGTATAATCTAAGCAATCCAGATACCTCCATTAGCTTAGCGGAACGTGCTTTGGCAATAAGCGAAAAGATAAACAGCCAATGGGGTACGGCTACAAGTTACAACTCATTAGGCGCGGCCTACCAAGCAAAGAGCAAGCTTTCATTGGCATCCGAGTTTCATCAAAAAAGCTACCAGATAAGAGAACAGATTGCAGACAATGCAGGTATGGCGCAAAGCTTGCAAAATCTTGGCATTATTCAGGCCATGCAAGGGCAGCATTCGTTGGCTCTGGAGTATTTTAAAAATGGCCTCAAAATTAGAGAAAGACTCGGTGATAAAGCAAGCATTGGTGCGCTTTTGGGCAACATCAGCAATATCTATATCACACAGGGTGACTATCCCAGAGCATTGGAGACACTAGAGCAGAGCTTAAAAATTTTTAAAGAGAGTGGCAATAGCCTACGAGCCATAAGTATCACTTTGGGCAACATAGGACGGGTATACAGCTATCAAAACAATTATTCTTTGGCGTTAGAATATTTTCAGAAAGCTCTTAAAATACAGGAGGAGATGGGCGACAAAAGTAGTATTGCCATTGCTCTTAATAATATAAGTACTGTTTTGTCTGCGCAAGGTAATTATGCTTCAGCTTTGGAGTATCTTAGAAAGGGGCTCAAGGTTCAAGAAAGTATTGGTGATAAACGTCTGATGGCTGCCTGCCTGACTAACATCGCTGTGATTTATAACCACCAGTCAGAACACGCTTTGGCTTTGGAGTACTATCAAAAAAGCAGGGCAATGAGTGAGGAGATTGGCAATAAAGAGAGCTTGGCAATAGCTTTCAATGGACTTGGAAACACTCACCACGCCCAAGGCGACTTTGCTAAAGCCTTGGAATATCTGGAAAAAGGCTTGAAAATAAGTGAGGAAATCAATAATAAGCGCGGTATTAATGCAGCCTTGATTAGCATAGGTGATGCCCACCGCCGCCTGAATAACTATTCGTTGTCAGAGGTAAATTATGAAAAAGGCTTAAAAATAGCTCAAGAACTAGGTCTTAAGGATAAGCAAGCTCAGGCACTTTACGGTTTAGCTAGCTTAATGAGCATGCAGAAAAACTATGATAAAAGTATAGAATATGGTCAGAAAAGCCTGCAAATAGCCACAGAAGTAAGACTACCTAGTGTCATTCGCGATGTTAGCCAAGCGCTGTTTGAAGTCTATAAATCCAAAGGCGATTATGTCAAAGCCTTGGAATACCATGAGCTATATAAAACAGTGGCTGACAGTCTTCTAACGCTAGAAAAAGCAAAGGCTATTGGCAACTTAGAAGCCAAAGCCGAACTAGAAAAACAAGAAAAAGAAATCGCACTCCTCAACAAAGATAAAGAGCTAGACCAAAAAGCCAAAGAGGCTCTTGCAAAAGACCTTGAAATTCAGCGAATAGAACTAGAAAGGCAGCAAAATGCCAAACTAGCCCTAGAAAAACAAGCCGAAGCAGATAGGCTCTTTGCGCTAGCAAGACAAGAAAAAGACAAACGAAAGCAAGATAGTTTGACGAACTTGGCGCAAAAAAAACAACTAGAAGCTGATAATTTAAAAGCCAGAGAGCAACAGTTGAGAGCCGAAAGCGAGGCGCGCCGCCTAGCCTTAGCTCAAGAAACGGAAGCAAACAAAACCCAGCAGCTCATCACCTATCTGGTTTTGTTTGGCTTTTTGGTTATGACCGTACTGGCTTACTTTATTTATCGCTCACGGCAACAAGAAAAGAAAATCAAAGAAGAAGTATTGGCATTAAATCAAGTTATAAGTCAGAAAAAAGACGAAACAGAGGTACAAGCTGAGGAGCTGCTACTCACCAAAAACGCTTTACAAGTGGCTTATCAGAATATCCAAGAAAAAAATTCAGAAGTTACAGCTTCTATCAATTATGCCAAACGCATTCAAAACGCAGTGCTGACTGCGCCTACTAATCTTAACAAGCTTCATACTAAAGCCTTTATGCTATTTAAGCCACGCGATATTGTAAGTGGCGACTTTTATTGGTTTGCACCACTGCCCCAAGGTGGGCTAATCGTAGCAGCAGTGGATTGTACAGGGCATGGCGTACCAGGTGCATTTATGAGTATGATTGGGCACGAAATGCTCACCGAGATTTATACAAAAGGCATTCATTCCCCAGGCTTGATATTAGACAGACTCACACAAGGCATTTATAAGGCTTTACACCAAAACGAAGAGAACGGAACCAGTGTACGCGATGGTATGGATATAGCCATACTCGCACTGGACGGCACGCAACAAACACTTCGCTATGCAGGCGCAAAAAACCCTTTGTTTTTGATTAGTAATCATGAACTGATTGAGTTTAAGGCTAACAAAAGCTCTATTGGGGGACGTATGATTGCAAACGAAACGCATTTTGTAGAGCACTTAATCCCTATCTCAAGCCCTTCTTCGGCCTATATATTTTCTGATGGTTATAAAGACCAATTTGGCGGGCCAAACAACAAGCGTTTTTCTACCAAAGCATTCAAAGAGGTCTTGTTGGAAATATACCAGCAACCAGAAAATATACAAGCGCAAAGGCTAGGTGATAAGCTATTGGCTTGGCAAGGGGATCGCAATCAAATAGACGACATTCTAGTTATTGGTCTGGGGCTTACGCCTGTACGCGAAGGCGAAAGCTCAAAAGAATCATCAAGGCAAGCTTTCTAGAGCAAAATTTATCAGTTAAACTCAATCTATTACGAGTTTTAAAGGCATTAACCGACTCGTGTTCTTAGACACGAGCATTGATCAAATTTTGATGCCTAAAAACAGAATATCATCTCTTTGTGGCATATTGCCTTGGTGTCTGGCCAGAAGCCCCTTGAGGGCTTCGTGCTGTGCCGCAAGGGGCTTTTCTTGACACTTTTCTAAAGTTTTAAGAATAGCCTGCTCTCCGAGCTTTTTGCCTTCATGGTTATTTTGGTCTGCCAAACCGTCAGAGGCCATATAAATGAGGCTATTTGTGGATAGTTGTATGAAATGTTTTTCAAATTTCTTTTCTATGTTTTGCTTTCCGCCAATAGCCCGTCTTGTGCCTGAAATTTTTTGTATCGCAGTGGTCTGACTGGAGTCTGTGAGATAAATCGGGCGATGTGCACCCGAATAACTCAGGCTTACGGTATTTTCATTTAACTCAGAGAGAACGGCCACTGCCACATCCATGCCGTTGTTGCGGAAAGCTTCATCGCTGTGTAAGACCTGCTGGAGAATGCTGTTCATTTTTTCTAGAATGACATCAGGCTCGTGGGTGCTTTGTTGTAAAACGATGCGTTCAAGGATATTGATTCCAATCAAGCTCATAAAAGCACCCTGAACACCATGCCCAGTGCAGTCTGCCACTACCACAAAAGTGGTGTTTTCAACTTTTTCTATCCAGTAAAAATCTCCCGAAACTATACTATGCGGTAAGAAAAGCACAAAATGATCTTTTAATATCTTTTGTAAGCGACTCTCAAAGGGCAAAAGCGCATTTTGAATGATTGTGGCTGCTTTTATACCCTGCTTTATTTCAAAATTTTGATGTTCTAAGTTCTTGTTTTGTTCGGTAATAAAGGCTTGTTGTGTAACAAGAGCTTTATTAAGGCTTTTTTGTGTGAGGTTGTTGCGGTAGGCATAGAATGCAAACAAGGCTATAGAAAGCAGCCCAAAAAGCCCCAAATACATGATAATTCGTTGCAGTTGTTGCTCCTCTTTATGTTGCTGATTTTCAATAGTTTTTGCCAAATTGATAGCTTTGAGCTTGGCTTCCTCGCTACGCAAAAAATCTGCCTCAAGCTGTTTTTTCTGTGCCAAGTTTAATAAACTATCGGATTTGCGTTTGTCTGATTCGTGCTGAGCTAAGGCAAAAAGCTTATCCGCTTCTGCTTGCTTTTGGGTAATGGCCAGTTGTTTGGCTTGAATCTCGAGCTGTATCTCATTCAAAGTTTTATCTTTAGCCATAAGATCTAACTCTTTTTGTTTTTTTTCTAGCGCGAGTGTTGCCTCTAAGTTTGCTATAGACTTAGAATTTTCAGTGTTAAAGAGGCTGTCTTTGAGTGAAGTGTATCTTTCATGGAAAAAAAGTGCTTTATTCCAATCTCCCTTGGCTTTATAACATTCATAAAGCAGCTCGTAGCCTAGTTTTTCTTCGTCAGGGCTTTTCATATTTTGCGCCAGAGTCAGCACTTGTTGAGCATAAACTTCTGCCTTATCGTGGTTTTTCTGATCGTTAGATAACCTTGCTAAACCGCTCAGCGTGTAAAGTTTAGAACGTAAATCTTTACTTTGTTCGCTGAGCCTGAGTGCACGCTCATAATAAAAAAAAGCCAGAGTATCGTTTTTTAGGTGGTATATCTTAGCCAAGTTAGTATTAAAGAGAGCTAAAGCCCGCTTGTAGTTTGTTTTCTCAGCAATTGCGAGTGCCTCTTTATAGTATTCGAGGGCTTTGTCTAAGTTTTTACGTTCTGATTCTATGATACCTAAGGTGTTATAGGCATTGGCCAAAGTCATGGGTTTATTGTCTTCTCGCGATAGCTTAATGGCTTTTTGAAGATATTCTTCGGCCAAATCCATTTTACCGAGAATTCGGTAAAGCCCGCCTATGTTTACCATAGCAGTGCCCATACCATCTCTATTTTGGGTTGCTTCGCTCAGCTTATAAGATGTTTGATAGCAATCTAAAGCATCTACGTACTTGCCTGTCATGTTGTAAGAACCCGCCAAGTTATTGTAAACCACCACTTGAGAGACGGTGTCAGAAAGCACTCTAAAAAGTCTGAGAGCCGTCAGGTAACTTTCTCTTGATTCTTCAAACTGGGCATGAACGAACTGTGAGGCTCCCATAGCCAAATAAGCGAGGGCCAGGCTCTGTTGGTGTTTGATGCGCCCCGCTAACTCTAGGGCTTTTTGTGCTGTTAGTAATGCGCTGTCAGGGTTCGAGTTGCGCCACGCAAAGGCCATACGTCCCAGAGTCAGAGCCTTCACTGAGTCGTTTTTGGAGGTTTGGCATATCTTTCTCATGCTGTCAAGCGCGGCGGTTGATTGCGCTTGCAAAGGCAAGCTCAACGCAGCAGACAAACAAAAGCAGATAAAAAAAGTGCGCAGGAGCATTTGAAAAAACTCTTCAGTTAAGTGTTTAAAAGTACATCTTTTCAAATGTAAATCATTAAAAGCAAATAACCAAAGAATTTGCTCAAAATTTAGAGCTTTGAGCCTCTCAATAACTCGCTAGAATCTAAATCTGGTATTTGATTCCGGCTTTTAGGATGAGAAAAAAATCAAAAACGGGCTTGTAGCACTTTATGAATCATTCTGAAAAGAGCTTTCAGAGAGTATAAATCTTAAAGGGTCACAGGGGCAGTATTTAAGATTAAAGTAAATGTACTTCCAGCACCAAATTCACTTTCTACCAGAATTTGCCCGCCTTGTGCTTCTATAAATTCTTTGCTAATGGACAACCCTAATCCTGTGCCTTCTTTTTTTGTGCCTGGAATCCGAAAATAACGGTCAAATATTTTTTCCTTGTATTGTGGCTCAATGCCTTGCCCAGTGTCTCTTACTAAAATTCTGACCCTATTGACGCTTTGCTGTACTGACAGATAGATAGTCGAGTTGTCGTAGGAGTATCTTATGGCATTGGATATGAGATTAGTTAATACCCATGCTGTTTTTTCTTTGTCTGCTTGCACTTTGTATGGCGAGTCGGGGTATTCTGTTTGAAAAGTAATCTTTTTTTGTTCTGCCTGTGTTTTGGTGGCATTGATTGCGTATGATATAATTTCTTTAGGGTCGGTAGGAAGAACAGAAAGCTGTATGTTACCGCTCTCTAACTGTGTCATGTTTAAAAGCTCACTTGTAATTTTGAGTAATCTGTCAGCATCGTCTTTGATACTGCCAACAAGATTTTTTTGTTCATCATTTAGGTTCCCTATTCGCTCGTTTTCTAATAACTGCAAACTCATTTTAATAGATGAAATGGGGGTTTTGAATTCATGCGAAACGGTTGCAATAAAGTTTGTTTTTGCAAAATCTAACTCTTTGTAGCTGGTTACGTTTCGCAAGAATATCACATGTCCTACCAATTTTGGCTTTTCTTCGCCAGTTTGTGTTATGGAAATATGGAGGGTTTCTTTCTCAAAATAACTTTCTTTGTTTTGTGAATAAATTTTGATTGGCTCTTTTTTCTGAACAACCGTCTGTCCTCTTACTATTAAATCTTGAATAAGAGTTCTGATTAAATCATTTCTAGCAGAGACTTCTTGAGCGGATTTGTTAAGCAATTCGGCTGGACTCAGACCTGATATTTTTATTGCTTCTTCGTTGGCAAAAATAATTTTAAGGTTTTCATCGAGTCCAATGACAGGGTCTTTCATATTGTTGATGAGGGTTTCAATTCTTTTCTTTTCCATCATCAATTTTGCGGTATTGCTATTGTTATACTCTTCCAGTTTTTCAGCCATTGTATTAAATGATTTGGCTAATTGTCCAAATTCACTATAGCCTTCAAAATGCACTCTTTCAGAATATTTTTTAGCGGCAATTTGTTGGATGCTTTCGGTCAATTCTTTTATTGGGTTGGCAATATTGGAAGGAAGGTTTACTAGAAGTGTAAACGCAATCGCAAAGCAGAGCAGCCCTGTAAAGGCAATTACAAAAACAGCCTTATCCGCCGTAGCTTTGGCTATTTCACTTTTTCGCTGTATGGCCTGCATATTCATATCCATCAATCTAAAAATATCTTTTCTTATGGCACTTTCTAGCGTGGTATCATACTGATTCAATTTAAAAGACTCAAAAGTGTCACGAATCTTAGCTGTTACTTCAGGTTCACCAATTTCAGTAATATTCTTTTCTTGCTTTTGGAGATTGGTTTCAAGTTTTTGAAATACCTTTTCTGTTTTTTCTTCAAGGGCTGCTAACATATTCCGACAATACTCTAATGAATTGTAGTTGGCTACTAAAATGTTTTCAGTATCGTCTTTTGATTTATAGATGTACACGGTTCCAACTATACTGAGCAAAATGATAAGAAAGAACAGCAGTCCAACGCCTAATGTTAATTTAGTTTTGATTTTCATTTATGATAGAATAATTATATCAGTATCACTCAAAGAAGTGTTGTTTAAAATATCTAGAAATGTTTTAGGATAGAAAAAATAGCTAAAAAGCCCCACTTTTGGCTTTCCTATGCAAATGGTTGTTATTTTTCGTTGATTTACCTGCTCAATGATGGCATTAGCTACCGAGGTGCTTTTTATTTTAAGAATTTCTGCGCCTAATTCAGTTGCTAATTTAAAATTATTAATTAAATGTCGTTGCTTATCAAGTGGAATTTTATCAAATTTTTCCTTAGGTGTTTGTACATAGAGTACATACCACTTGCTATTAAAGTGGTTGGCCATTCTGGCTGTTTTCCGAATGATGTTTTTGGCACTTTTTTCTTGAGTGCTAATGCAAGCAAGGTAGACCTCTTGTATTCCAGTACTTCTACTGCTGACTTCAGTTTCAACTTTTCGTTCAACTTGCGAGGCTACTTCTTTTAATGCCAATTCACGGAGCTGTAAAATATGGTCGCTCTTAAAGAAATTTTGGAGAGCCGTTTCAATTTTATCTGCCTGATAGATTTTGCCTTCTTTTAAGCGATTAATTAACTCTTCTGCGGTCAGGTCTATGTTTACAACTTCATCTGCCTGTGCCAAAACACGATCAGGCACTCTTTCCTTGACTTCTATACCTGTAATTTCTTTCACCTCTTCATTCAGACTTTCAATGTGTTGGATATTTACTGCTGATATCACATTGATACCAACAGCAAGTATGTCCATAACATCTTGCCAACGTTTTTCATTTTTGCTGCCTTCAATATTGGTGTGTGCCAGTTCATCAACAATAACCACTTCGGGATGAAGGTTGATAATAGCCTGAAGATCCATTTCTTCCAGTTCCTTACCCTTGTAGAAAAGCTTTCGCCTAGGAATGACTGGCAAACCTTCTAAGAGTTCATGTGTTTCTTTTCGGTTGTGCGTTTCTATAAACCCAATTTTGACATCAATGCCGTTGCGAAGCAAAGTTCTGGTTTCCTGAAGCATACGATAGGTTTTTCCTACACCAGCACTCATGCCAATATACACCTTAAATTTACCTCGTCTTGATTTTTGAATTAAATCTAAGAAATGTTGAACCGTTTTGTCTTTTTCAGTCATTTAAAAAGAAATTGCTAAGGCTGTTGTCACAAAATAATTTTGAGAACTTGGCTTATCATTGAGAGTAAATATCTTATCCTGACTTGTGAAGCCACGCCCCTCGATTCTCCAAACCACATTCTTGAAAACATGGTAATCCATATTCAAGGAATAACCATAGGTTTGAAAGCCATTTGTAGTTCCTGTATTGATGATTACTCCATTCGCATCTGAGTAAAATTCACCCCTTGCAGCCACGCTTACTTTTTCAGCAAGAGCATACTTCAAAACTAATACAGGTGTATACCAAGTATTGTAATCGCTGCTCCCTTTTGATTTTTGCTGTGCGCCAATATCAAAACCTAAAATCATTCCAAGCTTTTCAGTTAACTGAAATTGACCGTAAAAATTATGAAAGTACCGCATTTGTCTTGTGCTGTCGGGAGTATCGCTGCCAATGAAGGAGCTGCTGTTCAGTGTTACTTTTGAGCTCGGTTTGAACGTGAGTTGATGACCAAATGATGGCGTATTGTTTCCAGATACTCTCTGTATACGCTGCCAGCCGTTTAGTAACAATCCGCTAATCAACCATTTTTCATTATCACTTGTGTAGGTTACTTTTGCACCGCTTGAATAATAAGGAGAGTTATCAGCTAAAATACCTCTTGTAAGGTTCCAGCAATCTTTTCCAATGGCACTTTCAAATCCAATGTGAGAAGTAAAAACTCCAGCGTCTACCCATAGGTTTTTATTCTTTGAAAGCTTTAGCCCCACATTGGCTTCAAAGATGTTCTTCAAAACACCAGGTTCTACTGCGAGGTTGGCATTTGCATAAGTACCAGTCATCAATGCTAAATTAGCTCGTACCATATCGGTGGCGTAGGCCGCTTTAATGAAACCAAAATTAAGATTTACTTCATTGTGTCTGTTGTGCGAGTACACAAATCCAGGCCGATTATGGTCAGATGGATTGCCAAAATCGTAAGCGTAGTATGTTTCAACATAACCACTTATAGAAAGAGAATTTTTTGTACTGTCGGTTTGAGCCAAACTCTTCATCGAAAATAGGAACAGTATTGCTATTGCTAAAATTATATTTTTCATTTTGTGTTTGAGAATTGATCTAAGGCAAGGTTTAAGTTAAGAACATTTACTTTTTCAGTTCCCAACAGACCGAGTAATGGTTTTTCTGTCTGTTGTTCTATAATTTGACGAATGGTTGTTTCGCTAATACCGCGAACTTTAGCTATCCGCTTGACTTGTACTTCTGCTGCTTTCACCGAGATATTGGGGTCAAGACCGCTACCGCTTGCCGTTACAATATCAGAAGGAATATCTTCTTTTTTGATATCAGGATTATGCACCATGAAAGTATCAATTCGCGCTTTAACTTCAGATAAGTAATCAGGATTTGAAGGGCCTTTATTGCTTCCCCCCGAACCAGCTGCATTATACCCCACTGCTGAGGGCCGAGACCAAAAATATTTATCGTTCGTAAAAAGCTGACCTATATTTTCATAGTGGCCATTTTCAGTTTTTGCAAATAACCAATTTGAAGGAATAGCCTTAGCAATTCCCCAAATGGTCAGTGTGTAGATGCCACAAAAGAGCACTAGCAAGACAAGAGTGAGGCGTAAGGCTGGAACAATATTGTTTTTCATTTTTTTTAACTGTTTTTTTTTAAATAAATATTGAAACTAATAGGTCAATGGCTTTAATTCCTATGAAAGGAATAATCACTCCGCCAAGTCCATAAATCAATAGGTTTCTGCGAAGTAAAGCACTCGCACCAATGGGTTTATAAGCAACACCCTTCAATGCTAGCGGTATAAGCATTGGAATGATGATAGCATTGAAAATTACTGCCGAAAGAATGGCACTTTCAGGGCTATGCAAATTCATGATATTCAAACCTTGCAAAGATGGAATGGCCACAATAAACAATGCTGGAATAATGGCAAAGTATTTTGCTACGTCATTTGCAATGCTGAAAGTAGTAAGCGTTCCTCTTGTCATCAAAAGTTGTTTGCCAATTTCAACCACTTCAATGAGCTTGGTTGGGTCGTTGTCTAAATCCACCATATTACCAGCTTCTTTGGCGGCTTGTGTACCACTGTTCATAGCCACGCCCACATCTGCTTGAGCTAAGGCAGGGGCATCGTTCGTACCGTCACCCATCATCGCTACCAAACGACCTTCTGCCTGTTCTTTCTTAATGTAGTTCATTTTGTCTTCGGGCTTCGCTTCTGCAATGAAATCATCTACACCAGCTTTTTCGGCAATGAATTTGGCTGTAAGAGGATTGTCGCCTGTAACCATTACGGTTTTGATACCCATTTTTCGTAGACGCTCAAAACGTTCTTGAATACCTGGCTTGATGATGTCTTGCAATTCTATGACACCGAGAACTTTCTCGTTTTCGGCCACGACAAGGGGTGTTCCCCCATTGTTTGATATGTACAATACCTTTTCGTCTATTTCTTTTGGAAATGGATTGCCTGCATTTTCGCATAATACTTTTATGGCATGTGCAGCCCCTTTACGAATACGGGTATTTTCAAAGTTGATACCTGAGCTCCTTGTTTCTGCCGTAAATTTGATAAACTGAGCATCTTTTTTCTGATAGTTCAAAGGATTAACTTTGGCTAGCTCTATGATGGATTTTCCTTCAGGGGTTTCATCTGCCAGTGAACTCAATACTACCGCTGTAATGAAATGATTTTTATCAACTCCATGGGCTTGATAGAAGCTGGTTGCTTTTCTGTTGCCAATAGTGATTGTGCCTGTTTTGTCTAGCAATAACACGTCAATATCGCCAGCGGTCTCAACTGCCTTACCACTTTTGGTAATGACGTTTGCCCTTAATGCTCTGTCCATTCCTGCAATACCAATAGCAGAAAGCAAACCGCCAATCGTAGTGGGAATTAAGCACACAAAAAGAGAAATGAAAGCTGCTATGGTGATGGGTGTGTTAGCGTAATCTGCAAAAGGTTTTAGTGTTACCGTTACGATAATGAATACCAAAGTAAAACCAGCTAAAAGAATAGTCAGAGCTATTTCATTAGGTGTTTTTTGTCGGCTTGCACCTTCCACCAAAGCAATCATTTTATCTAAAAAGCTTTCGCCTTGTTCGGTGGTAACTTTTACGGTAATCCTATCAGACAATACTTTTGTACCACCTGTTACTGAGCTTTTGTCGCCTCCTGCTTCGCGAATTACTGGAGCAGATTCGCCTGTAATCGCACTTTCATCTATGGTTGCCAATCCTTCTATGATCTCGCCATCAGCAGCAATAATATCGCCTGCTTCGCAAAGAAAAATATCGCCTTTTTTTAACAGTGAAGAAGATATTATTTTTCCGCTTTTTAATTTAGCAGGGGTTTCTTCCCTTGTCTTTCGCAAACTATCGGCTTGGGCTTTTCCTCTTGCTTCTGCAATGGCTTCTGCAAAGTTAGCGAACAACAAAGTAAGCAATAAAATAAAAAACACAGTGAAGTTATAAGCAAAGCTGCCCTGTGATTGCTCGCCAAACAATATCCAAAGGCAAACAAAAAACATTACTGCGGTTCCAATTTCTACTGTAAACATTACAGGGTTTTGGAACATGATTTTGGGATTGAGCTTTACAAAAGACTGTTTAAGAGCTTCTTGCATTAAGTCTTTTTGAAAAAGAGATGTATCTTTAGTCATTTTCTGAATTATTTAATCATTGAAAAATATTCCGCAATAGGTCCAAGCGTTAGAGCAGGGAAAAAGGCCAGGGCTGCCACGATGGCAATGACGGCAAATACCATTAATCCAAAAGTGGAAGTATCCGTTTTAAGTGTTCCGTTGCCTTCAGGAATGTATTTTTTGCTCGCTAAAATGCCCGCGATAGCTACAGGGCCAATAATAGGCAGATAACGAGCTAAGAGCATAATTATGCCACAGGCCATGTTCCAAAAGGGTGTGTTGTCTCCCAAACCTTCAAATCCGCTACCATTATTGGCACTGGAAGAAGTAATCTCGTACAGCATCTGGCTAAATCCGTGAAAACCAGGATTGCTCAGTGAAGCAGAAGTATAGGCAGGAAGTGCAGTTGCCAGTGCTGTACCCACAAGGATCAGGAAAGGATGCAACAAAGCGATAAGCATGGCAATTTTCATTTCTTTGGCTTCAATCTTTTTACCCAAAAACTCAGGTGTTCTGCCTACCATTAATCCACTGATAAACACAGCCAAAATGATGTAGATATAAAAATTGAGAAACCCAACACCGCAACCCCCATAAAATGCGTTTATCATCATAGCCAGCAATTGATACACTCCACTCAAAGGGGTAAAGCTATCGTGCATGGCATTGACACTACCCGTGGATATGACAGTAGTAGCAATACTCCAATAAGCAGAAGATACAGCACCAAAGCGGATTTCTTTGCCTTCCATACTGCCCATGGGCTGTTGAATGCCTAATTCAGCAATTTTTGTATTGCCATTCATTTCTGAGATAATAGTTGGTACCGTGAGCAAAAGAAAGCCCACGCTCATCACGCCAAAAATCATCCAAGCCAATTTTTTTCTTCTGATTACATATCCCAAGGCAAAAATCAAGGCGATTGTGATAAGCATTTGCGTGACCATCTGAACGATGTTGGTAAGGTAGCTGGGATTTTCGAGGGGATGCGCTGAATTAGCACCAAAAAAACCTCCGCCATTAGTGCCTAGATGTTTGATAGCGACGAACGCAGCAACAGGTCCACGACTTACTTGTACGGTATCTCCTTGTACTGTAACGATGGTATCCTTGCCTTCAAAGGTCATAGGCATTCCATTAAAAACAAAAATCGTAGCCACCAATACAGCAATTGGCAATAAAATCCTTGTACAGCTTCTCACAAAAAAGGAATAGAAGTTTCCCAGATTTTCTGTTTTACGTTCTTTCATAGCCATAAACACCACGGCTGCAATCGCAATTCCCGTACCTGCGCTAATAAACTGCCAAAGCATTAAAATAAGCTGTCCTAGATATGACATACCTGTCTCACCTGAATAGTGTTGCAGGTTGGTGTTCGTCACGAAACTGACTGAGGTGTTGAAAGCTAAATCAGCACTCATAGAAGGATTGCCATCAGGATTGAGTGGCAACAAGCTCATATTTGTAAGTACCAACATAGAAAGTATAAACCACACAACATTGATTGTGAGCATGGCTACCAGATGTTGTTTCCAATTCATCTCTTTTGCTGGATTAATGCCGCTCAGCTTGAAGAGCAGTGTATCCAGTGGATTAAATATTTTATCGATCCAAGTGTTTTCGTAATTGAACACTTTGCCGATATAGCGACCAAGAGGAATTGCTAAGGCAACTACGGTCACATACATGAGTATTACTCCAAGTATTTCTGAGTTCATAAATTTAAAATTTTTCGGGTTTAAGAAGTACATAAACCATGTAGCCAAAAACTCCGATTGCGATGATGAATAATATGGTCATGTTGATTAGATTTTTTCAAACCAGTTGATGGATAAAAAGAATAAGGCAAAAAGCAATAAGCCCATTCCGATAAATAATACAGTTGTCATATTGTTTTTAGTTTGACTCATACATTTCAATATGCGCTCCTTTTTTTAAAAATACGTGTTAATTAGCTAATTAAAAGCATTTTAACACTTACACAAGAAAATCATGCATAAAAAAAACCTTTCATTTTGAAAGGGTGAATCGTAGCGTTTTGAAAGGATTTGTTATTCTAAACCGTACTCGGATAATTTTCGGTAAAGGGTGGTTAATGCTATGCCTAAAAGTTCAGCGGTTTTGGTTTTATTGCCATTAGTATAGTTCAATACCTTTTGAATATGCAGTTTTTCAGCATTTGCCAATTCAAAGACCGAAAGCGTTTTACTTTTAGACTTTTCTGTATTTTGTAATTCAATGGGTAAGTCCTCGATGGTTAATCCATCGTCGCAAAGAATCACACTTCGCTCAATGACATTTTTGAGTTCGCGAATGTTTCCTTTCCATTGATGTTGTTTCAAGGCTTCATAAAAAGCAGGCGAAACAGCCTTAATCTTTTTATTTGTTCTGGCTAATGAAATATTGATAAAGTGGTTTGCAAGAATTTCAATATCAATCACTCTTTCGCGAAGTGGTGGCAAATGGATTTGAAAGGTAGAAATGCGATAAAAAAGGTCTTCTCTGAAGTTCCCTTGCTCAATTTCCTTTTGAAAGTCTCTATGCGTGGCTGCAATTATACGAACATTAACTTTAGTAGGTTTTGCTTCGCCCACACGGATAAACTCCCCTGTTTCCAATACTCTCAAAAGCTTTGCTTGTAGCTCCAAAGACATTTCACCAACTTCATCTAAGAAAATAGTGCCGTTATTAGCTTCTTCTAAAAGCCCTTTGCGATCTTTTATAGCTCCTGTAAATGCCCCTGCTTTGTGCCCAAACATTTCACTTTCTAATAGCTCTTTGCCAAAAGCTGAGCAGTTGATGGCCACAAAGTGCTGTTTAGCTCTGTGGCTTGCCTGATGAATGGCTTGTGCAAATACTTCTTTGCCTGTTCCTGTTTCGCCTGTCAACAAAACGGTGGTATCCGTTACGGCAACTTTTTGGGCTAAGTCGATGGCTTTTTGGAATGCTTTGGACTTGCCAATAATCTTGTCAAATGAATGTTTATCACCAAGTTGCTTCTCTAGTTGTTGTACTCTCTTGGCTAAATCAACTTTCTCTAACGCCCTATGCAACAATGGAATAATTTTGTTATTGTCATCGCCTTTGATAATGTAGTCAAAAGCCCCATTTTTGATGGCCTGCACGCCATCAGGGATGTTACCATAAGCAGTTAGCAGGATAATTTCAGGTGTTGGAAATTTATCTTTTATCTTCTTAGCAAGCTCTACTCCGTTGCCATCTGGCAATTTTACATCGCATAGCACCGCGTCAATATCGTTCTGCTCCAATCTCTTCAATGCCGTTTTGCAGTCACCTGCTTGCAGCACCTCGAATCCTTCCAAACTGACAATTCTTGCCAGTAAGGTTCTTAGTTTATCTTCATCATCTACGATTAATACCCTTCTCAAAATATCTCGTTAAGTTAAAGTGAAAAGTTGTCATGATTTAGCGAGTGCCAGGCTTTGGAAAGAATTCGCCAAAGACGCTAAGCTAGCGCGAGATACTAACCCAGCGTCTTGAAGGAGAAGCTAAGCTCTATTAGAAGTCATCCTCGAGCGTAAAGCGAGGTTTTTCTTTGTTTTGGGTACTCATCACCCCTGCTTTTTGATATTCTGAAACGCGTTTTTCAAAGAAATTTGTTTTGCCCTGCAAAGAAATCATTTCCATAAACGGGAATGGATTTTCTGCATTATAAACTTTTTCTAAGCCCAACTCCACTAACAAGCGATCTGCCACAAATTCAATGTATTGGCTCATTAATTTGGCATTCATGCCAATCAAAGCCACTGGCAAAGAATCTACGATAAATTCTTGTTCTATAGCCACAGCATCCGTAATAATGGCTAATACTTTTTCTTTGGGCAGCTTGTTTTGGAGATAGCGCGTGTAGAGTAAGCAAGCAAAATCGCAATGAAGACCCTCATCTCTGGAAATCAACTCATTAGAAAAGCTAAGACCAGGCATCAAACCACGCTTTTTGAGCCAAAAAATAGAACAAAAACTTCCTGAAAAGAATATGCCCTCCACAGCAGCAAAAGCCACAATCCTTTCAGCAAAATTGTCACTCTGAATCCATTTCAAAGCCCATTCCGCTTTTTTCTGAACGCAAGGCACATGATCAATGGCATTGAACATCTTATCCTTTTCTATGGGATCTTTGATGTAGGTATCAATGAGCAAAGAATAGGTTTCGGAATGAATGTTTTCCATCATAATCTGAAAACCATAAAAGCATTTGGCTTCTGGAATTTGCACCTCATTGAGAAAGTTGATAGCAAGGTTTTCATTCACAATGCCGTCGCTAGCAGCAAAAAATGCTAAAACATGGGATATAAAATGTTTTTCGTCAGCCGTTAAGTTTTCCCAGTCGCGGAGATCTTGCGAAAGGTCTATTTCTTCGGCTGTCCAGAAACTAGCTTCTGCTTTTTTGTACATTTGGAAAATATCATCATGCTTGATAGGGTAGAGCACAAAGCGTCCTTTGTTTTCTTTAAGCAATGGCTCTTCTGCCAAATGTACTTGTCCGTTCGTTGCCATATTTTTGATGTGTGAAGAAATTGAAGATATAAAATTTAGGTGTGTAGTCTGATTTCTGTGATATTCTGAGCAAAGACAAAAAAGCCTCTCTTTACATAATGTACAAGTTTTGACCAAATTACACTGCTCTCATTGCTAAGCTACGTTGCAAAGTTAGTCAAAAACGTCCATAGAAAAGATGATGCTCTGATTTTATTTTATGTGACAGAAGGAGAAAAACCGTTTTGGCTTCACTGCCAGCATTAAAAAATGCAAACCATGCTTAGCCTATCTTTTATTTGGAGGTATCACTCAAAAAAGCATGCCAGACTCTCATTTTTCGGGCAGATATTGGCAGTATCTAAGCTTGAATTTTGGCTGACCCTCTGCAAATCAAAGTATTCCTCAGATAGTGTTTTGTTTTTTTTGTTTTTTTTTGTTTCTTTGGCAAAAGAAAATAGGCGCGTATTGGTGTTATGCAAAATCTACTCTCACAGCAACATTTACTGGACGAAATATATAAACTGCAACAGCAGAATTTGCAACTAACAGCTCTTGTTCAGCAGCTAGCCCCAGAAACAACCTTAGAGCCATACGGAAGCTCGCCGCCTATTATGTTTATGCGTTTTGAGGCTAAGCATGATTTGTCTGGTAAAGTGATTTGGGCTAACGAAGTTGCCCTTGATGTGTTTGGCAACGCCCGTAAGGGGCCTTATATCATAGACTTACTTACACCTGATGAGTCCCGTTACATAGACCTTTATTTGAGCAACTTACAAAAGTTCCGAACGGTTCGTGGTACGGTCAAGTGTTTGGATAAAAACGGCAACTTAATCTTTCTAGATTTCAAGAGTGAGTTGCTCTCACACACGGGCGACCGCATTGTACATATAGTGGCACAAGATGTGACGGTGCTACGTCATACCTCTCATTGGCTGAAGCAGTCCAATGCGTTTTATAAAACCATCTACGACAATGATAGTTCGGCTATTTTGATAGTGAATGAACGTCGCCAAATTATAGAAGTAAATCAAAGCGCAGAACTTTATTACAAAACAGACAAACAATCTTTGATAGGTAAGGATTTGTTGTCGATTTGGCCTAATACAGATTTGGGCATTAATCAGCTTGAGAGATATTTTAAACGGACGCACTTTGAAAAAGAGGTCAATTTTTTGCTTCGCGACCAATCTAACCAAGATAGCATCAGAACTGCAAAAATTAGTTTCAAGAATAGTTACTTTTTTGGCAAGCAAGTGACAATTGTATACAGCCAAGAAGTATCAGCTCTTGGCCAGTCAGATTTTTATGATATTTATCAAAATATCCAAAAAGATGATGAAGGTTTGCGTTTGCTAGATGTGCGAAGTGATTTCTTGCAAAGTACTATTTTACGCTTTTTGAGCCGCCTTTTTCAGCTCAACTACATCAAAGCGGGTGGATTTTGGGAGATAGATTCATTAGAACAAGTAGCCACACTCAAATTCTGCCTGAATTTGTCAAATAGTCTTATTACAAAGTTTCGCACATTTCCTACATCGCGCTACCCAAATGCGTTTGAGCGAAAAGAGGTTCTAGAAATTCCGCCATTCGAGTTAGACGCTGAGCAAAGTGCCACCTTGCTTGTAGTGCCTTTATTGATAGAAGAAGAAGTGTGCTTCGCGCTTCTGCTTGAAATAGACTCTTTTTATAGAAATGCCAATGCCATTTTGAGTATGCTAGCTTCTGAACTGAGCGGACATCTAACCCGTACTCAGCTTCAAAGAAAAGTAGCCAAGAGCGAAAATCTCTTCAGAACCATCGCTGACCATTCGCCTGCTCTCATCTGTTTGAGAATCAATGAGTTTGAAATAACCTTCTATAATAAACTATGGAACGACTGCATAGCAGATGTAGATAATCTCGATACCCATCAGGCTTGGCTGGCTGCTGTACATAAAGAAGACAGAGCAACTGTACAAAGTACAATCAAAGAAGCTTTTCAGACTGGCTCTAAATATGAAGTTACATACAGGCTACTATGCAACGTGAAAAAGAGTTATCGTTGGCTCTTAGACAATGGTGCACCTTATTTTGATGACAATGGTAAATTCCAAGGCTACGTCTGTTCAGCTATTGATATTACAGAACAAAAAGACCGAGAGCATGCGGAACAACAGCAAGCGCTACTCACACATGCCAAGCAGCAACTGGAAAGTTTACTTCAGAACTCGCCTTTTGTAACACTCACGCTAGATCTTAATTTTCTTATTACATACTGCAACTCTACTTTTTACAAGCTCACTGGCTGGAGTCCTGAAGATGTGATTGGCGAACCTGCTAGTGTATTTTTTCAACTTGATGCACCCTATGAGCCACAGAGCATACAGCAATATACAGAAGTCTCTGAGGCTTTTCTTAAAACGTCTTATGGAGAACTGCTTCCTGTAGGCTTCAATACTTTGCTTCTGAACGATGCGGCAGGGTCCTTAAACTCAATCAATATTGTGGCTGAAGACAAGTCTGAAAAGCTGAAAATGCTTGAGACCATGCAGCGAAGCCACAAGATGCTCAAAGATCTCTTTGATAATGCCACCGACCTGATTACGATTTTTAACGGCATGGATGGCAGTGTTTTGTTTGCTAATCGCGCATGGAAACGCTCTTTTGAGAGTTTGGACAAAATGAATCCACGCACCAACTTTTATGATGTGGTGCAGCCTCGTTATTTGGAATCTACCAAAAAACTGCTCTTCAAGGCTAAAGAAAGCGGATTGACACAAGAGGTCAGCTTTATTTTGATTAACAAATTTGGCGAAAGAATCTATGCCGAGGGCGGCCTGAGCTTTAATGATGAAAAGAATGCTCCACCCATTTTCAAAGCAATTCTTAAAGATACCACCCAGAGAACTATTGCAGAGCGTTCTCAAAGACTATATTATCAGATATCTAAGCATAGTGTCAGTAGTCTAAATCTCAATGAGCTTTATACCAATGTGTATGAAGAGCTCAAAAATGAAATGAATATAGACAGCTTTGTGTTAGCTCTGCTAGACAAGGAAAATAGAGTACAGTTTCCTTTTTATGTCAATTCGCCGCTTTTTGAAAGCGAAGGTGTGCAAGCACAAGAACTGGCAGAATACGCCCTTCAAAGCTTTAAGACAGCCCGTTATTTGTCGTCGGAAAATATCATCAATTTGATGCACAATCAGCTCATTGCGCCCACAGCCCCTGTGCCTCAGGTGTGGATGGGCGTACCGCTGTATATAAACCAGAATAAAATTGGGATTGCCATTTTACAATATTTTTCAAAAGATAAAAGCTTTAATATCAATGACTTAGAAATTCTTAACTTTATTTCTGGACAGCTCAGCACCGCCATAGCGCGAAGCAACAACCAAGAAGAATTGAGAATTCAGAGTGCAAACCTAGAAGCTATTTTTGAAAGCGGTTCTTTGCAAGTGTGGTCTGTAGACCAAGAACTTAGGCTCTTGCAGTTCAATAATAATTTTGCGATGTTTATCAATGCGCGCTACGGAACGATAGCAGAAAAACGGCTCTCTTTGCTTAGTTATTATCAAAAAAAATCTACTGAAGAAACTATTTTCTGGCAAGAGAAGTACCTTTTAGCTTTTGGTGGTGTGGAACAAAAGTTTGAGGTACAGGTGCTGTCAGAAAGCGGCGATTCGATATGGCATCAAATTCTTCTTAGCCCTATCTTTGATAAAGAGGGGCGACATGTCATAGAAGTAGCTGGTGTGGCACAAGACATTACAGAGCAAAAACAACAAAACGAAACACTGCGACAAAGCGAAAAGAAGTTCAGAAATATCTTTGAGTCTTTCCAAGACCTTTATTTCAATACCAACAGAAATGGCTTTTTGCGCATGATTAGTCCTTCGGTCAAAGACTTTTTTGGTTTCACTGAAACACAGTGTGTAGGTATACACATAGACGATTTGTTCCAAGAAAATCTCCGTTTCGATTTACTTTTGAACGAACTCAAACACAAGAATAACCGAAGCATTAAAAACCGAGAGATATTACTTGAGTCATCGCAAATATCCCACAAACACATCATTGCAAACTTTAGGCTTTTACTTTCCGAAGATGGTCAAATTGACGGCATAGAGGGCACCGCTCGCGATATTTCAGAACTCAAACAAACCACGGAAGAACTCGTCAAAGCTAAAGAGCTGGCCGAAAAATCGCTTGAAGTCAAAAAGCAGTTTCTGTCTAATATGAGCCACGAAATTCGTACACCTATGAACGGTATCATGGGCATGATAGATATTCTAGGACTTACTAAGCTTGAGCCTGAACAGAGTCATTATGTTAACACCATTAAAAAGTCGTCCAGTACACTGCTTAATATCCTTAATGATATCTTAGATTTATCTAAAATTGAGGCTGGACACACCAGTATAAGACCTAGTGAAGTAGCAATCAACAACATTCTGGATAAGCTCTATACGCTTTTTGTGCAAGAAGCTGAAAGAAAACATAATCAACTTAAATACCATATTGAGAGCAATGTACCACCTTGTTTGTCTTTAGACGAAACCAGAGTTCTGCAAATACTTTCTAATCTAACCTCAAATGCTATAAAGTTTACCGAAAACGGACAAATCAATATACAAGTTTCTTTTAGTCCAAGTCCTTCGAGCATGTCGGGGTTGCTCATGTTTGAAGTCAAAGACACTGGCATTGGCATTGCAGAAAATGACTTAGTTCTTCTCTTTAGGTCTTTTAGCCAGGTAGAAAGCAATTATACCCGCTCTTTTGGTGGTACAGGGCTTGGGTTGGCTATATCCAAAGAGCTCTGTCGTTTAATGAATGGTGATATTGGCGTAAGTTCAAAACCCAAACAAGGCAGCACTTTCTGGTTTACTGTAGAGGCTAATATCTGCGATAAGCCTGTACATCTAGTCGCTCATAACCTAAGCCTAGAAAACTCCGAGGACATCAATGTCTTTTTTAACAACCACCCCAAAATATTGATTGTAGACGATAATTTGGTCAATCTCATGGTGGCCTCTAAGATTCTCTCTGCGGTGGGTTGTCGTATACAAACTGCTCGCAGCGGCATAGAAGCCATAGAGTTTGCTATCAAAGAGAATTTTGATTTGATTTTTATGGATATTCAAATGCCAGAAATGAGCGGAATAACCACCACCCAAATCCTAAAATCCAAAAAGAGTCAGCTCCCTCCCATTATTGCGCTCACCGCTTTTACTCTACCCGAAGAACGCGAAGAGTTTTTGGCCGAAGGAATGAATGATTTCTTAGCTAAGCCTATCCGTGCACACTTACTGATTGGTAAAGTCCAAGAATGGATTAAAGGCAATAGCTACAAAGAAGACACCCTTAAAAATTTAGAGGATACTCAGTGCGAGTTCAAAAATTTACCTATCTTGAACAATAAAGCCATTCAGCAGTTGGCCAAATATGGGGGAAGAGAGCTTCTGGAAGATAGCTTGGCACAATTCAGTGAAGAAGGTCGAGAACTTTTAGAAGAAAGTCAAACGGCTTTTGATAAACGCCTTTTATCTGAGCTTAGGAGCTTCATTCACACCATTAAAGGCTCTTGCGGCACTGTGGGAGCTGAGCGTATGCACAAGCGTGCCACAGCCCTAGAGAAGCTTTGTCAAGAGCAAACCGACCCTGCCACACTGAGTTATGTACTAGAAGATTTAAGACAAGATTTTTCAGATTTTATAAATGCTTATAAAGACTACTTGGCCAGCCACTAGCCATTCTGCTTATAAGTAGAAATGTACAAAATTCAAAAAAATCAGAATATTCTACGATTTTATTGTAAAATAACGTCTTGAATTATATAGATGCATCGATATTAACAAAATTTTCTACTGTGTTTTAGTCTAGTGTTGAAATTGTTTTGTAATTTTGTACAAAATAACATTCATGTATCGTTCACTTTCCGTGGCACTTTACACAAGCTTGGTCTTTACCATATTGTCCATCTCAGCAGTACACTACATATATATTTTGCCCTTTTAATCCCAAAGATCATTCTATGAAACAGCTCTCCTTCTTCAAATCAGGCATTGGGCTGCTTTTGCTTTTTGCATTCCTTTATTTGCACTGGCCTCAAGCAGTAATGGCTCAAATTACCACCACACCAGGTGTGTCTTTAGCTGAAATAAAAAACAAGCTCACGGGTGCAGGAGTTACCATTCAAAACGTAGAGGTTGTATGCCCAGTAGGTGCATATGGCAGCTTCAGAACCACCAATAGACGAGGAGAGATAGACTCTGTTTGCTTGGGCAACGAAGGTATTATTTTAACAACAGGCCGTGCCAATGATGCGCCGCGAATTGTATCCGATAATGCCAGTTTTACCTCTGGCGGCACTGTTGGACATCCTCTCATGGACAGCTTAGCTGAGTCCATCACACGCGATGGCTGCTTTATTAAATTTGAGGTAATTCCTGCTGGTGATACCATACGATTTAACTATACTTTTGGCTCCGAAGAATACCCTGAATTTGTCGGTGCTGGCTTCAATGATGTATTTGGTTTCTTTATTTCAGGCCCCAACCCTAGCGGAGGATCTTATGTCAATCGCAACTTGGCTGTTCTACCAGCTTCTGCCGTACCTGGCGGGATAGTGTCTATAGATAACGTGAATGCTACCACTAACTCTGATTATTTTTATACTAATGCGCTTGCAGGCCCTGTAAGAGGTCGCAATATCGTTTACGACGGACTCACACGCTGTCTGGTTGCTATAGCACATGTGATACCCTGCGAGCGTTATACCATATGGCTTCGTATTGCAGATGCAGGTGATGCCTCTTTTGATTCTGGTGTTTTTGTTGAAAAAGTCAGCAGCAGTACCATAGATATTTCTACTAACGTAGATATGGTTTGGGATGCAGGCTATACAGAGAGTGGTGGCGCTTGTACACCTCCTACTTTCACCCTTTCGCGAGGTGGTGGAACCAGCGTACCTGAAACATACAACTTTACTTACGGCGGTAGTGCTGTTACCAATGCTGTGGTCAATCCTGCATTGTTTCCAACTACCACCACGCTTGATATTGGCGTATCTGACTTTGCTTTTGACATTGCGCCCATAATTTACCCAAACATTGATGCAAACGGCGACACACTTCGTATTTACGTTTATGACCGTTGTAATGTGGAGCCATTTGATAGCACGGACGTTATTTTTTCGCCACCTCTTCGCTTAGGTTCAACACCCGAAGCCATTATGGACACCGTAAGAATTTGTGCTGGTGATACAGCTAGGATTTATTCTAAACGAACTTATCCTTTTTATACGTGGCATAATGGTGAAACAGATTCTTTATTCACCTTCACTTCCTTAATTCCAGGCACGGATACGCTTGTGTGGCTTGAGGTGCGCAATGCAGCCGATCGTTCTGTAGCCTGTATGTCGCGCGACTCAATGGTTATTAGGGTTGTACCAAAAACGATTTTTGATTTGGGGGATACCGTGCGCCGTTGCGAAGGTGATGGGCCTGTTGTGCTCAATGCAGGACATCCAAGCCATATACCAGGCGTTATACAATATGAATGGTTTACGCTTAATACCGTATCAGGTGTTTTAACGCCCACAGGCGGTACAGCTTCCACAGAAAATGTCCTCTTCTCACCTGGCACAGATTCTGTGCGGCGATTCTATGTGGTAGAAGTAACAGACACCTTGTCAAAATGTGTGGCTTATGACACTACTGCTGTCGTTTTTCACGTAAAACCAATCTCTACTCTTACAATATCTGATGCCGACTCATCAATATGTCAGGGCGAAACAGTTACCTTCACTGTAGCCAGTGCAAGAGCAGAAAGATATTCTTTTTTTGTAAACGGAGTACTTGTTCAAGGCCCTTTAGCTACAACGACTTACACGACATCAGCCCTTAACAACGGGGATGTAGTAAGTGTCATAGCATACAACATTGTAGGCTCGCTCACTTGCGAACGAGCGGGACCTAGTATTCCTGTATCCGTCCGCCCGCGCCCGCCAGTCAATATTTTGTATGGAGGTGTTCCAACCTCTCTTATTAATCTTTGCGATAGCTCTGGTGCTCAGTCAGTAACGGCCTTACACCCTTTACACGGGCCAACTATTAAGTATCAATGGAATAACATCACAGCAGGCCCGCCTGTGCCAATAACTACTACTCCAACTCTAACTGTTTCTAGTTTTGGCTTAAGTACAATTTATGAAGTAGTTGTTACAGACACCTCATCTGCTGCAAGATGCTCCTCTCGCGATACAATTACCGTCAATTTTAGACCCAATCCTATTGCCATCATTAATTTTGCTGGCATGCCAGAAGATAGTATCGTTGCATGTAATGATACAGGAAGCAAAACACTCTCTGCTCTGCACCCAAGCCATACTGCATTAATTAGGTATCAATGGGCTGATATTACTGGTGGCGGCTACACAATCGTGAGCACATCTCCTACATACGTGGCTAGTAGTTTTTCTTCTACAAAAGTATATGAGCTAACTGTTTTAGATTCTGCATTCATCACACAGTGCAAATCTAGAGATACCATTGTTGTAGAACTTAATACAAACCCAATAGCACAAATTAAATATGGTGCTGCCACACCTACGGTTATTAATCTTTGCGATAGTGTGGGCAGTGCCTTACTCGTAGGTACAGACCCAAGCCACACCGCAGGTGTTAGATATGTTTGGAATGAACTCATCGCTGGCGTGCCTACGCAAGTGGGCAACTCGGGAACCTTTTTGGCGGATGAGCTTTCCAGTATGCGTACTTACGAATTGATAGTCATTGATAGCGGCAAAACAACCTACTGCCAACGCCGCGACACGATCATGGTTAATTTCAATACCAATCCGGTTGCGACTATCAAGCATTTGGGTATTTCGAAGGATACGGTTCGTTTGTGCGA
>RDZD01000007.1 GCA_004293815.1 Cytophagales bacterium | reverse complement strand
AGGCTGTACCAACGGCGATAAAGTAGAAATCTTTGAAAACAATCCCGGAGAAAGTCAAGGAAGAATTTATAGAGGTGAAGCAGTAGTTGTTAGCGGTGGTAGTTGGAGTTTTGCGTATCCTTTTGCATTGAATAATGTAGTAACCGCTACCATTACAGACGAAGTAAATAATACTTCTGCTTTTTCTACTGCAAGCACCGTAGTAGCTACTGTCATGCCTGAACAACCTACCGGCAATAGGGGATTATATTTTGATGGGGTAGATGACCGAGTAACAATCAATAATGTAATAACTTTAAATGACTTCACCATAGCATTTTGGATTAAAACCAAGGATACTGGTGGCATAGTAGGTAGTTGGTATGATGGTTTAGGTTTGGTAGATGCAGATGCGAGTGGCTCTAATCCAGATTATGGGGTGAGTTTGGCAGCAGGTAAAATCAAGTTTGGTATCGCAGGAGGAGCAACTTATTCAGAATTTACACTAACATCTAATGCTTCCATCAATGATGGTGCTTGGCATCATATTGCTGCAACAAGAAACGACATGACAGGATTGATGGAAATATACATTGATGGCGTGTTAGATATATCTCAAACCTCTACAGTCTTAAACCAAGCAGTTGGTGTTGTCCCTATTTCTATTGGTCGTGTAGATAGTGCGCCAGATAACCCAGACTATTACTTTAATGGTCAATTAGACGAAGTACGCATTTTTAATACAATAAGGAATATTGCTGATATTCAAACTGATATGGCTATTGGAACTGCCAATGGTGCCATCGCCTATTGGAACTTTGATGATGACGCTATCGCAGGCAATCAGACCACTATTTTCAATAGTGGTTTGGCAGGAACGGCAGCAGATGGTACATTGGTTAATTCTCCCTTTTGGGCTTTGCGTGTAACTAATACACTTGATGACGGCTCTTTCAGATGGGCAATCAACGAAGCCAACACAGATGATGACCAAGACTATATCGATTTTAGTATTCAAGAAAGCAACCTTACCACTGTAAGTACTATTACCGCTTCTGGTACGGCTTTGCCTAGTATCGACCGATCTATATTCATTGATGGTTATTCTGCCTATGGAGCTACTCCTAATACTGCTGCGTTCAATACTAACAACAACGCGAATCTTCGTATTGAAATCAATGGAAACATGTTGGGCAATGCACTCAATTTAACAAGCGTGAGCAGCTCTTTAGTGCGCGGGCTTTCTATTTACAATGCAGGAGGAGGAAATAATATACTAATTGATGGATTAGCAAGTACTGATAATAAAATAGAAGGCTGTTATATTGGGCTAAGAGCAGATGGTACATCTAACGGAACAAGCAACAATGGTATTCGTGTTACGGGTACGACTAATACCGTCATTGGCTGGTCAGGCATACTTGATGTAGGAAAATCTAACATTATTGGCAATAGTGCTTTCAATGGTATTTTGGTGGAGTTTGCTCCTTCTACTGCTACCATTATACAAGGCAACTATATCGGAACAGCAAATAATATAGCAACAGCGCGCACCAATGGCGACAGAGGTATTTTGATTGCTACCAGTAACAATATCATCAGAAATAACCTAATAGCCAACAGCGGCACTTCGGGAGTTGAATTTACAGGAGGAACTGGAAGTAGTAACACATTAGGAGGAACAGCACCCAACGAAGCCAATATTATCAGAAACAATACAGGCTGGGGTGTATCAGTAACTTCTAGTGCAACAAGCAACCGCATATCGGGCAGTAATATATTTGAAAATGGTTTGGGCGGTATTCAACTTATTTCACCCAGCAATGCCGATAAAGTAGCCCCTACCATCAGTGTCGCCTTCACAAACATTATCACAGGAACTTGTGAAAATAATGATGTAGTAGAAATTTTCAATGACAGCCCCGCAGGAGTAGGCAATCAAGGGCGTACCTTCTTAGGAGTTGCAGTTACCACAGGTACTACTTGGAGCTACACAGGTACATTCAATGTAGGAGATAGAATCACAGCTACTGCTCGAAGTAATATTAATAATACTTCTGCTTTCTCCAATGCAAGTACAGTAACAGCTTCAACCACTGCCTTTGTTACTACTTGGGTTAGCTCTGATGGTAATATCATCATTCCTACCAATACCTCTACCTATACTTATAATTACACAGTCATTTGGACAAACCTTACCAATCCCGGTACACAAGAAGGGAATGCTTCAGGACAAACTAACAACTATACCATTTCAGGTTTAGAAAATGGCAGTACCTACCGTGTAGAAATCATTGGTACTTTCCCACATTTCTATATGAACAATGATGCGACCAATGCACCCAAACTGCGAACCATAGAACAATGGGGAAATATTGCTTGGGCAAGTATGCAAAATTCATTTTGGGGATGCTCAAATTTGACCTATGCTGCTACAGACACCCCTGATTTAGCAACAGTAAGTAATATGCAAGGTATGTTTAGAGATTGTAGTGCCTTCAATGGAAATATTGGCTCTTGGAATGTAGGCAATGTTACTACTATGACAGGTATGTTCAACGGTGCTTCTGCCTTTAACAGAGATATAAGTAGTTGGAATGTAAGTAATGTAACCTCCTTTGATGGAATGTTCCAATTTGCTGTTGCTTTCAATCAAGACCTTAGCAATTGGACTTTTAGTACCGTATCCAATATATCTGCTCTTAGTATGTTTTATGGTGCGGCGAATTTTAATAATGGTGGGGTAGTATTGAATTGGGGAGCAAAAACCAACAGATTTACCAATATGTTTGGCATGTTTGCCTTTGCAGGTGCATTTAATCAAGACATCAGCGGTTGGGACGTAAGCAATGTTACTACTATGGCAAATATGTTCGAAAATGCTACTGCTTTCAATAAAAGTTTAGCCAATTGGAATCTAACTAACATTACTACTATGGCAAATATGCTTGATAACTGCGGAATGGACAAAGCCAACTACGATGCTACACTGATAG
>RDZD01000042.1 GCA_004293815.1 Cytophagales bacterium | reverse complement strand
CAAACCTTAGCCTCATAATACACTATACAAAATAGTGTTTGTGAGGCTATAGTTTTGTTATTAGTAATGTGAAAAATAGAGTGATGGACTTGAAAAATGAACGTTAGGGTATTTACCTGCACTTTTTGAAAGCTTTTACCCAAAAACTATCAAAACTTTGTTTATGGTAAAGAGATATAATTGTCTATATTTGCGTGTCAAAAAGCATTCAAACTGATTAGCATGAAAAGTCTTGCAAGCGTTCTTAGCCGTGTCCATGTGCTAGAACAGAGCCGTAACCTTGCAGATATCAACATCTCTGATATTGCCATAGATTCTCGTCTGGTTAAAGACAACACTTTTTTTGTGGCTATGCGCGGCCTCGCCACCGATGGACACACTTACATAGATAAGGCTGTAGAGCAAGGCGCGGTAGCAATTTTATGTGAAGAACTGCCATCAGAGGCTATTCAAGCTAAGGTTTGTTGCGTGCGGGTGGCCAATACTGCCGATGCACTTGGCTTGGCTGCTTCTGAGTTTTTTGACAACCCTTCTCATCAAATGATTGTGATAGGCGTTACTGGTACTAACGGCAAAACAACCACTACAACACTTCTAGCGGATCTCTACGAAGCTCTAGGCTATAAAGTGGGGCTTATAGGGACAGTAGCTAACCGCGTGGCGGGTCAGGTGCAAATTTCAGAGTTTACCACACCCGATGCTGTGCAGCTTCAAAAGCTTTTAAACGGAATGCATCAAGCAGGCTGCCAGTATGTCTTTATGGAGGTCAGCTCACATGCTATAGCTCAGCGACGCATTGCTGGCTTAAAATTTACTGGTGTGGCTTTTACTAACCTAACACATGACCATTTGGACTATCATGGCACTTTTGCCAATTATTTGGCAGCTAAAAAGAACCTTTTTGACGAGGTGTCACCACAGAGTTTCGCGCTTACCAATATTGACGACAAGAACGGTTTAGTGATGCTTCAAAACTGTAAGGGCAAACATCTCACTTACAGTTTGAAACGGGCAGCAGATAACAAAGGAAGGCTGCTCAGCAATACCCTAGAAGGACTTCTTCTCGAAATAAATGGTATAAAAGCCAACTTTGTATTAACGGGTGAATTCAATGCCTATAACTTGCTTTTAGTCTACGGCGTGGCTGTGCAACTAGGCGAAAAACCTCAGCGTGTTTTGGAGCTACTCTCAGCTTCACATGGTGCCAAAGGGCGTTTTGAGAGGATTATTTCACCGAATAAAATTTTTGGTATCGTAGATTATGCCCATACGCCTGATGCCCTTGAAAATGTTCTTCAAACCATTAAGAAAGGTAAAAGTTCTAGCCAAAGGATTTTTACAGTAGTGGGCTGTGGCGGCAACCGAGACAAAACCAAAAGACCTATTATGGCCAAAATTGCAGCACAAATGAGCCATAAAGCGATATTGACTTCTGACAACCCACGCATGGAAGAGCCTTCGCAGATTTTAAAAGATATGCAAGAAGGGCTTACAGATGAGCTTAAAGTCCAAACTCTGGTTATAGAGAATCGTCGCGAAGCCATCCAGAAAGCGGTTTCTTTGGCATGTCCTTATGACATAATACTTGTGGCAGGTAAAGGGCACGAAAATTACCAAGATATTGGCGGTACAAAACATTTCTTTGATGACTTAGAAGAGCTAAAACAATGCTTTGCTCTCTAAAGAACCACTTTAAAACGTATTTTATTAGCTTTCTTCTTGTTGTTGTAGGCATCCATCCTCTTTGGGCTTTGTCTGAAATCGACAGAAAATGTTATGCCGATATTTTGAGTTTGCAACAAAGCCCTGCCTTGCAGCAACTCTCCCAAAGAAAAGACATGACTGCCCAGTTTTTGAAGCAGTTTCAGTCTGCCGTTTATTTGGCTTTGAGTGAAGATTATAACCAAAAAGACAAGCTAATTAAACAAATTGAAGCACAGATTGACGTTTTAGAAGCCCAAAAGCTTCATTCTGAAACATTCTACTTTTGCTATACAGAACTGCTTACTGTTTTAGCCATTGTTAAAATACGGTTTGAGATGCGCTTAGGTGCAGTCTGGACGCTGCGCAAAGCGTTTGCAGAACTCTCAGCCTTTCAGAGTCGCTTCCCAAAAAGCAAATTACCACTTAAAAATCTTGGCGCACTCAACGTCCTGAGTGCCAGTGCGCCACCACGTTACCAGTGGGCTATGAAATTGATTGGACTTTCTGGAAACCAAAAAAAAGGTTTTCAGATGCTAGATTCGGCTTCGCAAGGCACAGACCCACGCGCCTTGCAGGCACGTGTGTATAAGATGCTCCTCCAAACTTATGTGCTGCGTGCCCAAACAGAGTTTCTGGCTAGCCAGCTTTTGCTGCAAAATCCTACAAACAACTTAATCATGTTTTTTCATGGCATGGTTCTGCTACGCAATAAAAAAAATAAAGAAGCTCAAAAGCTTTTCCAGAGCCTTTTGCCGATTCAAAGCAAACTGCCTTACGCTCAATACGCCATGGCAGAAACCTTGCTTTATGAACTCAATTATGATAAAGCCAAACAGCATTATGAACAATTTTTGCTTTGTTATCATGGGCAAAACTTTCGCAAAGATGCCCACTTTAAGCTTTTTATCATTCATTATTTAAGCCAGTCTTCTCTATCGCTAGAAACTAAGACAGCCTACGCCCAAAAAATCAATGAAGCAGGGATACAGTCCACAGAACAAGATGCTTATGCCTCAAAAGTAGGTGTGAATATTGCTAATATCAGCAGCCCTGCGCTTATCAAAGCCCGTTTGGCTTATGACGGTGGTTATTTTAACGAAGCCCTTGCCTTGCTCCAAAATATTGATATCAATGTTTATGCGCCCAAAAGTCCGCAGCGAACCGAATTATACTATCGTCTGGGGTTGATTTTTTTGAACATGAAAGTGCATGCGCAAGCTCTCAAATGGCTTGATATGGCGTACAACGAAGGGGCAAGTCTTCCGCATTTTTATGCTGCCAATGCTGCGCTGCAATTGGGGCTACTCTATCGAGATGTTTTTAAGGATCCAGAAAATGCACGCCTTTATTGGCAACACGCCCTTGATACACCCGAACATGAATATAAAAATGCTATTGACGATAAGGCTCACGCCTACATTAAGCAAAGCTTGAAAAAATAAATTGTTTTCTGACTCCAAACTAGGTAAGTGAGTCGCGGTTGTAAGCCTAAGCTCTGCCAAATAAGCTTCTTGGGATTGTTAATTATGTAAAAAAAGTAATAGAGTGGTGTATCTTTGTGCTCGTTTCTTACGTTTCAATCAAAAAAGACCTCATCTTAACAACAATATTGCATTCGGAGTATGAAAACCAAACACATTTGTTTAGCCGTTCTTTTGCTTTTTGTGGGTATAGCCAGCTTGTCCATGATGCGCTTACAAGACACCGCCGCAAACCCAATAAAATCTACCACCATTAACTGGACAGATATAGAAACAGCAATGAAGCTTTCGCAAAAAGATGGCAAGCCTATTTTTGTAGATGTTTACACAGAGTGGTGTGGTTGGTGCAAAGTGATGGACAAAAACACCTTTAGCAATGCCGATGTGGTAAAATACGTGAATGCTAACTATCACGCCGTCAAGCTAGATGCTGAAAAAAGCACCCTACTCACTTTCAATGGTGAAAATATGACTAATGCACAACTCACCAAGAATGTATTCAAAGTGAGAGGCTATCCAACAATTGTGTTTATTAAAGGCAGCAATATCAAGGTAGCACCCGGTTACCAAGAGCCTCAAGCTTTTCTTAACCTTCTCAATGAAACAGCCAAGTAAGTTAAATTAGCATAAAAATTTATCAAAAGCCTTACCAAAATTATGCTTTAGTACTTGGGTAAGGCTTTTTTAGGACAGCTGTGCGCTGGCTTCTGACCAAAAAAACGCCAGCCCGTTTTGTGCTCTCCAAAGCCTTTGTTAAATTTGTGCTTTCGTCAGTGATAAATTAAGAACAAAAGACGCGTGGCTTTGGTTATCAGTTAAGCTTACCGTACACATGCCCTAAAACTTCCAAAATGAAAATTTGTATTCGTTTTTTCACTCTCTGCTATTTGCTAGCTCTAGCATTGCTCTTTCATGATGCAAATGCACAAACACTTAACGAAAGACGCATCAGATTTTCGGGTATTGTAGTGAAGGGCGATAGTGCTATAGGAGTGCCTTACGTGCATCTCTATGTGACGAATGCAGGGGTGGGTACAGTTTCAGATGAGTTTGGTTATTTTACGTTGTCAGTATATGAAGGTGATAGTATAGAAATTAGTGCCATTGGCTATGACCCTCGTATCCTCAAAATTCCTAAGCGCAATATTCTTAACTATTCTGTGCTCATTAATTTGGAAGCGGATTTAATGCGTTTTGAGGAAATTGAAATTCCGCTTTTTGCAAGCTATGAAGATTTCAAACGGCAGTTTTTGGCTTTAGAAATGACTACTAAAGCAGAAAAAAATTTACAAAAGAATCTGTCCCAAGAAGTTATCTATCAAATGGCCGCGGCTATGCCTATGGGCGCAGCTGCTAACTTTAGGTATTTCATGGAGGCTCAAATGGCTAGAATTTCTAACCGTCACTTTATACCTACAATTTCTCTTTTAAACCCATTTGCTTGGGCGGATTTCATCAAGTCTATTAAGCGAGGGGATCACAAAAAGCCGCTTTTTCCTAATCAGGACTAAACTTCCATACAGGCCAGCTACTGCCAGCCTCAAAAGTACTTAAATGGCTAGGTAATTCTACCACCCCATAAGCTTTGGTCAACGAAAACAAATCGCCAGACGTGTTGGTAGGGAGTGGTTCTACTACTTTTCTAGCAACTTTTACTGGCAAGAAATAAGTGAGTTCAGGTTTAAAATACACCTTTGACCCCAGAGAAATTAAATCAGGGGGGTTAGAGGCTTGATTTGCGCAGTGTCTCAAAAAAGGCAACACATAACGCAGGGTGCATACATAAGCCGAAACGGGATTGCCTGGTAAGCCAAATATGCAGACTTTAGGTGTAGCAGCAAAAAGCAAAGGCTTCCCTGGTCTTTGGCTGATACCATGAAATAGGGGAGTCGCATTGAGGTACTTGCAGGCAGCCAGTACGTGGTCAGTGTCTCCCACCGATACGCCACCAGTGCTAATGAGCAAGTCGTAGTTTATACTGGCCTGCATAAAAAATGTTTGAGCAGCCTCCAGATTATCGGCAATCCCCACTTCATGTATATCTGCCTCCAGTCCCCACTCTTTTAGCAAGTTTCCCACTGAGTAAGCATTGCTCAGGCGAATTTGGTGAGAAAGAATGTTCTTTTGAGAAGGATGTACCAGCTCGTCTCCCAAAGAAAATACCAAAACTTTGGGCTTCTTGTAAACCAACACATCGGCGTAGCCAAACGTAGCGAGCACAGCCAGCTCTTTGGCTCTAAGCACAGTTCCTGCCTCTAGAACAACCTGCCCAGCAGCCAAATCACTGCCCTGAGGATGAATATTCTGCCCAGACTCAGTAGGCACGCTAAAATAGGCGTATGACGCACCATTCTGAGTTTCAAAGCGGACATCTTCTTGCCTCAAAACCACATCTGCGCCTTCTGGCAGGACTGCTCCCGTGTATATACGTGTGCAAGTGCCCGCTTGTAAGGAGGTGCGCGCTTGTCCTGCTGCTTGCGTGTGCTTGAGCGGTAAAAAGGTATCGCCCATTTGCCGATCACTTTGCTTGAATGCAATACCGTCCATAGTAGCACGGGAGTAAGGCGGATAGGCACGGTCAGAAAATACGGTTTCTGCCAACACAGCATTCAGGGCTTTGTTGAAGGGCATCAGAATGGTTTTTTGCATGGCCTGCCCTTTTGCAGCCAGCAGCGCATCGGCCTGTTCTGGAGTGATGAGTGGTTTCATAAATACTGCATATAAGCCGTATGATAAAGTTTTTTTAGACTGGTACGAACAAAGTCTGGCTATTTTTTTTATGCAATGAACAAATAGTTTTGCGTAAATTTGCAAAAGAATCTAAACATTTGATTAGAAAATCTAGCCATAAGCTCATACAAAAATTAGTAGTTTGAAAAATACAGAAAAGATAGATCTCATATTCAAACATTTTGAAAGGCATATCAAGCTGAGTGACACTTTAAAGACCGAGCTAGCTCAAAGAATTATTTGCAAGACTTTCAAAAAGGGGGAGCTTGTACATCATGCCACTAAAGTTTGTAACAAAAGCTACTTTATTCAAAAGGGACTTATGCGAGCCTATTTCATTAAAGATGGAAAAGAAATTAGTGAATATTTTTCAGCGGAAAGCGAATGGTGCAACTCCCCGCGAAGCCTTAGGACAAGGCAACTTGATATTTATTATATTGATGCCATAGAAGATGTAGAGGCATTTTGTTTAAGCTTAGTAGATTTGATGTACTTGTTTGACCACTTTCCAGAAATGGAACGCTATGCCAGACTATCCATGGGTACTATCCTCGGACATTTCATGGAAAGGATTACATCTATGCGTTTTACAACAGCAAAAGAGAAGTATAATCATTTTTTGGCCACCTATTGCGACATTCATCACAGAATCCCGCTGGGAATGATAGCCTCTTATCTCGGTATTACACAAGAAACATTGAGCCGAATAAGGGCTAAAAAATAATTTTTTTTATCTATGTCAAAAATTAAGAAAACAGGCTGTCAGATATTTGTATCTATTATACATGAAGCGGGCTTTGTATCCATGTAAAAAGCTGATGAATAAGCTCTATTATAAAAGTAGTGAATCTGTTACTAAATTTTTAGTAAAAAAAAAGGCGCAACCGCTAATACTTTCCAGACTAAAAGCGATATTTGCAGCATTAAATCTATGCTCATATATCTATGGCTCTTGTTAAGTTGTTCTCAGGCTCACAGTCGCGCTATCTGGCGCAAAAAATAGCACACAGCTATGGCAAACCTCTTGGTTCGCTCACTCTTCAGCGTTTTGGTGATGGCGAGATGGCTCCAAGCTTTGATGAATCTATACGTGGTTGTGATGTATTTCTGATTCAGTCCACTTTTCCACCTGCCGACAACTTGATGGAGCTGTTGTTGCTCATTGACGCTGCTAAACGCGCCTCAGCAGGCTACATAACGGTAGTAGTGCCTTATTTTGGCTATGCACGTCAGGATCGTAAAGATAAGCCTCGTGTAGCTATAGCGGCCAAATTAGTAGCTAATTTACTTTCTGCGGCTGGTGCAAATCGCTTGATGACCTGCGATTTACACGCTGGACAAATTCAAGGTTTTTTTGATATTCCTGTAGATCACCTCTTTGCCAGTGCCATTTTTATTCCTTATCTCACAGAGTTGGGGCTTGAAAATATGGTTTTTGCATCACCTGATGTAGGTGGTGTATCGCGTGCACGTGCCTATGCCGCACATTTTGGCTGTGGTATGGTAGTTTGTGATAAATACCGCAAGCGCGCTAATGAAATTGCTGCTATGCAGGTCATTGGTGATGTGGAAGGTGCTAATGTGATTCTGGTGGATGATATGATAGACACAGCTGGTACGATGTGTAATGCCGCCAAGTTGCTTATGGACAAGGGAGCAATTTCGGTACGTGCCATCGCTACACACCCCGTGCTTTCGGGGCAAGCCTGCGAGCGAATAGCCAACTCGGCTCTGGTGGAAGTTGCTGTGACAGACTCTATTCCAATAGCTCAAAAACACAACAAAATTACGGTACTCTCTGTGGGTGAGTTGTTTGCTAAAGCTATTCGCAAAATACACGATCACGAGTCTATCAGTACTTTGTTTGTTTAATAGAGCAGTTGCTAGGCATCTGGCTATAAATCCGTATTCCTCTGGTCTGCGTGCTTATTTGCGATTCAAAAAATTACTATCTGATAAAATTTCCTAAAAAATGCTCGTAGATACTCACGCTCATATTTATTTGGATAAATTTAAAAAAGATATACAAGAAACCGTAGCCCGAGCAGAAGAAGCTGGTTTAAGTCAAATCTATTTGCCCAATATTGATCACACCACCATAGACGATATGCTGGAATTGGAGCAACGGTTTCCTTCTATGTGCATACCAATGATAGGATTGCACCCATGCTACGTGTCAAAAAATCCTAATCAAGATCTTTATGAGATAGAAAGCTGGCTTGGTCGCAGAAAGTGGGTCGCAGTGGGTGAAATGGGTATAGATTTGTATTGGGACAAAACCACTCTACCCCAACAAGCAGAAGCCTTCGAGGTTCAAATACGCTTGGCCTATCAGCACCAGCTACCTGTGGTTCTACACACCCGTGAAGCTACTCAATACACTATAGATTTGCTTAAAAAAATTGGTTTAAGGGGGCTTAAAGGTGTATTTCATTGCTTTGGCGGCACAGTAGCGGAAGCGGAACAGATTATAGAACTAGGCTTTTTTATGGGCATAGGCGGCGTGTTGAGCTACCCTAAAAGTGGTCTAGCCCAAATGCTTGAAAAGGTAGCTCTGGATCATTTGGTATTGGAAACAGACAGCCCCTATCTCACGCCTACAGCTTACAGAGGCAAGCGCAATGAGCCTGCATTCATGCGCGTAGTGGCGGAACAGTTAGCCACAATTAAAGGCATAAGCTTAGAGGAGTTAGCGGCAAAAACAAGCCTAAACGCCCAAACGCTCTTTGCTAGACCTTGAGTGATAAAAAAAGCTATAATATTTTTGCAGTTTATTCACTTTTATTAGAATATTGTGCTAGAAACAGGTGCACAAACAAGCAGGTGAGTAATGAACATCAGTTTAAAGCGTTTGTACCGTAGCCAAGCGGGTAATTTCGCTTTTTAAAATACGTTTAAATGCTTTTTTGAGTGTCTTTTGTAAACTTTTTTTTAAATAAATTAAAATCAATATTTGTTTTTATGAAAGGTAAACTTCTTTTTTGCGCGCTATTTTTTTTCAGCTTTTTTGCGCAAGCGCAAGGCCCAGAGCCTCATACTTTTGGTCAGGTTCAACCCTCTGATTTTGATATCAAGTTTGAGCCAGATTTAGAAACAGAAGCCATCATACTTCAACACTCTTTAGCACATAGGTTCGCATACAGAAAAGGTGCCGATGATGTGTCTGGTTACACCTCTAGAGTCAATTCAGATCCCACTCTCTTTTCTGCTACATTTATACGCATCAAAATCCAGAAAAAATCAGCCCTTGATGCGGGTAACTTTGTGCTTCCTTATTACTTTGACCCTAAGAACAAATCTTACAAAGAGAGCTATGATGTTTTAGAAGGCTATACTTATAACCTGCGCGGCAACGACATTGAAAAAACGGCTTTGACACAAGAAAACATTGCTGATGTTAAGATAAAAGAAGATATGGGCGAGATAAGGATTACCATGCCGAAAGTAGAAGAAGGCTCTATTGTTGAACTGCGCTACATTCGCAAATCCCCTTATTCACGCTTTATTGAACCTTGGGAGTTTCAAGGTACTTATCCAACCCTCTTCAGCCAGTTTCATGCACAGTTTTCTTCTGTAGACTTCACTATTGCATCTCGTAACCATAACCGACCATACGCCCCTAAGTCATTTATTGAAAAAAGCTCTACGCTTAGATCAAGGAAAGATAAAAATAAGTATCCAGAAGAGAGCAATATGGCTTACTATCTACGCACCACCATGAATGCCAACTATGAAACCACGGGCGCGCTCATGCCCAAGATATCAAACCTAAAACTAGAAACTGGGGTTCTGGTTATGAACATGAGAGACCACGTCATGAGTTTAGATTTTGCATATGTTGCCAAAGCTACAATAGAGGGCGGCTTTTCTGTGGATGTCGTGACATGGGAACAAATCAATTATAATTTTTTAAAGCGTTATAACTTTGAGCATAGTCTAAACTTACGCAACAGTACCGTCAATGAGGCAGCGCATGCAGTGGCTGACAATCTCAGTACCCCCCTCCAAAAAGTACAAGCGATGGCCGCTTACGTCAAGAACAGGGTGGCACTAGAAAATAGACATGGAATAAATGATCAAACGCGTACAGCCAAAGAGGCTTTTACTGAAAAAAAGGGCAATTTGATGCAGATGAACCTGCTTTTGGTAGCCATGTTGCAAGATATCAAAATAGAAGCCTAT
>RDZD01000032.1 GCA_004293815.1 Cytophagales bacterium | reverse complement strand
AAGGAAGAAAAAAATCAAGAAGAAAAAAATCAAGGCAATCAAGAAAATCCCAAAAATCAAGGTTCAGACAATTTGCCGAAAGGTTGGAGAATGGGGAAATTAAATGAAGTTGCAAAAATTGAAATTGGCAGAACACCACCAAGGTTAGAGGAATTATGGTTTAGTAAAGATGTAAAAGATAATAAATGGATTTCTATTAGAGATATGGGACAGTCAGGTGTTTATATTTTTAATACTTTAGAATATCTAACTAATGAAGCAATTGAAAAATTTAGAATTCCAGTAATACAAGAAAATACTGTTGTTCTTAGTTTCAAACTAACAATTGGTAGACTTGCAATTACAACTGAAAAAATGTTATCAAATGAAGCAATTGCACAGATTAACACTAATGAATTTCCACCAGAGTATATTTATTTGTACCTCAAAACATATAATTGGGATTCATTAGGAAGTACCTCTTCAATTGCTACCGCTGTAAATTCAAAAACAATAAAAGAGATGGGCATTTTAATTCCTAGTATTGATACTTTAAATTCTTTTAAAGAGGTTATAACACCGATTTTTGAAAAAATAAAATATAACTCTCTTCAAATCCAAACTCTCACCCAAACCCGCGATACTTTATTACCATCAGGATTCAAAGGATTTTTCTAAACCAAATCAAGGCATTCAAAATCAAGCTAATCAAGCAAATCCTAAAAATCAAGGTTCAGACAAATGAAATACCAAGATATAACACAAAAAATAATTGGAGCTTCAATGGAAGTTCATAAAATATTGGGCAATGGCTTTCAAGAAGTCATTTATCAAAGAGCATTAGAAATTGAAATGGCAAATGTTGGTTTGACTTTTCAACGAGAGTACGAAATGGATATTTTTTACAAAGGAGAAAGAATTGGTGGCAGACGAGTTGATTTCTTTGTAGAAAGTTGTATTATGGTTGAGTTAAAAGCATTAATCAATTTAGAGGATGTTCATTTAGCTCAAGCAATGAATTATCTTGAAGCGTATCATGTAGAAATTGGCTTGCTAATAAATTTTGGTGCTAAGAGCTTACAGTTCAAAAGAGTTCATAATAATTCTTTAAAAAATCAAGTCAATCAAAATCAAGTTAATCAAGAAAATCTAGGTCAAAATCAAGGTTCAGACAATGTATAGTTTAAATAATATCGACAATACTTTTGAAAGCTACCAAAAGCTGATTCGCTTGTATGAAGAAAACAAGGACAAAATGTTTTCAGACATTCATATAGAATTACGCCAATGGTTTGCAGCCAATATGAGTGCAGCTTTGGGTGCGGTATTAGATAAGTTCACAGCCGATTTGAACAATATTCATTTTGATTATTTAAGCCCACAAATAGAATCAATTTTGCTTAAAAATGATTTCTTAACCTATTTAAAAAGACAACCAAAATGAGCGTTTCAGGAGGCATAGGCTTAGCAGTGCTAAAAGAATTTATCGAACTGAATAAAGGCAAAATGCAAATTGTGAGTAGCGATGGTTTTTATCAGTTCGATGACCAAGGCGAACAAACCAGCCAGTTCGTTGGTCAGTTTCCTGGAACAATTGTAAATTTGCAATTCAAAACTAACGACATACATAATTATTCATTAAAAAACGAAATAGATATAAACGATATTTTTTAAACATGGAAAACATAACAATCAACATAGTAAACACCATTGGCGATGTATTTGGCATTGAAGCCGAAGACGGACAAAAGGTGTTTGAGCTTATCATTAAAGCGTTTAATGATAAAAAGAAAGTAACCCTCACTTTCCAAAATATAGAAATGCTTACCACAGCATTTTTAAATACAGCAGTCGGACAGTTGTATAAAGAGCATTCTGATGAATTTATCAAAGCAAACCTAAAGGTTTCTGATATTTCCGATTCGGGAAAAGTGGCGTTAAAAAGAGTTGTAGATACCGCAAAACTATTCTACAAAGACCCCGAAGCACTAAAAAGAAGTATTGACGAAATAACCGAAGACTAAGTTATGGCTACAAAATACCGTTTACAGGATGTTGCTCAACTTGTTGGCAAAGATGTATTTTTTGATGCTAATATTTTGATTTACCTATTTTGGCCAACTGGTCAGTATAATTTTGAACAAAATTATGCTCGTGTTTTCAGTAATCTTTTACGACAAGGAAACAATCTATTTGTTGATTTCTTGGTAATTTCCGAAGTAATAAATCGTGTAGTAAGAATTGAGCACCAAAAGCTAAATCCAACTCAAAAATTCAAAGATTTCAGAAACAGTCAAGACGGAAAAGATGCTTTGGATGACATCTATATCATCGTAAAAAATGATATTCTAAACCGCTTCAATGTTGTTGGCAAAGCTTTTAACAAACAAGAAATAGAAAGCTATTTGGCAGTTGATGAACTTGACTTTGTGGACAAGGCAACCGTTACACTTTGCAAAGAAAATGCCTTGGTTTTATTAACCAACGATAAGGATTTTAAAAACGCTGATTTAGACATATTAACAGGCAACCCTTCTATTCTGAATTAGTATGAGAAATAGCATCACCGAAAACGAAATAGAGGAAATTACTCTTTCCTACCTACAAAATATAGGCTATTCCTATATTTTGGGCACTACCCTTTCGCCTGATGGCGAGCAACCAGAACGTCAATACAACGAAGTGGTACTGACATTGGTGCTTTAATAAGGGAAGCTGAATTTGGGCAAAGCAAACCTGATTTTATTAGTAAATTGCGTTTTTCCCTAAAAGAAGCCAACGAAACTGAGTATTGGCTTTGCTTACTAAAAGACACAAATTATATTGAATTAAATTTATTTGAGAGTATGTTATCAGACTGCAAAGAACTCATAGTAGTGCTTGTATCAACTATTAAAACAGCAAAAAAATGATAAAACAATTTTTCACTTTTCACTTTTTATTTTTCACTTATCTATGAACAGCGAAATATTGATATATCAAAACAGCGAAGGCAACATTGCCATCGATGTTCGTTTGGAAGAAGAAACCGTTTGGCTTACACAAGAGCAAATGGCAACTTTGTTCGGTAAAGGCAGAAGTACCATTACCGAACATATTGGCAATGTGTTTGCAGAAGGCGAATTAGACGAAAAGGTGGTGTGTCGGAATTTCCGACTAACCACTCAACATGGTGCAATGGAAGGCAAGACGCAAGAAAAAGAGGTGAAGCACTACAATTTAGATGTGGTTATTTCGGTAGGTTATCGGGTAAAATCGCAGCAAGGCACACAATTTAGAATTTGGGCTACGCAACGCCTCAAAGAGTACATTGTAAAAGGTTTTGCGCTTAATGACGAACGCTTTAAAAGCGGTAATTCAATGAATTATTTTACCGAATTACAAGAGCGTATTCGTGAAATCCGTTTGTCCGAACGTTTTTTTTACCAAAAAATAAAAGACATATACACAACTAGCATAGACTATAACCCAAAAGACGAAAACACCTTAGCGTTTTTCAAAACTGTTCAAAATAAATTGTTGTGGGCTATCAGCAGCCAAACAGCAGCCGAATTGGTGTATCGCAGGGTAGATGCAACCTTGCCTTTGCTTGGCATGCAATCTTTTGACAAAAAACATGAAACCACCATTAAGAAAACAGATGTAAGTGTGGCTAAAAACTACTTAAACGAAGAGGAAATGCGTTTACTCGGGCTTTTGGTAGAACAATATCTTGCCTTTGCTGAAACAATGGCGTTGCAGCAAACACCCATGTATATGAAAGATTGGATACAGCGATTAGATAGTATTTTACAGCTGAACGGACGAGAACTACTAAGCCACGCAGGAAAAATAAGCCATGAAATGGCAGTAGAAAAATCTGGTATCGAATTAGAAAAGTTTCGCATTGCACAAAAAGCATTGGAAAAAGAACAAAGCCTAAAAGAATTGGAGCAAGATATTAAAAAAATTAACCCCCAAAAAAAATGAAGAATAGCATCACCGAAAACGAAATAGAAGAAATTGCCCTTTCCTATCTTCAAAATTTAGGATATTCCTATATTTTGGGTACTACCATTTCGCCTGATGGCGAGCAACCAGAACGTCAATACAACGAAGTGGTACTTCAACACCGTTTGCGAAATGCTATTGACAAGCTCAACCCCACCATTACCCAAGATGCTAAAGAAGATGCACTCAAAAAAGTGTTGCGTACCGAAAGCCCAAACGCTTTAATCAACAATGAAACTTTTCATCAATACCTCACCGAAGGTGTAGATGTGGAAGTACGCACAGCCGATGGCATCCGCGGCAAAAAAGTTTATATCGTAGATTTTGACCAAGTAGAAAACAACGAGTTTTTAGCCATCAATCAATTCACCATCATTGAAGGCAATCAAAACAAACGACCCGATATTATTTTATTCGTCAATGGTTTGCCATTGGTAGTAATAGAATTAAAAAATCCTGTGGTAGAACCTATCATCAAATACAAACCTATCAAAACACCATTTCTTCCTTATTTACCTACAATGCTTTCAATATTATCAGCGATGGGTGGAGTGCGGCTTATGGCACTATTAGTAGTAGCCTTAAATATTACAAACCCTGGAAAAGCATAGATGGACAAACCATTGAAAATGGGTTCGATTTGCAAATGGAGTTTTTGATAAAAGGACTTTGCAATAAACAAGTGATATTAGACAGCATTAAAAACTTCATCGTATTTGAAAAAACCGAAAAAAATACGATTAAAAAAATAGCCCAATATCACCAGTATTATGCAGTCAGAAAAGCCATAGAAACTGCTGTCAAAGCCACCAGAACAGAAGGAAATAAAAAAGCAGGTATTGTGTGGCATACCCAAGGCAGCGGCAAAAGTTTAAGTATGGTGTTTTACACTGGTAAAATTGTTACGCACCCTGCCATGCAAAACCCTACCATTGTGGTACTTACTGATAGAAACGATTTAGACGATCAATTATTTGAAACCTTTACCAACTGTAACCAATTATTGAGGCAACTGCCTAAACAAGCCGAAAACAGGCATCACCTCAAAGAAATTTTAAACGTAAGCTCTGGAGGCATCGTATTTACCACCATCCAAAAATTTCAATTAGAAGATGATGATGCCGAAAAAAATAATATCAGTTGGGTATCAGAACCAAAGGTAAAATACATAGGAGTAAAAGCAACAGTAATCAGCGATAGACATAATATAGTGGTGATAGCCGATGAGGCACATCGCAGCCAATATGGTTTGCTAGATGGCTATGCCAGTAGGCTAAGAGAAAGTTTGCCCAACGCCTCTTACATAGGCTTTACAGGTACACCCATAGAAAGTACAGATAAAAGTACCCAAGCTATTTTTGGCGACTATATTCATGTGTACGATATACAACAAGCCGTAAAAGATGGGGCAACCGTTCCTATTTATTACGAAAGCAGAGTAGCAAAAATTGCTTTAGACGATAGTAAGAAAATAATTTTAGATGCAACAATCGAAGAATTAACAGAGCAAGAAGAGTTGAGCAATGCTCAAAAATTAAAAGCCAGATGGAGCAGCATAGAGGCTGTAGTAGGTAGCAAAGAGCGATTGAAAAGAGTAGCCCTAGATATAGTAACCCATTTTGAAAAGAAAGATGCCATCATAAACAGCAAAGCAATGGTAGTATGTATGAGTAGGCAAATATGCGTGGACTTATACAGCGAAATAATTGCTTTAAAACCGCATTGGCACGGCGATGATGATACCAAAGGAAGTATAAAAGTAATTATGACAGGTTCTAGTGCCGATGTGAAGGAATTTCAGCCGCACCTTAGAAATAAAGCCCAACGAAAGGCAATAGGCGAACGCTTAAAAGATGAAAACGATGGATTAAAAATAGTATTGGTCAGAGATATGTGGCTCACAGGGTTTGATGCACCAGTGCTCAATACCCTCTATGTAGATAAGCCTATGCAAGGTGCTAATTTGATGCAAGCCATAGCTAGGGTGAATAGAGTGTTTAATAATGCTAAAGAAGGTGGATTGGTGGTAGATTATATTGGCTTAGCCCAATACTTAAAAGAAGCCATGATAGAATATACAAGCAGTGGCGGACAAGGGTCTCCTGCCTTAGACGATGAAATTGCTGTAGCCAAATGCTTAGAATTGTACGAAGGCATTCTGCATCAATTAAGACATTTTGATTGGCTGAAATTTTTTACTTTAAAGCCAGAAGAAAAATTAAAATACATTGGCGTAATTCAAGAATATATTTTTAGTCAAGAGAATGGCAATGAAAATTTTATAGAAGTAAGTGGTAAATTATTAAAAGCATATGCTCTAGTTTCTAGCCATGAGCGAATTCAGAAGATAAAAGATCATATAGCCCTATTTCAAGCCATCAGAGCAAGGCTATTGAAATTTCTAGAAACAGGGCGACTGGAAAAAGGTAAAAAGAGCTTTTCCGAAATTGATTTAGCCATCAAACAAATAGTAAGCGATGCTATAGTAAGCGAAAATGTGGTAGATATATTTGATGCCGCAGGTATAAAAAGACCAGATATCAGCATATTGGACGAACGTTTTTTGGAAGATGTGCAGAAAATGGAACATAAAAACTTAGCCGTAGAATTGTTGAAAAAATTATTGAGAGACGAAATAAAGCAACGCTCTAGCTACAATTTAGTAGAAACCAAACAATTTTCAGATAAACTAGAAGAAGCCATAAAAAGATACCATAATGGGCAAATAGATAGTGTAGAGTTTATAGAAAAGTGGTTAGTGCCATTAGGAAATGAAATCCGAGAAGCAGAAAAGAGAGGTCAGGATTTAGGCTTAGATTTTAGGGAATATGCCTTCTATACTGCCCTTGAAGTAAACAATAGTGCTGTAAAAATTATGGGTGATGAAGTATTGAAACACATAGCACAAGAACTTTTAAAAACAGTTCGTAACAATACCACCATCGACTGGACAATAAAAGAAAGTGTACAATCGGCTCTAAGACGCAACATCAGACGAATTTTAAGATTACACGGCTACCCGCCAGACTTGCAAGAAAAAGCGGTAGACACTGTTTTGGAACAAGCAAAAATGTTAGCAGAAGACTTAAGCAACAGCCAACGAACAGACGACTAAGCCACCCACTTTAGCCTTTTTTAATAATTATTCGAAAAAAGAAGGCTTAAACACAATAAAGCCCTCATTTTTACATTTTAATATCAAAAGCATTCTGCTTCATTGTTTAAAGCATATTGAAAAGCAGTTTATAGGTATGATAAAATTCAAATTTTTGCACATTGTTGCACTCGTCATGGTTTGTGTGCTTGGCCTCTCGGCATGTAAGCGCGACAAACGTCCCACAAGCGTTAAACCAGGTAAAAAAAGTACGGTTACTGGAAGTTCTTACGGCAAGAAAAGAGCCAACGGTGAAGAAGGTGGTTTCGCGCTCAAGAAGTTTAAAGGTCAGCCTGCTGGCCCCAACCTAGTGCTTGTAGAAGGTGGTCGTATGATCATGGGCACCTCTGAAGAAGACGTTATTAACGTATCGCACGATAACTTGGAGCGTACCGTTACAGTAGCTACGTTCTTTATGGACGAAACAGAAATTGCAAACATTCACTGGCTTGAATATTTGCACTATCTCTATACCGACTCTGGCCAAGATGTGCATGATGCAGCTCTTCCCGATACTTTAGTTTGGGTTAAAGATTTGGCATACAACGACCCTTATGTGGAGCAATATCTGCGCTACCCAGGCTTCCGCTACTTCCCTGTAGTGGGCGTGTCTTGGAAACAGTGTAGTGACTACGCAAAGTGGCGTTCAAATACTGTCAATAATGCTCTGGGTATGAAAGCTCCAGACAAAGCAACTCGCGACGTGGCTAAAGCTGGTGAGCGTTTGCCAATCGAATCAGGTGTCGTATTACCCGATTATCGCCTCCCAACCGAAGCAGAATGGGAATATGCAGCCAAGGCTCTTGTAGGTACACAGTATCTGGACGAAATGCAAGATTATTCGCGTATCTATCCTTGGGATGGCCACTCTTTGCGCAATCCTTACGGACGTGAAATGGGCTTTATGCTTGCCAACTATAAAAGAGGTCGCGGTGACTATGCGGGTATTGCTGGAAAACTCAACGATGCAGCCATGATTACTGACTATATTTATCAATTTCCGCCAAATGACTATGGTCTCTACAACATGGCTGGTAATGTCAATGAATGGGTATGGGACATTTACAGACCTTCAAGCTTTGAAGACGTGGACGACTTAAACCCAATTCGTAGAGATGATCACAAAGACCCTGTCTCTTGGTATAACAGAGAAGGCGGTGAAACCCTTATTGATGACCGTCAACGTGTATTCAAAGGTGGTTCATGGCGTGATGTGGCTTACTGGCTCTCACCTGGTACACGCCGTTACATGGATCAGGACTCATCTACTTCTACCGTTGGTTTCCGCTGCGCTATGATCAAGGCAGGCTCTAACCGCTAATCAATTTCAAGCAAACACGGATTATTCTGATATTTTAAAAACGATAGGTCGCCTCAACAAGCTGCCTATCGTTTTTTTATGCACTACTTCCATAACAAGAGTCTTGGCTTGAAGATTAAAGTTAAACATTTATAGCGTAAAGTTGTTTTTTGTCAATAAACACCCCTTTTTTGTAATCGCATTTTAAACAATATTTAAGCTTAGTACAATCACGTAATGGCCTTCAACGAAAGCGATATTTTAGCAGCCCTCCGCACTGTAGAGGATCCCGACCTCAAAAAAGACTTGGTTACGCTTGGCATGATACAAAACTTACAGGTAAGTGAACAATCTGTAGCCTTTACGGTTGTGCTCACAACGCCTGCCTGCCCACTCAAGGAGCTAATCAAGAAGAATTGTATTGCAGCGGTACGTCCTATCATAGGCGAAACCACTTTGCTGAACATCACCATGACGGCAAACGTGACGACCATTAACGCTAACCCTGCTCTGCCATTAGTCAAAAATGTCATTGCGGTGGCTTCGGGCAAGGGCGGAGTGGGTAAATCTACTGTGACATGCAACTTGGCTCTTGCACTTGCCAGCACAGGTTCAAAAGTGGGTATCATAGATGCTGATATTTTTGGCCCATCTATTCCTACCATGTTTGACTGCGAAAATATGCGTCCTGGTGTGATGGAAAAACCAGGCGACACGCCCGAAGAAATCAAATACATCATCCTGCCTATAGAGCGGTATGGTATCAAGTTGCTCTCCATTGGTTTTATAGCTCCGCCTGACGGTGCGGTGGTTTGGCGAGGTCCTATGGCCACCTCCGCCATTAAGCAATTTATCAATGACACAGACTGGGGAGAGCTTGATTATCTGCTCATTGATTTGCCACCAGGTACGAGTGATATACACCTTTCGCTTGTTCAAACGGTTTCTGTAACAGGCGCAGTGGTGGTAACCACGCCTCAGCGTGTGGCACTGGCCGACGCACAAAAAGCTATAGCCATGTTCACGTTGCCACAAATCAATGTGCCAATTCTGGGTGTGGTAGAAAATATGTCTTATTTTACACCTGCCGAATTGCCTAATAACCGCTATTATCTCTTTGGCAAAGATGGAGGTAAAGTGCTCGCTAAGCGTAATGATGTGCCTTTTTTGGGTGAGATACCGCTTGTGCAACGAGTCAGAGAAGCTGGCGATGAGGGCACTCCTGTTATCATGGAAAGCGAACTGCCAGTATCAGAGGCTTTTAAAGAAATAGCTGGAACATTGGCCCAAAATGTAGCTATCAGAAATGCCAATAAAGAGAAAACCAAAGTTGTGGAAATTAAGCGTTGATTCTTGAAAATATTTTAAGCCAAGCTTCTTGCAAGATACAAAAAAGTTTTCTACCTTTGCGCCCGTTCTTAAGTTTATTTTAGTTCATCCAGTTTTAATTAGGTCTTATGTACGCCATTGTAGAAATTGCCGGACAGCAATTTAAAGTAGAAAAAGATCGCTTTATTTATACGCATCAGTTGGCAGGAAACGAAGGTGATTCGATTTCTTTCGACAAAGTGCTTCTTATAGATAATGGCGGCGCTGTCAGAGTAGGTGCGCCTACCGTATCCGGTGCCAAAGTAGAAGGCAAAATATTGTCGCACGTGCGTGGTGACAAAGTGATTGTGTTCAAGAAAAAACGCCGCAAGGGTTATCAGAAATCAAACGGACACCGTCAGTGCTTTACCAAAATTCAAATTGATGCCATTATTGGCTAATTGCTTCTTTTCTTATTTCTAACCCATTTTAAATCAAGTTTTTACCATGGCACACAAAAAAGGCGTAGGTAGTAGTAAAAACGGGCGCGAATCGGATAGCAAGCGTCTTGGAGTAAAAGTTTATGGCGGTCAGAACGCCAAAGCTGGCAACATCATTTTGCGTCAGCGCGGCACACACTGCCATCCGGGCAAGAATGTAGGTATGGGAAAAGACCACACCATTTTCGCGCTCATCAATGGTGTTGTTAAGTTCAAAAAAGGTCTCTTAGGACGTACTTATATCAGCGTTGTTCCTCACGAATCGTAAGCTCAAACTCTTTTTGAGAGCATAAACCTTACAGACGGCGGCAAAATCTAAAGTTTTGCTGCCGTTTTTTTTATGCCTTTGGTAGAATGCCAATAAGCAACATATCTTTATGCTTTTATAGAAGCTAGACAAGTTCATGGCTTTGGCTTTAATAAGATTCTTCTGACAAAAAGAAATAGAAAAAAATTTAAAGCCTGCCTTTTTGGCGCACTTTTAATCCAAGAATTACCATTCTGTTTCAAAATGAGTCAAATTGACAGATTTCTATGCTTGGTATCTGTTTTGCAAATAAGTTATACAAGCGCGTAACGGTACGCGACTTGATTTAAAACTTAAACACAAAACACACCCACACTATGAAATGTCATTCAGCTTTTGCAAATGGTCACAAAAAACCTTATAATTTCAAATTTGAATGGCCTGAGTTTTCTCAGGCAATGAGCACGGTTTTGAACGAACCTTGGCTGGAAGAACCGTTGCGTAACTTTCGCAGCACGCCAGCCGTAAATGTAAGTGAAACAGACGAAGCGTATTTCTTGGAAATGGCTGCACCAGGGTATGAAAAAGAAGACTTCAAAATTGACGTGGACGGACATTCACTCAAGATTTCCTCTAAAAAAGCTCAGGAAAACGACACGAATGATAGCAAACGTTACACCAAACGTGAGTTCAAGTACTCGCACTTTGAGCGTAGCTTTAAGTTGCCAAAAGAAGCTCATAAAGAACACATTACGGCTAAATACCACAATGGCATTCTAACGCTTCATATTCCTAAACAGGATATTCGTAACAATACCACCAGCCAAACTATTCATGTAGAATAAGCTAGATAGCCTTTCAGGCAGTTAAAACATCGAACCACCCTCTTTAAAATTCTGTTTCTACAGATTATTTTGGAGAGGGTGGTTTGATTTCTAATAGGGACTTTCAGGATCTGGTGGAATCACTTTGAAACGACTTTTAGCTGCATCAAATTGATAGCGTTCAACAATTCGCAGGGAGGTTTGGGGATATTCATCTGGATTCGCTTGTAGGAAGCGCAACTCTTTTTCCTTATCCTCTACCGCCACCACCTCCGACATAAAAGCAGTGTAGTTCTTGAAGCCCATTTTTTCGCTCTCTGGAATAGCCGCTGTAAATGCTTTCTGGGCAGCGGTCATATCTATAGCCTGAGAAGTAATATCATTGAGCGACAAATCATACACTTTGAAGTTACCCATGTCGTAGTTACAGGATCCTTCTGCGCAGCCCAGCGAAAATACCGATACAAAATCTTTACCGTTTTGTCCACGCCACACTGATATATAGTAGGTTGTCATCCCTGAAATTTCGGCACCAGACGTGATTTGCTCTATGACAGCAATCTCGCTTTTATCATTTTTTTCACGAATTTTATAAGTGCTGCTGCTACTTTCGTTTTTAGTTTTGATGAGCTCTATAATTTCATCAAATGTTTTTGGCACGGCTTGTACTGCCTCAATTTGTAAAGTAGTGCTATCGTTGATTGCTGCTGCGCCGTTACCTCTACCATCGCATGAACTGAGCAAAAACATGCAAAGGGAGGAAGACCATAACAAATTTCTTGTGCTTTTTGACATAGATTTTGAACGTTTGATTTTATTTGGGTGTACAAATATGCTGTTATTTGCTTGGCTTAGCCATGGGGTTTGCTTGGTTTTTTGTGAATAACCAAAAAATATTTGCTAGCGGCGAAGTTTGTGGTGTTTTCTCAAAGATGTTTAGAACCAAGACCATATCTGATGGCGGCGTGTGTAGAGAAAAGAATTTTTGTGTAGTTTTGTCAGTCGGTTAGTGTAGGAATTGTATTGAGCTTATTTACAACAAAGTAGCTTGTCTATGTTTTTAGAACCCAATTTAAATACCCTTAAAACAGAGCCTAAATTAGGCTGGATAGAAGTTGTTTGTGGATCTATGTTTTCGGGTAAAACAGAGGAACTTTTGCGTCGTGCCAAGCGTGCCACCATTGCTAAACAATCTGTTGCCATTTTTAAACCTCAGATAGACGTGCGTTATGATGCCGAACGGGTGGTTTCGCATGACCAAAAATCTGTAGAATCTATCCCAGTATCACACTCCTCTGAAATTCTGAAACACGTTGGGACGGCTTTTGTGGTGGGTATAGACGAAGCACAGTTTTTTGATGAACAAATTGTGCAGGTCTGTGAAAAGCTTGCCAACTCTGGCAGGCGTGTTATAGTGGCTGGTTTAGACATGGACTTTATGGGCAGACCCTTTGGGCAAATGCCTGCCTTAATGTGTATTGCAGAGTTTGTTACCAAGGTTCACGCCATTTGCATGCGCTGCGGCGGAGTGGCTTCACACTCATACCGCCTAACCGACGAGCAGGGACAAGTGCTACTAGGCGAAAAAAACGAATATGAGCCGCGTTGTCGTCGATGTTTTCAGGGGAGTAAAAAATAGTTTGATACACATGAAGCCTCATAAAACTGTCCAAGTTACGGTACTTTTAGCTGCTCGCAACGAAGAAACCAATATCATACGTTGCCTTGAAAATATTGAAGTGGCCATGAAGCATACTGCCTTAAGTGTGGAAGTTTTAATAGGAAATGATGCCTCTACAGACCAAACAGGGGAGCTGGTCAGTCATTGGATTGATAACAAGCCTCATTTTCAACTCATTCATATTCAAAACAATCTATTACATCTTAAGGCAAAAGCCAATGTACTAGCACAGCTAGCCCAGCAAGCTCGAGGCGAATGCTTTTTTATCACTGATGCAGATATTTCCGTTCCGCCTTCATGGTTTGATACGCTCTGGCAGAGCTACCAAAACGGACAACATATTGTTACTGGATTGACTCTTATCAAAAATGAAAGTCTCAATACTAGCTGGCAAAATATAGAATGGCTGTTATCCTTGTACGTCATCTATACTCTATCGGAACGTGGTATACCTGTTACTGCTATGGGCAATAACATGCTAGTTAGCAAGAAAGCTTATGAGGCTGTGGGCGGTTATGAGGGCATTCCGTTTTCTATTACAGAAGACTTTGAATTGTTTAAACAAGTAGTTGAAAAGGGCTTTGGCTTTAAAAATTTGTATCAAAAAGAAATCCTAGCTTGGTCTGAGCCTTGCATAGGATTTCATGCCTTGCTCAGACAGCGAAAACGCTGGATGCATGGCGCTATGAAGTCGTCTTGGCTTCTCAAAATACCCTTATTAATCAACAGCTTTCAGTGGTTACTTTGGCCTGTGTTTTTTATGCTTTGGCCTGTGCCCTCGCTGGTGGCTTTTGGATTAAAATATAGTTTTCAGCTGCTTTTGTTGTTACGCCTTCATGCTTTGCTGGACCTCAGGCCACGTTTTATAGCTATCCTAACTTATGAGTTTTATGTTACTTTTGTATATGCCTTGCTCATGCCTTATTACTTTTGGCCAAAACCCACTTTGTGGAAAGAGCGGCGGCTTTGAGGTGGTCTGAATCCCTCAAAATGAATCATTAGAAAAATTCTGTGTGCTCTGAGTAAAGCTTTAAAAAATATTCTCCTTCAAATCTTAGTATGTTTGCATTCATTGATTCTCTACGTATATTTGCAGATTAAGTGTATGAATAAAGATAAGCTTCAAAAACGATTTTATTTTTTTATAGATGGTATAGGCTTCAGCAATGCTAAGGGAGATAAAGATAAAGAGCAAAATAACAGCCCTATTGATTTCAGTTGTGGTGGCTACCGTTTTGGTTATCAGCATGGTAGCCTATCATCTGAGTATAAACAGCATCACAGGCAGTTATAGAGAAAATCTAGTACTAGCCACAAGACTAAAAGCAGAACAGATTAATCTTATTTTTAAGCAATTAGAGCAAAATATGCGCTTGATACAGTCTTCTCCTCGGGTGGTAGACTGTGCGAGCCGATCCATATTGATGAACAACTCTAATCGCGACACCTTGCTTTCAGGTATCAAAAAGCAACTAGATGTCCACTTTGCCAACTTCCAAACTACCTTTAATTACCGAAACATGGTCATGCTAGACCGTGACGGTAAGATTATTTTCAAAACTAATGGATTGACCGACCGTTATGTGCTAGGTGAGCGTTTTCCTCATAGCGAAGCCTTTGTGGGAAATATCGCCCAAGAAGTTTTTTATGGCGAGATTTTTAAAACAAACACCAATGATGTCCACATGAATGTTACAGTGGCTTTGCAAGAGAGCAAGGCAACCAGTGCAGTAGGCTATGTGGTGGTAGAATTTGACTTAGCCCAGATTTATCAAATTATTGAGGATAACTCTCTTGAAGCAATAGGCACATCTTGTGAAGTGGTTATAGGCAAACTATCCAATAGCAAAATTGTATGTTTGAATAAGTTGGCCAAATCCAATATTGCGGCACTTTCTCAACACATCGTTATGGGCGATAACCGCCTTAAAGGTTTGCAAGGAGCTGTAAAAGGCATGGAAGATTCAGGCTATGACACAGACCACCAAGACACAAAGGTTTTGGCTGCTTGGCAACAAATTCCTTTGGTTAAGTGGGGCGTGCTGGTAAAAATAAACCGTGTAGAGATTGGCGAAAAAACCAATGATTTAGTTCGAGCTTTTATTATCTCTGGGGTAATTATCGTTTTAGTATCATTTTTTGTGTCTACGGGCTTTTCTAATGTACTCATCAAACCCCTGCTTTCACTCAAGCAGGCACTGAACGTAGTTGCCAACGGAGAGCTGCCTATCCGCGTTGTTAAAACCACCAACGATGAAATAGGCGAAATGGCTGTGGCAGTCAATCACTTAGTACAAGCTTTACGCACCACTGCTGATTTTGCAAGACGCATAGGCGAAGAAGATTATACAGCAGATTTTAAGCCTATCAGTCAGAAAGATGTGCTTGGTAATGCGCTTATAGGCATGCGCGATAGCATAGCCCAAGCTGATACCAAAGATCGTGAAAGAAACTGGATTGTGTCTGGTGTGGCAGAAATAGGCCAGATTTTGCGCGAAAGAAACGATATCAGTGGCCTTGGTGACAGCATTGTGTCTTTTATTTGTCAAAAGATAGAGGCAGTACAGGGTGCTTTTTATGTGGCTAACGAAAACGAGCAAGGCCAGACTATCTTAGAAATGAAGGCTTGCTACGCCTTTAACAAGAAAAAATATATATCCACTTCTTTTAAGTTTGCCGAAGGACTTGTAGGACAGTGCGCTATAGAAAAAGATTTGATTTTGAGAACAGAAATACCTGCTACTTATCCCCAAATCACCTCTGGTATTTTAGGCGACAGAACCCCCACCAGCCTTTTGTTGGTGCCGCTCATCAACGAAGATAAGGTGTATGGTGTATTAGAATTTGCTGGTTTTGATAAGTTCTTACCCATGCACATTAATTTTACTCGCGAAATTGGTGTCATTATAGCCAGAACCATTTACAACATCAAAATCAATGAAAGAACTGTTCATTTGCTCAAAGAGTCGCAGCAAATGAGCATGGAGCTTCAAGATCAGCAGGAAATCTTGCGTCAGAATGCCGAAGAAATGGAGGCCACCCAAGAAGAGCTGCGTCGTAGCAACACACAACTAGAAGAGCAGATTTTGGAGGTAAACCGTACTCAGAAACGTATGCAAGTGGTTTTAGAGAATGCCTCTGAGATTGTTACCATTTATGAAATAGACCGTACCATTCGCTACATTAGCCCCTCGGTAGAATCTATTTTGGGCTATACGCAAGAAGAGCTTATTGGCTTGAATGATATCTCCCATGTGCATGAGGAAAGCAAAGCAATTTATGACAACTTCTTTGTAAGGCTTTTAGAAGATAAAGAACACAAAATAACCATTCAGTTTGAATATTATAAAAAGAGCAATGAAACTGTTTGGTTAGAGGCAACAGGTGCAAACAGAACCGAAGATGCTGCGGTCAGAGGTTTGGTGGTAAATATGCGCGACATCACCGAAAGACGACTCGCCGAAAAAGAGTCTAGGATGCGTGGTCAAATGCAATCTTTGTCCGAAAATTCGCCCGACTTGATTATGCGCGTCAATTCACAGGGCACCATTTTCTACATCAACCCTGTCATAGAGTCGCTCACAGGCTACCCAGCAGACGCTTTGTTGAATCAGAGCCTAGGCAGTACGCCAATTAATAGCGACCTAGTGGCACAATGGCTAAATATACTCTCTTCGGTATTGCAGTCTAAGCAGACCAGTACTCAAGAAATGGAGTTGGCTAGCCTTGAAGGAGTCCGAATTATGCAGGTAAACGCCATTCCTGAACAAAACGATAACCAAGAGATCGAGTCTGTACTCATTGTTTCTCATGACATTACACAACAAAAACTGATAGAAACCACTATCAGAGAAACCAATAAAAAGATCTCAGAAAGCATTAACTACGCCAAACGTATCCAAACAGCCATCCTGCCCAACAGCGACGTATTGAGCAATGTTTTCCCTCATTCGTTTATTTATTATAAACCACGCGATATTGTCAGCGGCGACTTCCCTTGGTTTATGCAGAAAGGCCAAGATGTGTGCATTGCAGCCGTAGATTGTACAGGACATGGCGTGCCAGGTGCACTCATATCGCTCATTGGCTATTTTGTGCTCAACAATGTGGTTAGCTTGTCAGAATATTTGCATTCTGGTGAAATTCTAGACCTTTTAGATGAAGGAGTTAGAAAAACCTTGAGACAAGATACTGAAGCCACCACAAAAGATGGTATGGATATTGCTCTGTTGAAAATAAACTTGAGCACCAATCTTTGCGAGTTCTCAGGCTCACATCGTCCGCTTTATTGGGTATGCGATGGCCAGCTAGAGCATATCAAAGGCGATAAGTGCCCCGTGGGAGGCAGTGCTCATTATAAAAACAAAACCAAATTTACTACACATACGCTGCAACTCAAACACGGCGATAGACTATTTGTATTTTCGGACGGCCTGCCAGACCAGTTTGGTGGTGTAAACAATAAAAAATACTCTTCGCGTCGTATCAGAGAAATGATTATGGCTAATAATAGCTCTAGCATGGAAGAGACGCAGTTCCTTATACAAGAAGACCTTACAACATGGATGGGTGATCACAAACAAACGGATGACATTCTGATGATAGGTATTCAAGTGTAAAAAATAAGAAATTTGTTAAAAGTATTTGGTGATTAAGAAAAAGACCTATACCTTTACACCGCTGATGAAATCATAATCGTAATTCTACACCGCTACATGAAATATATCTATGACCTGCATAAAACCATGATAACGCAGAATCTGATTCTGGTGTACGAGGGTGAATTCACCCAAGAGATCACCAAATCAGTTCTTGCTATGGCTGAGCGGAATATGGATTCTTTTGGTGAACAATCTACCGTAAAAAGAAAGGTATTCAATATTATGGTAGAGAGTCTACAGAATATCTGTAAGCACTCTGATTCGTTTCAGCAGGAGATATATGGTAAAAATAATGCAATTTTCATGATAGGTAAGTCTGAAGAGTCCTACTTAATCACTTCAGGAAATCCTATCTTACTTGATAGAATAGATGACCTGAAAGAAAAACTTGAGTTTATTAATACCCTTGATCCCAATGGCCTTAAAATGCACTATAAGAATATTATCAAAAACTCTACTGGCCTTTCTTCCAAAGGTGGTGCTGGTTTAGGTTTTGTAGATATGGCTAGAAAATCTGGCAACCCACTTGTTTATGATTTTGAGCCTATCAATAATGACATTGCGTTTTTCTCACTAAAAGTTGTCATTTCTCGCCAGCAAGACGCGGGAGGTGGCGAATAGTTTTTTTTAACAATCATTTACTGAAATTTCACACTAAAACTGTTAATTTATATGCAAGTAATCAACTTAGACGGCACAGAAGATACCCCTAAGGTAATACTTGATAAGGCGAATGGAATCTTTGAAGTATCAGGACGTTCTTTGCCTGAAGATGCCGCCGATTTCTACGAACCTATTCTAAAGTGGTTAGAGGAATATGCGGGTGCTGCTAGTGCTGCTACAAAGTTTAAGTTCAAACTTGAGTATTTCAATACCGCTTCATCTAAACTTATCTTGGACATTCTCTCTAAACTTGAGGATATTTCTGGAAGTACAGTTATTTGGTACTATCATGAAGATGATGAGGATATGCAAGAAGCGGGCGAAGAGTTTTCTGAGCTTGTTGATGTGCCTTTTGAATTCCAAACCTACTAAAAAGCCGTATTCATCGGTTTTTTGGAAAGGTCTGTCAAAAGTTTTCTGCTAGCTTGTGTTATTAAACTTTTTTGGCAAAGAATTTGGCTATCTCTTTCTGATACTTTGACTCAAAAACATAAAATAATAAAGGCCGTTTTAATGTACTGCCAAAAGCAGAAATCTTATGAGTGAGGAAATACTCAAAGCACTAACACAACTCTTTGCCATCATTTCTAAACAAGATGGTGGAGCCACGCAAGGCGAGCGCGATTATGTGATTCGGTTTTTTACGCAAGAACTTGACACAAAAACTGTAGCTGAGTACGTGGCTCTTTACGACAAGTATGCACAATTTGGTGTAGAGGCAAGTGAGGGATCAGAGGAAGAAGGCGAAGGTAGTGAAGCAAAGAAAAAGAAGTCTGATAAAGATAAAGGCTTAACTTCTGTTTCCGACTCTGTTAAGGTTTTGCGTATTTGCAAACAAATCAATAAAACCCTGACCCAAAAACAAAAGGTCATTGTTCTTTTTAAATTACTGGAAATGCTTGCAGCCGAAAATGATTTCACGCGTCAGCGTATGGAAATCATTGATACGGCTGCGCGATCGTTTAAAATAAGCAGAGACGAATATAAGCTTATAGAAAGTTTTGCCACGCAGCCAACTTCGCATACTATTCTTGACTCGGAGGATATTTTGGTGTTTGATGATGAACAACCACCCGCCGACAGCAAAAAGAGATATATTGATTCAGGACTTCTGGATGGAGAAATCATATTCATACATATCAAGAGCGTAGATTTATACTTTACAAAATACACTGGCCACGATGAAATTTTCTTGAATGGTCAGCTCGTTAAGACGAATTCTATTTTGCTCTATTCGCATGGCAGTGTTTTTAAGACCCCAAAAGGTGCACCACTTTATTACAGCGACTTAGTTACCAAATTTACAGTTACAGAAGATAACTATAAGATTTCTTTACAGGTTACCAACCTAGAATTTAGATTCCCCAACGGTGCTGTGGGGCTTCGCAATGTCAACATTTCAGAAGGTCCTGGTAAGCTCATAGGTATTATGGGGGCTAGCGGTGCGGGTAAAACGACCCTTCTCAATGTGTTGGCTGGTCTAGAAAAGCCCTATAAAGGAGATGTAAAAATTAATGGGGTAGATATTCACAACGATAAAAAGAATATAGAAGGAGTTATTGGCTATATCGCGCAAGATGATATTTTGATAGAAGAGCTTACTGTTTTTCAGAACTTATACTACAACGCCAAACTTTGCTTTAAAGACCTTTCGGAGGCAGACCTCACTAAACGCGTCAATGATGTGCTCAACAGCCTAGGGCTAGACCGCATTGCGAATCTCAAAGTGGGTAACGTACTTAATAAACTCATAAGCGGCGGACAACGTAAAAGACTCAACATTGCGCTTGAGCTTATACGCGAGCCTGCGGTGATGTTCGTTGACGAGCCTACCTCTGGTCTCTCTTCACGGGACTCTGAAAATGTTATTGACCTCCTTAAAGAGCTTTCCTTAAAAGGAAAACTCATTTTTGTGGTTATTCACCAACCCTCGTCAGACATTTACAAAATGTTTGACAAAATGATTATTCTTGATACAGGCGGCTATCCTGCTTTTGTAGGCAATCCCATTGAGGCGGTAACCTACTTTAAGAAGGCCACCAATCAAGTAGGAAGCGATAAAGGTCAGTGCGCCTCTTGCGGTAATGTTACACCTGAGCTGATATTCAACCTCATTGAGGCCAAGGTAGTCGATGAATACGGGGAGTTTACCAACAAGCGTAAAATTACCCCTGCCGAGTGGCATGAACTATACAAGCAAAAGGTAACCATAGAACAGGTAGAAGAAATCAAAGAGCTACCGCCCAAAAACCTCAGTATTCCTTCCAGAATCAAACAATTAGTTATTTTCACTGTACGCGACTTCCTTTCTAAGGCTAGTAACACTCAGTATATGCTCATTAACCTCTTGGAGGCACCTTTCTTAGCTTTGGTGCTTTCCTTGGTGGTGCGTTACAGAAATACTTCTGAAACAGCAGACTACGTTTACCGCTACAATGAAAATATCCCTGCTTTTGTGCTTATTTGCGTCATCATTGCTCTTTTTATGGGGTTGACGGTGAGTGCCGAAGAAATCATACGAGACCGAAAAATACAACGGCGTGAAGCATTTTTGAACTTGAGTAGAATTAGTTATATCTGCTCCAAGTTATTGATTCTTTTTACGTTGTCGGCAGTTCAAACACTCACATTTGTACTGATTGGTAACTTTGTATTGGAAATCAGAGAACTACATCTCACTTACTGGCTTGTATTATTCTCTACATCGTGCTTTGCCAACGTGCTAGGTCTCAATATATCAGCTTCTTTCAATTCCGCTGTTACAGTCTACATCATTATTCCACTCATTTTGATTCCTCAAATGATTATGAGTGGCGGTATTTTCAGGTTCGACCAACTCAATAATGCCATCACAGAAACTGGTAAAGTACCTATTCTGGCAGATTTTATGGTATCGCGCTGGGCTTACGAGGCCATAGCTGTGGAGCAGTTTAAAGACAATCCTTATGAAGATAAATTTTATGCCACAGAACGCGTAAAGAGCTATAGCAAATTCAAAATGGATGATTGGATTCCTGAAATGAAACAAATCATCGAGAAAGCTGTAGTGTACAAGAAAAACCCTTCTGACTCTGCAAAAGTAGCCCTAGCAAGAGATTTAGCTCTCATTAGCAACGAGCTACAGCTCATTCAGAGTGAGAAATTTGCTAAGGAACTCCCCAAGATAGATGCTGCTAAGCTTTTGACAGCCGTCAATTTCAATGAAAAAACAGCAGAGCAGCTCAATCAGTATTTAGACAAAGTCAATGAGGCTTATAACATGGTGTTTTTGGAAGCAGATAGCCGTGAAGAGGCTATACGCTACAAGCTCGAGGCCGCTAAGAAAGGCGAGCTGACCGAAAAACAGTTAAAAAATCTTTACTTTAACGAGCGTTTGTCCGAAATGGTAAAAAATGTGTTTATCAATCGTGAGGATTATGCCGTATCTAATGGTGAGCGGGTTGTTCAGCAGATTGACCCTATCTATACTGCACCGAACTTGTTTAAGCATGCTTTAGATTACCGCGCACATTTTTATGCTCCTGAAAAGCACTTTTTCGGCAGTTTTTATGGAACATTAGGCTTCAACGTAGCTGCTATCTGGTTCTTGACTGCGGTACTTTGCATCACGCTTTATTATGAGTCATTGGCTAAACTGATTGCTTTGCTTAGCAAAATCAATTTTGGAAAATTAAACTTCCGCAAGAAAAAGTAAGACTCCTCGTCTAAGAGTAATGCCGTATCTGGTAATTCTTGGACTGTCTTTGGGTACTTTGACTATTTCCCGATGGTCTCTATACCGGTATATCCTGCAAGAGTAATTGCGTTAGGTAAATGCTAAGATAAAAGACAAGTATTTTATCAACCGCTAAATACTAAAAACAGCCCTAGAAGATTCTGTTTAATCTGCTAGGGCTGTTTTTTCATGCTCTAGAAACCTATTTAAACCTCTCAAGACAAATAAAGCTCAGAGCCTAAAACTCTGAGCTTTATTGTGTAAATTAACTTTACAAAATTCGCATTAAGCTTTCTCTATGACCATAGCAGCAGCACCACCACCACCGTTGCAGATAGCAGCCAAACCAACTGATTTGTTTTGCTGACTCAATACGCTGTTGAGTGTCGTGATGATACGTGCACCAGAGCAGCCAATAGGGTGTCCTAAAGCGCAAGCACCGCCATTGATATTCACTTTGTTGATATCAATGTTCATACCTTTAGCAAAAGCCAAGGTAACAACAGCAAAGGCTTCATTTACCTCAAAGAAATCTACATCAGAAAGGGTCATGCCAGCACGCTTGAGCGCAATGGGAGCAGCCAAAAGCGGAGCTGTGGTAAACCATTCTGGCTCATGAGCCGCGTCTGCAAACGACACCACACGCGCCAATGGTTTTACGCCAAGTTCTTTTACTTTTTCTTCACTCATAAGAATGAGCGCGCTTGCACCGTCATTGATAGAGGAAGCATTTGCAGCAGTTACAGTACCGTTTGGCGTAAATACAGCCTTGAGTGTAGGTACTTTGTTGAAATCTACGCGCTTATACTCTTCATCTTCGGTGATGAGGGTTTTATTGCCTTTTCTGTCTACAATTTCAACACCTACAATTTCATCTTTGAACTTACCAGCTGCAGTGGACTCAGCCACGCGCTTGTAAGAACCTATAGCAAAATCATCTTGCTCTTGGCGGCTGATGTTATATTTTTCAGCGGTTGCATCTGCACAAACGCCCATAGGCTTATTGTTATAAGCATCAGAAAGTCCATCACGCACCAAACCGTCTAAAAATACGCCGTTGCCGTAGCCATAGCCACCAAAACGAGCTTTATCTAGATAAAAAGGAATGTTGGTCATACTTTCCATGCCACCAGCCACTACTACATCGTTAAGACCCAACATAATGCTTTGAGCCGCAAACATGATAGACTTCATACCCGAAGCACACACCTTATTTACAGTGGTACAAGGCACAGAGTTAGGCAAGCCTGCATAAAGAGCTGCTTGACGTGCAGGTGCTTGGCCTAAGTTAGAGGCTATCACATTACCCATAAACACCTCTTGGACGAGTTTAGGGTCGAGGCTGATTTTTTCTAAAGCACCTTTGATGGCGGCTGCGCCCAAACGCGTGGCGGAGACTGCTGCCAATGAGCCGTTGAATGAACCGATAGGAGTTCTGACTGCCGATACGATATAAACTTTCTTCATTGTTGTTTGAAACTCAATTTTTGAATTGTTATTGACGACTTTTGTAGCCTTTTTTAGAAAAAATACAACTCATTCAAGAGCGTATGCCACAAAACTAAAGATATTTTGGAATAAAAAAAATTTATTGATACTTTTTAATCTGCCTGTTTGCTGAATAATGCATTGCCAAGTATTAGAATCACTAGCTGTATTTTGTGGGCGAGAATACAAGATAAAACATGAAGTATTTTTTAGGATATTTGAGTTGGTGCACAAAAATTTTATGTACATTTGCAATTGAATTAGCCAAAACATTTTACGAGGTATGTCATCATTTGAAGTAGCGGGCAAGCTCACGGTTAAGTTTGCTGCCCAGCAGGTGTCTGAAAAATTTCGCAAGCGCGAGTTTGTTCTTGAGGTACCAGACGGTCAATACAGCCAGCACATTAAGTTTCAGCTCACGCAAGACCGCTGCGAAGTTATAGATGCATTTAAAGAAAATGACACTGTTCGTGTGTCTTTCAACTTAAGAGGCAGACCTTATCAAAGCAAAACAGGTGAAACCGTCTATTTCACCAACCTCGAAGCTTGGCGCGTTACAGCAGAAACTTCGGCCTCAGCGGGCGGCAACACCAGTGCACCCTCTCATTTTGACTCTGTTCCTCTCCCGAACGACGACCTTCCTTTCTTTTGAGCCTAAACTTCATTTTAGAAGGTATCAAAAATCCAAGTAGGGTTTCAGTTTTTGTAGAAGACTTTCGTCAATGACTGTAGTTTTGAGCAAATCTTCAGGGCTTTTAAAGTTGCCGTTGTTTTTCCGGTATTTGATTATCACAGAAGCATTTTTACCACCTATGTAACTATGTGCTTTAAGCTCTTCATAGCTTGCTGTGTTGATATTTATTTTTTTCAACGCGTTGGTATTGAGTGTGCTGCGTTTTTGTATTTCCTCTATTACTTCTGGCTTAAGGCCATATACTTCGCTGAGTTGAGAGTAAGCATGGAATCCACCCAGCTTGTCGCGCATTTTTACAATTCTGGCAGCCAACGTAGGCCCTATGCCCTTGATAAGATTTAGCTGAGCGGTATCAGCCGCGTTAAGCTCTATTATGGTCTCTGATACTAGTTTTGCTTGGTCTTTGTCAAGGTGTGTAGCCGTATTCTTATAAGTTTTTGCTGGATAATTTTGAGTAAATTGCAGAGAGTCAGGCAGCTCTATAGCGTTTTGAATAATTGTAAAGACTTCTGATGGGAAGCCATAAATTTTGAGTAAATCTTTTTTAGTTCTGAACTTGCCTCCTTTTTGCACGTAGTTAGCAATCCTTTTGGCGAGATAAGGCTTAAGACCAAGTTCTATCCACTGCTTTTCTGAAAACTTATTGGGATTAAAGCTAGAAGGTGCTTTGATGAATGCAGATGAGGTTCGTTTCTGCCATGACTGTTTATTTTTGTAAGCATTATCCATGACTATCAACTCAATAGAGTCAAGCCTTTGAAGCCTAGCAGTTGTACTGATATTATCCTTTGGCCAAATCCGCTTAAAGGCTGGTACGAAGCATACGAAAGCGACTGTAAGAGGGAGTAAAATCATCATACCCGACATTTCACGATAGCTAAAGCCAAAATGAATGCGTACTTGGCTGATAATTTTGCTGTTCAGTAGTTTCTTGAACATAAATAAGTTACGATGCGAAGGTTTTGCGGAAACCCACTACTTCGAGAGTAAGCCCTGAGCTACCCCATTTTAGCATAACGAGTCTGTTTTTCTTTTCTATCTCGCCACCAAAAGACACTGCTGCCATAGGTGTGTTGCCTGCGTAAATGCTGGTGGAGTTAAGCGATACGGTGAGAGCTTTTTCAAAGGTTGGTTTAGCTTGAGAAAGCCCTTTTTGGTATTTGATAATTTCGCCTAAGTCACGCTCAAATTCAAATCCTGCCCCCACTTGCATGGCACTTTTGAGTTCCAAGAGTCCCACATCGCCGCCAGTAACCTTATCTTTGGTAGAGCCTATGCCCTCAAAGAACGACTTCATAGAACCGCCATCAACGGTACTGACTGTGGTTGGTACAGCGATGTTAGTTCCCAGATCAGCCACCGCACCTGCTTTTTCGGAGGTTTTTGCTTTGTTTTGCAGCAAAAGGGCTAGTGTCTTGATGCCTGAAAGTATAGGTGCTGCATAAATGGCTACATTTCTGACAAAAGCTGAATAATCGCCGCCAATGGTGGCAATGGCAGCACCAGAGCCTTCTACAGAAAAGCCGTGCAACATGCTAGGCTGGCCGCTCTTGCCAGACACCCAGCTTAAAGCTCCTTCTAGCGCAAATTTGCCTGAACCTTCAAAAAGCTCAGTGGAAATTTCTGCATTGATGGTGTTCATAGCTATGCCCGCATTGGCTTCTTTAAGTTGTTCCTGGGTTTTTTCTTTGCCTAATCCGCTTCCTACGGTCTCTGCTGATACTCTCTTGCCTCTGTTATAGGCAATTTCACCCTCCATAGACCCTACACCAATGTTACCTTTGCCCTTTACCTTGGCCAAACCGCCCATTTCAACATAAGAGCCTGCATTCGACTTGTCTTGACCAGAAGTTTTGAGTACTTGCTCCTCTATCATAGCAGCCCAAGTTTCAGCCTCATCGCCAGCCGTATTTTTCTGTCCCAGCTTGTTGTAGGTCTTGCCGCCTTTGCCCCATACAAAGTTGGCAGCCTTACCCGTTTTGGTATCGTTTTGCATAGAGCGATAGAAGCCATACGAAATGAGCTGCATGAGTTTTTGGCTGGTGTTAGCCTGAGCTTCCAAGAAAAAGCCTATCTGCGCGTCTATATCAATCAAGCCGCTAGCGGTCCAACCTGCGCCCAGCGAGAGCTGTGTACGTGCTGATACGCTGTTAACATCTTTGCGCGTGTCTGAGTCATAGTCTACGTCTTTTTCTACGCTTCCCTTAAACTGAGTAATGAAATAGATGTTCGTGTTGGGTTCTATGACACGCAGTTGTAGATCCAGATCTAAGCTAGAGCCAGGCTGAGGCACCATAACATCAATCATGCCAGCCACTATTCGCATAGCAGTGTTCAAATCCGGTGCATCTACTGCTTTCTGAACAGCTTTTCTGGCTGTTTGGTCTCTTTGCTCCTTATCATTAACATTTTTGACAATGTCTTGCTTAATAGTGGTTTTATTATTGTCCTTATCAGCTCCTTTTACAAAATCATGAGCTTTTTGTATGCCTTTTACTTGGTACTGGAGCATCAACTCCTTGGCTTTAGCCAAAGATCCGGCCTTAACAGCTTCAAGCTCTTTTTGTGGCTTAAGATTGTCTTTATTTTCACGGTAATACTTGTATCCTGTAGTCTGACCAGCTTCTTTAATGGCTTTGTTTGTAGCCTCGTGTGGTATCACGTCGGTGGTAAACGCTATAGCTTTAACCATTAACTCTTCATTGACTGATTCTTTGGCCACACCGCGAGTGCTTTCGCTAGCCAGCATCTGGTAGTAGGCTTTGGTTGCATCACCTGCATTCTGCACTTTTTCATTCGTAGAGTTTGAGATTTCGTTCCCAATATTTTTGGCCATTTGAGAACGGGCCTCGTTTTTAAGCTCATTGCGAAATCCATGAGTCTCCTTAGAACGGAATTGATACCAACTAGCACCATTAGCGGTAAGCTTCTCAGCTACAGTTGCTTTTATGGGGTCAAAAATCGCCTCTTTTTCCACGTTCACCATCAAGGTCGCATGAGGGGCTGCCCAAAGTGCTTCATAATTTAAACGGTCATTAACTTCTGACTTACCTAAATCTTTGATATCAGTTTTCAGCGTTCCTTTTATCCTTTCATTCATTTCTTCCTTCTTGGCACCATTTGTCACATTGCTAGAGAACATGAAGGCAGCACTAGAAATAGCAGCTTCTTTGTGCTTAAGGGCAGCTTCCTTACAAAACTCTTCAAGTCTAGATTTGCGATTCGCGTAGTCCTTGTCCACATAATTGACACCCTTCATCAGTCTATCGTATATATATGCCTGTATATCTGCATCAAACACAGAGCAAGCTCTTTCCGCATACTTACCGGCCTCAGTGCTTATAGCCTTGTTCATAGCCGCTTTGACAGCTTTTGTTCGAATAGCGGCTTTTGTGTAAGATTTTGCATCAGACCTAATGTTGGCCTGATCTGAACCTGCATCAATATTATCGTTGGCTGTTTTGGTAGCGAACCCCTTCAATTCCTCGCGCAAAGCCTTAGCTTCATCACTTCTGTTGCGCTTGCCCACGCCTACGCCCATGAGTGTGTTGGTGGCGGCTAACACCAAAGGTTGTAAATAGGTTATCCTAGCATTTTTAGCACTGTTTGTTGCCATCAGTAGCAACTCTTGAGATCTTGCCATCCCTTCTTTAGCACTGATAGCCTTAGTGCTAGAACCAAAAAGACCTTGCTTAACCGAAGAGCTAGCCTGTTTGTTAGAAGTATTCAAACCACTAAACTGCGCAATACTTTTTCCTTGAGCCGCCATACTCCCCATTTTATCGGCCTCATTCTCTAAAGATGGACTATCGTTGATGGGCACATTGCCTATGCTGTTGTTGGCCTTTACCTTACCTGAACGCTGTTGTACAACGTGCGTTAGCTCATGTCCTATAAGCTCCTGCCCTGAAGTGGACTCTGGGTTGAACTTGCCTTGAGCAAAGTGAATGTCATTACCTTCTGCAAAAGCATGTGCTTTGAGCTGAGCCGCACTTTCTGAATTGGTGTGCACCTTCACTTGAGAAAAATCCTGCCCAAATGCACCTTCCATTTTATCTCTGACAGGGCTAGGTAAAGCAGCACCGCCTCCCGATTTTTTGAGCTGAATTTGCTTCACATGCTCGCTGTTGGTGATAGCCTCTTTGAGCTGCATCACATCACTCAGTACAGGTATGCTTTGAGGGTTGATAGGGGACACTGAAGAGGATTCGTTGTGCGCAGCAGCTTTGCTTTCATGGTTATGGGCAGAGTTTTCACTCTTTTTGGAGTGGTCAGCGTGCTCTTTTTTCATATCAAAAAATGTTGTGGAAGATTTCGTCAAAAATAAATATTCTTTTGGTAATATCAAAAACTCAGGAGGTAATTTTTATTTTTTTTGACGAGTCAAAATTACACACTAAGCAACGCTAAATACAAATTCACAACCACAAATAAAACCCTATAAATCAAATATTTAAAAATAATCTACAATCTCCTTTAGTAAATTTTTTACAATCCGCACCGTACAACTTTCATTCTTTTTTCCTATTTTTGTGCAATGACACACGAGGTGTTACTGTCTCTATCCAATACAAACCAATCTGACGATGAAGCGATTATTCATATTGCTTACTTTTTGTTTATGGGCTTGCGCAGTGCAGGCTGGTGAAATTTCATTGTCGGGTCTTTATACAGGCTCGTCTAATTTGTTTATCCAATGCAACGGGGCGGGCATCAAAGAAAACTGCATCACAAGTATTGAGGTGAACTCAAAAAAGGTGGCTTTTCCTAAGTCTTTGGCCTTTGAAATCAACCTAAAAACCACCGTAAAAGTCAATGAACAAGTAACCGTTAAAATTATTTACGGCGCAGGCTGCACGCCTAAAATCATCAATCCTCAGATTATAAAAAGCCAAGAAGAGTTTGGTTTTGTATCTGTTACTGCCAGTGCAGAAGGTTTGAGCTGGACAGCCAAAGGCGAGAAGCGTTATAGCCAATACATTGTGCAGGTATTTAAAGGTGGTTCGTGGTCAGACGAGCAGGCTGTGGCTTGCAAGGGCGTGGGAGGCAACCAAACTTATACGTCCAAACTCACCCATAGTGCTGGCAACAACAAATACCGTGTAAAATACATTGAGTCGGGCGGTAAAACCATGCTTTCTAGTGAGGCTGCTTTTACAGCTCAATCTAGCGAAATTACCTTTTATCCACAACGCGTAACAGCCAAGATTACGTTTTCGCAAAAAGTAAAGTTCAAAATAACAGACACTGCCAACAAAACGCTCAAAGAAGGAGATGCCCTTACCATAGACTGCTCTGATTTACCTATGGGAGTGTATACTTTAGAGTTTGCAGGTAAAAAAGAAAAGTTTTTCAAAAAGTAAAGCGCAAAAAGCAAAGCAACAAGAAAGCTGTTCTAGGCCATCAGGACAGCTTTTTATTATGCCTTGATTTTAGAACAACTTATTTGAAACTCAAGACCAATGCACTTCTGGGTGCAGCCACAAGATTAGTGAATATTTGATTTTGTTTTTCACTCACACAACGCTTTAACATTATGCCTTCTGCTGACACTGTGCTACAACAACTCAAAAAAGGAGACGTGTCGCCCTTCTATTTTTTGTGTGGCGAAGAAGCCTTTGACATAGACCGTGTATCAGACTTTATAGAACAAAACCTTCTTAAATCCGAAGAAAAAAGCTTTGATCAAGCTGTTTTTTACGGCAAGGATATTCGTTTGGACGATGTGCTTGAGGCGGTCAGACGCTTTCCTGTGGTAGCTAAACGACAGGTAGTTATCATCAAAGAAGCTCAAGAAATAGCAGACCTTAGCACAGAAAAAGGCAAACAGAGATTAAGCAAATATAGCGAAAAGCCTGTTCCTTCCACAGTGCTGGTAATGGCTTACAAGCACAAAAAAATCGATGCCAATACAAAGTTCGCCAAAGAGCTAGACAGAAACGCCGTATTCATCAATACCAAAAAGCTCTATGACAATCAAGTGCCCGCTTGGATAAACGACTACTTACAAAAGCGACAGTGTACAGCCACTCCTCAAGCAGTGGCTCTCTTGGCCGACTCTATAGGCAATGACCTCAGCCGTATTGCCAACGAGATAGACAAAATGCTACTTAACTTTACACCACCCCTCAAGATAGACGAGGCTGCCGTTACAAAGTATGTAGGCATTAACAGAGAATATAACGTTTTTGAGCTTCAAAAAGCCATCGCACAACGCAATACCACACTTTCTTTTAAAATCATAGATTTTTTTGGCGGTAACCCTAAAACCTACCCCGTTATTCCCACCATTGCCTTGTTGTTTAACTACTTCACTAAAGTACTCTCCATAAACCAACTTATGGCCACAGGAAAGGGCGAAATGCCTCAAAAAGAATGGGCAAGAGTGCTAGGAGTGAATCCTTATTTTGTAGATGACTATCTAAAAGCAGCCCGTAACTACCCTCTCATCAAAACGATTCGCATCATTCGCCATATCAGAGATGCTGATTTGGAATCTAAAGGGCTTTCTGGTGCGGTATCAGATTACCACGTTCTACAAAACCTAGTGATTAAAATCTTTAACACATAATGAAGACTCTCATCCTTACTTTGTTTTTAGGACTTGCTATCAACGAGCAAATTTTGGCACAAAACTTTGCGGGTGGCACTGGCAGCGGATATGCCTCAGTCGTTTTGACGCTTAGCCCTAACAAGATAAAGGAGCGTAAACCTACTGCTTTTGAGATTCGTTGTTTCCCTACACCAATAGCTGCATCAAGTGAGTTAAATATCATTGCTAATGAGCGACTTGGACTCGAGTCTTGTGAGTTCTTGAATTTATGGGGACAAAGCATTGTAGAAACGCCCTTTTCTGCTAAATTACAGCTACCAGCGCAGCTTTCTGCGGGCTTTTATATTCTGCGCATCAAAGCCCGAAATGGTGAAAGCGTCTACAAAAAAATACAAATTTTTTAAGGTTGTTTTCAACCAAAACAAAAGACCACCATTCTATAAAACTGGTGGTCTTTTGAATTAACTTTTTGCTAATATGACTACTGGCCAAACATAAAGGTTACTCCAATAACAGGCATAAACATATCTGTTCTGGAGGTAACCGTGCTAAAATACACTTCGCCCTGACCACCATTAGCATCAGGATCAATGCGCACACTTTTAGCATCCACGTAAGTAGCTGTACCACCCAACATATAAATACAGCGTAAATCAAGTCTTACAGGTCCTCTGCCTATAAGCATGCCCACAGCCCCCCCATAGCAAAGCGTGTTATCGCTTTTTTCGCGGGTGGTGTTGCTGTTATTGACGTTATCATCGTCATTGTTATTATTGTTATTTTGATTGGTGATGTCGGTAATAACCGTGTTGGTGTAAAAGAAATTAATCCCGATGATACCATCAATATAAGGCTCTACTAAATAACGATCAAGATTAGGCTTGAGGCGCGCTACAGCATTGAGAGAGGCAAAATTGTTATTGGTAGCTATTCGGTAGCGTTGTGTGAGTCCAAAAAATGTATTCTCACGTACAATGGTGTTGCGTCCATAAAGCATGTATTGCGCTTCGCCGCCTATCAAAAGAGGTGATTTGTTTCCACCAATAGGAAAGAGGCCAGATGCGCCAATGCCAAAGCCTGTTCTGTCCACATTTTGAGCAAACTCGCCGCTAGGAATACCCATTCTTGGGCCAATTGTAAAATGTCCTTGGGCTTTGAGACCAAATGAGCCACTAAAAGCAAGCATTAAAAGCAAAGCTAAACATAATGGCAACCAAACAATATTTCTGTGCAGCAGCATGATTAAGATATTTTTGTGTGTAAAAAAATACTACAACAAAGAAACGTATTTATCAGTTTCTTTGTTCAGTTACTTTTATAAAAAGCACATTTTTGTTTGCGTAGCAACAGCTTTCCTTATCAAAGCTTAAGCGTATATCATTTATTTTTTAGTCATTTGTTTATATTCTAGCATAGTATCTTCTTGTTCTATAGCCTGTTTGACAAGCTCTATGATTGTTTGGTTATCTTCTTCGTAGTTGAGTTGTAGGGGTTCTTTAAAGCGAATTTGTAATGTAGTGCCCTTTTTTTTATATTTCATGCCCTTTTTGTCAAATGCTCGGCGAAAGCCATCTATCACTACAGGTACTACAAGAGGCTTGTTATCTTTGATGAGATGTGCTGTGCCTTTACGTATGGGCGCGTATGGACTGGTAGTTCCCTGAGGGAAACTGATAACCCAGCCGCTTTTTAGAGCTAAATGGATTTTGTCTACACCCGCGGTGTCTAACTCTCTAGCCACGTTTTTGCCCTCACTTCGCCAGCTTCTTTTTACGGTGATAGCACCCGCATACGCGAGTACTTTAGGAATAAGACCGCCTTTATGCATAGTTTCTTCTGCTGCTATAAAAAAGCTTTCGGTACGAGGGCTGAGGAGATAAGTCCATGACTTTTTGTATTGATCAAACTTGTTTTTGAGTCGGCAAAAAATATGATACATGACCATCACGTCCGCAAAATAGGTTTGGTGATTGGATACAAAAAGCACATTTTGATTGGGTAATTTATTTAGAATTTCTATCCCATTAATAGCCACTTTGTTTACTTTATAAAATCGGGTGTAAGTGATAATCCCTACCAAACCTATCACAAGCCTTTTGAGCCAGATAATTTGCCCTAGTATGTCGCGTTTAAAAATCATATTGTATTTGTGTTGCAGCTTTGGGCGGCTATAAATTTGTGTTTCAAATAAAAATAAACAAACAGAAATTTCCAAGTTTTATCTGTATGCTTATCCAAAACATCTTTATTTTGAACTCACGGCGCACAAATAAGCAGTAGTCTGTTCTGAAAAATATTTTTATAAGACGCTGGAATAAGTTTATAAAAAAAATAGCTTAACTTTCCGCTTTGAAAAGGCTTTTATCAATGTTACAAGCCTTTTTAGGCCACAACTTTTCCAACATCTCATCAAAGGATTTATCTTTATTGCTCTTGGAAATCAAATTTATGAAACCCAACAGTCCTAAAATTGGCTTGCAAGCCGCACAAGCAGCCCAGCAGATGGCGCAGCAAGTGAGCCAGCAAGTGGTGGAGGTAAGCGAAAAAGTATCGCCTTATAAGTTGCAAGGTAAACTCCGCATAGCTTTTTGGGTTATGATTTCTTGTATTGGTTTTTCTTTGGCTTATGCCGCTTTCAGCATTGCAATTCTTTTTAAAGAAGAAACCATTATTCAAGAGCAATATCAAGCCATAGAGTACCATGCTGACCAAACAGCTTCTGCTATGAGCTACAGTATGTCCCAAATTTCTATTTTTATAGCCATAGGTCAGGAAATATACCTCAATCGCGCCCTCGATCATGCAGAAACTCAAGCCAAGGAGCATGTGATGGCTCTGCAAATAGCCACTTTGGCTACAAATACCAACACCGACCCTAAAGTAACGAGTATAGAAACAGACTACAATAAGTTTAGATACGAAATCAATAATCTCGATGACGTAACAATTGAGCAAAGAAAGAGTTTTTTAATCAATGTTTTATTGCCTATTTGTCATCGTGTGAGTAGCAACTGTGACGAGCTTGCAGACGCTTACCAAGCCAAATCCCGTTTGCAATTGCTGAGTTTAAGCGAGCAAATCAAAAGCCTTTATTGGCAATTTGGAATTTTCTTTTTGATAGTTACGGGGGTGGCTCTTTATTGGAGTCGCAATGCGCTTTCTTCTTTGGTGGAGAACATAGAACTGGTACGAAATTACATCAGTACACTCAAAAAAGGAAATTTACCCACCCAAACTATACATACGCGCAACGAGTTTAATGATATTATTTTAGACATAGAGCAACTTAGCGAACAGCTTCGTGGAATTAAGAACTTTGCCAATGAAGTTAAAAACGGCAATTTTGAAGACGAGGTGAGTACATTCTTCAACAATGGCGAAATAGGAGAAGCTCTCACGCAAATGAGGGTGAGCCTTAGAAATGTGGCAGAACAAGAGAAAAAACGCAATTGGATAGCCCAAGGGACTGCCCTTATTGCCGATACTTCACGCCTTCATAACGATAATACGAACTTGCTTTGTGAAGCCATTCTAGAGCAAATTGTAACTTATGTGGGCTGTCAGCAAGGTGGCATTTTTATATTGTCTGAAAACGACACTCTTGTTATGACGGCTTGTTATGCTTACGGCCGCAAAAAAATGATTACTAAAGAGTTGGAAAAGGGCGAAGGCTTGATTGGTGAAGTAGCCCGCGACGGTGAACTCCTTTATATAACTGATTTGCCTCCGCTTTATCTTGAACTAGCGTCTGGTCTGGGCGAGGCTGTGCCAAGTTCTTTAGCTCTTGTGCCTATTAAAAACCAAAATACGCTTTTGGGCGTGATGGAGCTAGCTTCTATCGAGTTAATGGATGAACGCAAGTTGATTTTGTTGGAACGAGTGGGTGAAATATTGGCTTCTGTGTTGGGCAATGTACTCAATGCTCAAAAAACATCGCGTTTGCTACAAGAAACCAGAGAAAGTGCCGAGCGAATGAATGCCCAGGAAGAGGAGCTGCGTCAGAATACCGAAGAACTCTTGGCCACACGCGAAGAACTAGAAAAGCAACTGGAAGGTACAAAAGCGCAGTTGGAAGTTCAGGCTCACTTTGTGGAGGATAATTCTTGTGCAGTTATTATCACCAACGAAAATGGTATCATAGAAATGCTCAACAGCAACAGCATTGTGGTGTTTGGTTTTTCTAAAAACGAAGTTAAGGGGCTGCCTGTTTCTAGGCTTATTCCCAGTTTACAGAACTTGGCCAAGCACGCACGCGAAGATAAACTCAGTGTGTCATTTTCTACTATACAGGCGTTCCGAAAAGACCGACAAGCCATAGAACTTTGGCTCAGTGTGAGCAAGATTGAGCTTAATCAAGAAATAAAATACTCACTTACTATGGCTTTGAGATAATTTAATCCCTCTTAAAAATGTATCCCAAATCACATATTTTGCTTTTTGATGGCGTTTGCAATGCCTGCAATGGCCTTGTAAACTTTATCATAGACCATGACAAACAAAAAAGGATTCATTTTGCGTCCCTACAGTCTGAATTTGGGCAAACTCTCCTTCGCCAATATCATTTTGACACACAAAACTTTAGCACGTTCATTTATTTACGTGAGAGCAATTTACTTGTCAAATCAGATGCTGCCTTATCGCTTTTTCAAGATTTGGGTGGTATTTGGCGTGCCGCTTTGCTTTTAAAAATAGTTCCTGCTTTTATACGCGATTTTTTTTACGATATCATCGCTAGAAATCGCTACAAAATTTTTGGGAAGCGCGACGCTTGCCGTATGCCCACACCTGATATCCAAGCGCGGTTTTTATGATTCTGGCTGGATTAGACTGCTTTTCTGTCACAACAAAGTATAGGTTCTGTGCCGTTGTGTGCACCTATAAGCTCTTCTAAAGTCTGCTCATAACGCCAAACGGGGAGTAAGTCGTCGCATTGAGCAAGAAGCTCTAAATTGCTATAAAATAAACTTTTACACTTAAATCTAGGGGCTATTTCAGCCAGCGGCACCAACACAAAACGTCTTTTGTGAAGTGAGGGATGGGGCAGCGTGAGATGCTCAGTTTGCAGCTGAATCTGCCCAAAATACAACAGATCAATGTCTATAGTTCGTGCTGACCACTTTTTGAGCCTAGTACGTCCCATGCTTAGCTCAATTTTTTGGGTAATGTCAAGAAGCTCTTCAGGCGAAAAGGGGGAGGTGATTTGAACCACCATGTTGAGATAATTAGGCTGCGACACACTGCCCCAAGGTTCAGTTTCATAAACGGCAGACGAGGCTAAAATCTCTATCTTCATGGCTTGTAGCTTTTCTATGGCTTTGGCCAAAAAGAAGGCTCTATTACCTAAATTACTGCCCAATCCTAAAAAAACTTCTGTTTCGCGCACGTTTTTTGGGTCTGTTTTGTTTAAATCTTAAAGCCAATTACCAGAATATCGTCTATTTGCTCATGTCCAGACATCCATTTTTCTATGGCCAGCTCATAAACATCTTGTTGCTCTTCCATAGGCAAATGATAGTTGGCCAAAATTAATTCTTTAAACCTTCTTATCATAAATTTTCGGTTTTTTTCACCGCCAAACTGATCTTGGTAACCATCCGAAAAAATATAGAAAGGGGTAGGCTCGTCTTCTAAAAGAATTTCTTGAGATACAAATACTCTACTGTGCTCTTCGGGTGTACTCGCGCCCCCTATAGGCATAAGATGGCCTTTGACAAGATTAAGTTCTTGGTTTTTGACGTAAACAAGAGGGTTTTTAGCACCCGCAAAAGTAAGTTTACGTTCTTGAGTGTCTATGACGCATAGAGCCAAGTCCATGCCATCTCGGTTGTCAGTTTCTTGCTGCTTAAGACCATCTGATACCGCTATATGCAAAGCATTCAATATATTGTCTGCCTCTGTGATTCGTCGTCCGTGTATGATTTGACTCAAATACGCATCGCCCAGCATAGACATAAAAGCTCCTGGTACGCCATGTCCAGTACAGTCTACAGCCGCAACTATCAATTTGTGGTCTTCTGTTTTGGTAAACCAATAAAAGTCACCAGAAACAATATCGCGAGGCTTATACATCACAAAAGAGTCAGGCAGATGCATCTTGATAAGGTTCATTTGAGGCAAAAGCGCGTCTTGAATCCGCCTAGCATACTGTATACTGCTCCTAATTTTGTTGTAAGCATTCTGTATTTGCTTGTTTCGGCTTTCTATGGCTGTTTTCTGCTGTTGAATTTCTTCTTGTTTCACTTGCAGATCCGCGGCCATTTTATTGAAAGAGTCTGTTAGAGTTCCTATCTCATCAGAGGTACTGGCCAGAACACGCACACTGAGATCACCTTGCCCTATAGCTTCTGTGCCTTTGACAAGTGCAAGTATAGGCTTGGAAAAACCCGCCGCAATGGTTCTAACAATCAGAATAATAACCAAAATGACTAGCCATACCCACATGAACACACGTCGGTTAAACATATCAACAGGTTTATGGAACTCTTCTAAACTGATTTCTGCCACCATCACCCAGTTCAACCCCTCAATTTCAACGGGGGAGTAAGAACTCAAGACATTGTTATTCTGATAGTTCTTAATCACTTTAGTGTCTGAATGCCCTTTTAGAGCGCGATCCACAGACTTGGTTTGAACTTTCTGAAAAAGGATTGAGGTGTTATAAAAATTCATTTTGTCTATCAGATCAGGCTCCGCGCCTTGCTGGCGGGCGGAGTCCAAAAAATTCTTTTTGCTTTGCAGCAAAAATCTAGAATCACTTCTCATTTTGTAATCATTACCCACCAGATAACATTCGCCAGATGTTCCTAAGCCGTCAGATTGCCAGCCATTTGAGCCAGTCATAATGTTGTTGATATCCGAAACTGGTATTTGCAGTATGACAGTCCCTACATTCCGCGTGCCGTCAAATATGGGGGCAGCCACAAACATGGCAGGAAAGCGGAAAGAAGGCAAATAAGTTGTGAAGTCGGTCAAAACAACCGTATTGGGGCTGCTTGCGGCTTGGGTTTTTCGGAATGCATCACCCAGAGCGGTTTTAGCGAGCTTACCAGTGCGAAGGTTAGCTCCAAAATCTATTTCTTTGAGCAAAGAGAACAATACAAACCCGCTGGTGTTGTCCACCAGAAACAAGTCGTAATGTGAAAATTTATTCACGAAGTCGGCCAAACCTGAAATGTGTTTTTCTTGAGCCTCATTAAAAGGTGTATTCAGATGCGTATTGGTGGTATCACAAAGATAGAGCCACTGAAAATAGATACTTCTGTCCAAGCTAGGAAAAGCCTCCAGCACAATAGAGTCGGGCTTTTCGGATGGAGAAAGATGTATTTTCTTGACAAACTCAGAGGTATAGTACTTTCTCAAATCCGCTCGCATGTTCTCCAGTTCTTCTACTTTCCACTGAGTGCCCATGAAGCCATCTTTGAGGTCTTTGAAGGCCTCCAAGACAAATTTGCTTTCAGATAAAAAGGTTATTTCATGCTCTAAATTTTTAAAATACTCTCTTAGTTGTCGCTTTTTGACCTCGCGAACCGAAAGCAATTGGTCTGTTACTTTTTGATTGAGAATAGAGCTGGTATTTTGACCGCCCAAAAAGGTAAGCACAACTAAAGGTACTATCCCTATCAGGAGAAAGTACAGCACCAGTTTGCTATATATTTTTTTGAGCATTACTACCTGACCAAATTAAATGCTAAAATATCAAACAGTTAAAAGTTCTGATTCAAATTTACTCCACTCAAAGTCATTAAAAGCGACAATTGAAAGCATATCACTTGCTAGTATTTTTTCTGTGCTTGCAGGACATAATATATTTTCATGGTCTCTGATAATAGCCAACGGATTACATCCCTTAGCAGCTCTTTTATTTAGCTCAAGCGTTTTGTGTACAAAGTCATACCAACTCCAACCCACAATTTTTTGAGGACGCACGCTCTTAATATTGGCCCCTCCGCTATTAAGGAGCAAATCTTCGGCCACACTTGCAGAATAAACATCTTGACATTCTTGCACAATGGCCAGTATCTCAAAGCTTTCAAACACTCTGGTACATGCCAAATCTTCAAACATCCAAGAGTTTCGAGGGTCTACCAAGACATAAATCACTCTGGTTTTGTTCTTTGTGAATTTATTAATGAGCGACACAGTCATTTGTGTAATGCCGTCTGAACTTGGCTGGCCAGGCGTAGACGGAAAAACGACTACCGCTTCGTTATTGGCTATGCCAGCGCGTTGATAGGTGTCTTTATCCAAAATCTCGCCTTTCACAAAGTGAATATTGGGCAATAATGCGATTTTTTCGGGCAATTTTTCTAAAATACTGTCCACAATACAAATGCCTACTTCTGGCTCATAAGAACGCAGTTCACGTATGATTTTGAGCATTTTATAATCACCAGGAAAGTTAAAAATGACATACCCCCCTTTGATTGGATTTTCCATAAAACCAAACAGTTTTTGATTAATAAACGATTGACGATAATCGAAAAGAGCAGAAAAAAGCGCACCCAAAAGTGCTATGCCCATTGTGCCAAAGCCTACAATAACAATTTTGCCACCAGCAGTTTGAGCGGGCATGTCACCATAACCCACTGTGGTCATAGTTTGCCAAGCATGCCAAGCAGCGTCCCAAAAAGACTCATGCTCAAAAAACCACAGTCCCGTGATCATTAACAAAAAAATAATGCTAATGAATACCACTAAGCCTGATATTTTATTAAGCCCTGGTGCATCAAAGAGAGTATTGATCCACTTTTTTAAATTCCTCATGGTTTACTTGCGCCTGTGTCTTGCTTTTCTTTTGCAATGCAATAAACAAATTTTTGACTTTATTTGATAATATTCTCATAAATTTAGCCTAATACATCATAAATACCGACGATTGTTGAAGATTATCCGATAAAGGCAATTGTAAAATTGATGGCGCGAAGTCTCTGATTTTAATCCTATCTAATTAAGAAAAAGACAAACTTTGAAGCCTTTTTAAGCTATTATCTTGGTTTTTTTGCGCTATTTTTTTATATTTGTAAAAAATTGTACGTTATTTGATTACTAGAATCTGTCCTTTATTCAAATGTCAGAATAAGCTCTATGCTAAACGATATAGAAATCAATACGCTTCTCTTAGACAGTGTCGTAGAACAAAAATTGATAATGGTTAGGGGTGTTTTGGCAGATGTTAATGAGTCACTGCAATTGATTCCTATTCAAGACATTCTCGCTGTTGTGCTTATTTCACCTGCTATTGGTATTGCCTTGGCTAATGGTAAAGTTAGTATTTTTGAGGAGCTTAGCCTTGAACACAAACTTAAATTTCTAACACGTCGTCGTAGTTTGGCGCGTACAGATTTAGCTTTTACGGCCTTTTCTGTGGTCATGGGCGGCTTTGACGACTTAGAAGATATGCTCTATGATGCCCTTAAAGAAATTGTCAATTTTTCTTTAAACAAACAGGTAGAGGTTAAGGAACTCCTACTAAAAGAAGATTTGAGCCAAATGGAATGGAATGTTGTAGCCATGAATGCCCCCTATTTTCTAATCAAAATGCTTAAACTCATATTTTTTATTGATAGTCAGAGCAATGCTCTGGAGCACACAGTTTTGCTAATAGAACTTGAAAAAATCAAATCTATTGGCCAGAGCTTGGAGCTTGACCAAATGCCTATTTTCGGAAAATTCTGCGAGTCTTTTACCCTTAAGTCCTAACCCCCTAATAAAAATACCAAAAAATAATGCAATCTGAGTGTTTATAGCCTATAACACCAATCAAGTAACAACCCTGTACTTTGATAAAAAAAAGTTATTATCCTACAAAAAATCATCTAGAATTAAGCTATTTGTTCCGCTTATGAAGTTTTTAAGTGCCTTGGTTTTGAGTTTATGTGTGTTACCCTTGTGGGCACAAACCGCCATGTCTGAAAATACAGACAAAGAAACTTTCTTGGTAAAGTATAATCTTGCCAACAATACCTATCTCAATGATATCTTAAACAGACTTGCTCAAAGTAACGGAAAGCCTCTCAATACAGTAGAACTGGTCATATCGCTCGAGAAATATGTGAGGGTGGCGTTGGAAGGCCGAGCTGGCATTAGCTACGAAGCCAAAATACAGCTCAAACCCCTAGAGGTAAAAGGAGAAACATCTTATAGAGGCTTCAATATCAGCAACTTTCTTGTGCCTACAATTTATTCTTTTGAGGCTAAGAAAGACGTGGGCACATCGGAGTCCATACTTAAAGTCTTCAATAATTCACCTGCCAATGACCAAGGCGTTTTTGTAACCTTTATTCCTTTTGTAGAGGGCGAGGCTGAGCTCAACAAAATAAAAATTAAGCTGCAAAAGCTTAGCATTGGCTATAATGCTGCAGCCAAAGAGCACTTTGACTTTATTACTGGCCTTATTGACACCTATTACGAACAAAAAATTGGCATGGCCAACCTCCGCACAAAACTCCAAAATGTCAGCTTTGCGGATCCTGCCAAACTCGAGACCAACCAAAGAGAACTCGTTTTTTTGGAAAGACAAATACAAAACCTCCAACGCTTTTCAAAGGACTTGGATTTAAACACCTATGATCCCATTGGTTTTCAAGCAGAATATGCCCAGCTCCAGCAGCAACTCAACGATAAAAAAAGCAGCTTAGAGTCCACTAAGCAGAACATACATGAGTTGTATTACCAACAAGGCATGACGCATCTCAATAACGGCCAAGAAAACGCCGCCTCACAGATGTTTCAGAAAGCCATACAGCAAAAAGAAAACTTTGCACTGGCGCACTTTCAGCTAGCGCGTATTGCCTACATGAATGGTGATTTTGATGCAGCAGAACGCAAACTGGATTATACCCGCCGAAATACAGAGGTAGACTATCAGGCCGAAAGCTTTATTAATGATCTTTACAGCGACATTGTAGCCTACCACGTGAATAAAGGCAACAAAGAATTTCGTGACTTAGAGTTTGATAAGTCGCTCAAAGAATATGAAAAAGCCAGCCAAATTTGTGAAAAAATATACGGTTATCGCAACTGCCGCAACGAAATTCAAGAAAAAGTAGTTCAGGCAGCCAGCGGTAAAATGGAGTATTTGGTGATGCAGGTACGTGAAGAAATTTTTGCTCAAAACCTTAATACTGCCGCCACTATGATTGGCGAAGCCAAAGAGTTCTTGAGTCAAAACAAACAAAATATTCCAGATTATAGTATTCTGATTGATGCCTATAAAGACCTTTTTGGTGCAGCTCTCAGCCGCTCCGAAGTGCTCAGAAATCAGAAAAAGTACAGCGACGCGCTCAACGATTTGACCATCGCTACACAAATTTGTGCGCAGAACATGCTGCAAGAAAAGTGCGATGATAAAGTGTTGGCAGCCATTTCTGCTGTAAAAACGGCTCAGTATAATGAGTTTTTGGAAAAAGGCAAGCAAGCCACTACCGCCAATGACTTTATAGCCGCGGCAGATCATTTTAAACAAGCGCAGGCATTCAGAGAAGGCAATGAAGAGGAAATTAAAGACCTTGGTGTCTATAAAAAGCTCCTACAGGAACTTTACAATGCGCATCTTTCTCAAGCTTCTAAGCTAATGCAAACCAAAAACTTCAGCAAAGCCACGCAACTCATAGCAGATGCCGATGTTTTAGATAAGCAGTATGACGAAATTACCCCCTCTCCAACTTATCAAGACTTGCAGCAAACAGCCAACGAAGCCCAATACAATAACTATTTGGAAAATGCAGCCCAAAAACGCAAAGCTGGCCAAACTGAAGCGGCAGCAGAACAGCTTTTGGCAGCCAATGATTTTGCTCAGAAGAATGCTCAAAAAATTCGCCAAAACAAGCTCAATAGTTTAGGTACCGAGCCTACGCTTATTTACGAAGACCTTCTCAATATGGCCAGCAAAGCCCTTAGCAGCAAGGGCTATGAAGACGCACTCAAATCTATTCGTTTGGCGCAAACCCTCAAAGACGTACAATTTCGTAACGAGTCTAACGTCAAATGCCAGCGTTTGAGCTTTCAGGCACACACAGGCATTGCCAAACAAGCGCAAGACGTGCAAGATTATGCCAAAGAAATTGAGTGCCTTAGTGCAGCTAAAAATGCCGTATCAGGCACAATCACAGCAACAGACTTTACCAAACTAGCCACACAAGCACGTGACGGTATGGTGCAGGCTTATGATAAACTCATTCAAAAAGAATTGCCAACCATGCGCGAAATGGCTTCTAAAACAGCTACTTTAGAAGCCGCTATGCGAAAAACCCAATCCATTTTGCAAATTGGTCAACAAAATGGTATACAGCCCTCTGCCAACACTGCCCGAGAGTTTAAAGAATTGGAAGCCAGTATAGCTAAAAAATATTGCGAACGCATGGAACAAGAACTACTCGCTCAGGTAGCCACTTCGCGTAAGCATATTGAATCCAAGCAGTTTGATTTAGCAGTGCAAAACTTAGACAAAGCTCTCGCACAGGCCAAACAGAATAAAGACTGTGCGCCCAACACCAAAGATATTGAAAACTTACGCGCTGAGCACCTAGATGCAGCAGATTATCAAGATATTATGACCAAAGCTTTGCTTAGCATCAAACAAAACACTCATGCCAACACACTTGGGCTTTATCAAAAAGCAGATTTATGGTTTGTAGAGAGACAGCTCAAAACCCGCTTTAATCTCGTTCATTTGCCATTGCCTGAGTGGCTCGCCCAGAATGCTAATGCAGAGTGTATGCAGTTCTGTGCTGCTGAAATTTGCCGTAGTGATCTTAAATCTACGCTGCAAATACTCAACACACTCGTCAATAAAACATCCAATGTTTATGACCTCTACCGTGCAGGTGAGCAGATTGCTGCTAAAGAGTTTAATAAATCTCTCAAAGCAAAGGATGTATTGCTAAAATATGTTCTGCCAAAAGGCGAGGCCGCTAAAAAATTCTCACAGGGCTTTAAAGCTCAATGGAAGAGCCTTGGCGGAAAGTAAACCAAAGTAAAAAATGACTAAACTAAGCGTTAATATCAATAAATTTGCCACTCTACGCAATGCACGAGGCGGCAACAATCCAGATTTAGTTTCCTGTACTAAATTATGTCAACAATTTGGTGCAGAAGGCATTACCGTTCACCCTCGCCCCGACGAACGCCACATACGCTATCAAGATGTTCTTGAAATCATGCCTTTTATTACCACCGAACTCAACATTGAAGGCAATCCTCAAAAAGGGCGTTTCATGGAGCTGGTCAGAACACTAAAGCCCAAGCAAGCCACTCTAGTACCTGACGGCGATGCAGTACTCACTTCAAATGCAGGTTGGGATACAATCACGCATCGCATTTACCTGCAAGAAGTGATTGCAGAACTCAAAAGTCTAGGCGTGAGAAGTTCTATTTTTATTGATCCCCAGCCCAAATTTATAGAAGGAGCTGCGCTAGTGGGCACAGATCGCATAGAGCTTTACACAGAAGCTTATGCTCATGGCTTTTTACAGGATCCTCACAAAGCTGTACAGCCTTATACCGAATCTGCAAAACTGGCCAACAGCTTAGGACTAGGCATCAATGCTGGACACGACTTAGACACACAAAATCTAGCTTTTTTTAAGCAGAATGTTCCACATTTGCTTGAGGTTTCTATTGGACATGCACTAGTCTGCGACGCGCTGTTTATGGGTCTTGAGGCGAGCATAAAATCTTATTTACAAGCTCTTAAAGTTTAGACAGTGTCTCAACCTTTGATTTCTATTATCACCGTGGTGAGAAATGCGCCTCAGGCTCTAGCAAAAACTATCCAAAGCGTGCAGGCTCAGACCTACCCCAATATCGAGTATGTGGTGGTAGATGGCCTTTCTACTGACCAAACCCCAGAAGTCATTAGACAATACTCCTCGCGTATACAAACTTGGGTGTCGGAAAAAGATAAGAATTTGTACGATGCCATGAACAAAGGGCTAAAATTATCCACTGGCGAATTTGTGTGGTTTTTACATGCTGGTGACATCATTCCCACACCCCAAACCTTGGAAAGAGCCTTTAAAAATTATCAAAATCAAGATTTGATTTATGGCGAAGCTAAAGTGGTACAAACCGACGGTAGCTTACGCGCTTGGCACAAAAAAACGCCGCACACGCTTAGCTGGCAGAGCTTTGAACAAGGCATGATCGTTTGTCATCAGTCTATGATTTTACGCCGAGCGGCGGCTGAGCTATACGATTTGCGTTGGGTACTAGCAGGCGACATAGACTGGTGTCTGCGTTCGCTGCGCAACGTTCATCAGAGCTTGTATGTGGGAGAGGATCTCTGTCATTTTGCAGCGGGGGGACTCTCCTCCAAACGTAAAAAAGCTTCTCTGCTAGAGCGTTTTAGAATTCTAAAATCTCATTTCGGCCTTGTCAAAACACTTTGGATTCATTTAAAAATTGCTCTGAAAATTAATTAGTTTTGGTCTCGCATCTAAAATGCAGAGCGATAGCGATTTTTTTTTAGTTATCTTGCTTAAATTTTATATAGAAAATCAGACCTTTTTAACATGACACGGCACTTGTTCCTCTTATTGCTTTTCTTAGCGTGGACAAATTTGACATCCAACAATATGCCACCAAGAACAAGCTCAGAAGTCGTTCTTAAAATTGAGATGAATTTGAGCGCATTTGGTGTTGAATCGGACAATTTTCCGTCAATCGATGCCAAAATTGATTTTTTAAAAGATACCAGCCTTTGTGTAAAATCATACTATAATCCAGCTTATAAAGATTCCTTATACCAGCTCAGTAAGGCGAAAATGGCAACTCTGCTAAAATTAGTACAAACTTCAGATCTAAATAAGCTAAAATCTCATTACAAGGTTGAGCATGTGGATCAGCCAAGCTCAAAGACTGTTATTTATACCACTAAGCGAACCTACGTAATCAGTGACTATGGATTGAAAGGTGATGCCCCGCTGCCAGATATGTATAAAATCGTGTATCAAATAGACTAGCCAAATACAGACAGCCCATTATTGACTTCCCCATTCACTACGATCTAGGCTTCTATACAAAATAGCCTCGCTGATGTGGTCTGTGAGAAGCTCAGGAGACCCCTCTAAATCAGCAATCGTGCGAGCCACTTTCAAAATACGGTCGTAGGCACGTGCCGAAAGCCCAAATTTTTCCATGGCAAGCTTAAGTTTTTGCTTGCTTTCTTGATTCAAATTACACACTTTTTTGACCATTTGTGAGGGCATCATAGCGTTGGCGTAAATGCCTTCCATGTCTTTAAAGCGTCTATCTTGAATTTGTCTGGCCTTAATGACTCGATTTCTAATTTCTGCACTGCTTACGGTTCTTTGGTTGGCTGTCATCTGGTCAAAAGACACAGGTGTAACCTCTACGTGCAAATCTATCCGGTCTAGTAAAGGGCCACTCACTTTATTCATATACCGCTGTACACTGCCGTTAGGGCATACACAAGCCTTTTCGGGATGGTTAAAATAGCCGCAAGGACAGGGATTCATACTAGCAAGAAGAATGAAGCTTGCTGGAAAATCTACTGAATTTTTGGCGCGGGAAATGGTTACGCGCCTTTCCTCCAAAGGCTGCCTAAGCACTTCTAGAACAGTTCTTTTAAACTCAGGAAGCTCATCCAAAAATAATACGCCGTTATGTGCCAGTGAGATTTCGCCAGGCTGAGGATTGCCTCCCCCACCTACCAAGGCCACATCGCTGATAGTGTGGTGAGGTGAGCGGTAGGGCCTTGTGGCAATCAAAGACGCGCCACTGCCTAGCTTGCCCGCCACAGAGTGTATCTTGGTGGTTTCGAGAGCTTCCAAAAGGCTCAAGGGAGGTAAAATACTTGGAAAACGTTTAGCCAACATGGTTTTGCCTGCACCGGGCGGCCCTATCATAATGACATTATGCCCTCCTGCGGCAGCTATTTCTAAGGCTCTTTTGATGTTTTCTTGCCCCTGAACATCTGCAAAATCTGTATCATAATCGTTTTGATGCAAGGCAAATAACTCTCTGGTATCGTATTGCAAGGGCTTAATCGATGAGTTGCCTTCCAAGTACTCTACGGCCTCAATCAAGTTTTCTACACCAATAATGTCTAGGTTATTGACAATAGCAGCTTCTACAGCGTTTTCTTTGGGCAAAATAAAACCCTTAAAACCCTCTTTTCTAGCCTCTATGGCTATTGGTAGTACCCCCTTGATAGGGCGTAACTTGCCGTCCAGAGCCAGCTCACCCAGAACAACATATTGCTCCAAATCACGTGCATGCATCTGATCGGAGGCTTGCAAAATTCCTAAAGCAATGGGCAGATCATAAGCGGAGCCTTCTTTTTTAACATCAGCTGGTGCTAGATTGATGACCGTTTTTTGACGCGGCAACTTGAAACCATAATGTTTGATGGCAGATTCCACGCGCTGTTCGCTCTCCTTAACCGCGCTATCAGGCAGCCCCACAATAAAAAGACGAGTGCCAGAGAGCACATTTACCTCTACCGTAATGATGCGGGCATTCACACCGAGCACGCTCCCACCAAAAGTTTTCGCTATAGACATTTTCCTTCCTGCTAAAGACTTAAAGCCCGTAAGTTAAATAAAATATCGGTGGCTTAGCATATAAGTTAAAACTCAATTCTATTTTGAACATCAAAAACTAGCAAGTTCTGAGTGTTTTCGTTTTGCTCTGAATCCAAAACAGAACTATTGCTTTTATGCATGCATCAAATTTTCTGGCAAGACTAACCGAAATACACTTTCATGAACATCGAATTAAAAAAAACAGATCATGACCAAAAGGCTAAGAGGACACAAAGGAGCTTTGACTGGCCTCTTCTATCATTCTTTCAGCATTTTCTTTGCCCAGATAATGGTCTATGAGGTAATGTGCTCCATAAAGCACTGGAGTAAGACATATCGCTACAGAAAACTTGTAGATATAGTTTACTACACCCACCGAAAGCAGTTGCGAAAGCTCCCATCGTGGCTCGCCAAACAAATAAAACGCGATTCCCAATACCACAAAGCTGTCTATGAGCTGAGAAAAAAGCGTAGAGCCTGTGGCACGGAGCCAAATATTTTTACTACCTGTAAACTTTCTAAGCCACTGAAAAGCAATTACATCAAGTGCCTGACCTATCAAAAACGCGGTGATAGAGCCAATAATGATACCTAAACTTTGCAGAAAAATACTATTGAAAGCCTCATTGATATTGGTGGGTTTGTGTAAATCCACCCAAAAATCGGCAGGAGGAAGCTCTGTAATGACCCAAATCATCATAAAAACGTAAGAAATGAAAAAGACCGTAAGCAAAGAAATCCTTCTCACACCAGATTTACCATAGTATTCGTTAATGATATCAGTCGTTATGAACACTACAGGCCATAGTACCACCCCACAAGTGAGGTCAAAATTGAGAGCATGGTCTGCCCAAAGTTTGATGCCCGCAGCAGGCACGCCCAAGGCACTTTCCAATGAAAAAATCTTAGTGCCTATGATTTCGGCCAGAAGGGCATTGGTCAGAAAGATTCCCGTCAGCACAACGAACAAGGTGTTCTTACGGCTATTTTCCTTATCAATATTGCGCTGAGTTTTACCCGTTACAGCATCTGAAGGGGTTTGATTGATAATGGGAATACTTGATTGGCTCATTAGAGAACATGCTATTTGAAAAAAGAGACTATCTAATCATCTGAATAACGGCAAGGTAATACCCAAAAGTATATTTTGCAACTATTAGAGGCTTTTTACGGTGTTTGACACCCTTTAACCCACCATAAAACTTAAAACCTATTATTTTGTTTGTAGCTTGGCTACGGCTTAGCTAGTAAAATATCTAAGGCTTTGTTTGCTAATCATACATCTTGGAGACAGAATAGAACTTTACAAAACACCGCCCTGTAAAATTTGACAAAATATATTCAAAAAAAATTCTCTTCAGATTTGGTTGAGAAAAATGCCTCATCTACATTTGCAGTGTCCAAAAGGTACTCCACCTTTTCGTGTGTCAAAGAATCTATCATTGACACGCTTAAAAATCAGAGTTTTTTGGCTTATAAAGAAGTCTAGAGAGAACAGGCTCTGTGAAAGACTAACAACCTATGAAAGGTTCATTCCCTCTCAAAAGGTGTTAAATCCTGCCTAATGTAGTTAGGAACTATAACCATAAAATTTATTGCCATGCAAAACTCTGTTATCTCTAGCCCTAGGGCGCACTCTGGTCTTCAGCAAACCTTTCCTGATGCATTACATGCTACTAGTCTAGCTTTGTGTTGTTGTTGCTGTTAAAATTCTCTTAAGCCTTTTTTGCTCTTCCTCACTGGCCTCTGAACCAGTGCTGCATGCTCTTTAAGCACTTTAGTTGCTTATGAGCCTATGCTTGAGCTTTTGCTCTCAAAAACAATCTTTCATTTATTCATTCATCAATTCTAAAGTAGTCAAACTATGTCCAATTATCGTTTTGAAACTCTCCAGCTTCATGCTGGCCAAGAAGCTGACCCCACAACAGGCTCAAGAGCCGTGCCCATCTATCAAACAAGTTCTTATGTGTTCAAAAATGCTGAACACGGTGCTAATCTTTTTGCTCTCAAAGAGTTTGGTAATATCTATACCAGAATTATGAACCCTACCACCGATGTCTTTGAGAAGCGCGTAGCTGCTTTAGAAGGTGGTGTGGCGGCTTTGGCCGTAAGCTCTGGACAAGCAGCGCAATTCATTGCCCTCAATAACATTCTCGAGACAGGCCAAAACTTCATCACGACCTCATTCTTGTATGGCGGTACTTACAACCAGTTCAAAGTAGCCTTCAAGCGTTTGGGTATAGATGCCCGTTTTGTTGATGGAGACAAAGCCGAAGATTTTGAACGTTTGATAGACCAAAACACCAAAGCTATTTATCTAGAAACTATAGGCAATCCAGGATTTAATATACCTGATTTTGAGGCTTTTGCCAAGCTTGCACAGAAATATGATTTACCTCTAGTTGTAGACAATACTTTTGGAGCAGGTGGCTATTTGTTTAGACCCATAGAGCACGGTGCAGCGGTCGTGGTGGCTTCTGCTACAAAATGGATTGGCGGACACGGAACCAGTATAGGCGGTGTCATTGTGGATTCAGGCAACTACAACTGGGGGAATGGTAAATTTACACAGTTTACTCAACCATCAGAGGGCTATCATGGCTTAGTTTTTAATGATGTATTTGGTCAAAAAGGACCTTTTGGCAACATACAATACATCATCAGAGCGCGTGTGGAAGGCTTACGCGATTTTGGATCAGCCTTAAGCCCCTTCAACTCATTTTTGCTTTTGCAAGGTCTCGAAACACTGTCTTTGCGCGTACAACGCCATGTAGAAAATACGCTTGCTTTGGCTCATTGGTTGGAAAAACATCCCAAAGTTCAGAAGGTAAACTATCCAGGACTGCCCAGTAGCCCTTATCATCATTTGGCAAAAAAATATCTCCAAAATGGTTTTGGGGGTGTTTTGTCTTTTGAAATAAAAGGTAACCGCGACACGGCCACTGCTTTTGTGAATGGTCTCAAGCTCACAAGTCATTTGGCCAATGTGGGCGATGCCAAGACCCTCATTATTCAACCTTCGGCCACTACGCACCAACAGCTGAGCGAAGAGGAGCAACTCTCTACAGGGGTAACACCCACGCTTTTGCGCGTGTCAGTGGGCATAGAGCACATAGATGATATCAAAGCTGATTTTGAAGCCGCCTTTGCTACTTTGCCGCAACCAGAGTTAGCGCATGCCTAAAGCAATAACCTAAAATTAAAAAGCCCAGTCTATTTGGCATTTTGCAAATAGACTGGGTTTTTTAGATATAAGTACATCTTTAGGAATTTAGCAAAAAGTCCTCCCTATCACTTTATCCGGTATATTCCCACCCAAAAATAAAAGAAGCAGTCCCAAGTTTTTACAATCGGGACTGCTTCTTTCATTGAGTTTCTAGAACTTGTCTAGCTGACAGATTTTA